>JBIIWZ010000002.1:0-145016 GCA_044338665.1 Flavobacteriales bacterium
GAAACTCAGATTCTTCCACGCGATTGCTCATGCCTGGATCAATGATAATTGCTTGTTTTTCGCTGTTCCAGATGACATGCGTATTCTCAGAAAAGGCGTTGAATTGAAAAGATTGAATATTCATTGCAAGGAGGTATTTTATGTTTGCGAAAATACGCGTACTTTGGTTGTATGATTTGCGAAAGGGGACTTCCATTTTATTTTCTGTTTACTCTGTTGGTGTTGAATTCATTTGCGGGGCAGTCTCAGTTTTATAGAGGGTCGAATGTATCATTTGGAAAGAACAGACTTCAGAATAAGTCATTCGATTGGTTGTATTTACCGGGTTCCAATTTTGAAGTGTATTTCTACGATGGCGGAAAATTAATTGCGGAACGCACGCTGGTATACTGCGAGCAAGAAAGAGTTCGTCTTCAAAAATTCTTTAACGTCCAGCTTGACGATGAAATTCAAGTTCTTGTTTTTAACAAACAAAGTGAATTCAGGCAGAGTAATCTAGGATTGACAGATGATGAAACTTCAACCATTGGTGGTGCCACGAATATTTTAGGAAATAAAATGTTCGTTTACTTCGAGGGCACAGATGAGGAGCTACGCGAGCAAATTTCTTTGGGAATTGCTCGAATTATGTACTTGCAATTGATGTACGGGGGAGACTGGAGAAGCATGGTGCGTGGAAATAATCGAATAGCAATACCCACATGGTTTTCTGAAGGTGTAATTCGATACGCCGCCTTGAAGGATCAAAGAACAAGCGAGAGAAATACAGAGGATTGGTTTACGATTGCTCGTTATCCAAATATTCACAGGCTTACCGGCAGACAAGCGGAAATGGTAGGACAAAGCTTTTGGTCGTATATCGGAAATATTTACGGAGAAAATGTAGTACTTGGAATTCTTAACATGACTCAATTGTTCAGAGGAACCGACGGGGGATTTCAATATGTCATAGGTCGAAATACAGAAACAGTTGTCAACGACTTTAAAAGGTTCATTGAACAAGGAAGAGATTTGAAAAAAGTGGAGGAAGAGTTGGTTTCTCTGAATGTGAAAAGAAAGAAGTTTCAGTTTTTGGAACTCGGACTCATAAGAAAATTCAAATACAGTTATGGGCATGTGACACCCTCGGGTGATTTAAAAAAGTGGGCCTATAGCATGCACTTCCAAGGCGAATATTCTGTTTTTATTTATGACAAAGAACTGAAAATAAATAAGCGAATTGCACGCGGAGATTTTCGAAGTGATCGAATTCCAGACGAGAGCACCCCTCAGCTTGCGTGGCATCCGAATGGAAATTTATTGGCCTATGTAACCGAAAAAAATGGACGCTTACATTTAAACACTTATCAATGCGATACCAAAGAAAAATCTTCGAAAGAGTTATTTCAGATTGAGAAACTTCTTTCTATGAATTACAGTCCAGATGGTAAAAACATTGTGTTGAGTGGATCAGTGAATGGAAGAACGAATATCTACATGTTGCCAATTACTGCGAATGTTCCACGAAAGATTACAGACGATAATTTCGATGATATTAACCCCATTTTCTCAAGCGATGGGAGGTCAATATTTTTTAGTTCGAACAGAAATGAAAATTTGAAATTGAAGTATCACGATAGTATTCGAGCTAAAGAGAATGTTTTTCACATTTATGAACTGAAGTTAACAGATGATTATAAGAATGAAGATTTAATTCAGCTCACCAATGCTAAATATTCTGACAAAATGGTGGCCAATGCGAAGGACGATAAAGTTCAGTTTATAAGATCGAAACTTTTGTACGATGAAAGATGTTCAGTATACAGAGACAGCGCTATTGCAAGTATTGATACGACAATACATTACAGGTATTACAATGTTACCGAGGTCTTGCAGAAATCGAATAGAAATTCGCTAGGTTTTTTTATTAATAAGGGCTGTGACAGTGCGGTTTGGCTAATTGAAGAGTCAGGTGTTCCTTATGCACTAAAAGAAAATTTAATAAACGACAGGGCCATAGAAGTTGAAGGAGACGAGAATAAGACAGAGGAAAAGAATGAGGCCTATTCGGAGATGGTTTGGATTGCTAAAAAGAAAGATCCGACTCGAATAGATACAGAAAACTTTGCTTTTCCAAGCGATAAAAAAAAGAAGGTTGAAAGTGTCACACAAGGTTCAGATTCATTGGTATCTTCTAAAATTGAAATACCAAAATTTCGAAATTACAGAATCAACTTTACTACGAGTTATCTTCAATCGAGTGTAGATAATCAATTTGCCAGTTCCTTTTATCAGAACTTTACAGGGCCATCCAGTATTACTCCTGGTTTCTCTGGTTTTTTTAAAGTTGGAATTTCTGATCTAATGGATGATTTTAAATTCACAGCAGGAGTTCGACTAGCGGCAAATTTGAACAACAGTGATTTTGGTTTTTCTTTTGAAAATGTAAAAAGAAGGTGGGACACGAAGTTTTCATTGCAAAGGCAGGGGCAGGAGATCACGCAACAATACGCTACCATTCGCGTGCAAACGTATAATTTAACACACGAATGGAAGTATCCGTTCACCGAAACAAGTGCTCTTAAATTAACAGCCATTGGACGAAACGATCGTATGGTCGTGTTATCAAGTGACCCTTATACGGCATCCTATAAAAACCAAAACGAGTGGAACATTGGTGGAAAGGTGGAGTATGTTTTTGACAACACCTTTATCAAAGGATTGAACTACAGAACAGGAACTCGTTTCAAAGCTTGGGGTGAGCATTTCAGACAACCTGATAAGTTGAAAGAACAAAATTCTATATACGTTGTGGGATTCGATTTCCGCCATTACCAGCCCATTCATCGCGATTTAATATTTGCTTTTCGTTTGTGTGGAAGCAGTTCGTTCGGCGATTACAAAGTGGTGAATTATTTAGGAGGAGTAGACAATTGGTTGGGACAAAAAGTAGACAATTCGGTACTTGTTTCTTCAACACAGGGTTATACGTTTCAGGCATTTGCGGGACCGCTCAGAGGATTTTATGTTAATGCGCGTAACGGAAATAATTTTCTTTTAAGTAATTCAGAATTGAGATTGCCATTGTTCAGGTACTTAAGCAACAGATCCATTAAATCAGATTTCGCAGATAATTTTCAAGTCATCGGATTCTTTGATATTGGAAGCGCTTGGACAGGAAAAAGTCCTTACGATGACGCGAATGACTTCAACACAATTACGGTAACACAAACTCCGGTAACGGTGCAATTGCGAAGCAACAAAGAGCCAATCATTTACGGATACGGTTTCGGATTGCGTTCGAAAGTGTTAGGATATCACATGCGTGCCGATTGGGCCTGGGGTGTAGATGATCGCACGGTCATGCCGCGCGTGTTCTACTTGTCTCTAAACCTCGATTTCTAAATTTATTGTAAGTTCCAAATGGTGTAGGCCAAGGTATGTCCTACAGCTTTCAAAGTTGGTTTACTTATCACGCTCATGTTATCTGCGTGCGTGTGGTGCGAGCTTCCAAATTCAAACTGAGTTCCCATGAAATTCGGTCGCATATCAATAATGTCTAACGTAGGAATATTGGCTTCAATCATAAATTTATGGTCGTCAATAATACCCCCTGTTTCTTCATTTTGAAAATATTCACCGTAACCAAGTTTAGCAGCGTTTCCCCAGATTCTATTTACAGCATTTCCTGCAGCTTGCATAGAATATCCTTCTTTGTTAAAGCGCGCTCCATCTGCACCCACCATGTCTAAAAGTATCGCATAGCGCATGGTGCGTTGTGGCTTTTGATTCGCCCACAACTGAGAACCTAAACACCAGCTTTTTTCATCGTTAGCGCCGTTTTCAGCCCACTCAGGTTTGCCACCGTCTTCACTATCGAAAAGAATAAAATCTATTCCAATGTCTGCAGGTAAATCTTTTGAAATACGTGCCAATTCTAACAAAACGCCAACGCCGCTAGCGCCGTCGTTCGCGCCGTCTATCGGTTGTTTGTGTTTACTCGGGTCTGGGTCCTTATCGCCATAAGGTCTGCTATCCCAATGTGCAGCCAATACAATGCGCTTTTTTGCGTCGCCATGAATGGAAGCAATAATGTTTCGAACAGAAGTATTTCCACCTTCCCAATTGGGCATGGTTCCTACTTGCTCTTTAACCGTGCAATTGTAACTTTTGAATTTTTGAATGAGCCAATTTCCACAGGCCATGTGATTCGTGTTTCCTGGAACACGTGGACCAAAAGCCACTTGTTTTTCAATGAAGGCATAACAACTGTCTGTCAGGAAATCGGCGGGTTCTAGAACTACTCCGCTTTCTGTTGTGTTGTTTTCTGCGCTCTTCGCTTTTTTGAAATACGGTTCAAACGTCTTGAATAGAAAACCACCCACAACGAATACAACAAGCACAATAGCAATGATCTTTTTATTATTTTTCATGGGTCCAGGTTGTACCTTCTTTTGAATCTTGAAGTTGAATGTTTATAGCTTTTAATTCATCGCGAATTAAGTCCGATGTAGCGAAATCTTTCTTTCCTTTCGCCTCTGCGCGCAAGCGAATAATGACTTGCATCAGGTCGTTCGAAATGTCATTCGAAGCACCGCTAACTTCCGCTTGAAGTCCGAGTACTTCGAACACAAATCCGTTAACTAATTTTTGAAGACGTTCAATGTCGGTTTGTGTCAATTGAATTTTATGATCCAGGCACGAGTTAATCACCTTTACCCCTTCGAACAAATGCGCTATAAGAATAGGAGTATTGAAGTCATCGCTCATGGCCTCGTAACAATTCTTTTCCAACCCTTCAACGTCATAAGAACTCGAGTCACTCGCTGCAAGCGTTCCGACTTTCTCTACCGCCTGCATCAACCGTTCGAATCCTTTCTCTGCGGCCTTTAATGCCTCATTACTGAAATCTAATGTGCTTCTGTAATGCGCTTGTTGCATGAAGAACCGAACCACCATAGGTGAAAATCCTTTCTCTAAAAGGTCGTGTGATCCCGAAAACAATTCATGTGGAAGGAAGGAATTTCCCAACGACTTCGACATCTTCTGTCCGTTTACGGTAAGCATGTTTGCGTGCATCCAATAGCGCACAGGAGCCTTTCCGCAGCACGCAGAATTTTGCGCTACTTCCGATTCGTGGTGAGGGAATTTCAAATCCATTCCGCCACCGTGAATGTCGAACTCTTCACCCAAATATTTCGTGCTCATGGCAGAACATTCCAAATGCCATCCCGGAAATCCTTCTCCCCATGGCGAAGACCAACGCATAATATGTTCAGGAGATGCCGCTTTCCATAAAGCGAAATCGGCGAAAAAACGCTTCTCTTCTTGACCGTCTAACTCACGCGTATTTTCCAGTAACTCATCTACGTTCCTTCCGCTTAATTCACCGTAAGGAAAAACGTCTTTGTATTTCTTCACATCGAAATAAACGCTTCCGTTTACTTCATACGCATATCCATTTTTAATGATCTCTTCAATCATGGCAATTTGTTCCATGATGTGTCCTGTTGCACTGGGCTCAATGCTCGGCGGATGATTATTGAATTCACGCATCATGTCGTGGAAATATGTGGTGTATTTCTGAACAATTTCCATGGGTTCAACTTGTTCCAATTTCGCTTGCGCGCCAATGCGATCCACTCCTTCATCAAACTCGGTAGTGATGTGTCCAACGTCGGTTATGTTTCTCACATATCGAACTTTATATCCAAGAAAAGAGAGGTATCTATAAACCGTATCGAACGTCACGAACGTTCTACAATTTCCCAAGTGAGCAAAATTGTAGACAGTAGGCCCGCACACATACATTCCAACGAATTGTTTGTGAAGGGGTGTGAACTTTTCTTTCGTTCGCGTAAGACTATTGTAAATGAACAAATCAACCATACTGCAAAGAAACGAAGACAAATAAAAAAAGCCTCATTCATTGAGGCTTTTTATGAGTCTATTCCTTTCAGTTAAGAAACTTTCTTCGCTATTTCTTCCAACATGGTTGAAACCAATCGAGGCATTGGGTATTCAATCTCCCAACCCCAATCGTTTTTCGCTGTTGAATCGTCAATGCTATTTGGCCATGAATCGGCCAGTCCTTGACGGAAGTCGGGTGCATAACTAATTTCAAATCCAGGTAAATGTTTTTGAATTTCTTCAGCAAGCTGTTTCGGTGTGAAGCTTATTCCTGCTAGGTTGTAGGCGCTTCGGATTTTTATTTTTTCAGCATCAGATTCCATCAGTTGAATAGTAGCGCGAATGGCGTCTTCCATCATCATCATCGGTAGCTCAGTGTTTTCCGAAAGGAACGATGTGTATTTGTTTTCCTTCAACGCAGAATAAAAAATATCTACGGCGTAGTCTGTAGTTCCTCCGCCCGGAGCAGAGCGGTGTCCAATCAATCCTGGGTAACGAAGACTGCGAACGTCAACGCCGTACTTCATGAAATAATATTCGCACCATCTTTCACCAGCGAGTTTAGAAATTCCGTAAACGGAAGAAGGTTCCATAACAGTGGTCTGTGGTGTTTGATCGGCCGGAGTCGTTGGTCCGAATGCCGCAATGGAACTTGGCCAAAACAAACGAAACTTAAATTCTTTCGCGAGCTCAAGAATATTAAGAAGCCCTTCCATATTTAACTTCCATGCATACATCGGATTCTTCTCTCCTGTAGCACTCAATAGCGCTGCAAGCTGATAAACCTCTGTTACAGCATGGTCTTGAACGCATGCGCGCAAGGCTTCAGCATCTAAAACATTCAATTGAACATACGGTCCATCTTCAGAAGAAACGGCCTCTGCGGGTTGAATATCGGCGCCAATCACATTGTGTTGTCCCAACTTCGAACGAAGGGCCATCACAAGCTCAATGCCTATTTGTCCTCTGCAGCCAATAACCAATGCTTTTCTATTCGTGCTCATAGTTAAAAAATGTTTTCAAAAATAGGTATTTTCGCGCCATGGCAATTCCACAAATTGAAATTGAAGATTTCGATTATTCACTTCCCGAAGATCGCATTCGTGTTATTCCACTCGAAGAACGTGCGGCTGCCAAATTGTTGGTCTATGAAAAAGGAGTAATCGTAGATTCAGTTTTTTCTGAATTGCCGAATTTTTTGAAAAAAGGAGATCTACTAATCTCGAACAATTCGAAGGTCATTCCTGCTCGAATCATTTTTCAAAAAGAGTCGGGTGCCTTCATAGAAATCATGTGCCTTGCACCCTTCGGAATCTCATACACAGAAGCCTTTTCGGCACATGATAGCGTTTCCTTCACAGCTTACATCGGAAATTCAAAACGATGGAAAGAAGGAAAATTAGAATTGAAAATCAATTGGAACAATTCCATCGAAAGCGTATTCATCGAAAGAAAGGGAATTGAGAAAGATGCCTTCATCGTAGAATTCACCTGGAACTTCAACGCCGTCTTTTCTGAAGTCATAGAGGCCATCGGACAAGTGCCTTTGCCACCGTACTTCCAACGCAAGCCAGTGGCCAACGATGTTGGCAGATACCAAACCGTCTTCGCAAAAACCGAAGGCTCCGTTGCCGCACCCACCGCCGGTCTGCATTACACCCAAGAGGTTCTTCATGCCATCGCGAATGCAGGCGTTAAGCAAGAAGAAGTTTGTTTACACGTAGGAGCAGGAACCTTTAAGCCAGTTTCAGCCGATCGCATCGAAGACCACGAAATGCATGCTGAATTTTTTGAAGTGACGCGCGAGTGCATTCAAACGATTTTAAATTGTGAAGGAAGAGTCATTGCCGCAGGAACAACTTCTATGCGAACCCTCGAAAGTTTGTATTGGTTGGGCGTTCGTGTTTTATATGGAAAGAATACAGATTCTGTGGAACAGTGGGAACCTTACACCTCGAATACGAAATACTCCAAGGAAGAGGCTCTAACGGCTCTGCTGAATCATCTCGACGCTACAAATCGAAACAGCATTTGTGCTTCTTCGAGTATTTGCATTGCACCGGGCTATTCATTCAAGATTTGCTCTGGTCTTCAAACAAATTATCATCAACCGAAAAGCACCTTGTTATTGTTAGTTGCCGCCGCAGTAGGCGAGGAGTGGAAACGCATTTATCTACACGCCATGAATAACGATTACACGTTCCTGAGTTACGGCGACACCATGTTGCTTTGGTTCTAGAAAATGAATAAGGATGCCGAAGCATCCTTTTCAAATTATCGAGATTATAAAAATCAATCTTCTGGGAAGAAACGGTAGTCTTCAATTTCTGCCGACTCACGAAGTGAATTAAACAATGTCATTGGTGCGCTAGACTTTTGTCCACGCATTTTATCTTTTCTGAAAGAAACATAGTTGTCAGGACTTTCAACACGAGTAACATCAGCCGCGCGTTGAATAACATAAATACCACCTTTTCCTTTGATTGGAGCAGAGATATTACCTGTTGGTAAACCGAAGGCAGCACCAATAGGAGCACTTTCAGTTTCTTGAATGCCACTTTCAGGTATGTTACGCATAGCCATTGAAAGATTCTCGAAAGTCTTTACTTGTCCGGTTACTTTTCCAGCAATTTCTTCCATCGAATTGCCAGTCATCATAGCCATGTATTTCTCAGCTTTCTTATCCTTAATAACCTCTTGCTTCACACGGTCATATACATTGCGCAAAGAAGGAACTCCTTTTTCTTTAATTTCCATTAAGCAGACTACAACAATGCCGTCGTCAACAGAAATAGGTTGCGATATAGCACCTTCTGTAGTGTCCTCATTGTATGTCCAAACAATAATCTCACTTGCGTTCTGAACACCGCTTACAGAAGTTGCTTCTGGACGAACATTCGGAGAATAAGTCAATCCATTGTAGCTTTCAACTGCACCAGCACGGAAACTTACGCTGTCGCTATGATTCTGAATGAAGTCAATTGCTTTTTGGTAAGTATCTTTTTTAGTAGCTGGACTCGGAGAAATAGGTCTTTCAACTTGAGCGTAATAGGTAACAGGATTGGCTGCACCTTTTTTAGTTACTTCAATCAAGTGCGTTCCGAATTGGCTTTCTACAATTTGAAGATCACCTACCTTACCGTTGAAACAAGCTGCATCGAATTCAGGAACCATAGCCCCTCTTCCGAACATACCTAAATCACCACCTTTTACAGCAGAACCTGGGTCTGTGCTATATTTAGTAGCCATTTCAGCAAAGTTCTTTTTAGATTGAATCTCTTTCTTCAATGAATCTGCTTTTGCTTTTCCAGCAGCACCTTTCTCTTTGAAAAGAATGTGACGGGCTTGAACAGAGTCAATCTCAGTTCCGCGTGAAGTTAATTTTATCACGCGAGCAATTCCCCCAGAAACGAAAGGACCCATTACGCGTCCAAGACTGTCAGAAGTCATCTGTGCATTGAAGGGTTCAGGGAAACTTCCTGCAGCGTATTTTACTTTAGCATTTGCTGGGCTACCAGAATTCAAAACTGCGAAAAGAGAATCTTCTTTAACAGTTTTAGATGCTTTGAAAGATGTTGCTAGGGCCTGAAGACTCTCAAGTGTAGCAGCACTGTCACTAGCGCTTGTCACTAATGGAATACGAACATAAGCAATGGTGCGACTTCTTTCTTGTTTGAAGTCGCGATCGTTTTTGTGCTCGTTGTAATAATTTTCAATGTCCTCGTTCGAGAATGTAATCTCACTCTCCATAATCTGAGCATACGGCTTCACCACGTATACGATAGAAGCCTTGTCGTTAGACTGATGAAACAAACTCTTAGCGTCTAAGGAATTTACGTATGCTCCAGCACCTACCAAGGCATCGTATTTCTCTTTCAAACGCTTTTCAACAACAAGTCTTCTGTAACCAGTGTAAAGATTTGGCTTTTCAGTTTCCATTTTCTTGAAACTCTCGCGCATCTGCTCTTTGAAAGGCAGAGAGTCTTGTCCTTGGTAGAACGTGCTTTTAACGTAAGAGCTTAAGAAGTTGCCGAAAAGAATTTCATCCAACTCTTCATCAGTTACCATTAAACCAAGACTTTGGTATTCAGGTTGAAGCAAAGTGGTTTCAATTAAGTTGTTCCATACATCGTTTTCCAAACCGTGGGCTTGGCTGTTGTTGTAGCTGAACAATTCAGATTGTTCTTGAAGCATTGCTCTCCATTGGTCTTGCTTAATGCTTTCGCCATTAATAACACCAACTTTATCTGAAGAGCCGCCGAACATTGCCATTACAGCATCATACGGGATTAAGAAGCCGACAATACCAATGCCGACTAGGGCTAGTACTAGCCATCCTTGTTTACGAAGGGTTGAAATCATTGCCATAGTTATGGACTATAAAATTTAGGATTGCGAATATCGGAAATTTGCTCGGAAATTCCTTGTTTTTTTTAGCGAAGACTAGCTATTTGTTAATTCTTCAATGTTTTGAAGCTGAACAAGCTTGATTTGACGCTCATTAACGGCTAGAATAGTGAACCTATAACGGTCAATAACAAATTCCTGATTCACTTCCGGAAAGTCTTGGTGGAAGTTCAGAATTAGTCCTCCTAGCGTGTCATATTGCTCTTCATTTTCAGGAAGTTCCAACTTGTATTTTTCATTGATGTAATGAACATCAAGTCTTCCAGCGAATTCATACCAACCTTTAGACACTTCACGTTCAACGTTGTCAATGGTGTCGTGCTCGTCTTCTATTTCACCGAAAATTTCTTCAATAATATCTTCAAAGGTGATAAGTCCGCTGGTTCCGCCAAACTCGTCTACAACGGCAGCTACGCTTTTTTTCTGACTGCGGAATATTTTCAAAATCTCATTCGCGGCCATGGGCTCTGGCACGATTGCAATGGGTCGAAGAATTTCTTTAATCTCTTTTGGGTTCTTGAAGAAGTCGCTGAAGTGAACATAACCAATCAACTGATCAATGTTTTCACGGTAAACAATGATTTTAGATAGTTTTGTTTCAATGAAAAGATCTTTCGCTTTCGCAATGCTCTCTGCAATGTCAATGGCAACAATTTCATTGCGAGGCAGCATGCAATCTCGGGCTTTCAACAATGAAAAATCAAGTGCGTTTTGAAAAAATTGAATCTCTAAATCCAATTCATTTTGCTGAGAATGCACTCCTGTGAATCCTTCCAAATAATGGTTTAAGTCAGTTCTTCCAAAAACAATGTCTTGTTCTTTTGGCGAGTTTCTAAATAGCATTGAAATAATCCATTCGCTCACCTTTGTTACACTATAGGCAAACACGAAAAGTATGGCATACCAAATAGCAATTAAGGGAGAAAGACGTAACAACCATTTATTGGGTTGTGAAGACAACAACGCTTTCGGAATGAATTCCCCAAAAATTAAAACAACTAAGGTTGAAACGATGGTTTGAAGAATGAGAACTCCGTATGATCCAACGGCCTCATCTAGGAAGGGGAAATTTGATTCTAGTATATCGGTAAGAACATCGCCGAAGACAATTCCATAAATTACCAAGGAAATGTTATTTCCAACCAAGAGCATGGCCAAAAACAATTTTGGTTTTCCAACCAAAGAAGATAAAATAGACGCACCGAAAACGCCTTGTTTTTTATCGAGCTCAATTTTCAATTTGTTGGAAGTAAGAAAGGCGATTTCAACACCGGAATAGAACGCACACCCGAGCAGCGTGCCCAGAATAATGAGTATTTGAGAGGGGTCTATATTACCCATTGTTTTTGTTCATTCTACGATACATTCCCAAACGGAATAAAAACCACATGAGAGCGATGCCAGGAATAAATAAATTCTCTGCACCTTTATCCCAACCTTCTGCAGAGATCATATAAAGCGCATAGCCAAACGATGCTACCACAACAATGGCCCACAGGATAAGCACTATTTTATTTAAGTTATTCATTCGTTAGCTGTATTGAAATTACCAGATGTTTGATTGATTTCATAATTGGAAAACGAGCCGTTACTTCGAAGTCCTTTTCCTTCTAGGACACTGTTTTCAGAACTGATTTTTACAAAATCTGGAGTGTAAACCAAATCAGAATCGAGGTAAAAAGTAAGTGAATTGGTCTCCAACTTTTCTTTTTTCCAATTTTCTAAAACTAAGTCACCTTTGGTCC
This sequence comes from Flavobacteriales bacterium, assembly GCA_044338665.1. GTDB lineage: Bacteria > Bacteroidota > Bacteroidia > Flavobacteriales_D > Sanyastnellaceae > CAIZGX01. Next base: position 12,042 of record JBIIWZ010000002.1, read on the forward strand.
AAAGCGTGTTGCTTTTCTGTGAGAAAATAGCTTCATTACCTGTCATGGTTCCTGTGTATTCTCCAAGCGAATCAAAGAATTCGATGTGAAAGGTTTTAGGCGCAATTAAGTAGGAACTATCGCTAACATACTGATCCAATTGTAAAGCGTAAATTTTCGTGCGAACCACCCCATCCAATGAGTAACTGAATGAAGCGTTAAAGGTGCTTTGAACGGGCAAGAACTTCGGGTCAGTAATAGCTTTGATTTCTGAAATTTCATTTTGACATCCAATCAAAGTGAACACGACCGCAAACGCGGATGCTATTTTCAGAATGGAATTAGTCATACTTTCTCTGAACGAACCAACGCTCGAACGGATGAAGTTTAAATCCGATAAGGAAGGTAGCGTAATTCTCTTTTGTTGAAGTTTCTGCTGCGGTTCCATAGGTTCCAAACTCGGCAGAAAGGCACAGGCTACTTGTTGTTTTCGAAGAACGCATAGGCATTTGCAATCCACATGTGAAGGCTTCTTGAACAATGTTATTTCCATTTAATCCAACGTAAGTCTCAACACTCTTCATGCCTATGCGATAGGTACATGCCCCGAAGTAATTGTTCTCACCTCCGCTGATATTTGGTATGAACTCCAATCCCAATCCTACGTTTTTAGAGTTGTGAAAGCTTTGATTGGAAACATCAATCAACGAATTCATGTCTTCAACAGATTTCCAGTCTTGCTGACGGTAAGATGCGCTTAACGAAAGTGTACCCGCTTTTTTGAACTCGTGGGTAATTGCAGCACCAAATTGAATTCGTTGTGGAATCACAAAAGAAAAGTTTCTATAAGTGGTGTCTAAAACGGTGAGCACCGGTATTTCAACCCCAGAAACAGATCGCGTAGATTGACGAATATCTTGCACCTTCGGGTTCAAATTGTTTTCCAATTCATAGGTTCCTGCTAAATGAAACCAAGTTGATCGAGTAACTTTTCCTGCAGATTTTCTTTGGTGAAGAGGGAATGAATAATGTGCGCCAAATGTCAAATTCGCATCTGAAAAGGATTTGCGATTGGTAATCTTACTGTTATATATGGAAGTGTTGTCGAACACAATTCGGTCAACTTGTAAAATAGATCCAAATCTGAAATTCAAGTTACTACCAATAGACAAGGTATGAGTGCGGGCATGGGTACTGTCTGAATAAAGGATGAAGGTCCTAGCAAAACCCATTTGCACTTTATTTATACCACCCTCACCTGAATAACTGTACTTGGCATTTAAACTGTCGTTAATAGCTGCGCTGTTCGAGAACTGATAACCAACAGCACTTTCAGGAGTAATGCCCATCGCGAATCCCCATTTACTTCCTGTTCGTTTGAAACCAAAGGCAATCTCACCCACTTGACCACCGAGGTAGTTGGTTTGCCCTGAATTAGAAAGAAGTTGAGAACTTTTAGCAAACACACTTCCTTGAAAGGTCGTTTCAGTGAACAAGGCAAACGATGCAGGGTTAGATAAATTCACCCCTGATAAATCGGGAAGGGCAATAGAAGCATTTCCTAACGCGGCATATCGTGGATTAAATCCAATGTCAGTTAATCCAATTCCAAAACGAGAGTAGGGCGAGTTTACAGGAATTTGAGCCTGAGCACGCATGCACATTGCCGAAATCAAAACAAGAAAAATATATTTAAGATTCATTCGCACAAGTGATGGCATACAATCCAATTAATGTTAAATTCATTTCTACAAAGATGCGGCAATTAAGCTGTTTAGCAAAATGAACCGCATCGGTCCCGGTAAATACAATTTGAATATCTGGAAATTGAATCATTGCAGCATCAATGTATCCCTTCAATTCCGAAAGAATTCCAAAATTCACACTGCTTAACATAGCCCCTTCGGTTGAATTTAGAAAGGGTTCAGCACGCTCAGAAAATAAGATAAGTGGAAGCTGTCCGGTAAATTCGTGCATGCCGCGCAAGCGAGACTGTGCTCCTAAAGAAATGACTCCAGAAATGAGTGCGTTGTTTTGAGCAACGGAATAGGTAATGCAGGTTCCGAAATCAACAACCAAACTTTCCGACCCTTCAAAAATTTTAAATGCACCGGCTACATTTGCAAGTCGGTCTTTTCCCGCAATGCCTGAAGAATATAAGAAGGCCGGAAAATTATCTTCTGGAATAATTCTACAAAAAGAAAATCGATTTAAAAATTCAGTTTGTTCAGCCACACTCCTTACTGAAGAATAAAAAAAAGGAAGACTGTGTTTTGAATACAATAGATTCAATTCTAAACTAAGATTGTTATCGAGAATTCTTCCCGATTCAACCAAGGAATTGTTTACGAAAATCCCCCATTTTAAAGAGGTGTTTCCTTGATCCAATACAATGCAATTCATCTGGAGGGCTAGTTTTTGAGAACTGTTATGGTTCCTCTACGCTCGTATAAAACGCCTACTCCGTTTTTAACTGTGATGTAGTAGACATAAGCATTTTCATGCACATAATCTCCACCATTCGTTTTGCCATCCCACTTTTCAGAAAGTTTGTTTGTTTCAAAAACGTAATCACCCCAGCGACTAAAAATATTCATAGTGTATGCAGTGGTGTCTGCGAAGGAAATGACCGGGTAAAACAAATCATTTTCTCCATGAATCATCATGGCATTCGGAATCCAAATCAGAGGCTCTTGATCCAAGCATTTTTTGTTGCTATACGATGTAAAAGTCTCATTCGGGAAATAGCTAATGGGTTCCGAATATGCGCGAATGCGGTAACAAAATTGTCCCTTCGAAGAAAGGAAGGGCTCTAAGTCTTCGCTGAATGACAGATAGCTTGCTGATCCGGTTGAAGCTTGTGCCTCTGCCGCGCCATCTACCGAACGAAGAACCTCATATTCTTGAACACCATTCTCCCAATCTTCGTAATTAGACCAGTTCAAACTATTCAATAATAATTCAGAGTTGTTTGCACCGCGAAGACGAATGTTTCGTCCAGTATTCGTCGTGTCGAGAAAATAGCCACATGGATTTTGAACGATTACGCGGTAGTCGTAAATGATATCGTCAGAATTAACATCCGTGTCGGTAAATACAATATTGCTAGCCGACTGCGTAATGTCCATGTGATTTTCCCAATTAAAGGGGGCATACAAATTCTTCCGTTGAAGAATGTATTTATGTGGAACCAATGTCGGTTGCGTTCGAACTGTTATCTCAATGGCCTTGGTGCTATTCACACTTACTGAGGTCAGATAATTTAAAGCTGGTGGAGTTGGATATGAAATATTTATAGTCTGAATGTTAGAAGCCGAAGTGAAACCTGAATTGGAATAGGCAATCACACCGTAATAATTTATTCCGGAGGCAATGCTTGTAAATTCATGTGTGCCTTGAAGGGTATTGCCGTCTGTAGTATCAACGGGAACGAAGTTTATGCCGTCAGAACTGTACATGAGGACATAGTAGTCAACACCAGCATTCCAACCCGAGTATGAGCTCCATGAAAAATTGATTGTGTTGTCACAAAGTGTATAAGCTGAGGGGCTCAGGAAAATAGTGCAATTGCAAACGCTTCCTGTAGGGCTCGTATTTGGGCTAGGTGGTGTGCCTGAATAGCACGTATCAATGGCAGAGAGCAAATAACATTCTGGCCCACTGCTCGGTGAAGACAGAAGATCACTAAAAAGAGTATTATTTATTCCAAAAACAGTGTCAATTAAATTAACCGTTGATCCATTACACGCATAAACAATATAGCCATCTGTGTCGCCTGAAGAATTAACATTCCAATTCAATTCTGCTAAGCCAGTAGCGGGATTAACCGTTACACTTGTTATTGAAGGAATAGCTGGAGCTGTTTGATCATTGAAAATCCCCCCGGCCACATTACTTGCGAAATCGCAGTTCGGAAGCCCAGAATATCTAATTTGAAAATTGAGCTGCTCACCACAAACAGTTACTTCATAATTGTAGGAGGAAGAACCGCCCGGTAAAGTTTGAATTTTGTTCCAAACCCCTGAAGGATATTCTAACCACACTTCAGCATTTACAGCAGCTAACCAAGCGGCATTGCTGGTAGGTGCGTTCCATTGAAGATCAACAAAGCCAGGCGGAGAAACAGAGGCATTCGCGGTAAGAAAGGTGCTGCAGAATGTTTCAGAGTTACTGAAAGTAGGTGCGCCTCCAACATTGTCCTCCGTTTGAATATAGACACAGCAAGAATTAGTTAATGCGTTTGCTCCAGGAAACAAAAAGACACCAGATAAATTCGTGGATTGAACAATCTCAGTGAAATTCCCCACTCCATCAGAGGCGTAAATGTGGTTGGTTACGAAGGTAACGGGGTTGGGTGAAGTATACCAAGAAATGCTGAGTGAATTACCTTGTACCTCTAGACAAGTAAGGGTAGCAGAAGATTGCCCGTGGACATTTGATGCCCAAAGAAGAACATTCGATAGCAGCGCTGCTAATATAATTTTCCCTTTCATTCGTTTTGAAGAGTGCAAAAATAGGCCTTCGGTTGCATTGATGGCCATCTTCAAACGGAATTAAAATGAAATATTGCCTATAATTTTTTGTGCCTCTTGGAATTCTGAAATGGTTTGAGCAATAACTTCTTTCGCTGAAACTATTTCTTTTATGCGAGCACTCACTTGTCCAATTTCCAATTCACCTTCCGTAAGATTACCCAACGACATTCCTTTTTTAGCGCGCCCTCTTCCCAATAATTCTTTTAATTCGTCAATACTGGCGCCAGATTCATAGGCGTCAACGACTTCTTTATAAAACGCACTGTTTAACAAACGCACCGGTGTTATTTCATGAAGCGTGAGTTTCGTATCACCTTCCTTGGCTTGTAAAATGGCGTTTTTGAAATTCTCGTGTGCTGCTGATTCATGTGTCATAACGAAACGTGACCCCATCTGAACCCCTTGAGCGCCAAGGGACATAGCCGCAAGCATGCTTTTTCCACAAGAAATTCCTCCGGCTGCAATAACCGGAATTGAAACTGTTTCAGCCACACTCGGGATTAAACAGAGGGTAGTAGTTTCTTCGCGACCATTGTGGCCTCCCGCCTCGAATCCTTCGGCTACAACAGCGTCTACTCCAGCTTCTTGTGATTTTAGTGCGAAAGCACTGCTGCTCACAACATGGGCTACTTTTATTCCTGAAGCCTTCAGTCTTTCAGTGTGCTTCTTCGGGCTTCCTGCCGAGGTGAAGACAATAGGAACTCGGTATTTTTCAATCAAATTTAAATGCTCCTCAATATTCGGATAAAGCAGCGGAAGATTCACCCCAAAAGGTTTGTCGGTCAATTTCAAACAGTTTTTAATCTCCTCTTCCAATTGGTCTGGGTACATTGATCCTGCTCCCAAAAGCCCAAGGCCACCAGCGTTAGAAACTGCTGAAACCAAATTCGCTCCCGTGCACCAAATCATTCCGCCTTGGATGATCGGGAACTTTATTCCAAAAAGTTGACTAACTGAATTCATGTTGAAATTTTTCCCAAAAATGCGAAAAAGTATTCAGTCTTCGGGAATTGTTGATTATCTTAGCGAACGACTTTATCCAAATGAAAAAAATAGTATTCTTTCTAAGCTTGGTTTTAGTACTTCTTTCAAACGTTTCTTTGGCCCAATACCGCTGGGATTACGGATTGAAAGTAGGTGCGTCAAACTACCTCGGAGACATCGGAGGAAAATATCTTCCAAGAAGAGATTTTGTTGTAGATATGCACCTGATTTCAACTCGCATGTCAGCGGGTGCTTACGCAAGGTACAAAGTTAACAAGCGCTTAGCATTCTCTACAAATTTTGACTGGATTCGAATTACAGACAGAGATGCCTATACGTCCTACGCTCCGCGTAGAGCGAGAAACGCAAATTTCAGAAATGATTTATTGGAGTTAGGTGGTCGCGCAGAGGTTACCATTTGGTACGACAATGACGTGGGAAATAAAGGTTATTACAACCCTGACTTTAAAGTGTTTTTGTTTGCGGGACTAGCTGGATACTCTTCAAACCCGAAAGGGCAGATTTTCAAAGACGGTGATGTGCAATATGGCGGAGAGTGGTTCGCGCTTCGTGACTGGAGAACGGAAGGTCAAAAAAGTGCTTATTCGAAATTTGGTTTGGCTATACCGGCTGGTATTGGAGCTTATTTCACCTTCAAGAAAAAATGGAGAGTGCAGTGGGATTTGAGTTGGAGAACAGTATTTACTGATTATCTAGATGACGTTTCAACGGTTTATTCAACACCGAATTCGAATGATTCTAAAGCATACGAGTTTGTGAATAATCAAACGTATCAAGCTTTGTTAGATGGTTTGGTTGCAGAAAACCCGCAGTACACCGCGAACGATTTGTCAATTGAAAACTTTCAAATTGCACCTCCCGGTGCTACCTACGCTTCGCCTCGCGGTGACGCTACGCACAACGACAGTTATTTAACAACTCAACTTACTGTAACGCGTGTAATTCGCGGAAGATCTAGCTTCTCGAAGTCGAAGTATAGTTATATGAAAGGAAGACCAGGTGTGAGAAGATCAAGAGCGAAATTCTAAGATTAGAAATATTGAGTCAATTTAGAAAGTGGTTTACGCAATAGCGTGAACCACTTTGGTTTTAACCCGTTTATTTTCCAAGCCAAGCGATCTTCTCGATTTGCACGAATACGATTTTTAAGACTAACATTGCTCACACCGCCAGCGCGCATGTGAATCATTACTTTTGGAAGGTGCTGCGCGCTGCACGATTCTTTAAAAAGAAAACGGAGCATCAATTCATAATCTGCGGCACTTTTAAATTGCGTGTCGAAAGTTCCGAAGGAATCGTAACAAGATTTTTTAACGAAGAAAGTAGGGTGAGGGGGCATCCAACCTTTTAAAAAATTCTCTCTGAGATAAGCCCCACTGCGCCATTTTCTGACAATTTTAGAAGTGTCTATGGGATCTACATAATTCAAGTCGCCATAAAGGCAATCTGTTTCATTTTCTTGGAACGCGCGAACAACGTTTTCAATAACATCATTCGAACAGTAAAAGTCATCGCTATTCAAAACACCAATAATGTCTCCGGTAGCCAAAGCAAGTCCTTTATTCATTGCGTCGTAAATGCCTTTATCTTTTTCACACAAAAACTTTGTCACCACACCTTGCGAAGCAACATTAAATAGGTTCTTCGAAAGGTCCTTAGGAAGGTCTTGCGAAGCACCTTCGGAACGACCTTGCATCGCATCTTCGGAACGACCTTGCATCGCATCTTTCGCAGAACCTTGCATCACACCTTCGGAACGACCTTGCATCGCATCTTTCGCAGAACCTTGCATCGCATCAACAAATTGCTTCACAATTTCTATTGTTCCATCCGACGAATTTCCATCAACAACAATGTACTCAATGTCTTTATAGGTCTGCTTCTGCACGGAAACTAGAGTGTCTCTGATTGTTCGTGCACTGTTGTAACTTACAGTGATCAGGCTAACCTTCATTGCATTTAGAAGTTCCTTCCAATCAGGAAATAAAGGACTTGATTGTAATTTCCTTTTTCGTAATACGAATTTGGATTAGCGAAATTGGGTGAAGGTCTTGTTGGAAGAATACTTGTAGAGAATCTTCCTTCAATGAAAAAATGATCGCCCATTTGCAAGGTAGCGCCCAGGGCAATTCCAACATCGTAATTACGGAAGGCAGGAATCACATCGTAGGTCAATGCATTCGAAAGAATATCTTGCTTAATCAATCGGCCGTAATAGAAACCCGATAGAAATGTGAATGGCCCATTTTGAAAGGAATATTGCACAGGCACCTCAATGTATCTTAACCGATAAGCGAAAGTGTTGAAATTTAATGTATCGCGCTTAGTACGAGAACCTTTGTCGGCGTAATTAATTCCGATGCGAAATCCGTTCTTCGAAGAGAGCGGGGCACTAACAAAAGCACCCCCCGTTATGCCGAATTTGTCCCATCCGCCGAGCCCATCACCACTAATCTGTGAGGTTGTCATGCCAAACGAGACCCCAGCTTTGAACGCCTGCTGGGACTTGCCTAAAACTGGCACTAGAAAGCATAAACAGAAAAGTAACTTAGTTAATTTCATACTCAATGGCATTCAAAACTTCATTGGTATTTGAATCTATTAAATAACCAATGACTGTCATATTTGCGGGAACCCAATTCCCTTGAAGTGGAATTGTAAAGCTATTGGTTGAAGAATATCCGCTAGCAGGATTATTAACAACAAGATTTCCCATGGGCTCAGATACATTGGTTCGAAGTACATGCTCGTGCTCATATTCTTCAATCTCAGAAGGAGTTTGGCTGTAATCTTCTTGAGCACTGATGATATGATTTTCAATCAAAAGAACTACGAGGTTTACATTACCGTTATACCCATCAATAAACTGAGAGTTCATGTGAATGTTAATCACATTGTCTGCAGCCACATATTCACAATTAGCTTTCAATGCAACAGGCGTAGCGACATTCATTCGTGTGGTTACAATATTTTGCCAGCTGCTCGGGTTTGCCGGGTCAAGGTATTCATAACTGCTTAATCCACCTAAACGATCGATGCGAGCGGTTGGATTGAATCCCCCGTTTAGTTGCGCCCAATATAAATTTCCCGCAGGAGTAGTGTAATCTGTTTGAAATAGCGTGCCACCGGTGGCTGCAAGAGAACCAGCGTGGATAGCCACCGTCACCATTCGCTCTCCGAGCGTTGCATCTAGTGCTAACGCAAGCGAAGTAGATGGCGGACAGAACCCGCACAAGTGGCCTGTAAATTCTTCGAACAACACATTGCGTGTGGCTTCTGTAACCCCAGAGAACGCTGGAGCTGGGCCGTACAAATCTTCACGGTATTTATTCTTTGCAACAGTAACCGGATTTTCAAGTCGGTCGCACGCCCCCAAGAATAGAGACAATCCAAGAAGGAATAGGTAACTTTTTTTCATCTTAAAAACTTGCTGTGTACATTAATTCAAAGCCGTTGGTTGCTGGAACTGCTCGGCAGACTCCGCCAATACAAAATACGCCCTCTCTTCTTTTTCCATAACCGAGAGTTAAACGCTGAGAACCGTTAATGTAACCAATCGTTCCGAACAAATAGTGTATCCGTTTTTCTTCTACAGAGTTGCCGTAATTGTATTGGTCTATTAATGCAACGCTCCAATGAGGGGAATGTGAGAACTCAGCAACTACCGTTGCCCAATCGCCTTTGTCCTGATCTGTTTGAAGTCCTTGAATTTCAAGATGAAGATTGTCTTTAGGTGTGAACTTGTAGTTCATCTCTACAACTTCTATGTTGGCATATACAATTCCTTTGAAGTCATTCGTAACTGGAGTAACAAGGGTGTTGAATTCGAAATAGTAGTAGGTAAAAGCTGTAGAGAATTTTTTGCTTAATTTTTTCTTCACTTCCAAATTGAAATCTCTAACATATTTCGTTGGACCGAATTTCACTGAGTTGATTTCGTAACCTTCTGTATAGGCCTCAATTCCCGTTAATCGAGTTGTATCCAAGCCATTCGCTGCAGCGAAGTTTACCGAAAGTTGAGTGCCATACTTTCCGCCGAGTTTAGTTCCTTTCTTAAATGTGTAAAACACTTCAGCCATGTAGCTCACTTCCCCGGTTAAAGGTGTGGCATAAGGATACAATGTAGCTGCTAGGTTGTAGGTGTGCTGTTTTGTAATTGAAGGCAAATAGTTAGTAGGAACATCAAACAACTTCAGATTGCGATCTGCGCGGAAGCTCATATTGTCTATGTATTTCACGGCTGCATTTACACCTAACCCGCTTGCGCTATACGAAGCATTCAGGAAGAAAGCTTTTCCTTTTCGATAGAGATAGGCATTATCCGCACTAGGGTCATTAATTTTCTGAGCGTATTCAGCAGAGAGGGCGAGGGCATTTCTATTCAGTTGCAGGCGAACGGCAGAATTCGAAACGTTATTTGGAGTTAAGAAAACCAAGGAATCTTGAAAACGAGTTTCGCCATTTTGGTAGCGACTCACAAAGCTAGCACCGAGTGTAAGTTGTGTTTGCTTTTCGGCAAGGGTTTTAAATATTGAGTTCAAATTGAATTCAGCGTCGCTTCCACGAATAATGCCGTCTGCGTTAGTTGATCTACTGTCGAAATCTAGGCGCTGACGTCCGTATATTCCTTTGAGAGTAATTCCTTTTTTCGGAGTAATGATCAATCGCGCGCCGTCAAGTGCGTTGTCTATTCCGAGGTTCGGTTCCCAATAAGTACGAAGGGTAAGTCCATTTCCAAATTGCTCATAGAAATTTCCAATCGTTACATTGAAAATGCTGTCTTGGTATTGCACGAATCGATTTCCAATACCCGTTCCCTTGTATCTGTTTTGTGCGCTGAATCCTTGAATAGCGTTATTGTATGTCTCGAAACGCATACCGGCACTAAAGCCACCTTGAGTGTACATAAGATTTCCAAAACCGTTAATTGCGGTTGTTGCAGGTGGTACAGTGGCTCCAATAAGGCTGTCTTCGCTATACTGCTGTGAAAGGAATTGGAAATTCCCGTGCAATTGTCCAGGTTTTTTCGGGTCGCCTTGAGCTTGAACACCAAAGGCGAAAGCAAGTAAAGCAGAGAATACAAGTAACTTTTTCATTCTATTCATTGAGCGTCGAAAATACGTCGCAAACGGAAATAAAAAAAGCCCTTTCGGGCTTATAAGTTGTGTTGAGTGAAATTACTTTTTCAGTTTCAGCAGTTCTTCATGAACTTCTTCTTCATCTCCTTCCGCATAGTTGTTATGCTGCCAAACGATTTTACCCGTTCCATCTACTAAAAAAGTATGTGGAACATTGTTCACACCCATGGCCTGAGCGAATTGCTTGTTGCTGTCCAATAAAATTTCATAAGGCCACATGACGCTGCTTACATAAGGTGCCACGCGCATAGCAGAGCGCTGATCATCAATGGATACTGCAATAATTTTAACTCCTGTTTCTGCTTGCCATTGTTCATATAACTCCAGATAATTGTTCAACTCTTTTTTACAAGGACTGCACCAAGTGGCCCAGAAACAGATGAGTGTGGGTTTTCCATCTTGTGCAAGATTGGCTGTATTAATTGTTTTTCCGTTTAGATCCTTTAGCGAGATACTCGGAAGTTTTTCTTGAGCAGATAATCCAAAAGAGATGGCTAAGAAGAAAAGTGAAATAGAAAGGCGCATAAAATATTTTTTTTTAAAAGTAGAAAACTTTAGCCAATGACTGTACCAAAAAAAAAGAGCCGACGCATCGTCGGCTCTTCTTCCTTGAAAAAAATCAAGATTATTTTACAGAAACACGAACTGTGTTAACCGTTCCGTTGATCGTTACATTCAACATGTAAACACCAGCAGAAAGGTTAGAAACATCTAAACGTGAAGTGTAATTACCGGCAGCTTGACTACCTACGTATTCAGTCATTACGCGCTCACCAAGAACGTTGATAACGTCAACTGTAACAACGCTGTTGTTAGTTAAACCGTAAGCAACATTGATGAAATCATTTGCAGGGTTAGGATAAACGCTAACACCAGCAGAAAGATTAACTTCTTCGATACCTACTACAGTGTTTACGTTTGAAGGAGCAGCAGCAACATCGAAGTTGTAAGTTCCATCATAGTTCCACAATGAAGAGAATGTAGCACCTGCATCGTTTACTGTTGTAACGTAAAAGTGACCGTTTACAGCAGCACCCCATTGCATGTCGTAGAAACCATCACCGTATGCATCAGTAGCGGTGAAAGTGTAACAACCAGTAGATGGAAGGAATACATCAACAATTTTAGTTGAGTTGTCAGCAGGAATTGGAGCAGCGCTGTAATCAGCAGATGCAACAACGATTCCAGCGTCGTCTGTGATAGACCAAGAAGACTCTTCTGGGTAACGGTCGAATAAGATGTCAAGTTTAACGTGAGTTGTTCCATCAGCAGCGAAAGCGATAGGAGCTGAAGTAGCGTTGTTTGAAGTGTTATCATCAGCAGAAGTGATAGATACGTTCAAAGTAGCAGGACCAGTTAAGGTTGCAGTTCCTACGTTAACTGTAGCAACAGCATAAGTAGACAAGTTACCAGTCCAGTTGTATACTAACGGAGCAGTACCACCAGTTACAGTGATAGTACAAGCAGTTAATGCAGAAGTACCGTTGTTTTGGATAGTAACAGCAACATCAACGTTTCCGCAAGTAGCAAGGTCACCATCGTAACTTAACATAGATGGGTCGTTAGACAAAGTTGCTGGAGGAGGACACTCTTGAAGAGTAGCATACAAACCAGGACCGTCCAATTGACCAACTTCAGTTACAATGCGGTTAGGGCAAATGCGATATACCGTTGGGTAGTAAGCAATAGCATAATCGTCATTGATTGTTCCAGCCAAAGCAGTTGCTGGGTTAGCAATAGGGAAATCAATTGGAGTTCCAGTTGGGTTTAACCAGTTACCTTGAGTGTTGCTTCCAGTACCAGCGATGTCAGCTGCAGTAGTAGCACCGTCACCGTCAATCCAGATTACCATAACGTCATCAGTAGTTGCAGCAGAAACTCCCGGAGCACCAGCAGGGCCATGGTTGATATACAAATCATCCAATGCGCCAGAAAGGTGGAAGTTCCAACATGGTCCGCACCATGTTGCAGATACGTCAAGGTATACAGTGTATCCTTGATCTAAATAGTTGTACAAGTTGTGCGAAACACCAAATTGGTCTGTGATTGTGAAATCTTGACCAAATGATCCAGCAGGCAACTGAGCGAAAGACATTGTTGACGACATTACGGCAACAACCATCAATAGTAGAGCTTTTTTCATGTGATTAAATTATTAATAGGTTTACTTTAGGGCAACGAATATAAAGAAATATTTCGCCCAAATACTTTTTATATCTTTGGAACATGAAAAAAAATATTCTCTTTTTTGGATTCGCGCTCTCTTTCCTAGGTATGTCGGCGCAAAGTATTGAATTAGTAAATCCTGTTGTTCAGGTTAACGCAACTGCTGCTACACTTACAGGGGCAGGTGAAATGGTTGCCGAATGGCCCGTTACAAACATCTCCAATGCTCAGATTTCTGTAAAATGCAGCCGAAGCATAATTTCTGAAGTTGCAGGTACTTCGAATTATTTCTGTTGGGGGGTGTGCTATGGTGAAACAACAAACGTTTCCCTTTTAGCGCAGACGATATTAGCAAGTGACACCAATCATACATTTTATGCTCACTACAAGCCTTTAGGAAACCCAGGCGAAACGCTAATTACCTATTGCTTTTTCAATACAGCGAATCCTACTGATCAAGCCTGTCAGACCGTTAGCTTTTGCTACGAGTCCAACTGTCCAATCGGAGTTGAAGAGACTGAAAATTCAAAACTAGAATTGGTGGGAAGTAATCCATTGAAGGGATTGAGTTTCATGAATTATAAATTGCCTACTGGAGAAACAGAAGGCCAATTGGTAATCACTAATCTTCAAGGAAAATTGGTTAAAAAAACTACAGTAAAAGGGAATTCAGGCAGCATCTTAATGAATGCTGAAGATTTTGCTTCTGGAGTATACCAATTTACACTCATGACTTCGAAAGGACAAGAAACCGTTCGAGTGATTGTTGAATAATTAGATAAAGATTTTAAGCAAGGACAACCTCGAATTTCGAGGTTGTTTTATTTTTGCAAACCCAAAGAAAGAACATGAAGCAGATAAAGAGGAAAGAAGCGCTCGATTACCACGAGTTAGGGAGGAAGGGAAAGTTAGAAATTGTTCCTACAAAACCCTACAGCACGCAGCGAGATTTGGCAATGGCCTACTCACCTGGAGTTGCTGAACCGGTTAAAGCAATAGCAGAGAATATTGACGATGTATACAAATACACAGGAAAGGGAAATCTAGTTGCGGTAATATCTAACGGAACAGCTATTCTTGGGCTTGGAAATTTAGGTCCGGAAGCAAGTAAGCCTGTTATGGAAGGAAAAGGAATGCTCTTCAAAATATTTGCCGACATCGATTCCATAGACATCGAAATGAAGGCTACGGAAGTAGAAGATTTTGTCAGGACTGTTATCAATATTAGTCCAACTTTCGGTGGAATTAATCTGGAAGATATTAAAGCTCCTGAGGCATTTGAAATTGAAGAGCGTCTAAAAGAAGCATTGGATATTCCAATTATGCATGACGACCAGCACGGGACTGCAATTATTTCAAGCGCTGCTCTTTTAAATGCGTTGGAAATTGCAGGAAAGAATTTAAGCGAAATAAAAATAGTTGTGAGTGGAGCAGGTGCCGCTGCGTTGAGTTGTCTGAACACCATGATTGGCTTAGGTTTGAACCCCGCGAATATTCGCATGTTCGATTCGAAGGGACTCATTAACACCTCACGAGAAGATATTGATCACAGAAAGAAACGGTTCGCTGTTGACTCGAATGAAAAGTCTTTGGCTGAAGCATTGGTAAATGCCGATGTGTTCTTGGGTTTATCTCAAGGAAATATTGTGACAGCAGAAATGGTTTGTTCCATGGCAGGTAATCCTGTTGTTTTTGCTCTGGCAAACCCAGATCCGGAAATTCCATACGAAGAAGCAATGGCTGCGCGTCCAGATGTAATTATGGCTACCGGAAGAAGTGATCATCCAAACCAAGTAAATAACGTACTCGGCTTTCCATTTATATTCAGAGGTGCCTTGGATGTTCGTGCAACGAAAATTAACGATGCCATGAAATTGGCTGCTGTTAAGGCTTTGGCAGAATTAGCAAAGGCAACAGTGCCGGAAGAAGTTATGGAAGCGTATCACATAACGAGTCTTTCCTTCGGAAAAGATTATATAATACCTAAGCCTAATGATCCACGATTATTGGTGGCTGTCTCAACAGCCGTAGCAAAGGCCGCTATTGAAAGTGGTGTTGCGAAAAATCCAATCACAGATTGGGATGCCTACGCGAGCGAATTGCTCGGAAGAATGGGACGTGATAATGCACTCACCAGAGGTATTTCGGAGCGTGCAAGAAAAGATAAAAAGCGTGTTGTTTTTGCTGAAGGCGATAATCCGAAGATTCTAAAAGCTGCAGAGCAGGCGAAGGATGATGGAATTGCAATTCCAATTTTATTGGGTGAAGAATCAAAAATTCGCGAGCTAATTCGTGAGTTCGATTTGGATTTAGCAGATGTAGAAATCATAGATCCACGCCTCGAATCACACAGAGCAGAGCGCGAAAAATATGGCGAGTTTTTCTACCAAAAGAGAATGCGCAAAGGAATCACCAAAACAGAAGCTTCACGTATCATGCGTGAGCGAAATTATTTTGGAGCAATGATGGTTGAAACTGGCGTTGCAGACGCTATGATTTCAGGAATGACAAGAAACTATGCAAAGGTTATTCGTCCTGGTTTAGAAACCATTGGAACAGCGAAGGATATAAAGACCGTATGCGGAATGTATATTGTTCAAACCCCGAAGGGACCCATGTTCTTCGCAGATACAACGGTCAATCGCGATCCAACGGCAGAGCAATTAGTAGACATAACTTTATTGGTTGCAGATGCGGTGACTAAAATGAAAATAGCCCCGAGAATGGCTATGTTGAGTTATTCGAATTTCGGGTCTTCGCACGGTGCCGACCCCGACAAGGTTGCAAAGGCCGTTGCATTGCTTCATCAAAATCATCCGCATTTGATTGTAGATGGCGAAATTCAAGCGAATTTCGCATTGAATTCTGAAATGAGAAAAGAGAATTTTCCTTTCTCGAAATTGGCAGATTCTAAAGTGAATACGCTTATTTTTCCTAACCTTTCTGCAGGAAATATTAGCTATAAAATTCTTCAAGAAGTTGCAGGAATGGAAGTTATAGGCCCAATTTTATTGGGTATGAAAAGGAGTTACCATATCTTGCAAATGGGTTGCTCGGTCCGTGAAATCGTGAACATGGTTCGCGTGGCGGTTGTTGACGCTCAAGCCAAAGGAACTTTAAACAGATAATATGCTGTACTCACTAATTGGACAACTTAAAGAGAAATCGCCGGTACATGCAGTTATCGATTGCCACGGTGTTGGTTATTTTTTGAATATAAGTTTAGCCACCTACTCAGCCCTTCCAAACAATGGAGAAGTAATGCTTTACACGCATTTACATGTCAATGGAAACGATTTCTCTTTGGTGCTTTATGGGTTCTACTCAGAGCAAGAAAAGGAGTTGTTTAAAAAATTAGTAAGTGTCAGTGGTGTTGGTCCGAATACAGCTCGAATGGTGCTTTCAAGTTTGAATGTAAACGAGTTAATTCAAGTTATTGCCAGTAAAGACCTTCCTTCTTTAAAGCGAATCAAAGGCATAGGCGAAAAAACGGCCGAAAGAATTTTAGTCGACCTTCACAACAAAGTGGGTAAGGCTGATGGAACTTTTGTTGAAAAAATTGGCGGATTACACAATACAACTCGACAAGATGCGTTAGTGGCACTGTCCCAATTGGGCCTAGACAAAACCAAAACCGAAAAAATGTTGGATAAAATTCTTCTGACTGCAAGCGATTTGCCGTTGGAAGAACTAATCAAGCAAGTGTTGAAACAGATATAGTATTGTGAAAGAACTAGTCCTCCGTATTCTCTCAAGAGCTATTTTCGTAATGGCCCTTTGTGTTTCTGGTTGGCTAGCCTGGGGAAATACTTCTGTTGAAACTCGAGTTATCGCTAAATCGAATCACAATTTCGTCTTTGCTCCCGATACCGTTACACCGATTTGGCCGAATGACGATAATCTAGCTCCGAGTGAAGGCGGAAACGGAATTGAAATTCCTCTTCCTAGCAATATCCAATATTCGATTGAATACAATCCTGAAACAGGAAAGTACGAAGTGATTCAGAGAGTAGGTGGTAGGTTCGATTACCGAAGGGCCACCACCATGGATAGAGAGGATTTTTTGGACTTTCAACTCGATAAAAATGTTTCCAAGTATTGGAACAAAATCAAAGACGACAAGGCGGCGGCGAACAAAGAGTTTGCTCCGGTAATTAAAGTTGGTGGAGATAACTTCGAACATATTTTCGGTTCGAATGAAATTGAAATTCGTCCGCAAGGTTCTGCCGAATTAACATTCGGTTTGAATTCTCAACGCACTGAAAACCCTCGTATTCCTGAACGTCAGCGTAAAAACACCAATTTTAATTTCGATCAGAAAATTCAAATGAACGTTATTGGTAACATCGGTACCAAGATGAAATTAAAGGTGAATTACAACACTGAAAGCACCTTTGAATTTGAGAACAACATGAAGGTGGAATACACCGGCGATGAAGACCAAATCATGCGTAAAATTGAATTGGGAACCGTTGCGCTTCCGTTGACGGGAACACTTATGCCTGGTAGTCTTGGTTTGTTCGGTGCTAAAATTGAAACGCAATGGGGAAAGCTAAAGAACACCACAATCCTAACTCAACAAAAAGGTGAGCGAAAGGAAATTACGGTGCAGGGTGGAGCACAGACCACCCGATTCGATATAGCAGCGGACAATTACGAAGCCAATAGACACTATTTCCTTTCAGGATATTTTAGAGACAACTATGACAACGCCCTAGCTTCATTGCCTGTTGTAAACAGTGGTGCCAACATCACGCGAATTGAGGTTTGGGTGGTGAATCAGCAAGCCAATACACAGGATGTCCGAAATATTTTGGCCTTTACCGATTTGGGTGAGAATTCCCAATACATGGCATCCGATTACAATAACTCATCGTTGATCAGTCCAGGCCAACTTCAAAATCCGGACAATGAAAACAACAATCTTTTTAACGTTGTAAGCAATAACCAGAACATATTAGATTTCTCCAACGCCAACTCAGCTATTTCAGCTCTTGGTTATGGAATGCGTCAAGGAATCCATTACGAAAGGGTGGGAAACGCGCGTAAATTAACCCCGTCGGAATACAGTTACAACGGCCGCCTTGGATTCATTTCGTTAAAACAGTCATTGAATAATGCAGAGGTGCTAGCCGTATCTTATGAGTATACCTTGAACGGGCAAACCTATCAAGTAGGAACTCTTTCTCAAGACGGTATCGCAGCCCCGCAGGCCTTAATGCTGAAAATGTTGAAGTCATCTATCACCTTGGTGAAACTTACGAATGGTGACCCTTCTCCACTTTGGAAAAACATGATGAAGAACGTCTACAATCTAGAATCTTTCGGTATTTCACCAGAGAATTTTAGATTGGAAGTTTGGTACAACAACCCAGCAACGGGTGTAAACATGAATTACATTCCTCGCGAGCCACTGAGTGGAAAATTATTGTTGCAGGTAATGAATCTCGATAGAATTGACGCACAGCAAATGCCGGGTAGCGATGGTTTCTTTGACTTTGTTCCAAATGCTTCGACTGCTGGTGGATTAATTGACGCTTCCTCGGGGAGGGTATTTTTCCCTATGATTGAACCTTTCGGCTCGCACCTTGCCGATCAGATTTATGCCGGCTTGGGAAATACACCACAGGCAGCGCAAGTTATTTCTCAAGTCGTTTTTCAGCCATTATATGATTCAACCAAAACAGCTGCTCAAATCGGATTCCCACAACTGAATCGCTTTCGAATAAAAGGGGAGTACCAAAGTGCTTCGGGTTCAGAAATTTCATTGAATGCTTTGAATATTCCACAAGGAGCTGTGACTGTCACTGCTGGTGGAATGAGACTTGTGGAAGGAACAGACTTTACCGTGAATTATAATTTGGGGAAGGTGACTATCCTTAATGAAAGTATCATGAGTTCAGGACAGCCAATAAAGGTTGCAGTGGAGAGCAACTCCATGTTCAACTTGCAATACAAAACCTTATTAGGAAGCAGGTTCGACTACAAGTTTTCAGATCACCTGGCTATGGGGGCGACGTTCATGAATTTGAAAGAGCGACCATTGACGCAAAAGGTAAATGCGGGAGACGATCCTGTGAATAACGGTATGATTGGCTTCGATATGAATTTTCAAAAAGAAGTGCCGATTATTACGAAATGGATCGACCGTATTCCAGGAATTCAAACCAAGGAAAAATCTACAGTAACGTTTAGTCTCGAGGCTGCGAAAATTTTCCCGGGACACTCTCGCGCAATCTCCAAAGATGGAAATGCCTACGTAGACGACTTTGAAGGAAGTCAAAGTGTTATTGATTTGCGCTCATTGAACCAATGGTTCATGGCTTCAACACCGAAATTACAATCGTCACTTTTCCCGGAAGGAGACTTTGAAGATAGCTTGGTATACGGTGCAAATCGCGCACAATTGTCTTGGTACATTATTGATCCATTGTTCTATAGAAACAGTTCATACACGCCGCCAAACATTACGGCTGATATGCAAAGTGATCACCGCATGCGTGAGGTTTTAGAGTCTGAAGTATTTCCGAACAGACAATTACCTTCAGGCACCCCACCGAACATTACTTGCCTAGACCTCACCTACTACCCAGAGGAAAGAGGAATGTACAACTTCGAATTACCGAATGGTTATTCGGGTAGATCAGCGGGATTGAATACAGACGGTAAATTAAAAGATCCATCAACTCGTTGGGGAGGAATACAACGCGCCTTAACAACAACAGATTTCGAAACATCGAACGTGCAGTTCATTCAGTTTTGGGTAATGGATCCGTTTAACGAAGATTCAGAAAACACGCAAGGTGGAGATCTTTATTTCAATTTGGGAAATGTTTCAGAGGATATCATGAACGACTCTCACATGAGTTTTGAAAACGGATTCCCTTCAGCAAACAATGACCTCCCAATTGAACAGGGCACGTGGGGAAATTATCCTTCACCCACAACCTTCAACGTGGTGAACGCTTTCGATTACACTTCGGGTAACTACGAACAACAAGACATCGGATTAGACGGACTGAATTCCGTTGCCGAGCAATCCTATTTTTCCAATTGGCTTTTGCAGTTGCAAGGGTTCTTAACCCCAGATGCCTACGCGAAATACCAGCAAGATCCCTCTGCAGATAACTTCAGTTATTTCAGAAGTTCTCAGGCAGATGCTGCAAACTTGAATACACTGGAACGATATAAAAATTTCAACCGCAACGAGGGTAATTCGAATACCAACACTCCCGATGGATACCCAATAGCGGCAACAACCATCCCGAACTCAGAGGATATCAATCAGGATATCACCCTTAACACTATCGAAAGTTATTTTCAATATAAAGTGAGCCTCCGTCCAGGTGATTTGGGAGACGCTAACTTGGGTAAAAACTACATTACGGATACGTTCGTTACAACGAAAACAACCGCGAACAATGAAGAGCGTCAAATACGATGGTACCAATTCAAAATTCCAATCAAGGAGTTTGAGAAACGTGTAGGTAGCATTCCAGATTTTCGTTCTATCCGATATATTCGAATGTTCTTAAAGGGTTGGGAAGAGCCTGTTACACTTCGTTTTGCTCGATTGGAATTGGTTCGTGGTGAATGGAGAAAATACGATAACACCCTAGCGGGAAATCAAGAGCAAGAGATCAACGATGATCCTGAAACAACATTCAGTATTGCTGCGGTCAACATTGAAGAAAACGGAAATCGTGAGCCAGTGCCTTACGCCGTTCCTCCCGGAATTATTCGTGAACAAGATGTCGCTTCTGCAAACCTTAGAAATTTGAACGAACAATCGCTGTCGTTAAGTGTGTGCAATTTGAAAGATGGCGATGCTCGGGCTACCTATAGAAATGTGAAATATGATTTACGCCAATACAAGCGCCTTCGCATGTTCGCGCATGCTGAAGCTGCCGGCATTCAGTCAGACTTAAAGGACAACGATGTGACCGTGTTTATTCGTTTAGGTTCCGATTTTAATGATAACTACTACGAGTACGAAGTTCCTATGAGTGTTACGCCGTGGTACACGAACAACGATGATGAAATTTGGCCGGCAGATAACAATTTCGATATTCAACTTTCAGATTTGCAAAATCTGAAAATCAATAGACCTTCAACCACTTCCGTTTTGTCTGTTGTAGACACCATACTCGACAATAACGTACACCTTTCTGTGAAGGGTAATCCGAATTTAGCGAACATTACCACCATGATGATCGGTATTCGAAATCCTGATAAGGACACCAACCCGTTCGGAGTAACTGACGATGGCAAAGGAAAATGTGCCATTGTTTGGGTGAATGAATTGCGTCTCTCTGAATTTGATGAAAAGTCAGGTTCGGCTGCAATTGCCCGACTCAACGCTCAACTGGCGGACTTCGGTAACATTGCGGTTTCAGGAAATATTAGCACGCCCGGATGGGGAGCTATTGAACAGCGTGTTCAGCAGAGGCAGCAGGAAACGAAGATGGGGCTCGATGCGAGTAGCACATTGCAACTGGGTAAGTTTTTCCCGAAAGATTGGGGTGTGCAATTGCCCATGTATTTAGGTTTTTCGGAGAATGTTCAAACCCCAAGGTATAGCCCTCTTCAACCTGATATTCAAATGACGGATTTGCCAACAATGAATAAACCATTAAAGCAGAAGTCACAAACATATACTAAGCGTAGGAGTATCAATTTCACGAATGTAAAATTTGCGCCGAAGAAAGACGCGTCTGCAGATAAAGGGGTAGGCTTGCCGAGCGCTGATGATAAAGGCAAGCCAGGAACACAGTCAGCCCCCCCGAGCACAGACAAACCGAAGTTTTACGGAATTGATAATTTCTCAGTGTCATACGCCTACAATGAAACCTACTTCCGTGATATCAATACCGATTGGAGATTGCAAAAACAATATCAAGGTGCCTTCGATTACAGTTTCACGAACAAACCGAAAGAGTTCAAACCTCTAGCGAATTTCCCAATCATTAAAACTTCGAAATATCTTAAATGGTTGAAGGAATTCAACTTCTATGCGGGTATCAAACAAATGAGTTTTAGAACGGAAATGAACCGCTCCTATGAAACAAGCCGAATTAGAAATAACTCATTGGAGCTTACGGGCGTCTATAGCGACATGCTCATTCAAACTCAAGCGCAGAAGAATTGGAATTGGACAAGAAACTATTCAATGAAATATGACTTGACCAAGAATTTGAAAACCGATTTCACGGCGAGTAACATTGCATTAGTTGGTGAACCGCGCGGAGTAATAAATAAGAACGATGTAGATTGGTATCAGTCATACAAAGACTCGGTTTGGAGTAACATTCAGCACTTCGGCGAAACAACTACCTACAATCACAATGTGGGTGTTACCTATAAACTTCCATTAGATAAATTCCCACTGCTCAACTTCATGAGTGCCGATGCTCGATATGGAGGAACATTCAGATGGGATCGTGCTCCTTTCACGCAAGATACTTTGGGTAATACCATTCAAAACAGCAGACAGATTCAATTGAACGCGCAAGGAAATTTCGAGACCTTGTACAATAACGTTCCAAGGTTGAAACAAGCCCTTACAGGAAAAAAACCTGACGCGGGTAAAAAGGATGCGGGGAAGAAAGATGATCCAACGAAGAAAGATGGCTTTGGAGATGATTTAAACAAGAAGGATAAAAAGGAAAAAGTAAATCCGTTGGATGTAGCTCTTCGATTCTTTATGATGGTGCGAACCGTGAATGGAAGCTATACCAAAAACGAGGGTTTACTGCTGCCGGGATACGCGAATAGTACAAGTGTTTTAGGATTCGACAATCAGTTCAACGGTCCCGGAATTGGATTCCTTGTTGGTCAACAGAATACAGATTTAATGGGTAATCCAACAGGAAGGAATTTCGCAACAGATGCGGCGAGTAATGACTGGTTGGTGCAACGTCAATCGTTGAATATTCAATACAATGAAACATTCACCGAAACCTGGAATGCGAAAATGAATTTAGAGCCGTTCCGTTACTTGAAAGTGGAACTTTCAGCAACAAGACAAGAGGGAAAAAATTACAATTCGTTTTTCAGATATGATCCGACCATCGATGATTACACCTTTCAATCTCCAATGGAAACGGGTAATTTCTCGGCTTCTTTAATAACATGGAACACCGCCTTTGTTAAAGACGATAAAGAAAATAACTACGCTAGTCCTATATTCGATCAGCTCTTGGCGAATAGAAAGGAGATTTCTAGCCGATGGAACAATGAGACCTATCAATTAGTAAATCCGAACGACTCAGGGTACTATGAAGGTTTTGGATCACTTTCACAAAATGTGATTATTCCTTCATTTATAGCGGCGTATACCGGCCGTTCAACGAGTGAAGTGGCGTTGAATCCTTTTGCTACTAAAGCGCAGCCAAACTGGAAAGTCACCTACGACGGTTTAACCAAATTGCCCGCTGTGAAGAAGTACTTCAAACAGTTCAACGTAACGCACAATTACCGCTCAACAGCCACAGCTTCTTATATCACAAATTTGAAGTACGAAGAGTTCGATAATCTTCCCACCGCTATTGATCAGAGCGCAGAGCAGAACTTCGTGAGCCAACGTCAAATTGGAACAGTAACTTTAACAGAGTCCATGTCTCCACTGGTTGGATTTGATATGACTTTGAAGACTAAAAAAGTAAACGATCCATTAATCAAATTGGAGTACAAACGCGACAGAACCATAGCATTAGGAATGGCGAATTATCAGATAACCGAAACAAAGAGCAACAGCTTTGTGATTGGTTTGGGTTATAAGATTACAGAAGTGCCGAATCCCTTCGGAAGAAAAAAAGGAAGTAAACTTCCTGTAAAATTGCTTGAAAAATCAACGCTGAATTTACGTGTCGATTTTACCATTCGCGACAACTTTACCCTGATCAGAAAAATCGAGGAACGACAAAATCAAGTAACAGCTGGACAAACATTGTTCAGTGTGAAATCGAGTGCAGATATGGCAATTAGCGACAAGCTAACGCTTCGCTTCTTCTACGACCATCAGATTAACAAACCGGCGATTTCCACAAGTTTCCAAACCTCGAATATCTCAACAGGTCTTGCGATACGTTTCACATTAAACGGTTCAGGCGGATCGAATACAGCTCAACCACAGGGTGGACAGTAATTTTTATTTCGTTTCGAGTTAAACTTTTAGACTTTTACGAGGTCTTAACATTAAATTTGTGTTAAGTTCGTACGAGATAATAATTTTGAGCCCAATAGAACAAATAGTGCAGCAATTCACCCCGATTTCATTGAAAGAAATGGACGGAGTAGAATTGATGAATCGAACGGATACCAAATTTGTGGTTTCGTTGGATGATTTGCTCTCAATATTGGATGAAGTTAAAACTACTTATCGAATTCTGGAAGTGAATGACATTCGATTCAGTCACTATGAAACGTTGTATTACGACACCGATGATTTTTTGTTCTACACCCGTCACCATAACGGTAAGAAGAATAGATGGAAAATAAGAAAGCGCTCTTACATAGATAGCGACCTGAGTTTTCTTGAATTGAAATTTAAAACAAATCGCGGCAGAACTCAAAAGCAGCGAACTGGAATTCCAGAAATAGGAATGGAGTTAAACGGCGATGAAGAAAAGTTTATAGGGCGTAAAGCCGGAATCGATTTCCATTTGTCCCCTCAAGTGAAAAATAATTTTACCCGAGTAACTTTAGTCGAACCTAGCTTACCAGAAAGAATAACCATTGACTTACAGCTCTCTTTCGAGTGGAATAAAATCTCAAGAGAACTGAAGCAAATCGTTATCGTTGAGGTAAAACAGGAGAATAGAAATCGACTCTCACCATTCGTGCAAGCACTCAAAAAGAGACATGTACGTGAAGAGAGTATAAGTAAATATTGTTTAGGCGTGGCCATGCTTGTGCCTTTCGTGAAGAAAAATAATTTCAAAGAGAAGTTAATTAAAGTAAATAAATTAGAATCAATAAAGTAAGATTATGTCAGATACATTTAATGCAATTTTTTTGCTGTCAGATTTTGACCCATTGGGAGGAATGAAATTTATTCACTTGGAAGATTTTCTAGGACTGATAATTCGTTTGTCAGTGCACATGCTATTTGTGTTGCTTTTAGTACGAGCAATCTATTACCCAATTGCAAAAAGAAAAGATTTTCTTTTCACTTATTTGCTCTTTAGTTTAACCATTTTCCTCATGTGTTTCATGCTAGAAAGTGTAAAGCTTCAAATGGGTTTTGCGCTCGGATTGTTTGCTGTATTCGGAATTATTCGCTACCGCACAGATGCTATTCCAATTAAAGAAATGACCTACTTGTTTGTAGTCATTGGAATGTCTGTGATGAATGCGTTAATCAATAAGAAAATTTCCTTGGTGGAATTGTCTTTTGCAAATCTTGTTATTATTGGCGCAACCTACGGTTTAGAGCGTGTATGGTTATTGCGCCATGAAGCACAAAAGATCATTGTATATGAAAAAATTGACCTAATCAAAGTAGGTAGAGAAGAGGAAATGAAGGCAGATATTGAAGAAAGAACAGGAATAAAAGTGAATCGTTTCGAAATTGGGAAAATCGATTTTCTTCGTGATACGGCATTGATTAAAATTTACTTCTTCGAAGACGAGCAAGGAAATCAAATGGACGATTCCTTCTCGGGGAACATCAACATCTAAAAGTTTTAACGAAACATATTCCAGCGCAATACGTCGTCTTCAGCGATGTCTTGCGCTGTTTGTTTTCCAATCAATTGTGAAATGTCTTTCGGTGAAATTCCACTAGCAGGACGCTTCCATGTTAGATCTTCAAATGTTACAACGTGCCCAGCAGGCATAGCTTTCGCAGCCACCAAACTTCTTCTTGCATTTGCACGCGCTGGGGCTTCGTCATCAATGGCAGTTAATTCAAATCCACCCAACAATTCAACAGTTCTATCCAGACGTGAATGGAAGTGCTTTAAATCTTCCTTATCCATCGCATGATAATGGTCGTTACCCGGCAGGGTCTTGTCGTGTGTGAAGTGTTTTTCTAATACTGTTGCCCCCAATAGCGTTGCAACCTCAAGCGTATGCATATCCTTAGGAAGGGTGTGATCGCTATACCCCGGAACCGCCTCAGGAAAGGTGGAAATCAAATCCTTGATCATACCCAAATGCGCATTCGGATCAGGTGTAGGATAATTCAACACACAGTGCATTAAACACAGCTTGTTTCCATATTTCTCAATGGTTTCAACGGCCTGCTGAACCTCCCATTTGTAGGAAGCGCCTGTGCTTAAAATAATGGGCTTACCAAATTTGCATTGGTGCTCTATGAACGGAAGATTTGTAATGTCTGAACTTGAAATTTTATAAACAGACATTAAGTCGTTCAAGAAATTTGCACTTTCTACATCGAACGCAGTACTCATAAATTCTATACCAACTTCTTCGCAATAACGAGCGAGCTGCTCGAATTCTTTCTTCCAGAATTTGTCATACTTCTTGAATAATTCAAATTGACTGCGCGTAGGTTCTTTGGTAATATCCCAGTAATACGGGCTGTCTTTGCTTGCGATAGTTTCCGCCTTGTAGGTCTGAAACTTAATTGCATTTGCACCGCCTTCTGCTGCTTCGTCAATGAGTCTTTTCGCTAGGTCCATAGAACCTTCGTGATTCACTCCGGCTTCAGCAATAATGAAAGGACGGACGATTTTTTTCGAATCGTAATTGTAAAGAAAATCAGTTAAACTCATAGTCTATTTTAATTCTTGAATGGCATGCCACGCGAGCAAGCCCATTCCAATTTTTAATGCGTTTTCATTGACAGCGAATTTGCTGTTGTGAACGGGAGCGGTCAATGTGCCGTCATCGTTCGAAGTCCCCAGGCGATAGAAGCATCCGGGCATTTGTTGCGAATAGTAGGCGAAGTCTTCTGCTGTGGTTCGCATATCCAAGTCAATCACATTGTCTTCACCCAAATAATCTTTCGCTTGAGCTATAGCTCGTTCCGTTAATTCAGGATTGTTGTATACCACAGGATATCCTTTTTCAATATGGAAGTCAATGCTTCCGCCCATTCCTTCAACTAAACCTTTCGCTAATGCTATAATTTTTTCATGTGCTAATGTTCGCCACGATTCTGAAAATGTGCGGAAAGTCCCTTCCAATTTAACTTCATTGGGAATAATATTCGTGGCGCCATTTCCAATTATTTTCCCGAAGGAAAGAACTGTAGGCATTTGCGGATTGCTCCAACGCGAAACAACTTGTTGCAAGGCTATAAGTAAGTGTGAAGCAATGAGAATAGGATCAATGCATTGGTCTGGCTTCGCGCCATGCCCGCCTTTTCCTTTAATCGTAACATAAAGTTCGTCTGTTGAAGCCATGTAGGCGCCTGCACGATAACCCACTTTTCCGGCAGGCAATTCAGGAAATACATGTTGCCCGAAAATTCCGTTTGGTTTTTCATCTCGAAATAATCCGTCTTTCATCATCAATAATGCGCCACCCGGCAAAACCTCTTCGGCAGGTTGAAAAACTAAAGTGACTAAACCGCCCCAATGTTCTTTTGTTTCATTCAAAATTTTCGCAGCTCCGAGCAAAGACGCTGTGTGCACATCGTGACCACAAGCGTGCATAACACCGTCTACTGCACTTTTAAACGGAAGATCATTGTCTTCAGTAATGGGAAGTGCATCCATATCTCCGCGCAATGCAATGGATTTGCTAGAGGAAAGATATCCTTTTATTTCTGCACGAATGCCATATCCTCCGATGTTCTCGGTGTAGGGAATTCCCCATTCTGTAAGGCGTTTGGCAACAAATGCGGAAGTGTTTTTTTCTTGATAAGAAAGTTCCGGATTCGCATGAATGTATCTGCGCATGGAAACAATTTCATCGAAATATTTTTCTGAAAGTTCTTTAATTAACTCTTTCATGGTGCGCAATCACATTTGGTTTTTTCTCCTTCGCGACTTGCCTCTGCAACGGTTACGGTAGAGTCGGTGCAGAGTATGATATAATTCACGTTGTTGTGTGAAAGGAAATAACGCTTCGGATTATTCTGTGCATCTGACTTCGAAAAATCAACTTCACCCTGCCATTTTGCAGACTCGAAATTCTCCATCGAAATTCCTTGACAATCCATGCGGCATTTTCCGTGGTTTGAAACCAAGGTTCTTGAAGATTGAATCTGTTTCATGATTTGTTTTCCTGGAAGCCATCCCAACCAATCGTAGTTTGGGAACATCATAAATACAAGCAAACAACCAATGGTTAGGCCAGTTGCAAAAAGTAAAAGTCTTCTTCGAAATTTCATGCTATTCAGATTCCCACAAAAGTGCATAAAATTTCCGAGTTAGCCATTAACTTAGTGGCCAATTATGGCAATCATACAAACAAGTAATTTAACATACACCTTTTCCAAAGGACCGAACCTCATTTTCCCTTCGTTTCAAGCCGAGGAAAATAGCGAATTGTTAATTTTGGGAAACAGCGGCACAGGTAAAACTACCTTACTTCATTTGCTAGCCGGATTGAGAAAGCCAACGTCAGGAGAAATTGAAGTGAATGGCGTGAAGTTGAGTTCGCTTAGCGGCGCTTCCTTGGATCGTTTTAGAGGGAAGAATATTGGTGTGGTATTTCAAACGTCGCATTTTGTTCAGTCTCTTTCTGTCATGGATAACATTCTTTTAGCGCCTTATTTTTCCAACAATAAATTATCGAAATCAGATGCTGAAAAAATGTTGGACCGTTTGAATATCCTTTCGAAAAAAAATAAAAAAACATCAACGTTGAGTGTAGGAGAACAACAACGTGTGGCCATTGCCCGCGCCTTGCTAAATAATCCTTCCCTAATTCTTGCCGATGAGCCAACGAGCGCGCTTGATGATGAAAACGCGCGTGAGGTATTGAACTTACTGCGCGAGCAAACGCATGCCCTGAAAGCTGCCCTGCTCATAGTTACTCACGACAACCGATTGAAAGATGAAGTGAAGCAACACATCGAACTAACAGCTCCGAAACTCTAACCACAATTCAATATGAAACTATTTTTTATTGCATGGAAAAATTGCTGGCAAAAGGCAGGAGCAACGACTTTATCGCTGTTACTGTTGTCGTTCGGAGTTGGTATCATCTCCATGATGTTATTGTTGGAAAATCAACTGAGTGAAAAGTTCGACAAGAACATCAAAGACATAGATTTTGTTCTTGGTGCAAAGGGAAGTCCGTTACAATTAATTTTGGCTAACGTCTACCACATAGACGCTCCAACAGGGAATATTAAAGTTTCCGAAGCTCAAAGAATAATAAAGAACCCAACAATTAAAGAAGCGATTCCATTGGCGTATGGCGATAATTACGAAGGTTGGAGAGTTGTAGGAACAACCCCGCGCTACGCTGAATTTTATGGAGTGAAATTGAAGGAAGGAAAAGTTTTTGAAACCCCATTTGATGTTACAGTCGGTAGTTATGCAGCAAAAGAATTGGGATTGAAGTTAGGGCAAACCTTCAAGAGTAATCATGGTCTAGATAAAGAGGGTGAAGTAGAGGAAGGTCACGATCAACTATTCACAGTAGTGGGTATATACGAGGCTAGTGGGACTGTGATTGACCGGTTGATTCTAACACCAGTCGAGTCCGTGTGGGAGGTTCATGATCACGGCGATCACGAAGAGTCTGCCCATGCAGGAATTGTTTCTGCTGAAGAACATGACGCTGAAGCTGCTCATGCAGACCATGCCGACGAGCACGCTGCAGAAGAAGAACATGATCACGCAGAAGAAGGACACGCAGAAGAAGAAGGACATGATCACGCAGAAGACGAACACGCTCATGAAGAAGATCGAGAAGTAACGGCTTATCTACTCATCAAACGACTTCCAATGGCACCCATGATTCTGCCGCAGTTGGTGAAGAATACGAACATGCAATTGGCTTTGCCGGCAATCGAAATCAATCGTCTAAACGAGAATTTTGGAATAGGTATGAGTGTAGTCAAGGCCGTTGCTATTCTTATCATGATCATCTCATTCTTAAGCGTATTCATTTCACTCTATAACGCTTTGCGTGAAAGACAATACGAGTTGGCTATTCTTCGCACGTTAGGTGGAAGAAGAATTCAGTTGTTTATTCTTATTCTGTTGGAAGGATTCTTTATGGTTGCGCTCGGACTAATCATTGGTTTAGTGCTAAGTCGTGTTGGAATAACTTTACTATCAGACATGGCGAAAGACAGCTTCCACGATGAATTCAACGCCATGATTTTCCTGCCACAGGAATATTATTTAGTTGGAGTAACTTTGGGACTAGGAGTGGTGGCATCGTTGTTGCCTGCGTTACGTGCGTTCTTTATGGACATTTCAAAAACACTTTCAAATGATTAAGTCAATTAAATTTTTAGCTTTTGTTTTCTCAGGAATTTTATTCTTGAATGCTTCTGAAGGCAATGAAAAATTGAAGGCACACGCCTACAAACGAGTTGAATTAGGAACGGTCCCGAGTACCATTGTTCCGTATTTACCGGAAGGACAAGGTCCTATAGAGATTACTTGGAAGACTTTGTCTGACGTAACATACAAGGATATCTACGTGAAAGAGTTGGATGCATATTATTGGAAACCAACTTTCGGTGCCTCTGTTAAAGCTGTTTCGGGAAAAGACGTTTTTATTACTGGATATTTGATTCCGGTAGACTACGACGCTGGTTTTTATGTGGTATCGAAATTTCCATACGCGAATTGTTTCTTTTGCGGGGGTGGTGGTCCTGAATCAGTAGTTGATTTGCGCTTTGAGGGTAAACACCGCAATTATAAAACAGATGAACGATTAACGTTCAAAGGAAAATTAAGTTTGAATGCCGATGACGTTTATCAAATGAATTACATCTTACAAGGAGCAACAGAATACACTCCTTAAATTTTTTTTATGTTGAAATAAAAATGGCGACCATTCGGTCGCCATTTTTTGTTTGTCTAGGATTGGAATTACATCATTCCACCCATTCCACCGCCTGGCATTTGAGGCATGGAGTTTTCTTCTTTAATGTCAGAGATTACACACTCAGTAGTCAACAACATTCCTGCAATTGAGGAAGCGTTTTCAAGAGCAACACGACATACTTTAGTTGGGTCAATAACACCAGCTATGAATAAGTCTTCGTATTTCTCATTGCGTGCGTTGTATCCGAAATCACCTTTCCCTTCTCGAATCTTTTGAATCACAACTGCGCCTTCGCCACCAGCATTAGCAACAATCTGACGAAGTGGTTCTTCAATTGCTCTGCGAACGATTTGAATTCCTGTTGTCTCGTCATCGTTCAATCCAGTAAGGCTGTCTAATGCAGCACTTGCACGAATTAACGCAACTCCACCACCCGGTACAATTCCTTCTTCAACAGCTGCACGTGTAGCATGTAACGCATCGTCTACACGATCTTTCTTCTCTTTCATTTCAACTTCAGTTGCAGCACCAACATAAAGAACCGCAACACCACCAGCCAATTTAGCTAGACGCTCTTGCAATTTTTCTTGATCGTAATCAGAAGTTGTTTTTTCAATTTGTGATTTAATTTCGTTTACACGTGCTAAGATATTTTCTTTAACTCCAGCACCGTTTACGATAGTTGTGTTGTCTTTATCAATTGAAATCTTTTCTGCGCGGCCTAGATCTTCTAGGGTAGCGTTATCTAATTTCAATCCGGTCTCCTCACTAATAACAGTTCCACCGGTAAGAACTGCAATATCTTGTAACATTGCTTTTCTGCGATCACCGAAGCCTGGAGCTTTAACAGCCGCCACTCGTAATGCACCACGAATCTTGTTTACAACAAGAGTTGCCAATGCTTCTCCGTCTACATCTTCAGCAATAATTAATAGAGGTTTGCCAGATTGTGCTGTCTTCTCTAACACAGGAAGTAATTCCTTCATGCTAGAAATTTTCTTATCGTAAATAAGAATGAAAGCGTTCTCTAACTCAACTTCCATGTTCTCTGTATTCGTCACGAAGTAAGGAGAAAGGTATCCGCGATCGAATTGCATTCCTTCAACAGTCTTAACGTCTGTCTCGGTTCCTTTTGCTTCTTCAACGGTAATAACACCTTCCGTTCCTACTTTCTTCATTGCATCTGCAATCAATGAACCTACGGTCTCATCATTGTTTGCTGAAATAGTGGCAACCTGCTTAATCTTTTCGTAGTCAGAGCCTACTTCTCTTGAGATATTACGCAATTCTGCAACAACCGCCTTAACAGCTTTGTCCATGCCGCGTTTCAAATCCATTGGATTAGCACCAGAAGCGACGTTCTTCAATCCAGCTCCAACCATTGCCTGAGCCAATACGGTTGCAGTAGTTGTACCGTCACCTGCTTGATCTGCTGTCTTACTTGCAACTTCCTTCAACATCTGCGCGCCCATGTTTTCAATAGGGTCAGACAATTCAATTTCTTTCGCAACGGTTACACCATCTTTCGTGATGTGAGGTGCTCCGAATTTTTTATCGATAACTACATTACGTCCCTTCGGACCTAAAGTAACTTTTACTGCATTTGCCAATGCATCTACACCTGCTTTTAGTTTCTCTCTCGCAACGGTGTCGAATGTGATTTCTTTTGCCATGATTTTTTAAGATTTAATAATTAAACAATTGCAAAAATGTCCGATTCGCGCATGATCAAAAGATCCTTTCCGTCAACGCTAATCTCTGTTCCAGCATACTTGCCGTATAAAATAGTGTCTCCTGGCTGAACCGTTGTTGGCTCATCTTTTTTTCCTGGTCCAACAGCGATTACAGTTCCTCTTTGTGGTTTTTCTTTCGCAGTTTCAGGGATGATTATTCCTGAAAGGGTAGTGGTTTCAGCTGCAGCTGGTTCTACCAATACGCGATCTCCTAGTGGTCTAACGTTATTTGACATGTTTGTTTGATTTTAATGTTTGTGCCCGTCGCAGGCACTATTTGTGCCAAGCGGGATTTTGTTTGTTTAGTGTGAACTTTCGTCAGTAAAGGACAAAAAAAATGTCAGTAGTTTGAAGTACTGACATTTTAATAATGCTATTGTGACAATTATTGACCCTGTTGTTGTCCTTGTTGTTGTTGGTCACCACCACCTTGCTGCTGTCCACCTTCTGCTTGCTCAGTCTGCTGTTCTTCTTCTGTCGCAGGGCGAGCAGTAGTTGATAGACTGGTAGAAGCTAAACAAAGAACAAATAAGGCGAGGCCTAAATACCAAGTTGCTTTTTCTAAGAAGTCTGCTGTACGCTTAACTCCACCAATTTGCGCGCTACCTGCGAAGCCAGACGATAGTCCGCCACCTTTTGGATTTTGAATTAATACTACTAATCCAAGTAGAAGTGCTGCGATTACGATTAAAACTGTTACGATAAATTCCATGATCTATTAAAATTTGAAGGCCACAAAGATACACGAATTCAAGGAGGAACAAAGGAAGAACCTTTATTTTCTTTGGTTTAGGACTTTTAGTTGATTTTCGAAGTGAATTTTTTTCTCCGGATGAAGTTCAATCAGGCGCTTATATGCCTTTCGCGCACGGTCTATTTTCCCTTGCGCTGCGTACAATTTCGCCATAGTCTCCGTTACCCAATCGAAGTTTTCTTCTAAACTGTCCTTGGCAAAGCTTACTCCGGTATATTGCTCTACTTTTCCTGGCGTAATGCGCGGCTCCGTTGCAATAAATTTCTCTATCAAATTCAAAGTCGGCTGAATAGACTCTGTCGATTTTCTTCCCTCTTCTTCCTCTCTCTTAACTTCTCTTACCTTTTCTAGTCCCTCTTCTATTATCTCCTCCTCATCACTCACACTCCTCAACCAAGTGAACAATGCATCCTCTTGCACCGCATCCTGTAACACAACTTCCGCAGGACCTTGCGAAGCACCTTTCGGAGAATCTTGCTCCGCATCTTTCGAAGAATCTTGCTCCGCATCTTGCTCACTCACCTCCAAAAATATCGAACTTGAAACAGCTGCGGCTAAAATTGATTTGTCTAAAAAATCCAAATCTCTTACCTCTTGTCTTCCCTCTTCTTCCTCTCTCTTAACTTCTCTTACCTGTGAATCTTCCCCTCTCTTAACTTCTCTCACCTCTGGTTCTGGCTCTTCCATCATAGATGCCGCCAATTGAGACAGCGAACTCGAAGAAGGTGCTACTGCAACTGGAGCAGTCTCTATAATTATTTCCGGAATAATTTCGGTTGGAAGGGTATCAACTAATTCGGTCGGAGTATTCTTCTGAAGAATCGGCTCCTTCAAAAAACCGTACAACCATGTTCTGTTGGAATGAAGGGTAGAGGCTAATGCAATTTGTCCCGAAGTCTTGTGGCTGTTGTTTTCCTGATAAGCCTTTGCCAAATAGGAGTGAGCTAAACTGAACCAAGGGTAATTCTTTGTAATTGTTTCTAAATCTTCAATAGGCATAGAAGCCAGCAAATGCGGCGACTTCAAAATGTCATTGAATTGTGTGTTTCCCATTACCAATTGCCTACACTAGCGTTATAAATTTCTTGGGCAAGCTGATCGTTGATCTGCTTCCATAAATCTTCTTGAACAGCAAATAAACTCTCTGTTGCGGCGAAGTCTGCGAATTTCGTGAATGATTTCTCAAAATTCAAATCAGGCTCAAGCGTATTGGTGTATTTTATTTTTACTGTTATGGAAAGTCGCGTCAAGGAAGCCGTCTCATTGCTTTGAATGGCCATTGGCGCAACAACGTAATTCGTTACACTGCCT
This sequence comes from Flavobacteriales bacterium, assembly GCA_044338665.1. Classification (GTDB taxonomy): domain Bacteria; phylum Bacteroidota; class Bacteroidia; order Flavobacteriales_D; family Sanyastnellaceae; genus CAIZGX01. Next base: position 46,591 of record JBIIWZ010000002.1, read on the forward strand.
TCAAACTGTAAATCGCCGTTTGTTTCGCTTAACGAAAGAGGACTTTGCGAAAGCATCACGTCTTTGAAATTCTCAGTTAATCTTTGGGAATAGGTCGGAGAGGCAAGTGCTGTTTGCGGCTTTAAATAAGACACGGAAAAAGTCTTTGCTCCGCTGAATTGTCCGCCACTAAAGGAATATCTTATCTCGCAGGAAGCGAAAAGAAGCACTACAAGCAGCAATCCAACGGTATATTTCTTCATTTACCTAAATCGTATTCTTTAATTTTTCTGTACAACGTGCGTTCTGAAATTCCAAGTTCCTGAGCAGCGTATTTTCTTCTGTTTCTGTGCTTCTGAAGCGCTTTTTTTATCAAATCTTTTTCAGTCTGGCTTAACGAAAGTGATTCTTCAACTTCTTCTTCTTCTTCGTTATTTCCACTTCCCAAATGTATGATATTACTCGCTGGAGTCATACGAACGGGAAGGTCTGAATTTTCATGATCTTCGGCTTGAAAAACTTTTTGAAACAACGCTGCGGTTTCATCGGAATTCACAAGGCCACTTCCACTTTGTATCATTTCCAAAACCAATTTCTTCAAGTCGGTTAGGTCGTTCCGCATATCGAATAAAACCTTATAGAGTATCTCGCGTTCACTGAAGTCGTTGCTATTATTACCACCCATAATCATGGGTTTGTTTGTAGCAAGATCTTGGGGTAAATAACGAATCAATAATTCAGGAGTCACAGAACGCTCCGTTTCTAAAATGCTTATCTGCTCAGTAATATTTTTAAGCTGACGAATATTTCCTGGCCAGCGGTATTCGCGCAATGCGTGACCGCCGGATTCGGTTAATTGCAGAACGGGTATGCGATAACGCTCGGCGAAGTCGGTGGCGAATTTTTTAAAAAGCTGTTCAATGTCTGCCCCGCGTTCACGAAGCGAAGGCATGAAAATGGGGACTTGATTCAACCTGTAATACAAGTCATCTCGGAATTTTCCGTTTTGAATGGCTTGCGCGAAATTCACATTGGTTGCTGCTACTACGCGAACGTTCGTCTTTTGAACTTTAGAAGAACCCACCCGAATGAACTCGCCTGTTTCCAAGACACGCAGTAAGCGCACTTGGGTGCCTAATGGAAGTTCTGCAACCTCATCGAGGAAAATAGTTCCATCGTTGGCTTCTTCGAAATACCCTTTGCGACTTTCATGCGCTCCTGTGAAAGATCCTTTTTCGTGTCCGAATAATTCGCTGTCAATTGTCCCTTCTGGAATGGCACCGCAGTTAACGGCGATATATGCTCCGTGTTTTCTTGAACTTAAGTGGTGAATAATTTTCGGGATACTTTCCTTCCCCACACCACTTTCCCCGGTGATTAAAACCGACATGTTGGTAGCGGCAACCTGCATGGCAATATCCAGAGCGCGATTAAGCGCCGGGGCATTGCCAATAATTCCATAACGAGTTTTTACTGATTGAATTTCCATAATTGCCGTTTAGTCAAGAACTAAACAAAGGTAGCGAAAGGTGACATTCTGTCACGTGATAAAAATTAGTCGATATATGTGTCAATTTCTCCAATTAACGTCACTGCGGTAGAAGAAAGAGCGTTTACCCATACATATTGACCCATTTTCGCTTCATTTTTCGGAAAAACCACCACAACGTTCTGTCCATTGCGTCCGTAATAATGCTCTTGGGATTTTTTAGATACGCCTTCAACCAAGACTTTATGTCGCTTGCCAACATGGGCAGCTGTTCGTTCGGTAACGCAGGACATGTGCATGGCAATGATTTCATTCAGCCGCTGACTTTTGACTTCTTCCGAAATATTGTCTTCGAATTTTCTTTCGGCCAAGGTGCGAGGTCTTTCAGAATATTTATACATGTAGGCCATGTCGTATTTAATTTCCGCCATAAGGGAAATAGTATCTGCATGCTCCTCATTTGTTTCATCGCAGAACCCAGCAATCACATCCGTACTGATTGCACATTCAGGCATGAATTTACGAATGGCCGCTATGCGATCGAGGTACCACTCGCGGGTATATCCGCGATTCATACGTTTGAGCACAACAGAATTTCCACTTTGAACCGGCAAATGAATATAGTCGCAAATATTCTCATATTTCGCCATTGTAATAAGTACTTCGTCGGTCATGTCTTTCGGATGACTGGTTGAAAAGCGCAATCTGAGCTTCGGACTAACCTCAGCAACAGACGCAAGTAATTGAGCGAAGTTCACGGTTGGTTCATTCGCGTCTATAATATCTCCTTTCGCTGTGATGTTCCACTTGTAACTATCTACATTTTGACCAAGAAGGGTGACTTCTCGGTAGCCGCGATTGAAAAGATCGGTGGCTTCTTCAACAATGCTTTTGGGATCGCGGCTGCGCTCTCTTCCGCGTGTAAAAGGAACTACACAAAAGGAACACATATTATCGCATCCGCGCATAATGGAGATGTATGCAGTCACACCATTGCTATCCAAGCGAACCGGAGTAATTTCACCATAGGTTTCTTCACGGCTAAGCAATACGTTTACGGCTTTGCTTCCGTGTTCCACTTGTGAAACGAGTCGAGGTAAATCGCGGTATGCATCTGGACCAACAACCATGTCGACCAGCTTTTCTTCTTCGAGAAGTTGTTCACGCAAACGTTCGGCCATACAACCCAGCACACCTACCATCATTGCAGGTTTGCGTTTTTTTACTGAATTCAAAAATTCGAGTCTTCCGCGAATGCGTTGTTCTGCGTTATCGCGAATGGCGCAAGTGTTTAGGAGCACTAAATCGGCCTCTTCAACATCGCGTGTGGTGGTGAATCCTTCTTGCGCCATAATAGAGGCTATAATCTCGGAGTCAGCAAAATTCATCTGGCAACCGTAACTCTCGAGCAAGAGTTTTTTTTGCGGCTTATTCGTGTTTATGGGAGTCGAAATTTCAAAAAATTCCCCCTGCCTTGTCTCGTCAATTTGTTTTTCTTCCACAGTGTCTGGCTGTTTTGATTAGTGTGCAAAAATAATCTATTTCTATAGAAATAGCATATATAATCGCATAACCAATTTGGATACTAACGGATAAATGCATATACCTTTGCCGCAATTCAAAAACAAAATATGGCTAAAAATCTTGTTATAGTAGAGTCCCCTGCAAAGGCGAAAACCATCGAAGGGTACTTAGGAAGTGACTACGTTGTAAAGGCTAGTATTGGGCACGTTCGGGATTTACCTCGAAACGACATGGCTGTCAACGAGGCCAATAATTTCGATGTTACTTACGAAATCTATCCAGATTCTGTGAAGGTTGTTAATGAGCTTAAGAAATTGGCAAAAGAGGCAATAAAAGACAATAAGTTTGTTTGGTTAGCGACGGATGAGGACCGCGAGGGAGAAGCTATTTCTTGGCATTTGTTGGAAGCAATGGAAATTGATGAAAGCAAAACCAAACGCATTGTTTTTTCCGAGATTACCAAAAAAGCAATCCTTGCGGCAATGGAAAAACCAAGAACCATAGACATGGATTTGGTGAACGCACAGCAGGCAAGAAGAATTTTAGATAGAATTGTAGGATTTGAACTTTCTCCTGTCTTGTGGAGAAAGGTAGGCCCGTCTTTGAGCGCTGGCCGTGTTCAGAGTGTTACCGTTAGATTAATTGTTGAAAGAGAACGTGAGATTGAAGCCTTCAACGCCTCTTCATATTTCGGCATTCGTGCAACCTTTAATTTGCCAGATGCCCTGTTGAAAGCAGATTTACCCGCACGAATTGCAGACGGCACCTTTGCACAAACATTTTTAGAGGACTGTAAAGAAGCAGAATTTGCGATTGCTTCTTTAGAGATGAAGCCTGGAACACGGTCCCCAGCAGCTCCATTCACTACTTCAACTCTTCAACAAGAAGCAGGCAGAAAATTGGGAATGAGCGTGAAGGCAACCATGACTGTTGCACAGAAATTATATGAGAGCGGAAAGATCACCTACATGAGAACTGACAGTATGAACTTGTCGGATTTCGCAAGAGATGCAGCTAATAAGGAGATTATTTCTAGTTTCGGCCAGGAGTATGCTTTCCCAAGAGTATTTAAAACAAAAAATAAAGGTGCGCAAGAAGCTCACGAAGCCATTCGTCCTACCGATATGGCGGTTAAAACCGTTGACGGAGACACTAACGAAAAAAGACTTTACGAGTTAATCTGGAAGAGAACATTGGCAAGTCAGATGGCCGATGCGCAATTGGAGAACACAACCGCACATGTAAACATTTCAACCCGAAGTGAAACGCTAGTAGCGAAAGGACAAGTTGTGAAATTCCACGGATTCTTGAAGGTATATGCCGAAGGTACAGACGACGAAGAATCTGACGAGAGTGGTGTTCTTCCTCCATTGCATGAAGGGCAAATGCTCGACCTGAGAGCCATGGTTGCTCAGGAAAAATTCACGCAGAAACCCCCACGTTACAGTGAGGCGAGTTTAGTGAAGAAAATGGAAGAGTTGGGTATTGGAAGACCTTCGACCTACGCTTCAACAATTAACACGATACAAGCCCGTACCTATGTGGTGAAGCAAGACTTGGAAGGAAAAGCCCGTTCATTTGCAGTGCATACCTTAACCAACAAAAGCATTACGTCGGAAACGAAAACTGAGAATACTGGCGCCGAAAGATCGAAGTTGTTTCCAACCGACATTGGACGTGTAGTGAATGACTTCTTGGTGGAAAACTTCGTGTCTATTCTTGACCCGACATTCACAGCTAAAGTTGAGGAAGAGTTCGATATTATTGCTCAAGGTGAATTAGATTGGAAAGAAATGCTTCGCACATTCTACAATCCGTTCCATGAAAATGTAACGAAGACAATGAACGAAGCTGCTCGGGCTTCCGGTGAGCGTTTTCTTGGAGATGATCCAGCAACGGGGAAACCGATTATTGCGCGTATTGGAAGATTTGGCCCGATGATTCAATTGGGAACGGCTGAAGAAGAGGAGAAGAAATTCGCGTCGCTTCGTCCGGGGCAAAGTATCAATACCATTACCTTGGAAGAGGCTTTGGATTTGTTCAAGATGCCGCGTAACCTTGGCGAGTGGAACGGAGAAAAAATTGTTGTGGGTATTGGCCGTTTCGGACCGTATGTAAAATTCAAATCGACCTACGCTTCTCTTCGTGTGAAGGAAGGAGACGATCCTTTCACCATTGATTTGCCGAGAGCTATTCAATTGGTTGAAGATAAAATCAACGGCGTGAATGCAAACCTCCTCAAGACTTTCACTGAAGATGAAAATGTTCAAATTATAAGAGGTCGCTTTGGTCCGTATTTGAAATCTGGAAACTTGAATTTCAAACTTCCGAAAGGAGCAGAGCCTGCCGACATATCGTGGGCTAATGCTCAGCAGATCATGGAAGAGCAAATGGAGCAAGCAACTAAAAAAGCGGCTTCGAGAAAGCCCGCGCCGAAAAAAGCTCCGGCTAAAAAGGCTCCGGCAAAAAAGGCTCCGGCTAAAAAAGCTGCTGCGAAGAAAGCTCCTGCAAAGAAGGCCGCTGCGAAAAAAGCGCCCAAGAAGTAAATGTGAATCATCACATTCATTTGTTGAAATGATTTTTCCGTTGAATGAAATTGAACGGTTACTCCGTTTAGTTTCGTTTTATGGATTTGTCAGTATTTCTTTCCCCGAGTTTATTTCATGATAGCTCGAATCGCACCTTTGCGAATAACACATTGGGTGCTCAAACGCGTTTTTATTTCGACGATGAAAACGATTTGAACGATCGTCAAATTGCCATTGTTGGTGTTTGTGAAGATCGAAACTCTATCGGTAACGTAGGTTCTTCAGATGCTCCGGATGAAGTGCGCCGAGAATTGTATGCCCTGTTGGCATGTGACGATTATTCCAAGATTGTTGATCTAGGAAATATTTTACCCGGAGAAACTCCTGAAGACACCTATTACGCATTGGCTGAAGTTTGCTCAGCTTGCATGAAGTTGAATATTGTGCCTGTTGTTCTCGGCGGGTCACAAGATTTAACTTATGCCACATACAAGGCGTATGAATCAATGGAACAAACCGTTAATTTGGTGACCATTGACTCTAAGTTGGATTTTGGGTCAAGTCCAGATGATTCATCATCGGAAGGTTATTTAAATCGAATTATTCTCCACAGACCGAACTATTTATTTAATTTTTCGAACCTAGGACATCAGAGGTATCTCACAGATAAGGCATTGCTTGACTTAACCTCTAAAATGTACTTCGATGCAATACGTCTAGGCGAAATTCAGCAGGATCTTGCTATTGCCGAGCCAATTATTCGAAACGCGGATTTATTAAGTTTCGATTTAAGTTCTATTCGATATTCTGAATTCACTTCAACCAATAAAAGCGGCCCTAACGGATTTTTTGGACATGAAGCGGCACAATTGTGTAAGTACGCTGGAATGAGCGAGAAGCTCACGTGTATTGGTTTTTATGAATTCAACTCAGCACTCGACGATAACAGTCAATCAGCAAAACTTACCGCTCAGTTGATTTGGTGTTTCATTGATGGTTTCCATGGTCGTCGGGGAGACTATCCATTAGCATCACTGTCAGAGTATGAAAAATTCATCGTGCTATTAACTGATTCTGGAGATGAGTTGGTCTTTTACAAAAGTCATTTAACAAACCGTTGGTGGCTCGAAGTTGCATACCCTGCCGGAACAGAAGAAAAGCATGAGCGAAATCATGTTGTCCCATGTACATACGCCGATTATATCATGGCTTCTCAGCAAGAAATGCCGGATAGATGGTGGACAACTTTTCAGAAACTGGTTTAACAAATTTAGCTTTCCAAGAATTTACAATACGAATTTGGAGGCCTAACACATTGGTAGTCATATACATTCGTAAGCTTTTGCTTTAGTTTTCATTGAATTTCTATAGTTTTTTTTGTTTTTTTAAATAGATTTTCTATTTTAGCAAACTCTGTGGATTCTCTTGTTGGGGATTTTCAGATTTAAACGAAAGAAACAAACGATGAAAAAACTGTATTTTCTTCTTTTAGCGTTTTCACTTGCAGGTGCTGTAAATGCTCAGCAAGATCCACAGTTCTCTTTGTGGATGTATGATAGAATTTCTTTCAATCCAGCCGCTGCTGGTATTGACAACATGCATCAAATACAAGCATTCCACCGTGACCAATGGGATGGCTTCAATCGCGATCCGAAAACTTATTTGTTTAACTACAACGGCTACGTTAAGGCTGGAGGAAGAACAGTTGGTTTAGGTCTTTCTGCAATGACTGAAGTTTTAGGGCAGGAACAAAACAAATTCGTAAGATTATCGGGAGCTTATCATTTGCCTATCGGAAATAATATTCTTTCAGCAGGTTTTCAAGTTGGAATGGTTTCAAAGACTTTAGGAACAAATTGGATTGCTATTGATCCTAATGATCCTAACATTCCAACAACGGGTCTATCGCAAGGTGGATTTGATGCAAACCTTGGTTTGATGTTCTATCAAAAAGATAAGTTTTACGCTGGAGTAAGTGCAACCCACTTACCTGCGACTAGTTTGTCAGATTTAGGTTTCACAACAGCGAGGCACATTTATGTGATGGGTGGATACAACCACGATTTGAATAACGGATTGGTTATTCGTACCAACGCATTAATCAAATCCGACATGAAAGCTTCTCCAGCTATCGATGTTAATGCTAACGTATTGTGGAACAATTTGCTTTGGGGTGGTGTTGCTTTCCGTCCTGGAGATGCAATTATTCCTATGGCAGGTTTGCAAATGACATTGAATACTGTTCAGCAGGGGCGTTATACTTACACGCATGGATTTAAAATGGGATATTCATATGATGTCACATTAAGCACGATTAAAGACTACAGCGCTGGATCACACGAATTCTTTTTGACTTATGAATTTAATCTTGGAAAAACCCCAATTCGAAGAATTTCGGGAGATCCTCGTTTATTATAACAATAAAATGAAACTTTGTGTAGTTATATATACGTTAAACTTAACCCAACAGAGTTTAGCTCATTAAATTAGGAAATCATGAAAAAATCAATTTTGTTTTTCGCATTGGTGTCTTTGTTACTCGTAGGATGTGATCCTGGAGCAAGTGGAGAGCTAATCGGTGTATACCCCCGCGAGGAATGGGTTCAGGTGAATCCTTACGGAATGAATTACATTAACTATGGTTCTTTTACCATGGGTAACAACGACCGTGATATTTCTGGAGGTATGACGGTGAAGTCAAAAACCGTAACGCTTTCTGCTTATTACATCGATCAACACGAGATTTCGAACAACGAATACCGCCAATTTGTCTATTGGGTGAGAGATTCGCTTATGCGAGAAACTCTTGGACAAAATGGTAACGTTGATTTTGGTGTAAGCGATTGGGATACTGATGACCCGAGATCCGGAACCACTAACTTATCTTTTCAAACTTACTACGATAGAGGCTTTAAATTAAATTGGGAAACAGAGATTGATTTGGAGGATGTTGCCAATTTAGATGTTATAGTCGGTGACGGATTTTATAAACTTGGTGCCGATAAATTTTATAATCGCTGGGAATACGATACCCGGAAGTTAAATTATAAATATTGGTGGATTGACATTCAGAGTGCGGCGAAAAAGAAAAATCGTCAGTCAAAAATAACGGATGTAAACAAATTGGATCAGCTTCATGATATTCGAGTGAACGATGAGCCGTCAAAGTTTATTATAGAGGAAAATATCAATGTATATCCAGACACATTGGTTTGGGCACATGATTTTAGTTATTCCAACAACCAGGACTTAACGCTAAACTATTTTTGGCATCCGGCCTACGACGATTATCCTGTGGTAGGGGTTACTTGGGGACAGTGTCAGGCATTCTGTGCATGGAGAACTCAAATTTTGAACGAGTGGAAGCATCAGAATGGTGAGACCTTTGTACAGCGTTTCCGATTGCCTTCAGAAGCAGAATGGGAATTTGCTGCACGCGGTGGTTTATCCAATGAAGAGTACCCATGGGGAGGACCTTACACCCGTAATAATTTGGGATGTTCTTTAGCAAACTTCAAGCCTATGCGCGGAGACTACGCTGATGATTTCGGTGTTCATACAGTTCCGAATTACTCATATTCGCCAAACGGATATGGTCTATACAATATGGCAGGTAATGTTGCAGAGTGGTGCAACACTGCATACGACGAGTCCGCTTATGAAATTATGCACGATTTGAATCCGGAATTTGATTACAGAGCAGAAGAAAATAACAATGGAGATAGATTGGATGGAACAAGCCAAAAGCGTAAGGTTGTTCGTGGTGGATCATGGAAAGATATCAATTATTTCATTCAATGCGGAACGCGTTCATACGAGTATCAAGATACGGCGAAATCATTTATTGGATTTAGATGCGTAATGACCTATTTGGGTCGTGGAAAGAGTGGTCCGGAAGAAGATTGGAACAGTCCTTCTGGAAGTGAGTAATTTTTAAATAGAAACCAATTAAACCTTATAATAACTTAAATTTTTAAATCAATGAAACCTGGAAGTAAAGCTTGGAAGAATTTTATGGCGAAACTGTACGGAATTGGAGCGGCAGTCGTAATTATTGGAGCGATGTTTAAAATTCAGCACTGGCCATTCGCGTCGTTGCTGCTAGTAGTGGGATTGAGTACAGAAGCAGTTATCTTCTTCTTCTCGGCTTTCGAGCCCCTTCATGAAGAGCCAGATTGGTCATTGGTGTATCCAGAATTGGCTACCCCAGAAGACGGAGAGCATGGTCATGGATCTAAGCCTAAGAAGACTGCGACAGTTGTAAATAGCGGTGTTTCTCATCAACTAGATTCTTTGTTGAGTGAGGCGAAAATAGACGGCGACCTAATTGCAAGCTTAGGCGACGGTATGAGAACATTTAGTTCAAACGCTCGTCAAATGGCTGATTCAACGGAAGCGGCAACTGCAAGTACGAATTACGCAAGTTCATTGCAAGATGCATCTGTGAAAGTTTCTAAATTGGCTGCTACGTATGAAGCTGCTTCAGAGCAATTGACTGGTTTGGCTGCTCATTCAGAGCAAGGTGCTAGCGCAGGAGTTCATTTGCAAAAAATGTCTCAAAATTTAGCTGCTTTAAACGGTATGTATGAATTACAACTTGTCGAGCTTGAAAAAACTCGTGCCATGTACGGAAATATGGGCGAGTTGGTTAAAAACCTTGCAGACTCTGTTGAAGATACTAAGTTGTACAAAGAGAACATCTCTGAGCTTGCTCACAACTTGAAATCGTTGAATACGGTTTATGCGAATATGTTAAATGCGATGGGCTCTGGCCGTCAAGCATAAGTTCCAAACAATAATTGTAGTAATTAAAAATTAGGAGGAACTAAAATGGCTGGTGGAAAAGAAACCCCACGGCAGAAGATGATCGGGATGATGTATCTCGTTCTTACCGCACTTCTTGCCATGAATATTTCGAAGGACGTATTGAACGCCTTCATTCAAATCAATCGCGGGTTGGTTAAAAACAGTGCGAACTCTGAAGTGCGTGCTGATGCGACTCTAGGATTATTGGATAACTGGAGCGATAAGGAAAAAGCTCGTCCTTTTCAAGACAAAGCTCATGAAATGGTTGAAAAGGCGGATGTGTTGAGAAGATATATTGTCGAATTGAAGGCACATGTCTTGGATTGTTCTGTAAATGGAACTTCCGATGGTTCTGGATTTAAGGATTTTATCTATCCCGATGATTACCCAGAAGTCGAGAAGAGAGGGGAGTCATGGGATATAGGGGATAAAGAGAAAGTTTCCAAGCCCGACGAGAATCAAAATACCACAGGTATGTTGATTGGGGATGCTCCAGATGATCCCAAAACAGGTCCCTGGTCGGCGGCTGAACTTCGTGAGAAGCTAACTGCTTTCTCCAAGGAGTGTCAGGAATTGTCTGTAGTAGATTTAAAAGGAAATAATCACGTTTTAGCTGAAAAATCTCCTGAAGCAAAGGCATTAATTGAAAATACGTTCTCTTTTGCTGCTGTTCCAAATTTGGAAAAGGGTGAGAAGGATCAGCCGTGGGAAACCTCTTTATTTTATCACTCGCCTCTTGCTGCGGTAATTGCTCACTTGAGTAAGATCGAATCAGATGTTATTTTGGTGAAGAACACTGTATTAAACTACTTGGCTTCTCAGATTAACGCCTCCGATTTGAAATTCTCTGATGTAACAGTGGCAGTAGTTCCAAAACAAAGTTATATTTTGAAAGGAGATTCCTTTGTTGCAGAAATTTATTTGGCTGCATACAATAAAGCAAGTAAAACGAAAGTTTACATGGGTGGTGAAGTAGGTGATGGTGCGAAACCTGAATTATTTGACTACGCAGGAAGAGAAGCAATTGTTTCTGGATCTGACGGAAAGTGTAAATTTAAAATAAATGAAAGTGCTTTGGGTTCTCACTCACACAAAGGTGTGATCGTATACCAAGATGCTGAGGGTCAAGACAAGGCTATTCCATTTATTATTCCTGCCTTTACTGTCGGAGAGATAGGATTGGTAGTTTCAGCCGCTAAGATGAATGTATTCTACAGAGGTCTTGCAAATCCTGTAGAAGTTTCTGTGCCCGGTGTAGACCCAAGCCAATTGCAGGTTTCTGCATCAGGAGGTAGTCTGTCTTCGAGAGGTGGTGGAAATTACGATTTCACGCCTCCAGCGGATGGTGGGCCAGGAGATGCTCAAATAAATGTTACTGCAACCATCAATGGTAAGTCAGTGAACATGGGGAGTAAACCTTTTAAAGTTAAACCACTACCAAGACCTATAGCGAAATTTGCTGGTGTGACTTCAGAATCGTCAACAGTAAGTCAGGGTTGCAGATCATCTTCTTTCATAGAGGCGTTTATGCCTGAAGATTTTGTCTTTACTGGTATTCAAGTTAATATTGTTAGTTTTGAAATGGAGATTTCTGGTCCGGGAAAGGAAAAATCTGAAAGATGCTCAGGTTCGTCATTGTCTGCTGGTTTAAGGGGAGCATTAGCGAAAGTGACATCGGGAGATCAAATTATAATTAAGAATATTTTGTACACGACAAATGGTACTGGCGCCAAGCCTTTAGGTTCAATGGCTTTAACTGTAAAATAATAATAAAATATTTTTACTATGAAATTTCTAACTTCTTGTCTTCTTTTCTGTTTCTTGATTACTTCATTGGTTGTTTTTTCGCAACCGAATCAATCTGTCGTAACTGGAAGCTATCCACCTAGAGATCGGTCATATGACAAAATCTTAAATCGAGGAAGGCAAGTCAAGGAATGGCCGAATTTAAGGGAAGCAGATATTTTGTGGAAAAAGCGAATTTGGGAGGAAATAGACTTGAATCAAAAAATGAATTTCCCACTCTATTACCCGCTTGATGAAAAAGTAGGTAGAAAGAGCTTATGGCACATTATTGTAAGAGGCCTACAGGATGACAGATTATGGGCCTACAGGTCTAAAGGTGTAGGTGCTACAGGAGCATTTGACGATGAGTTTACTCAAAAAATAAATTTGCAAGACCTCAAAGATGTTCTTTGTATTCCAGTAGATGTTGGTTCTATTGAAGATCCCTTGTTGTTGGTACCTGACGCTGATTTTGATAGAGTTGCTGATATTGAAGATGCCTGTCCGAACGTTGCTGGTGTGTTTGCGGAAGATCCAACTCAAAGAGGTTGTCCTTCGGTAATTGAAGGTCGCAATATTGAAAGATATCGCTTGAAGGAAGATTGGATTTTTGATAAAAATCTTTCAGTGAGATATGTCCGAATTATTGGAATAGCGCCTATGGCCAGAAATTCGAAGGGGATTTTAGAACCTCTTTTTTGGCTTCATTACGATCAATGTCGATATTTATTTGCAGAGAAGGAGTCTTTCAATTTATCGAATGACGCTTTCAGTGGAACGTTTGAGGACTTGTTCGAAATGAGACATTTTACTGGTAATGTTATCAAAGAAGAGAATATCTATGACAGAGATATTACTGGTAAGAACGGTTACGCTCAAGGTATAGACGCTTTACTAGAAGGTGAACGAATCAAAAAGGAAATATTCGAATACGAACATGATCTTTGGAATTATTAGAATTTAAGTTTTGAATTTGAACCCCTCGGTTTATCCGAGGGGTTTGTTTTTTTATAATGGAATGATTACAGTAGGGAATTTAAGTGTGCATTTTGGCTCGAGAGAGTTGTTTTCGAAAATTGGATATTTCATAGGTCCACGCGAACGAATAGGTTTAGTGGGAAAGAATGGAGCAGGGAAATCTACCATGCTTAAGATTTTAGCTGGAATTCAAAAACCAACAGAAGGAACTATTTCTTTAGCTAGAGGAACAACTATCGGATATCTTCCTCAAGAAATGGTGCACTCAGAAGATGCTTCGGTATATGAAGAGGCACAAGGCGCCTTTCGTGAATTGCAAGTGATGAAAGCGCGTATGGATGAGCTCGGCGATTTAATTGCCAATCATACAGACTATACTTCCGATGATTACGCAAATTTAATAGATGAAATCGAAGCGGTATCGCATCGCTTATCTCTACTCGATGTTGGAAGTACCGACGAAAAGATAGAACGCGTTTTAAAAGGATTGGGTTTCTCGTCGAAAGATTTGAAACGTCCCATGCGCGAATTCAGCGGTGGTTGGAAGATGCGCGTTGAATTAGGCAAACTTCTTTTAGAGAATCCTGATTTATTATTACTCGATGAGCCAACAAACCACCTAGACATTGAAAGTATTGAATGGTTGGAAGAATTTCTGGTTGAATATCCGGGTGCAATCGTTCTTATTTCACACGATAGAACCTTCTTAGATAATGTTACGAAACGTACCATTGAGATATCAAAATCGAAGTTGTACGATTACAAGTTTTCGTATTCCAAGTACATTGTTCAACGTGAATCAGAGGTTGAGCGTCAAGAAAACGCCGCAAAAAACCAACAGAAGTATATTGAAGATACGAAGAAGCTAATTGATAAGTTCCGTGCGAAAAAAGACAAGGCAGCATTCGCACAAACATTGATTCGGAAGCTCGATAAGTTAGAGAAAATTGAGGTTGATGATATAGATGGAACGAAGGTTCGAATTGCTTTCCCGCCTTCGCCACATTCGGGTAAGGTTATCTTGGAAGGATTCGATGTGGGTAAGTCTTACGGGGATTTACATCTTTTTTCTAAGGTGAATTTTCAGATTGTTCGTGGTGAAAAAGTTGCACTTATAGGAAAGAATGGAGTAGGAAAGAGCTCGATGCTTCGTATGATCATGAATCAAGAGGCCTTTGACGGGGAATTGAAGATTGGTTATAGCGTTGAAGTCGGTTACTACGCACAGAACCAAAGCGATATTTTAGATGGAGAAAAAACAGTTTTCCAAACCATAGACGATGAAGCGGTTGGCGAGATTCGAAAAGGTGTACGCGGGTTGTTGGGAGCATTCTTGTTCAGTGGCGATGATATTGATAAAAAGGTTAAGGTGTTATCTGGAGGAGAAAAAGCACGTTTAGCATTTTGTAAGCTGCTGCTTCAACCCTACAATTTCTTGGTTCTTGATGAGCCTACGAATCACTTGGATTTGGCTTCTAAAGAAGTGTTGAAAAGTGCCATTGCGAAATACGATGGAACGGTTTTATTGGTTTCACACGACAGAGATTTCTTAGATGGGTTAACCCAAAAAGTATTTGAGATTCAGGCCGATAGAATGGTTGTTTTTCCTGGCGATGTGAAAGAATTTTTACGCGATAAAAAAGCGACGAGTATTGCACTTTATGAGAATGAGAAAGTAGCGAAACAACAAGAGAAAATTCAGAAGGAAGAGATCGTGGTTGAGGTTAAACCGGCCGTAAAGATTGATAAGACGAAGGAAAAAGAGATTAAGAAAGTGGAGGGAGATATTGAAAAAAAGGAAGCCCAAATAGCTGAATTGGAAAATGAAATGTCAACCATGGATTATACAAATTTAGATCTTGTGAATTCACAAAATACTAAGTACGAGCAACTAAAAAAGGAGCTTGAAGGGCTTATGGAAAAATGGGAAAATCTTGCCGCGGAATAATTATTTTCCGTGACAAGATTTGTATTTCTTTCCTGAACCGCATGGGCACGGTTCGTTACGATTAATTTTCGGGTCTGCAACAACAGGTTCACTGCGTTGTTGAGAAATTCGTTCACCAGCTTCTCTCGCTTCACTTGCATGTTGATTCAAGTTTCCAGAATCGGCTTTCATTGTTTGTGTTCGAACAACTTCGCGCTGAGGCGCTTGATTGACTTGGCTTCCAGAAGGAAGTTGACAGGTCAATAAGAAGTTTGCAATTTCAGCATTCGTCTTAGTAATCATAATTCGGAACAAATCGAAACTCTCTTTTTTGTATATCAACAAAGGATCTTTTTGCTCGTGAGCAGCGAACTGCACATTGCTTCTTAAGTCGTCCATGGCACGAAGATGCTCCTTCCAATTTTGATCGATAATGGCCAACGTAATTCCTTTTTCAAGGGCGCTAATCATTTCTTTTCCACCAGAAGAATGCGCTTTTTCTAAATTAACAGCAACTTGAATTCCTTTCAAACCATTGTTGAATGGAATGGCAATGTTCTGATAACCTTGTGAATTGGTGCGGTATACATTTTCAATCACAGGGAAAGCCTCTTCAGCAAGACTATCAATACGTGAAGTGTAAGCCATTAAAACAGCCTCGTAAGTTGCATGAATCACATTCATTTCATTTTCTTGAATGAACTGATCTTGTGTCACGGGCGATTCAATACCGAAATAACGTAACAATTCAATTTTGTATGCGTCGTAGTTTTTTGCGCTGTAGGCGTATGATACAGATGCTTGAGCTAAATCATACAACATATTGTCGATATCAAGCTTCAAGCGCTCTCCAAACAAAGCGTGTCTTCTGCGTTTGTAGATAACCTCACGCTGAGCATTCATCACGTCATCGAATTCCAACAAACGCTTGCGAATACCAAAGTTATTTTCTTCAACTTTTTTCTGAGCTCTTTCAATGGAACTGGTAATCATGGAATGTTGAATAACCTCGCCTTCCTTCAGGCCAAGTCTATCCATCATTTTAGCAATTCGATCACTTCCAAATAAACGCATCAAATCATCTTCCAATGCAACATAGAAAGAAGAAGATCCGGGATCTCCTTGACGACCCGAGCGTCCTCGTAACTGGCGGTCGACACGACGTGAGTCGTGACGCTCCGTTCCAATAATGGCCAATCCACCCGAATCCTTAACTCCTTCTCCAAGTTTAATGTCGGTACCACGACCAGCCATGTTTGTTGCAATGGTCACAGTTCCTGCTTTACCCGCAAGAGAAACAATTTCCGCTTCTTTTTGGTGAAGCTTTGCGTTCAACACTTGATGGTCAATACCGCGCTGACGAAGCATTCTGCTTAGAACTTCAGATACTTCAACAGTTGTAGTACCCACCAAAACAGGTCTTCCGGCTTCTCGCAGCTCTGCAATTTCTTCAATTACAGCATTGTATTTTTCTCTCTTCGTTTTGTAAATTTTGTCATCTTGGTCCTTTCTAGAAATAGCACGATGAGTTGGGATAATCATCACATCTAACTTGTAGATGTCCCACAATTCTCCTGCTTCGGTTTCTGCAGTTCCTGTCATACCCGCAAGCTTGTGGTACATGCGGAAATAGTTCTGCAAAGTAACTGTAGCGTAGGTTTGTGTAGCTGCTTCAACCTTCACATTTTCTTTCGCTTCAATGGCTTGGTGCAGTCCGTCTGAGAATCTACGACCTTCCATCATACGTCCGGTTTGCTCATCAACAATTTTCACTTTGTTGTCCATCACAACGTATTCCTTGTCTCTTTCGAAAAGCGCGTAAGCTCTAAGAAGTTGGTTAATCGTATGAATGCGTTCGCTTTTCACACTGTAATCGCGTTGAAGTTCTTCTAAGGCGCTCACGCGTTCAGAATCGCTCTGTGAGTTTTTTTCGATGTGAGCAATTTCGGTTCCGATATCAGGAAGGACAAAGAATCGCTCGTCTTCCATGTTTTTCGACATCAACTGAATCCCCTTGTCGGTTAATTCAATTTGATTGTTTTTCTCGTCAATTACGAAGAACAATTCAGCATCTGCTTTTGGCATTTCACGCTGATTGTCTTGAAGATGGTAGCCCTCGGTTTTTAAGAGGATGGCCTTGATTCCGTCTTCACTTAAGAACTTAATTAGAGCCTTGTTACGGGGTAATCCGCGGTATGCGCGAAGAAGGGCTAGTCCACCTTCTGTTGATTCTTCTTTGTTTGGTGCTCCTGATTCCGGTTGAAGTTTTCTTTTAGCTTCAGTTAAAAAGTCTGTGACAGCCGATTTCTGGGCGTTCATCAGAATTTGAATCTTCGGCTTCAACGCATCGAATTCTTGTTGATCTCCTTTTGATGTTGGGCCGGAAATAATAAGCGGAGTTCTTGCTTCGTCAATTAACACGGAATCTACTTCATCAATAATTGCGAAGTGATGTTTACGTTGAACCAAATGCGAAGCTTCAACGGCCATGTTGTCACGCAAATAGTCAAAGCCAAATTCGTTGTTCGTTCCGAAAGTGATGTGCGAGCGATAAGCATTTCTTCTTGCATCTGAATTGGGTTGGTGCTTGTCTATGCAATCAACACTTAATCCATGAAACTCGTACAAAGGTCCCATCCATTCAGAGTCACGTCGAGCCAAATAGTCGTTCACAGTAACCACGTGAACACCTTTGTTTGCAAGGGCATTCAAGAATACAGGAAGCGTAGCAACAAGCGTTTTACCTTCACCGGTAGCCATTTCTGCAACTTTTCCTTGGTGAAGGGCAATACCTCCAATTAATTGAACATCGTAGTGAACCATGTCCCAAGTAAAGCGGTTCCCAGCAGCAGACCAATTGTTCTTCCAGACGGCGTTGTTACCTTCAATTCGAACGTAATCTTTAGCGGGCTGCGCCGAAAATTCTCTATCGCTTGTGTTAGCGGTAACGGTAATCTCCTCGTTATTCTTGAAAAGCTCTGCAGTGCGCTTAATCACTGCAAAAGCTTCTGGAAGAATTTCCAATAGCACCGCTTCAATCTCTTCGTTAATTGTTGTTCTTACTTTGTCAACCTCACCGTAAATCCCTTCTTTTTCTTCTAAGGCATCTAGAGGAAGTGCGTCAGCTTTCGCATTCAATGCCAAAACTTCGTCTTCTAAATGCTGAACGTGTTTTTGAATACGATCCTGCATTTCCACTGACATACGTCGAACGTCATCTGCACTTGCATTTGAAACAGATTCGCAGGCAGATTTAGTGGCTTTAAGAAGCGGTTGAATGGCTTCAAGATCTTTCTCTTTTTTATCTCCGATTATTTTCTTCAGAATGGTATTCAGCGCTCCAAGCATAGGTTCTTCAATTAATGGTTACAAATGTAACGTGTTCTTTCCTTTTTTAAGGGTATAAAAGCAGTCATTTGAGCCAAGTTCTTAATAAAAGTGGTGCCATAAAATATAGCGGAAAATCTGTCATAAAAACAAAAAAAAAATCACGAAAATGACAAATCCCTACGTGGACAAGGGGTTCAGAGAAATGAAATTTTGATTGTTAAAAACTAGCCCTTCTTGTTAACTGTTTTAAGTTGCAATTTCACAATCAATAATGAATCTTTGAAGTCCTGAATTTCTTTTTTATTCTTTGGTAGAATAAATAGAATTTATGGAGGCCAAAACACTGAAAAAATAAATTGATGCAGCACGAAGAACCGCTTTTAAAAGAGAACCCAGATAGATTTGTCTTGTTTCCAATTGTCCATCAGGATATTTGGCAGATGTATAAAACATCTGAGGCAAGCTTCTGGACTGCTGAGGAAATTGATTTGAGTGTTGACTTGGTTGATTGGAATACCAAGTTGAACAACGACGAGCGTCATTTCATTAAACACGTTTTGGCTTTCTTCGCCGCAAGCGATGGAATTGTAAATGAGAATTTAGCGGAGAACTTCGTTCGTGAAGTTCAATATACCGAGGCGAAATTTTTCTACGGATTTCAAATCATGATGGAGAATATTCACAGTGAAACATATTCATTGTTGATTGACACCTACATCAAGGACACTGCAGACAAGAATTATTTATTCAAAGCAATCGACACGTTGGACTGCGTGAAGAAGAAGGCCGAATGGGCTTTGCGTTGGATTAAAGGCGGGACGTTTGCTGAACGCTTGGTAGCTTTCGCTGCTGTAGAAGGAATATTCTTCTCAGGAAGTTTCTGTAGTATTTTTTGGTTGAAGAAACGCGGTCTTATGCCAGGCCTAACCTTCAGTAACGAATTAATTAGTCGTGACGAAGGAATGCATTGCGATTTTGCTTGTTTGCTTTATAACGAGCATATCCAAAACAAACTTCCTATCGAACGCGTTCGTGAAATTATTGAACAAGCAGTGGCAATTGAGCGTGAGTTTATCACAGATGCATTACCTGTGCGTTTGATTGGAATGAACAGTGATTTGATGAGTCAGTACATTGAATTTGTAGCTGACCGTTTGTTGAGCGAATTGGGCAATGAAAAAATCTATAACAGTACGAATCCGTTTGACTTTATGGATTTAATAAGTGTTGAAGGAAAGACGAACTTCTTTGAAAAGCGTGTGGCTGAGTATCAGAAAGCTGGAGTGAAAGATGGGCCTTCAGAGGATTCAAGAACGATTTCATTTTCAGATGATTTTTAAGAAAATTAAGCATTAACGAAATATATAGAAGCACATGTTTGTAGTAAAAAGAGACGGTAGAAAAGAGACAGTGAAATTCGATAAGATCACTGCCCGAATTTCAAAATTATGTTACGGGTTGAACCCAATCATTGACCCATTGAAAATTGCCATGAAGGTAATTGAAGGGGTATTCGATGGCGTTACAACCAGTCAGTTAGATACGCTTGCAGCAGAAATAGCGGCAACGAATACAACAACACACCCGGACTACGCGCTTCTTGCGTCTCGTATTGCTATTGGAAACTTGCACAAAAACACGAAGAAATCTTTTTCTCAGACTATTTCAGATTTGTACAATTATGTAGATCCGAAGACAGGAAAAGGTGCTGGCTTAATCGCTGAAGATGTGCACAATGTAATTATGGAGAATGCACCGTTATTGGACAGCACCATTATTTACGACCGTGATTTTCAATTCGACTATTTCGGATTCAAGACATTAGAGAAATCGTATTTGTTGAAAATGCACGGGACAGTGGTTGAACGTCCACAGCATTTGTTTATGCGTGTTGCAGTTGGAATTCACAAAACAGATTTAGATGAAATTGTGAAGACTTACAACATGATTAGCGAAGGATGGTTCACGCATGCAACACCTACGCTTTTCAATGCAGGAACACCGAAGCCTCAAATGAGCTCGTGCTTCCTTCTTCAAATGAAAGATGACAGTATCCCAGGAATTTATGACACGTTGAAGCAAACTGCTTTAATTTCTCAAAGCGCCGGTGGCATTGGTCTTAGCATTCACAATGTTCGTGCGAAGGGTTCTTACATCCGAGGCACAAATGGCATGAGCAATGGTATTGTTCCAATGTTACGTGTATTCAACGACACAGCGCGTTATGTAGATCAGGGTGGTGGAAAGCGCAAAGGTTCATTTGCGATTTATCTTGAACCGTGGCACGCAGATGTTTATGACTTTTTAGACTTAAGAAAGAACCACGGTAAAGAAGAAATTCGTGCCCGTGATTTGTTCTATGCGCTTTGGATTCCTGATTTGTTTATGCAGCGTGTGAAGGACGGTGGAACATGGACATTGATGTGTCCAAATGAATGTCCAGGACTTTCAGATTGTTGGGGTGAAGAGTTTGAAAAATTGTACACGAAGTATGAGTCTGAAGGAAAAGGAAGAGAAACCATCAAAGCGCAAGACTTATGGTATAAAATTATAGAGTCGCAGATTGAAACAGGTAACCCTTACATGTTATACAAGGATGCTGCGAATCGTAAGAGCAATCAGCAAAACTTGGGTACTATCAAGAGTTCTAACTTGTGCACCGAGATTATTGAGTACACGGCACCTGATGAAATTGCAGTTTGTAATTTAGGTTCAATTGCATTACCGAAATTTGTTAAGGACGGAGCTTTTGATCACGACAAATTGTTCGAAGTGACTTACCAATTAACGGTGAACTTGAACAAAATTATTGACGGTAATTATTACCCAGTTCCTGAAACACGCAATTCAAACATGCGTCACCGTCCAATTGGAATTGGTGTTCAAGGATTGGCAGATGCCTTTATATTAATGCGTTTCCCATTCGATTCAGAAGAGGCGAAGAAATTGAATCGCGAAGTTTTCGAAACTATTTATTACGCATCTTGCACGGCTTCTAAAGATTTAGCTCGAAGGGATGGTGCTTACGAATCTTACCAAGGTTCTCCAGCATCGAAAGGAATTCTTCAATTCGATATGTGGAATGTTACTCCAACAGATCGTTGGGAGTGGAGCGTATTGAAAGAAGAAATTACGAAATACGGAATGCGCAATAGCTTGTTGTTAGCACCAATGCCAACGGCGTCTACTGCTCAGATTTTAGGAAATAACGAGTGTTTCGAACCTTATACGACAAACATTTATTCAAGAAGAACTTTGGCTGGCGAATTCATTGTAGTGAATAAACACTTATTGAAAGACCTTGTAAATCTTGGGTTGTGGAACGATAACTTGAAAAATAAGTTAATGTCAACCAGCGGTTCTGTTCAGAACATAGATGAGATTCCAGATAACTTAAAGGCTCTTTACAAAACGGCTTGGGAGATTTCGCAGCGTGTGGTAATTGATATGGCTGCTGATCGCGGAGCTTACATTTGTCAAAGTCAGTCGTTGAATATTTTCATGGAAAATGCGAACTTCGGTAAGCTAACTTCTATGCACTTCTACGCTTGGGAGAAAGGATTGAAAACGGGTATGTATTACTTGCGCACAAAAGCAGCCACAGATGCTATTAAGTTCACTGTAGATAAGACGCAATTGTCTCAGCCAAAGGCTGAAGTAGTAATAGAGAGTGCACCTGTTACTGTTAGTATGAATATTACGCCGGATACTCTTTCTCAGAAAAATGTAGACGCAATTGCTTGTTCAATAGACAATCCAGATTCTTGCGAGTCTTGTAGCGGATAATTCAAAGGAGTACTAAATTGTGAAAAGGGCCGTAAGACGGCCCTTTTTTCTTCATTTCATTTTTAATAAGTTCTTTTTTGAGTAACGTTGACTGTTAGAAATGGTTGTATATTGTTTTCAAATGAGAAATCTCTTAACTCTTCTTTTTACGGTGTTGGCCACAACAGTCTCTTATGCGCAAACGCTGCGCGGAAAGGTAATTGATCAGCAAAATAGTGCAACGCTTACGGGTGCGGTTGTTTTTCAAAAAGGGACAAACAATGGATCGGCGACAGACTACGAAGGTGAATTTTCATTGAAAGTCTCGGAATTGCCTACGGTCATTGTTATAAAATATGTTGGTTTTGCTGATCAAGAGATAGTGGTAAGAAATACAGAATTTCTTTTGGTTGAAATGATTCAAGCTGATTTCGGTCCCGCAGTAGTTATTAAAGACACGCGTATTACTGAAAAGCAAAAACAGAACCCATTGACCGTGGAGCGAATGGATTTAACAGCGATAAAAAATTCAGCGTCGGGAAATTTCTATGAAGGATTGGGGGCATTGAAGGGCGTTGATTTGACGACCGCAAGTTTAGGTTTTCGTGTTATCAATACGAGAGGTTTCAATTCTACCTCTCCAGTAAGAAGTTTGCAATTGATAGACGGCGTAGATAACCAATCACCCGGATTGAATTTCTCTTTAGGGAATTTTCTTGGTGCTCCCGATTTAGATGTTTTTGCGGTTGAAATTGTGCAAGGGGCAAGCAGTGCATTCTATGGCCCTGGTGCCTTTAACGGTGTAATTAAAATGGAAACGAAAGACCCATTTGTGTACACAGGATTAACAGCTCAATTGCGCGTTGGAGAAAGACAATTGGTTGAGCCCGCGGTTCGATTTGCGCATGCGTTTTCAAACAAGGAAGGTTATAAATTCTTAGCTTATAAATTCAACGTCTTTGCATTTAAGGCGTTGGATTGGGCGGCAGACAATCAATCTCCCATTTATAATGAGGGTTATTCAGCGAGCAATCCAGGAAGATTTGACGCTGTGAACATTTACGGCGATGAGTATTTTGCGGCTAACAATTATTCAGAGGATTTAAATGGAAAACCTGGATTGGGAACTTTTTTCAGAACGGGTTATCGCGAATCTGATTTAGTGAACTACAACACAAAGAATGTGAAGGCTAACGCTTCTGTTCATTTACGTTTGAAACCTGAGCTCGAAGAGAATTCACCGGAGCTAATTGTTGCAGGAAACGTAGGACAGGGAACAACAGTATATCAAGGTGACAACCGATTCAGTTTACGCGACATTCTTTTCTATCAAGGTCGTGTCGAGTTGAAGAAGAAAGATAAATACTTCATTCGTTTTTATGGAACTGGTGAGAATGCGGGAAAGAGTTTCGACCCTTATTTCACAGCACTGAAGTTGCAGGATGCTGCTCGTTCCGATGAGAATTGGGCGAATGTATATGTGAAGTACTGGCAAGATTCGATTAGCCCAATAATAACAGACAATTTAGGTTATCCGAGCTATGTTCAAAATCCAAATTGGCCCGCTGAGCCGAATTTTTATATTGTTCCGACAGCCGATCAATACGCAGATTGGTCAAATCAAAATTTAGATACGTTGTCTTATTTTCACCAGCTGGTCGAAAATTGGACAAACAACGGAACAGGCGGAATTCCTATTCAAGGGCAATATGGATTTTTTCAACCTGGATCCGCAATGTTTAACTCAAACTTCGACCGAATAACTTCTTCTAATAACAACAATGCTGATGGTGGGACGCGTTTCTATGATCGTTCTTCTTTGTTTCATACGCAAGGTGAATACCAGTGGAAAGGGGCGGGTTATATAGATTACCGCATTGGAGGGAACGCACGTTTGTATCGCCCGAATTCAGCAGGAACAATTTTCACCGACGATACTGAGAAAATTTATAATTACGAGGGAGGATTGTATTTCGGGGCTACCCGAAAATTCATGGAGAATCGTTTGATAGTTAGCGGAACAATGCGTGTCGACAAGAATGTGAACTTCGATGCGCTGGTCAGCCCAGCGGCTTCTGTTGTTTTTCAACCGAAGAAAAATCATTACCTACGTGCATCTTTTTCTTCGGCATTAAGAAACCCGACTTTAACCGATCAGTACTTAAGCTTAAATGTAGGTCCGGCTATTTTAAGTGGAAACTTGAATGGTGTTGATTCTCTTATTACAATTGCCAGTTTCAATGCCTACCGAAACACTTTGAATACAGATAGTTTGAAGTATTTTAATATAGACCCCATTCGTCCAGAGCAAGTGAAGACGATGGAATTGGGATACCGCGCTTCGTTCTTCGATTCAAAGGTTTATATAGATTTAGGGGCGTACTATAGTGCCTACAAGCATTTCATTGGATATAACATTGGACTTTCAGCAAATTTTCCCCCACCAACCTACCTTCCGCAAGATTTACAAGTTTATCGTTATTCAGCAAATTCGAAGAACACGGTAACAACTCAAGGGGTGAATGTTGGATTGAATTATTATTTCCATGAGAAGCACAGTTTCGGTGCAAACTATTCATTCAATAGTATCGTAAGAAGCGATCCGAATGACCCGATTATTCCGGCTTTCAATACACCGAAGCACAAGTATAATTTAAGCGTTACTGGAAATAAATTGTTCGAATCGAGTGAAGGAAATTGTTGGGGCTATAGCGTGAACTACAAATGGATACAAGGGTATCTGTTTGAAGGATCTCCTCAGTTTACGGGGTATATCAATACCTACGACATGGTAGATGTTCAAGTGAATTACAGTTTAATTGAAGCAAATGTTTTCATTAAGTTAGGAGCCTCTAACGTATTAAATAATCAACAAGTTCAGGTATACGGCGGCCCTTCAATTGGAAGAATGGCCTATCTTAGCGTCCAATATTCGTTCAATCATCAAAAATCAAATAAATAACTTATGAAAAAAATCTACTCATTGATTGCAATTGCGATGTTGAGTGTAACCGGAGCATCTGCTCAACGTTACATGACTGAGCAATTTACTTCGGTTGACGTTCAAACGGACGTTACCTATGGCGTGAACGCTACTGTATTGTATTATTCTCAGCTTGGACAAGCGGTTCCAGAGGGATTAAAAATGGATGTTTATACTCCAACCGGAGATACTGAGACTAACCGTCCGGTTATTCTTTATTTCCACACTGGAAACTTTCTTCCTTTTCCACAAAATCAGGGTACTGGTGGGACAAAAACTGACGCTACGATTGTTGAGTTATGTACTCGTCTAGCTAAGTTGGGATATGTTGTTGCTTCTTGCGATTATCGTCTTGGATGGAATCCAATTGCTGCAACACAAGAAGAGCGTGTAAACACTTTGATTAATGCGGCTTACCGTGGTGTTCAAGATTGTCGCACTGCAGTTCGTTATTTCCGTAAGACAGCTGCGGAAGCTGGAAATCCATTTGGAATTGATCCAACTCGCATTGCTGCATGGGGACAAGGTACAGGAGGATATATCACGTTCGCTGCTACAGGAATTGATGCTTACACAGATTTGTTACTTCCTAAGTTTACAACGAGTGCAGGTGTGCCAATGGTATTGGATTTCGTAAATGGAGACATCTACGGAACTTCTGTTGGTGTGAATCCTTTGAATGGTGATACTCTTTGTTATGCTAATCACGTTGGTTATAGTTCTGACGTAAGTGTTGCATTAAACATGGGTGGTGCTTGCGGAGATATTTCTTGGATCGATGCAACTGACAATCCTATGATTTCTTTCCAGGTTCCTTCAGATCCTTTTGCTCCTTACTACACAGGAACGGTTATCGTACCTGGTTTGAACTTACCAGTTGTTGAAGTTCAAGGTAGCTACGATGTTCAAATGGCCATGAGTCAATACGGAAACAACGGGATTTTTGAATTGGCTGAAGGTTATTTACCAGGTCAAGCTTTTACAGATGCTGCGAATTCAACAAACAATGGTTTCCACGGTTTGTTCCCATTGGAGCGTCCTGCTACAACCCCAGCTGATTCATCACCATGGGATTGGTGGGATACAGCGACAAATCCAGGCAGTGCTAACGGTTTGTTAACCAACCCAGACATGTCTATGGCTAAAGGAATGGCTTATTGCGATACTATTATGGGATATTCAGTTCCACGTATCGCTTGTGCAATGAACTTAAATACTAGTCCATGTTATATTGGAATAGATGAGAACGAAGAAGTTTCATTCAATGTATTTCCAAATCCAGCGAATGAGTCGTTTGCAATTCGCGCTTCAGAGCGTGTAAGTGCAATTCGTGTATTCGATGCAATGGGAAGAGTGGTTTACAATTCTAACACTACAAACCAAGAGGTTGTATTCGTAGATTCTTCAAACTGGTCTGCAGGAATGTACACCGTTGAGATTCATACTTCGAACAACGCTGTTGCAAGAAAGAAAATGTTGAAGAACTAATTAGATCTTCAATTTAGAGAAAAGGCCCTAGAAATAGGGCCTTTTTTTATGGGGAATATTGTTGTTATGCGTTTGAGATAGCGTTGCAAATCTCCGCGTATTCTTCGGGTGTAAATTTCAATCGTTCCTTTTCGAAATTCATATCGTGAATATGATTGATTGGAATCAGATGCATGTGGGCATGAGGAACTTCTAGTCCAATAACACTTACACCTATTTTTTTACACGGAACAACAGCTTGAATCTTTCGAGCAACGTCCTTTGCAAAAAGATTCAATGCTTGAAGCTCCTCGTTAGGAAGATCGAATATATAGTCTATTTCCTTTTTCGGAACAACAAGTGTATGACCTTTAGCTACTGGCAGAATATCTAAAAAAGCTATGAAAAGATTGTTTTCTGCTATTTTATAGCAAGGTATTTCACCGTTGATAATACGAGTGAAGATTGTAGCCATTAACGATTAATATCTAAAATTTCAAGTTGTAAAGTTCCAGCAGGTACTTGTACCTCAGCAATGTCACCCACTTTTTTGCCAAGTAGTCCTTTGCCGATTGGAGAATCAATACTAATTTTTTTCAGAGCGAGGTTGGCCTCGTTTTCAGCAACAAGTGTGTACTCTACTTCAGTGTTAGACTTCAGGTTTTTCAATTTAACACGAGAGAGAATATATACTTTAGAGTTATCAATGTGCGAATCGTCGATCAATCGGGCGTTCGCTGCAAGATCTTCCATCTTGGCAATCCTAGCTTCCAAATGTCCTTGTGCTTCTTTTGCTGCGTCATACTCAGCATTTTCACTGAGGTCACCTTTGTCTCTTGCTTCAGCAATTTGCTGACTAATTTTTGGACGTTCAACCATCTTAAGGTTGTAGAGGTCATCTTTTAATTTTTTAAGTCCTTCCGCTGTGTAATAGGCAATGTGTGACATAGTCTTGTATGTATTAAAATAAAGAAACCCCGCGAACGAGGTTTCAAAACAAATATAGTAAGAATTTTAAAGCGTAATGTGAATTCCCATGCTATGAATTCCGTTGAAAGGATTCGTTAGGCGATAAGAATAATCTAAGCCAATAACGCTTCCGTTATCACCTGCTGGCAATTGAATTGTCATACCACCTGTTGGTCCGGACAGAGCGCTTTTCGCGTTGTAGGTAGTATTCGTACCAATATCTTGTTGAAATCCACCACGTAGGAAAAGACGATTGCGCAAGTTGTATTCCAAACCTAAAGCAATTTGATCTTTGCTGAAAGAGTTGGAAGTGTAGGCTGCATTGGCTGTAAGTTTCATGCTGTTCTTCATTAGGAAGTCATAACCGAAACCAACGTTAACCATAGAAGGCATTTCGTAGGGTTGTGAGCGTTGCTCTACAGTAAGAGTATTTCCACTTGAAGGAATTACAGCAGAAACAGTCATACCGTCACCCTTGTATTTCATTGGTGGTCCAACGTTACGAAGAGTAATACCAAAGCGAACGTTGTCTTTTTCTCCTGTTACGTAGCGTATTCCAGCATCGAATGCAACACCTTGAGAGCGCACATTGTAGATGGCTTCGCTGATTAAACGAACAGTAAGACCACCGTAAATACTGTTAGAGAATTCTTTCGCGAAGCTTATTCCAATGTTGGAATAGTTTACAGTGAAAGAGCCTATACCACCTTCAGGAAGTGCTTCTGTTGTGCGAGCGATGTCTCCGAAATTCATATTTACAACAGACAATGCGAAGGCACCGGATTTTCCTACCTTTTGCCCAAAGGCTGCCGCGTTCAGTTGAATACCTGTTCCAACGAAATACTGAGTATTGGTGAAAAGCAATTCTGTTTTTTTCGTGAAGGCCAATCCTGCAACGTTTAAAAACACACTTTCAACTCCAGTAACTGAAGAAAGAGATGAATTTCCTAGTCCGGATGAACGAGCCCATGGATTCACGAGCAAGTGGCTTGCACCAGCTGATCCAGATCTATCAGGATTTCCTGCAAAAAGCGAGGAGGTGAGTCCTAAAATCAGGGTAAGTGATATGATTGATTTTTTCATGATCGTAATTCGTTTTTCAATTAGAAGTTATTCAAGTCAACTGGACGCATAACGCCAAACCATTTCAAGATTTTCTCACCAATACCCGGTACATCTACATGTATAATGTAAGTGCCCGAAGCGATTGGAATGTTCCTTTCATTTTTCAAATCCCAATCTATACTTGTGATTTTATCAGCTTTCTTGAATTGTCTGATTCTATTACCATTCAAATCGTAGATGGTAACGGTACAAATGTCAGGAAGGTTAGTAATCTTAACTCGGTTATCTAGCTGATTAGTTTCGTAAGAGCTAAATGCGTAGTATGGATTAGGTACAACATTGATAATGTCTAATACTGAAGTAAGAGTGTTTGCATCGTTCAATGTAGTTGCGATGTTCTTCGTAGAGAAAGTGTATATGTTTCTCCATTCGTTCACAGATCCCGCAGTTGTAGTGATGTCAGGATTGTTGTATGAATAACTGTTATATGGTTTCGCAACGCGAATGCTAATACGAACATCATTCGGAATTAATCCTTCTTCAACAGAAAGCAATGGATGATCAGGATTAACCATTCCACTACCAACCCATGTGCAACCACGGAATACTTTCTTCCAGTTTGAAGAGCTGATCGATGGGTCAGATAATTTACTGTAGAGGAATTCACCGTTGTCATAGGCAGGAGAAAGAGCTAAACTAGAGGATGGGCTTGTAGCTGAGTAATCTTCGAAACGAAGATTTTTAAATACATAAATCCAGTGCTGTCCTGCGAATAGTGGTTGACCGTTGTTGTTATACAAACGTGAAGATGGATTCCAGATCATATCACGACCATTTTCACCCACTAACCAGCTGTCTTCACCAAAGGCCATGTTTAATCTTTCACCAGTGCTAAGATCAATAGCGTATCCTGGGAACCAACCCATACCAATAGGAGCTATTAAATCTCCTTCAGCAGAATTGTATCCTGCTTGTCCTGCTTTTCTTCCGTTTTTGTCAACGGAAGGGGCGCGACGAACTTTCATTTTTTCAGGATCAACCGTGTTGTCGCCGTCATTGTCTTCAGCTAATGCTGGAGTGAACTGCATTTCCAATACAGGACAACGTGTCCATTTAGACTTGTCTTTTGTGAATACAACATCTATGTTGTTCAATCCTTTGATGTTTGATTTGCGTTGTTGATCAAGTTGGTCCAGATCGCCTTTAAGAGCATCAGTTGTAGGAGCAACGTTGTTTACAATGATCGTGGCATCATTTGGATCTAGGACTGTTCCTGATACCAAGCAATAGGGAGACCATGTTCCACCGGCAACAGCTTCGTATTTCTCTTGCTCATCTGTGAATGGGAACCCAGAACTTCCCTGTTCGTAGTCATCATAAAGAGCTTCCGAAAGAGCTTGAGGATCTGTGCCTTCTGTTTTTACACTACCTGCGCGAATCCAGTTTTGTTCAGAGAAACCTTCTGCGTCTTCAATACCCATTAACCATGGTTTAGACGGGTCGTCGTAAGAAACAGAAGAAGAAAGTAGTTCAGTATAGTGTTTCACTTCCGCTCCATCAACTTGAAAGTCGTATTGTCCCCAAGTAACAGAAAGACCCCAATCTAAAATTACATCTTCACTGGAAGTATTGAATTTCTTGTAGGTTCCGTAAATGGTTCCGTTATCTAGGTTTTCCAATTCCCAGTACATGCTGTCAGGGGTGTCTTCCCCAAATTCAGTTGTTTTAAGTCTTAATTCAAAATCAGCAGAAGGAACACGAAGCGGATCTACAACCTTCACTTGAACAGGACCCTTGCCAGGAGCGTAGGTTAATTCACTGATGTTGTTGTTAGCAAGAATGATAGCTTCAGTTTCCGAACCGAGTATTAAGTCATTCGTGCCATTTCCTTTTCCTTCAATACGAGTCAATGGAACACCATCTCCGTAGTTTGAATTTTGAATGGTTCCGCCTAATTCCGGCGAAGGAATGTGAGGAATAGCAGATATTTTTTGGATTTCTCCGATAGCGCTCTTTCTGGAAGAAAGGAAAGCTTCATCTTGACCTTTTTCTAAAGAAATATCGTATTGAGAATAGTTATTGTAACCATAAGCAATTACCATGAAGTAATAAGTCTTGTGGTTCACAAGTGCATTGTTACCTGTAGCGAAGGCGTCTGTAGTTACTTTGAATGATCGTTGAATCCCTGCATCTGCCCCTTCAACTTTCAATTCAGGTAAAATGTACCCAGTGATAGGGTCACGAGAGAAGTTGATAATTCGACCAATACCATTTTCAACGTCGCACTGAGCAATTAAACGAGCCTTTTCAATGTCTCCCAGATCGTTCGCGCTAACATCGTCGTTCACACGCTGGTAAACCATGTATCCTTCAAATTTGTATGAGCGATCGTCTAAAGTCAATTGTGTTCCGTCAGCTAATTCTTCTGGAATACTTGGGTCGAATCCACCTTGATTAGGACCGTAGTTTTCTTGAAAGTTCGTTGAGATTGCATTTTCATTCTTCAACATAAGAATGATTTCTTTATCTAATTCTTGTACTGCCACATCTGGAGCATCTGGACCAGAAACTAATTCGAAACAGTTGTCGAAAAGGGATTGTGCCTTATCGTCAAACTCGCGAAGTAATCTTACCGATTCAAATGGATCGCCGCTGTTAGCTTTCGCCCAAACAACTCCCAATGTAATGTTGTTGTAATCACCAGGCTTCAATGTAAATGGACCAGCAGCTTGAATGAAACGACGGTCATTTGGTGGATTACCTTCAGACTCTTCAGACCAGTCATCAGTGATTACACCGCCCGTTCCCCAATGCAATGGATCGGTATCGTCTGGGAACATATAGTCTGCAGAAATGTCGGTTACGTTTGCTCCAGAAGCTCCGTTACCACCATAGTTCATGCGTTGTCCGTTTTTCCAAAAACCTCTCATGTAATTGTAGAAATGGCTCGGTAATGCAGGTTCACCATTCACAGGATTTTGGCTATTATTATAATAAACGAACTTGCGCATTCCGAAACGCTCGTTGTCTATAACACCGTCTCCATAGCCAATACCTAAACCTTTGTAAGGAATACCGTCTTGGTCAATGGCATCAATGATATCAGTAGTAAGTGGGTTATCTTTATTGTCTGTATCTTGATAAGGCCCTTCAAAGAAGTCAACACCTACAGCAGGTGGGTTAGAACCGTAACCTAAAGATGAAGATGTTGGTTCATCGAACGCATCTCCGTTGTAGCAATACCCCAATCCACGTTGAACATCACAACCAACGTAGTCATCTGTAGATGTTCCTAAGTCAGGGTCAACCCAAGATCCGAAATATGTTTCAGTCAAGGTTTGTGAACCTTGGTTAATCAATACATAGTTGTAAAAAGTCATGTTGTTCACTTCGTCATTCGAAGTAAATGCGAATGCTTGTGCACGAATCTCCATACCAATTGGTTGTCCTTGAGATTCAGTGTGGGCATTTCCTTTATCGTTAAAGATCCAATAATAAGTTTGGTCACCATACAATGGAACAATGTCTTCTCTGCGACGCTCAGCACAATTGATTTCTCTTAAGAAATCGTACCAAGGATAGTCACCGTTTTGTGGATTATAAAATCCATCTTGGTCATAATCGTAGAAAGGAGCAAGGTATAAATCTTGACCAGCTGCAGTGTTTCCAATTGCAGGATATTCATAGAAATACCCAGGAATCGCGTAGTCTGTAGCGCAATCTGATCCTCCAGCGGCGATACAATCGAAGTAAGCGCGGTGTTTTTGAGCGTCTTGACGCAATGAAACAAAGAATCTATCGTATTGCTCACAAGTTGACTCTGTAACAGAAGCAGTACCATCATTTGTAAGCGGACCTGGCCAGTAGTCGTTACCTTCAGTTCTAAAACGAACAGCAGCAAGCTTCAATTGTTGGTCAGGAGAAATACCACCCATCCACAATGCACCGGCATAAATTGAAGATACTCCACCACCTTTTGGTACTTCATAGGCAGCGCGACTCAACGAGCGGTTCTGCCACATTGACCCTCCAGTTTCGATTAACGCTTTAACGTTATTCCATGCTAAGTCTCTTAATCCTGTTGCAGGCGCGCACAAAGCTGCGCGAGAATCAGTAACGATTTCGTTGTTCTGAACCATTCCAGAATTTTCTAGAATAGACTTGTAGGCGAAAGCGTGGTTCGCAAATCCAAGTGTCAAAGCAACTAGACTTATGTATATTTTCTTTCTCATGCTTTTTGAATAATTCATTTTCTCAAAAAATTAAAAATCAAATCTTACCCCTAAACGAAGTTGACGTGGTGATCCTAAGTTGTAAGGATTGTTCGCGAACATACTGTAGTAGTTACGGAATGATGTAGGAGAGTTTTGGGTGTTAATTACGTTTTGATATTGAGCAGCAGCCAAATATCCATCGTCGTCAGGAGTACCTGTGAAACGGTATACGCTAGTAACGTTTTGAGTGTTCAACAAGTTGGTTACCCAAAGGTAAACGTTCAAGTTAGCAGCTTTCTTTTTGTCACCCTCTCCGCCAAATGCAAGGCTGAAGTTTTTGTCGAAATTTATATCAACAGTAAACTGCCATGGTAGACGAGCACTGTTAATTCCTCCAGCTGTTGTTGGACTAATTTCTCCAGTAATTGGAGTAGGGAATACTTGAGCCGTATATGGCACACCAGAACCTAGGTTAGCAATTAAGTTCGCCCCTGTGTTTGCGAAAATTTGTTTTCCGAACCATACTGGACCGTTGTATTCTTTTCCTTCGCCGTAACGGTAATCCACAGTTGTTACGATGCGATGACGTTGATCGTAGTTGAAAGGTGATACCGTACGTAAGTTAGGTAGTCCTGCATTAATCAGAGCCAATTGCGTTTGAGTGGTAGATCCAGTACCGTCAGCGAACTGAAGGGTATAAGATGTTTTCATCCAAAGGTTGCCTGTTCTTCTAAGATCGTAAGTCAATGTTAATCCTTTTACAGTACCAAAGTCTAAGTTTCCGAAAGCACTGTAAGTACTTGGGTAAGCTCCGTTGAATCTTCGAACTTGAATCATATCGCGCAACTCGCGATAGAATGCTTCAACTTTGATGGAAGAAGTTTTAGAAAGTACTTGTTGGAATCCAAGCGCATAGTCAACTGTTTTTTCCGGACGTAGGTTCGGATTATTCAGCAATACGTTTCTGTTTTCCATAAACAAGTAATCAACTGGATTAAAGCGATTGCTAGAAGTTGGGCGTTGTGTTAAAATGTCATAGTGAGCAAAGAACAAAGCTTCTTCGGATATAGGGAAAGAGAATGCAACACGAGGCATGAAATTCACAGCTGGAGTATATTCTTTAAACGCGTTGCTTGTCAATGCTGCATCTGGATCAACGCTTAAGTATGGGTTGATTTTTCCACCAGCAGCAATGCTAGTGAAAGGATCGGTTACAAGAGTACCTTGCGCGTTATACCAATTGTCACCGTCGCGGTAACCTTGAATGGCTGTTGGGTTGCGAATATCATCGACATATACTACGAAATCATTACCGATATTGGCTGGTCTTGATGCTCCAAAATCAGAAAAATCAACTTCGCCAGCTGTGAAAGCTTGACTAATTACATAAGGATCGTTCGGTACATATTGGTTCGCGTCGTAACGGTCAATACGAAGACCTACGTTGAAAATTAAGTCATCAAATGCGAACTTGTCCATGATGTAACCTGAAATGTATACAGGTTCGAATGCCCCTACAGCACGAGTATAATAATCTGCATCTCCAAGTCTATAGGTATCAGTGAAGAAATCATCCAGAGATGGCTTTTTGCTCATCAAGTTACCTCTGTGATCATATCCGTAATAGGTTACTACGTTATTCCCAGAGTTCAACAGATCACTTGCGCCGAACATATCTACTGATAGGAAGTCAGGGCTTAATCCGTCGGTGTTAATGAAATCAGTTCCGTTTGGATTCAATCCCAATGAAGTTCTTAGGTTGTAGTCAAATTCAAATTGTCCGCTACCTACCAAGTTACTATAATCAATGTAAGTGTAAGTTCCATTATTAAAGTAGTTCGGATCGTCTGTGTTTAATTCTTGGTTGTGGTAGTTCGCGTATTGACGAGCCAGGGTCCAGAGACCAATAGGAGCAATTGAATAACCGGCATCTTTGCGTTGCTCGAATTCGAAACCAACTTCAATGGCGTGATTTCCAATATCGGCAGAACCAGAACCGGAAATACGGAATTGACTGTTGTTCGACACACTGTAATTGTTTGACTTTGCTCCGATGTGCGACCACAATCCGTATGTGTCTGCAGGCTGTTGTCCATTTACCAATCCGTTTCCACCTTGAATATTTGTGATGGAAGCATAAGGAGAATTTCCAATTTGCTCAGTTTCAGAAGTGAAATCGTTAATGGTGGGATCGAAAAATTGTGAGTCAGTGATAATTCCATCTGTTCCATTCAATACCTCAGTTACGAATGGGTTAGTATTGAAGAGGGTAAAGAATTGATTGGTGATTGCTGCAAGATCTGGATTGTATTCAGATGGGGTGAAATTCACATTTACATCTTGCCACCCGTTTTGCTCAAAGAAATTTCCAGAGCTATTCAGCGTATAAGAGGGCTTGCGGTAAATGTCGAACGTTCCAACGTGACCGTATCTGAATAGATTGTTGCCATGCGCTGCATCTTCAGATTTATTGTAACCGTGTTGATAGTCTGCTTGAATGCGGTAAAATACGTTTTTCAAATTTGAACTTCCAGACTCATCCTCGGCATTTTTGAAGCGCTGGGCGAATTTTGCATATACTCTCCAATCAAAACCTGTATTCTGCTGGTTGTTTTGCCAGTTTGAAAGCATGTTTCCGTAGTCAAAACCATTGCCGCGACTAAATGCCGCTGTTCCACCAAAGGTTAGGGTCACATTCTCAGAGGCATTCAAATCAATTTTAGCAACAATGTTTGCTTGCTTTGATCTCACGTTCATACGGGTGTTAATCTTCTCGAAGTCATTAGCGGTAAGGAAGTCAGCGTTGTACAAAGCACCATTTACAGTACCGTCTGCTTGAACGTTCTGACGCAATGGGTTGGCTAATATGGCTTGACGTGCATCTTCTTTCATGCGGTAAACACCACCGAAGGTAGGACCACCGTCTACAACGTCTGTATAGTTTCCTGAAAGGAAGAAACCAAGAATTGGTCTGCCTTTAGAGCCGTCAGCTTTTTTTCTGAATAAAATTGGTCCAGATAAGGAACCCTCTAAGAGATTGTATCCATAGGTGTCTAAACCTTTTGCTTGTTCTCCGATTTTAAAACCAGAGGTGATTGCTTCTATTCCTCCATTAAATTGTGAAGATGCAGAACGAAGAGAGATGTTAATTACACCGCCCGTTGCATCTCCAATGTTCGCTGGAATACCTCCAGTGATAACAGAAACCTCTTCAATCGCAGATTTTGGAAGTGAGGTTGATCCACGAACTTTCATTCCATCGATGTAAATCCAGGTAGATCCTGTTCGCGCACCGCGAATGGAAATTCCTCCGCCTGTACCAGCAGAGCTTACACCGGCAACAGTCTGGGCCAATCCAAGTGCATCACGACTTGGCATTTTTTCTAATTCTTCGCGAGTTACAGTTCCTCCGGATGCTCCACCATCTTTATCGATAAGCGGAACGCGGTATTCCTTAATCTCAATTGTATTCATTTCAACACCCGAACTCATTTCAGCATTAGCAAATTGAATTTTTCCCGCTGAAATTGGAATTCCAGTTTGACTCTGTGTTTGGTATCCAACGAAATTGAATTGAACCTCGTAGGTGCCAGGATCTATAGGCTTAATGGTGTATTGCCCATCCGGATCTGTTTGGCCACCTGTAATCAGATTTCCATTCAAAAACAGAATGACATTCACAAAAGGAAGAGGCTTCTTAGTCTCTTTGTCTATGACTTTTCCTTTCAAAGTTCCACCACTTCCTTGTGCAAGAGCACTAGATACTGAAAGGGCAATTAAACTCAAAAGCAGGTAAAATTTTCTCTGCATAAAAACCAGGTTAAGGAATTATTAAAGTATACAACGGGTGCTAAAATAAGGCAAGCTTAGGTTAATTCCCAAAGTTCAGTAAATCAATCTTTGCATTTTTTATATTTTGTTCTGATTATCAAAGGAGTAGGTGGTTTTTGTCACACTCCTTCGCAAAGCTAATTAATCAATTGAATTTTTTCTGATTTACATTGAATTTTGAAAACTAAATGATTAGTTTTTTTTCGTTTCTAACCTCTATCTTCTTCGAATCCAGATGCGTTTGTACCACGGGAGATTTCCAAATTTTCTTTGCCGCTGTGATTTTTTTAAGTGTCTCTTCATTCTCTTCTTTTCTTTTTTACCTTGAAAATCTTGGTGTTGCTTCACACGATGGAGATATTCCTTTTCAATTTTATCGTGCTGCGCCTTTTTTATTGCTTCTGCATTTTCAGGTGTAACAACGTCGTTTGTGGTTTGAGCAAATGAACCCATTCCAAATAGGAAAAATAGGAAAAAAAATAAGTTCTTCATTTGTAGATTTCGTAGGTGTATTTTGTGATGAGAATATCTTTGGACCCCATATCCTGATCAAGCGTGGCTTCAATGAATGAGGTAGGCGTATACAAAATTTCAATTTCTCTGATGAGTAATGAATTTGCGTAGTAATCAACTTTAGTCAGATTGCCGATTTTGTCATAGAAAAAATTTTCTCGTTTTGTTTCTTTGTTTGTTCCGCTTTCAATCGTTGAAATTCTAGCAATCCAGCCTTTGTCGTTGTAGGTATAAGTTTTACTTAAACTTTTCCCACTCAAGGTAAGCTCCTTTTCCTCCTTTGTTACAAAACCTGCGGTGTCCCGAAACACAAGATCAACAGAATAAGGAAGGCCGTAATTGTTGAAGCTTTCTTTTCTAAGAATTAAGGGCGATGGTTCAGAATATTTGAAAGTTTCGGAGTTCACAGTTACTGATAACCCGGGTATCAACTTCAATTTTTCGACGCTTTTGTTTTCAGATACGGAATTGTCAATTCGAGAAACTCTCCCCTTGTTGTCGTAAAAAAAAGCTGTTGTAGAATAACCGTTTCGACCTAACTCATTTCTATTTTGAACCAATCCCAATTCGTTTCGGTCAAAAACGATGTGT
This sequence comes from Flavobacteriales bacterium, assembly GCA_044338665.1. Taxonomy (GTDB): domain Bacteria; phylum Bacteroidota; class Bacteroidia; order Flavobacteriales_D; family Sanyastnellaceae; genus CAIZGX01. Next base: position 84,335 of record JBIIWZ010000002.1, read on the forward strand.
GTGCTGTCTACATTACTCAACACACTGGTTACCGCGTCAATTTTAGAGAGTTGACCGGTTTCATTGAAGTGGTAGACGGTAATGTCAGGACGGTTTTCAATAGCCTTTCCTGTTCGCTTCATTTGGCAAACCCCTGTTATACTCGAAATTTTATTTTGCCAGAGGAATTCTTGGCTGAAAAACATTTCTTGTTGAAACGCTTTTCCTTCGCGATTGTCTAGGATTTGAGATTTTCCATATTGGACAAAAAAAACCGAAAGGATAATGAAGAAGTATCTAATCATGATGCAAACATAAAACCGAAGTGAATAAGTTCGTGCATTGGTGGAAAAGCTTTGTTTTTTGAATTCAATAGTTTTTATAAGAACAAGCTTACTTTTGATGAATATAATTTCAACATGAAAGATCAAATTATTTTCGACCTGATCGAACGCGAAAGAATAAGACAAACCAACGGTGTTGAGCTAATTGCTTCAGAGAATTACGTGAGCGATGAAGTTATGCAAGCCATGGGTTCAGTTCTAACAAACAAGTATGCCGAAGGACTTCCAAAAAAGAGATATTATGGCGGATGCGAAGTTGTAGATGAGGTAGAGCAAATTGCCATTGATCGTTTGAAGCAATTGTTTGGAGCCTCTTGGGCGAATGTTCAACCGCACAGTGGGGCCAATGCGAATAGCGCAGTTATGTTGGCTATACTGAATCCAGGCGATGCCATTTTAGGTTTAGACCTCTCTCAAGGTGGGCATCTAACCCATGGCTCTCCAGTTAATTATTCGGGCAAACTGTACAAACCGTTTTTTTACGGAGTGGAAAAAGAAACCGGACGAGTAGATATGAATAAGGTTCGAGAAAAGGCGCTTGAATGTAAACCGAAACTTCTTATTTGCGGAGCGAGTGCATACAGTCGTGATTGGGATTACGCTGCTTTTCGTTCTATTGCCGATGAAGTGGGTGCAGTATTAATGGCCGATATTTCGCATCCTGCTGGATTAATTGCCGCAGGTTTATTGAACCATCCATTTCCACATTGTCATATTGTTACTTCAACCACGCACAAAACACTGCGAGGTCCGAGAGGTGGGGTTATAATGGTTGGAAATGACATTCCAAATCCTTCGGGTGCGAAGACAATGAAAGGTGAAGTTCGCTCACTTTCTTCAGTGCTGGACAGCGGTGTGTTTCCAGGCATGCAAGGCGGTCCTTTGGAACATGTTATAGCCGCGAAAGCAGTAGCATTCAATGAAGCGCTTACAGAAAATTTCAAAACTTACGGAAAGCAGGTTATGGCAAATGCAAGTGCTCTAGCGGATCATCTAACTTCCAAGGGATATGAGATTGTATCGGGAGGTACCGATAATCATTGTTTCCTCATTGATCTTCGTAACAAAAACATTTCAGGAAAGGATGCTGAGCAAGCGTTGGTAAGTGCAGAGATTACAGTCAATAAGAACATGGTGCCTTTCGACGACAAATCGCCATTTGTGACAAGCGGTATTCGTATTGGAACACCTGCCATTACAACAAGAGGACTACTTGCAAGTGATATGGTTTTTGTTGCGAATGCAATTGATAGAGTAATTTCTAATGCTTCGAATGAAGATGTTATTCGTGCTGTGAAAATGGAAGTGCATGAACAAATGTCATTTAGACCGCTCTTCGCGTAATTTCAGAAGGTCATCTTTTGACTTAGGTCTTTCACTTCCGCGCCAAATAAACTCGTCTAATTTGAATTGAGAGGCTTTGGCTTTTTGAATGCTGTTGTACAAACTATTCGGTTCATTTTCAAGTGTAACTTTTTGTATCGTTTTTGCCGCCATTTCAATACGAATGTTTGAGCAATCCGTGCGGTTCAGTCCACTAATCTTTGTTCTTTTATTTTTCTCTTCTGTAGAGAAATAGGCGAGCTGCCCGTTTCCTTTTATCTGAACCTCGTGAAGATCATTTTTTATAAATTGACCATGAAGAGATTTTCCTCTTATTTGATTGAAATAGCCCGGAACAACTTCAGATGCTAAAAAACTCTTTTCAGGAACATAAAGAAAGTCTAAACTGTCGTTTTTGAAGTGCAGGTTTATCTCCGTTCCTGTAAGTTGATTAGCATCGTTCCAGAGCACAGGAGAGTAGAACATACGCATAATCGAATCTGCCTCTGAAAGTGAGAGCGAATCGCATTTGCCTTGCAAGTCTTTGCTGAAAAGGAGAACGTGATGATATGCTTTTATATCGCGATTTTCAGCACCTGTTTTTTTTGCGAAAAGTGTATCCGCAACGATAAAGAGTGTATCCTTGTTTTCGAGTATTTTTTCAAGGATACTTTTTCCAGTTACCCAGGAAATTTCATTTGTTTCCTCATGCCGTCCATAATCCCCTCGAATGGTCAAATCGGAATTGTTATCAAGGATTATAACATTCTGAAAGGCTTCGCCCCATTTTTCTTTCCCGTTATAAAAAATACTATCGCCGAAAAGCGTTTGTTCTTTTGATTTTACACGAGCGTTTTTTTTGAAACTGCATGTCTCTATTTTGGAATTGAAGTAACCGTTCTCGCACTTAATTTCAAGGTCTTTTCCTTTGATGGTTGTTGGACCATAGAAGTATGAGATTTCTGTAACTGTATTGTACAACATCGTGTCTGATACAACCGTGTAGTCTTTATTTTTTACGGTGACTTTTCTCCTAAATGTGAAGTTGTTTGAAGGGCTGTGGTAGCGACCTGTTTGAGAAACTAATTCGTTGTTGTTTTTGCTGGAAACAACTTTTCCTCCTCCAGAATAGGTAGCTACCTCAGACCTCATGTTGTAGGACATGTTTGGCGAAGTAAGGGTCATTCCACCGTCTGAGAATATGCAATTGTCATTCAGGGTGGCAGATTGCGAAGCTTCAGTGAAGAACAATCTTTTTCCAGAAATGCTATACTCTCCCGGTTTGTTTACGCGAATGTTTCCGAAGGCTTGAAAATTTCCATTGCTGAATTTATATGCCGAGTCGCAATAAAAATCAGTTCCGTCGAATTTTAAATGAACATGGCCAATGAGCCGCTGCCCATTGATTAGATTTTTATTGAATGCAATTTTATCGGCGTGCACCAATTGCACGTGTTTGCCTTGAGCCGTTGACTTCTGAGAGATCAGAAATACGGAAAGCGCAACAATAACTATTTTGACGAAGTTATATATTGTTCGAAGTTTATCTTACGATGGTTTGTTCACGGTCAGGACCAACAGATACATAAGTTATTGGAATTTCCAATTCCTTTTCAATGAACGCAATGTATTCTGAAAGTTCTGCTGGAAAAGCTTCAATGGTTCTGATTTTCGTTAAATCTGTATTCCATCCTTTGAGGGTGGTGTAGACAGGTTCAACTTTTCCATCCAATAAATCGTATGGCATTTCGTCTGTTTGAACGCCATTAATTTTATAATGCGTGCAAACATGGATTTCCTCAAATATGCTCAACACATCTGCTTTCATCATGTATAATTCGGTGATGCCGTTCAAACGACAAGCATAGCGAAGAGCAGGAATGTCTAACCAACCGCAGCGACGCGCCCTTCCTGTTGTTGATCCGAATTCATTTCCTTCTTTACGCATTCTTTCTCCCACTTCATTTTCTAATTCGGTTGGAAAAGGACCGCTACCTACACGCGTACAATAGGCCTTAAAAATCCCGAAGGCCGAACCAATAGAATTCGGGGCAATGCCAAGACCCGTGCAGGCTCCGGCTGCAACGGTATTGCTAGAAGTCACAAACGGATATGATCCGAAATCAATATCGAGAAGTGAACCTTGAGCGCCTTCAGCCAAAATCTTTTTGTCTTCACGAATGGCTTTGTGCAGATAGTTTTCGCTGTCTATGAAAGTTAATGTTTTTAATATTTCAATACCCTCGAACCACTTTGCTTCCATCTCATCGAGTGAATATTCAAATTGAAAATGCGTAAGCATTTTTTTATGCTTTTCAACTAGCGTGTTGTATTTCTCTAAAAAATTATTTGAAAGAATATCGCCAATACGAAGGCCGTTGCGTCCGGTTTTGTCCATGTAGGTTGGGCCAATTCCTTTCAATGTAGATCCTATTTTGGATTTGCCTTTTTCTGCTTCTGAAGCGGCATCTAAGAGTTTATGTGTTGGAAGAATAAGATGTGCTTTTTTCGAAATAAGAAGTCGAGAAGCTACATCAACATTTTTTGCTTGTAGTTTTTCGATTTCAGTGGCGAAAACGACTGGGTCAATAACGACACCGTTTCCAACTACATTGGTTACATGATTATGGAAAATTCCGCTAGGAATGGTGTGGAGAACGTGTTTGGTTCCGTTGAATTCAAGCGTGTGGCCCGCGTTCGGTCCGCCTTGAAATCTGGCTACGATGTCGTAGTTCGGAGTTAATACATCGACAATTTTTCCTTTTCCTTCATCGCCCCATTGAAGGCCTAACAATACATCTACTTTGCTCATTCTGATTTGTAAAGCACAAAAGTAGTGGGTTATTCAAAATAAGCCTTATTTTCTTCTAGGAAATTTTCCAACTTACTTCTCATAATGAGTCTGCTAATGACTTTCATATTGGAATCAAGGGCAATGAGTGTTGGTGTAGACGGGGCGGGGTAATGCTTAGCGAGAAATGGCCGCTTGTCCATAGGAGGAAGTACATTGATCCACGGCTGTTGGTGTGTTAATAGGTTATTTTTCCAAGGCGCTTCCTCTTTGTCAATAGAGATGGCGTATACCTCCAGACCCTTTTCATGGTATTTCTTATAAATATCTTGCAGTTGCGGGTGGAATTCTTCGCAATGCGAGCAGCTGCTCTTCCAAAACATAACCAGGGTTATTTTATTCTTTTTACATGTTTCTTCCAGCGATATTATTTTGCCCTGGGCATTGGGGTATTTAAGTTCTGCGCCTTTTTTACCAGGTGCACAATTCTTAAGTGATTCGATGAGATTTTTAGTATTTACGTTGAAAGAAGAATTGTCGGAACAACCGTCTGCGTAGTTGTTCAAGTAATAGCTTAACCCACCTTCGTTTTTATAATCTAACATTTTGTTCAAAATGAAAGAATGCAAATACTGATTAACGGCGTCGTTTTCGCCCATTCGTCCCAGCAGTTCATCTGTAAATTTCTGAGCGTATTCTTTTGGATAGGCCTTGTAAAGTTGATTGAAGTACTGGTTTAAACCGCGCACAAAAGCATAATGGAAGAGAATAATTTCATTGTTGTAATCGACATTTCCAAGAAAATGTTTGAAATATATAGTACTGTCGAATTGCATGAAATCATGCGAAAGTCTTCGAGAGAATAGAGGCCCAAAGTTCTCGTATACTTCAGATTTTTCTCCTTCTATTCCTTTTTCGATTATTGAATTGTTAAGGACTTTTTGTTTATTCAGAAAGGCAGGGTGCGTAACCGATTTATATAAGTCATATTCGATTTGCTGATTGCTGTAGAGTGTTGCCAATTCAACATAATTAGTTTGTTCTAATGAACTGAAAAGCGAGATGGGAAGACCTTTTAGCGTTGAAAAATCAATGGTTAAATCAATTAAGTTCGGAAGTGTTTTAGGGTTCAAGTAAAAATCGGTCCAGCACTTACCGGTTCCAGAAAAACGAAGACGGTATTGCCCAACGTGCGAAGGTGTAAGAGTAAAGGTTAAATCACCAGAATTGTTTAATTCAGCATTATCGAGTATTTGCCACTGGTCTTTTTCGAAAGCTTCCAGAAAGACTTTTTTAGAGTTCTGTGCTGGAATATTTTCAATATGAAGTTTAAGACTCGTTTGTCCGAATCCAAGCAAAAGGCCAAGGGCGAATATGAGCGTGAAAAGTGATTTCATAGTGAAAAAAAAAGGTCACCGAAGTGACCTTTTTGAAGAGGTTAGAGATTATTTACCTTGAGAAAGTTTCTCCATTTCTTTGTCGAAAGTCTCTTTGAATTTCTCATAGTTGTAGTCTGCTTTCAATTTGTCATTTTTAGACAAACCACTTTGGTAAGCATCTGCAATTGAGTTCCCGCTTAATTCAAGAGCAACATAACTTACATATGTTCCGTCAGGACGTTGAGTTAATTTCTCACAGATTTCGATGCAACCGCGAAGCTCTTGGTCAACTACTGTGCGAGCCATTTCGTTGAAAGACTCAGTAACTTCCTCTTTGTTATTGACTTCGGTTGAGTTAACGTAGTTGTCTCCAACAATTTTCATTGTAGCGTTAATTGTTTTTGCCATTTCAGACATAGAGTTTGAACGAGCTTTTTTCTTAGCCGTTTCACGATCCATGCTCTCGCCGGTAGCAGTTGAACGGAAAGCTTCTTTGGTGCTTTTGTATTCAGAACCCGAGCAATACTCGTTGATGATTACTTCTCCTTTTGGATCTGGAGTTTTTACTTCGTCTTTGTTCTTTTTGCAAGATGGTATAGCAATCATTGTCACTGCAGCAATTGCTAAAAGGGTAATACGTGTTTTCATTTTGTCAAGATATTAGTTTAATTGTTGTTTTCAGTTATTATGCCAAACTTACAAAATAATTTTAATTATTTCGCTAATCAGCGTTGTTTCAATATTTTCTCTTTCTTTTTTGTATGCTTCCAAGACGGCATTCTCATGTGAAAGTTGAACGCCTTTCACGCCATTTATACTGTGTTCAAAAATAGCTGAACTTGTTTTGGTGTCATTCACGGTAATTTTCCCGTCGATATAGGCAACCTTAAAACCTTGAATATCTTCTCCGGCTCTTGGGTTTGTGTTTATGTAAACGACATAATCTGAATTGGTTTCACTCGTTCCGATTCTCATGCCTTTGCTAATAAGTGTGTTGCGTGTTATTTCGGCGAGGCTTGTTGTTCTAGTTCCGTCGAGTTTGAATTCATTTGAAGAAACAAAAAAACTTGGAGCAATTACTTCAATGGGAATTTTCCTTTGATCGGTATTAATTCCAACAATTAAAGCATTCGCGAGATCGGAGTCTAAATCTTGAGGTACTAAGGCGTCTAATACAAGACTTAATTCGAGTGAGTTGTTTTTTGCTTTTAAACTTACATTATCTATATCTGCTAAAATAATTCCGTCGTTATCCGACATTACTGTTTTCGGTTTCATGTAATTGTCGCGCTGGTAAGCATACTTTACATTAATTCCCCGAACACCTACTCCTTTGTAAGTTATCATTACCGGCACTTGTGTTTTAAAGGTGTTGGAAGAAGAAAGTACAATGTTCTTCAAAGTCGTTTCAAATCGAAGATCAGCAAGTACTGCACGAATTTCCGAAAACAATTCATTATCAATGAAGATGTCGAAGCCATTTTCATCTTTCATTTGGTTTACTTCGGTCCAGTAGGGTTTTAGCGCGAATAGACCGTGATAAAACAGGTCAATGGCAGAAGGGATGTTGCCCAATTTCTTTGCTTCCCTTCCTTTCTTCAAATAGTCAAAAGCGGATCTCAGTGAATTTTCCTTTTTTTGCGCTTTTTTACTTTGGTAGTCGTATTTGTTCAGCTTGTAATAAATGGCGTATATTTCTTTGTCTTCCCATATACCTGCAACTTCGTAATCTTCTAATAATTCAGAGGAGGAAGTAGTAACGTTCGAACTGAAGCTTTCACTAAAAGCCTTATTTACCTCCATACTATTGAAGAATGTTTGTCCCTCCACCTTGACAGAAATTTCTGTAGCAAGGTCATTTAGCGCGAGTTTTTTTGCGATAGCTTGATAGTCGGCAGGCTGCGTGGTTTTCGAGCTTGTAGCAATTCCAATGTAATACGAAGAGTTAACAGGTCGAGCAGATACCCATTCAGGTTTCGGCTGTAGAGGAGGCACAACGGTTTTAACACTGTCTTTACCCCCGCAGGCTGTGAGCAGAATTATTCCAAGGAAGAGCGTGTATTTCGAGAGTAATTTCATTAAGGAACGAGCGTTTGCATTTGTGTTTTGACGTTATCTGCGATTTTCTTCGCAATTTCAATATACAATTCATTTGCTAAATCATTTCCTTCGCGCAAATTTCTTCGGGCACTTAGCATATCCTTCAACGTGTTGCGATCACGATAGTTGGTGTTTACAACATTTCCATTTGCAGGGAAAAGGTTGTTAGCATTGCCACCGTATATGGCATAGATAATTTCATCTTTTTTCTTCTCTGTGAAGATGTCATTTTTAATGAGAGAAGCAGTTTCAATGGATGTCATCTTATACTGAATGGATACATTCGACTCAGCGTAGTTGTAGTACTCGTCGAATTGAACCGACTTGTATTCTGTATCGTAAAATGTTTTTCCTTCAGCGTTTACTTTTTTAACTTGATAGGATTCGAAGCCGTTTCGAGTGACTTTGCGAATCTGTCCGTTTTGAACGGTGTGGTTCAATACAGTTCCCGTTATTAGTGCCTTAGCCCCTGAGATTTTACCAATTTCAACGGCATTTGATTCGGAGAAGATTCCGCTCATTTGTATGCGTTGTTCAGCAAGAATGTTATTCAAATTTTCTCTATCGATAACGTGAAGAAACGGGTCGTTGATTTGTGTTAAAGCGTTAAGAATATAGGCCGTTGCTTTGGTGTCGCTTCCTTGCATGTTCGTTCCATTGGTGAATGGAAGAAGAGCGACAGTATACTTGCCTTTGTCGAGGCACTTCTTTTTCAGGTCTGCAGATTCTTTGTAGCCCAATTTACGTTCTTCAACTTTCAAGAAGTTAGAATACGCTGTGCGGTAATGTTTTGCTTCGAGTTCCGCGACAGCTTTTTGATAAATGGGCTCTAAGTATGCAATGTCTTTTAATGCTCCGGCATCTTTAAAATTTGGGTCAAGTCTACTTATTTCATTGAAGTTCGTTTCAGCATCGTTGAACTTATTTTCTTCAAGAAGTTTCGTCCCTTGCTCGTACAAATCTGTGAGATATGTTTTTTTTACTTTTTCAAAATCGCCATTGTAAAAATCGGGGATTTGAAGTTCAACACCAACACCAATAATTTTTGCTCGATAATCTCTTGCCGAAATGAAGGCGTATACAGCCTCTTTTTTGTTGCCAAAACTACTTTTTTGGCTGAATTCACTGAGCATGGCGTTTAAAACAGTTTGCCCTGTTTTCTTCAACCCGATTTGAGCGTCAATGTTTGCACGCTTTTTCCAAAGTGCGGTATAGTAGCTTTCAGAAGCTTCTTTATTAAGTCCAGCTGCTTCTTGCTTTTGACCTAGTTTGGTATAATGTTTACTATTTTGACATGCTTGTGTACCAAGCAAGAGCAATGTAGTTAAGATGTAGAGCCAGTTTTTCATAATTATTTCGTTTCGATATATTCATTCAACTCTTCAGTGCTCGAGTCGAAACTGAATCCTTGACTAACGTTAAAGTAGTTGTTCTGGTCAAAGCAGTAATCGTAAGCGAACTTAGCAAAATCTAAGCGGCTGTCTTCGAATCCGAAAATTGCCATGATTTCTTGAATTTGATCTGTTGTCAAACAATTCGCTTTAGCCACTTGCTTTGCGGTAGAAAGGCGAGTGTCATCAAATCCTTTGCTAGAAATAGACTGTTTTGCTTTGCCAAAACTAGCAGCATCCATCGAACGCGTGCAATTTCCGTTTCCGCTAATTGTGTTATTTGTGGGCTGGTTGTTTGCTGGTTCACTTGGACGAGTGGTATGCGCAGGAACAGCTGAATTAGTAGTGGTAGATGAAGTGCTGGTGGTTGTGGTAGTAGTAGTTGTTCCGTTGGTTTGTACATCCACATTCGGAACACTCATGTTAATTCCCATGTTCATACCGTCGACATTTATGTTCATGCCAACATTACCGCTAGTGCCATTACCTGTTTCATTAACATTCACGTTCATTCCCAAATTTGTACCGTCTACATTAATATTCATTCCAATATTTCCAGTGTTATTCTGTGTTGAATTACTTCCTGTAGTAGTGGTTGTTGTAGTCGTTTTGCTATTTCCACCGGCTGGAGCTGCCGCATTCGGTGCATCATCCACCACAGCGAAATCTTTTACAGCATCGTTATCTGTGTTGGTATTTGTTTTTGAAGTGGCTGAAATTGCGTTTTCAGTGTAATATCGAAGAACATATTCCCCCTTTTTATTTTTCTTGATTTGATACGTAACCTCCATTCCAGGATGGAGTGCGAAATTATTGTTGGAAAAATCCGCTAGCGCGGCATCTTGGAAATCTACGCGGGCCTGATAAAACTCAGAGGTGAGGCCTTGAAGTTTCACATTTGAGAGAGGCGAGCTGTTCATAGACTCACCGTTCAAGTATAGCGTGAATTTTTCCCCAGCTTCAGAATAAATTACAGCATTCATTTGGGCGAAAACGTTCGTGAAAGCAAATAGAGTAGTAAAAAGAAGTAAAGTTTTTTTCATCAGTTCAATTATCTGTTGTGGATGTAAATTTAGTTATGTTTCTATCGTTATAAAAGTTTATGCCAAAAAATAAAAGCGAAGGAAACAGAACCCAACGGTATTGGTTAACTTTGTTTGCGATGGATACGAAGAAAATTATACTGTTTGGCGCTGGAAGAAGCGCTCGCCATTTGGTTTCTTTTTTAGTGGAAGGAGCTTTGTTAGGCAAATGGACTGTGCTGGTTGCAGATACCAATGTGTCGCATTGGGCCAATGAATATGGTCATTTGAATCATGTTGAATTTATTGCAGGAGATGCAGGTGACGCGAAGTTTCGTCACAAATTAATTGCGCATTCAAACTTGGTAATCTCCATGCTTCCTGCATTTATGCATGCGGAAGTGGTTAAGGATTGTATAAATTTTCACGTTCATGTTTTTACTCCGAGTTATGTAAGTCCGGAAGTGAATGCGATGAATGAACGTGCCATTCAAGAAGGGGTGTTAGTCTTGAACGAGATGGGTGTAGATCCTGGAATCGATCATATATCGGCTATGGAGATAATTCATCGATTGAAAGAGCAAGGGGCTGAAATTACATCTTTCGAATCCTATACAGGCGGACTAGTTGCTCCGGCAAGTGATGATAATCTTTGGGGATACAAAATTTCTTGGAACCCAAGGAATATAATTCTAGCCGGAAGCACGGGGCATGCGATGTACCGCGAGAACGACAAACTTCGAATGGTTCCTTATTTCAAATTGTTTGATGAGGTAGAAACTGTTGTTGCCAGTGATGGTGTGCGTTATGACGCGTATGCCAATAGAAATTCTGTGCACTATATAGAATTATACGGATTAGAAAACGTTCAGAAATTGGTTCGTGGGACGCTGAGAAAACAGGGTTATTGTAAAGGTTGGGCTTTTTTAGTTAAGAACGGATTCACCAATGACGATACGAAGATTCCAGCTGGGGCGTTTTCAACATGGGAAGATCTTTCTCAGTCTTTGCTCGGTCTTAACTTCAATATAAAATATGAAAATGAGCTGGTTGCAAATATGTTGCAAGAGATTGGAATCTTCAGCAATGAACCTCTGAGCAAAGATGAGCTTACTTGTGCGCAACATTTACAGCAATTACTCGAGAGAAAGTGGGTGTTGAGAGAAGGTGATCGCGATATGATTGTGATGGTGCACAAATTCGGATACACCTTGAAAGGAAAGAAGTTTATGTTGACCTCATCTATGGTTTTAGAAGGAGACGATGAGATTAGAACTGCCATGTCGAAAACGGTAGGTATGCCAATAGCTTTTGCAGTAGACCGGTTGTTTAACGGAGATTTTTCTTCACGCGGTGTACAGATTCCAGTTTCACCTGAATTCTATAAACCATTGCTTCGTGATTTGCATAATTATGGAATTTCATTTGTTGAAACATTAGAGGAGTTATGAAATTTCTAATTTTGTCTCTTTTTTTTCTGCCGTTTTCCTTGTGTGCTCAAGAGTACCGAAAGTGTCCGTCTTTTAATAAAGATGAGAAATGGGACAGCCAGGAATCGTTTGTGAAAAATCAAAAAGAGGTTCAAAACCTATTGGAATGGCTTTGCTCTACGCCGCTTTCTGAACAGCTCGTAGAAAGAAGTGCAGCGGGTATTTTTGTTATGGAATGGGTGACGAAAAACCCGATTCTAAGAGTGAATGTTGAAATTGGTCCCTATAGTATTTATCTCTTCAATGAGGATTTGATGTTGGCTTATTTATTCGGAAGTATAAGCTACGCCTTGAAACACGAGGAGAAGATTAAACCCGAAAGTCAGCGTTTGGCTGGATTGAAATCACTGTTGTTTATTGTTGAACATTCTGAATCCTATTCGAAAAATAAAATTTTCCGACCCCTTATCCGAGCCAATAGACGTGGTGAGTTAGCGAATTTTGATAAGGAAATGTGGGTGAACGAAAAGTCACATACGTTGTTATCATTAGAGCAATTGAAATAGAATGAAGAAGTTTGAAGTGCCCGAACACTATAGATCGACCATCCTTGGACGAATAAAGGAAATTCGTAAAGCGAATGATCCTCGAAAGAAAGATCACACCCCGTTTGTTTTTCAAGTTGGAAAAATGGAATTTGTCATTCCTCGACATTTTGGATTTTGTTATGGGGTTGAGAATGCCATTGAAATTGCTTTTCGAACAGTTGCTGAAAATCCAGGTAAACGAATTTTTCTGTTGGGTGAAATGATACACAACCCTCAAGTGAATGAAGATTTACTTGCCGAGGGAATTCAATTTTTGGTCGACAATCACGGATCTCGGCTGCTTGATTTTTCAACCTTGAGTTCTGATGATATTGTTATTACACCTGCTTTTGGGACTACGTTGGAAATGGCCGCCGAGCTTGCGCAGCTGGGTGTTCAGCTTGAAAGATATAACACCACTTGTCCATTTGTTGAACGGGTTTGGAAGCGCTCGGCTGAATTGGGAAATCGTGGATATACCTTAGTGGTTCACGGGAAATATTTGCATGAAGAAACACGCGCTACTTTTTCTCATGCTTCCGACACCGGCCCTGTGGTTGTTGTTCGTAATATGAAAGAAGCGGAATTGCTTGCGAAGTACATTCGAAAAGAATTGAGTGCAGAGCAATTTGAAATAGACTTCGCCAATAAATATTCAAATGGATTCTCGGTTTCAAGGGATTTGAAAAAAATAGGAGTGGTTAATCAAACCACTATGTTGGCCAGTGAAACGCAAGAGATTGCAGCTTATTTAAGAGATATTGTTGTGGAAATGTATGGTGAAGAAGCCACTACTGACACACGTGACACCCTGTGCTATGCAACGAACGACAATCAAAACGCCACATTAGGTGTGTTGGAAAGTGGTGCGCAGCTTGCAGTGGTTGTAGGTGGTTTTAACTCTTCAAATACGATTCAGATTGCTACAATATTGGGTCAAAACATGCCTGTTTATTTTGTGCGCAATTCTGATGATCTTATTTCAAATCAAAAAGCAACTGTTTTCAATTTTTCATTATTGAAGGAAGAAGAGATTGTTCCTTCTCTTCTTTTTGCAGAGAATTTAAAACTGGTCGTAACAAGCGGCGCGTCTTGCCCAGATAAAACAGTAGATCTTGTTATTCAGAAAATAATGTCACTTCGGGGAGAATCGGAATCTGTTGAGACTGCTCTGGAAGGGCGCATATAAAGTGAATAAATGGGCGCTCGCTTTCGGAGTGTTCTGTTGTAAATTTGAAAGATGAATAGTTCGGGTGTGATACAATTACTTTCTGATCAGGTTTCCAATCAAATTGCTGCTGGGGAAGTTGTTCAAAGGCCGTCTTCCGTAGTGAAAGAATTGGTCGAAAATGCTGTAGACGCCGAAGCAACGCAGGTTCGTGTGGTTATTAAGGATTCTGGAAAAACACTCATTCAGGTTGTTGATGATGGAAAGGGAATGAGTGAAGTAGATGCGCAACTTTGTTTTGAGCGTCACGCAACTTCAAAAATTCGCAAGGCAGAAGATCTTTTCAATATCACCACCAAGGGATTTCGCGGTGAGGCGTTAGCGAGTATTGCTTCTGTTGCGCAGGTTGAATTGATAACTAAGCGTGAAGAGGACGAGAAAGGTGTGCGTATTGAAATGGAGGGAGGTAAAATTTTGGCTAACGATGCTGTTGAAGCATCGAAGGGTTCTGTTTTTTCCATTCGAAATTTATTCTTTAACATTCCGGCACGAAGATATTTTTTGAAGACCGATGCGATAGAGTTTCGTCATATTATTGATGAATTCGAGCGAGTGGCATTGACTCATCCCGATGTTCATTTTGTTCTTACGCACAATGGGAATGTTGTTTTCGATTTGCCGAAGTCTAATTTGAAACAAAGACTGGTTCATGTCTTTGGAAATAAATACAACGATCAGCTCATTCAATTAGATGAAGACACAGAGATTGTTCGCATTTCTGGATTTGTTGGAAGACCTGAGATAGCGAAGCGAACAAGAGGGGATCAATATTTTTTTGTGAATCAGCGATTCATTAAAAGTCCTTTCTTGAATCATGCCGTTCAGCAGGCGTACGATCAAATTCTTCCTTCAGGAAGTTTTCCTTTTTATTTAATAGCATTAGACGTTCCCCCTTCAACCATAGATATTAATATTCACCCGACGAAGACGGAGATTAAGTTTCAAGATGAGCGTAGCATTCACGCGTTGTTGCATGCGGCTGTGAGAAGAGGACTGGGAAAGAATCAGGTTGCACCTTCGCTCGATTTCGAGCAAGAAAATATTCCTCTGACACAGGCAAGTCCGGGTTCTGTGCGCGTGCCTCAGGTAGATGTGGACCATGATTTCAATCCTTTTCAGAAATCAGATTCGTGGCAACAAAAATCACGGAATTGGATGGAGCAATTTGCACAGGCTGGCTTCGGATTTGAAAAGGAAAGTGAAGTTCAGCAGGAAGAAATTGGTTTCGATTCAGATGATTGGGAAGGTGGAACTCCTTTTCAAATAGGACGAGTAATTATAGGTTGTGAAATAAATTCTGAGTTCAAGATGTTCCATCAAACTCGGTTGCATTGGCAAGTTTTGTTTGAAGAGCATTCCAATCAGAATAGTCATTCGTTTGTCGCGCAACAGTTGTTATTTCCTATTCAATTGCATGTTCAACCCAAGGACATTTCGCTGCTTCAAGATCACGATGTATTATTGGCCTCTTTCGGATTTGAATTGAATTTGGAAGGAGAACCTGAGATTATAGCAGCGCCGGCTAGTCTTGATGAGCAAGCGGCCTTGAATTTTGTTGAATTGGTTTTAGAGAGTCTGAGAATAGGGGTTGAAGGACCTGATTTACGAATGAATTTGCTTAAGGATTATACGCGCAGATTGTCTGTGAGAAAAGGTCAAATGTTAACGTCTCCTGAGATGCTTGATATGCTGATTCGTTGGAATACATGCGAGAATAAAAATTACGCACCTGATGGAAAACCTATTGCTTTAACATTTGGAATAGATTATTTAGAAGACCAATTAGGAAAATAAAACTATGAGAATGAATTTGACTCCGGCGGTTAAGAACATCATCATTATTAATGTTCTGATCTACTTAGCATGTTTTGTTGTTCCGGGATTGAATGATGCCTTGACAGGCTATTATTTTGCAAGTCCGAATTTTCGGCCTTGGCAAATAGTAACCCACATGTTCATGCATTCGATGAGTGACTTTACGCACATCTTTTTCAATATGTATGCTTTGTATTTATTCGGGACTGCTCTTGAAAATTATTGGGGGACAAAGAAATTCGTAATTTATTATTTGACATGTGGCGTCGGTGCTTTCTTCTTGCACATGGGGGTCAGCTATATTGAAATTCAAAAGATGATGAATGCACTAACCGATAGAGAAATTTATCAGGTTATGATTACAGGGCTAGAAGAAGGGAAAGCCTATAAGGTGCAAATGGTTGAATTGTATTCTGCAATTAATACAGGTGTAGTTGGCGCTTCAGGCGCTGTGTTTGGAGTGTTGTTGGGTTTTGGAATGCTATTCCCGAATACAGAATTAATGTTACTCTTTCCGCCCATTCCACTTAAGGCGAAATATTTCGTTATGATCTATGGAGCCATAGAATTCTATTTAGCTATGCGACAAACCACGGGTGATAATGTGGCGCATTATGCGCATTTGGGTGGTATGCTTTTCGGTTATCTTCTGCTCAAGTATTGGCAGAAAAATTCGAAAGTATGGTAGATCGTTTTCGCGCGAGTTCTATCGGGTTGAAATTGCTAAGCGCTCTGCTGGCATTTGGATTTATTATTCGTCTTTTGATTGTACTTCTCTCAGTTAATTATAATGGTGCTGCTGATGTTTCTGCCTTTGATTCATTTGTTGGATTTTCAACAAAGAGTGAATCGGTAACTTGGTTTTGGACGTGGCTAACCTATAGCTTTTTTCATGCGGAGGTTAGTCATTTTATTTGGAATTATCTCTTGTTATTGCTCTTGATTTATTGGTCGAAGGATAGGTACATTGGTTTAGGTGCCTTGATTTATTGGGTTTCAGGAGCTTTAGGTGGATTATTATTTCTTGGTTTGTTCGAAAAGGAAGTGTCTTTGATTGGCGCTTCTGCTGGAATAACCGCCCTTTGGATGGGTTGGTTGTTTGCTGACATCGGAAATAGTCATAAAAGAGATGTGTCTTTTTGGTTAGGATGCGCCGTGTTTTTACTTTTGGAAATAGTAGATGTCTGGAATTATGAGGCACGAAACTTATCTCTCTTTGCACATATAGGAGGCGCGTTGGGAGGTTTTGTAATAGCGGTTCTGGAAAAATTTGATTGGGTAAAAATGAATTGGATTAAAAAAATATTGTTGTGGTTTAGGCCTGCACCTAATTTAACTGTTAAGCGGAGCAATAAACGGTTTCAAACAGATGAGGAGTTTAACGCTGAGCGAAAATTGAAAGAGGATTATTTAAACTCAATTTTAGATAAAATTTCGCGTTCAGGATTTGAAAGTCTGTCGGTAAAGGAAAAACAATTCTTGGAACAACACAAAGAGAAGTAATGGAATCGCCCGGAAAAGAGATCAAGAAATTGAGCCACTTAGGTAAGGCCATGCGTTTTGCATTTCGTCTCTTGAGCTTGGTTGTGATTTCTTGCTATTTTTTGTCTTACGCCTCATCACATTTTAACCCAGGTGTTTTCATGTTTGTTAGTGTATTGGGATTATTTTTTTGGCCGCTTTTCGTTTTGTTTTTGTTGTCTGCTGTAATAATGGCTTTTCGAAAAGAATGGAAATGGTTAATTGTATTTGGAATTTTCTTTGCATTATCATTACCTGATTTCCTTTCTTTTTTCAATTTTAACTCGGGTTCGGAAAAATCTACTTCGGGTTTGGGCATGGTCTTAATGACGCACAACACTCATCTAATGGGTTATTACGATGGTGAGAACGCTAAAAAAAACAGAGATGCTGTTCTTTCAGAAATTCAAAATGTAAAACCGAATATTCTTTGTTTGCAGGAATGCTATTGGAACACAAAAGGAGGGGATTTTCTTTCGGAGCAGTCGCGAAATAATATTCTCCCGGACTATTCAGTTCATGAACGAACAACTCATGTGCTTTCAGACGGAGGTAGATTTGGATTACTTATTTTCACGAATTATCCAGTAGTGAGCAGGGGCCAAGTCCCTTTTGAAAACGAGGTAAATAATTTTTGTATTTACGTAGATGTTTTGGTTGGAAGTGATACGATTCGCATTTACAATGCTCATTTGCAGAGTTTCAGACTGAAGAAGAAGTCGTTGGAATTATTTGACGAGAAAATAGATATGAATGAAATTCAGAATGAGAGTAAACCCTTACTCGTTCAACTTTATCGATCATCACTGAAGCGTTCCAAACAAGTCGATGTTCTTGCTGCGCATATTGAATCATGCAGGTTTAAAGTTATTTTGGCAGGAGATTTTAACGACACTCCTATTTCATATACATACAACCGTTTGACGAGAATTTTAACAGACGGTTTTAAAGAAGGTGGCTCAGGAATAGGAACCACCTACAAAGGTCCGTTGTTTGGCTTGCGTATTGACTACATCATGCACAGCAAAAGTTTGAATGTGCGGAATTATAAAACGAGTGATGCTGGGTTCTCAGATCACCATCCGATCATAGTTGAGTTTTAGCTTTTCCTTTCAATCGGAAATATTCATAGGGAGTAAGTGTCAGAAGTACCATTGCTAATCCATAGAAAAAATCTTCAATTGGAACACTCCAGATTCGAATTCCGAGATTGAACTGATTGTTATAACGCACAATGGCTTCCGTGATGTTTACTTGGTTCGTGTTAATCAGAGGATAATCATAAAAATGGAGTCCTGTTAGTATACCATTCGATATGTAAAAAGGAATAAGCAGAATGAACCACGCAAAGAGGAAGTAACCAAGAAATTCTGATCGACGTTGAATGTGGAACAGTATTAACGCACTGCAAAGAAGTGTTGCGCTGAATGTATACCAAAGTTCTTTGACTCCTGAGTAAACGCAGAGGCATGAGGAAATTAGCAAAATGGTTGTTGCGGAAATTGTTGTGAATGTTTTTGAAGGAGCCGATTTTTTAAAGTGTCGAACGCATTCGAAAGTGAATACGCATGCAAAGGGAACAGCAAGGAAAAAAAGCCATTCTTCAAGGGGAAGTAAGAACCAGCGGTAGTGCAGAGTATACGTTGCATTGAAATTCCAAATCCCCCAATGAGTGAATAAAATATCCCAAGGAAGGTAAACTGAAAACATCACCAAAAGTCCAATGAAAAGGGCTTTGAAATTTTTGTAAAAAGCTACGCTTTTGTGAAAACTCAATAAGAATGGTCCGGCTAAGCAGAAAAGGTCTACGAGTATGTAGGCGTAGCTCGATTTCATTTAGTGGCCTTTGCTTGTTTGAATTTCAGTTCCGCTTTGAAATATTTCAAAGGAACGATGAGCATGCCGAAACATTCACCTTCTTCTTTAAATTGATTTTTGTGGTGAACTTTATGTGCTTTTCGAATCGCTCGGAAATAAAGGTTGTCAGTATTGTCGAACCAGCTAAATCTTCGATGTATCAGAACTTCATGAACTAAGAAATAACCGATGCCATAGGCCAAAATCCCAAATCCAATGAACGTGCGGAAATCATTACCGTTCATCATTCCAAACATGATTAGGAGCCAACTGGGTATAGCGTAAATTAAAAAGAAGACATCGTTTTTTTCGAAAAATCCTGGAGAAGGTTGGTGGTGGTCTTCGTGGAAATACCACATAAATCCGTGCATGACGAATTTATGAGTAAGCCAAGCCATGCCTTCCATGATCATAAATGTAATAACTATTAGGGCTATGTTGATTGTCATGCTTGAGTAGAATTAAATGCAAGGACTCTTTCAAGGGCTATGATGAACCAAGGAGTGAAATTTTCAGGAAATTCTTTTACTTCTTGTTGAAGATTTTCCATTGCTATGTATCTATACGTTTCCACTTCTTCAGGGTTGATTTTAGGATTTTGATCAGATTCTCCGAAAAAAACATGATCGAATTCATGCTCGATTAAACCGTTGTCGAACTCAGCTCTGTAAATAAAAGTAAAAATAGGCTTTAAAGAGCATTGCATTCCCATTTCTTCAGCAAGTCGACGATTGGCAGCGTCTTGAATGTTTTCGTTTTCTCTTGGGTGTGAGCAGCAAGAGTTTGTCCATAAACCACCACAATGATATTTAGAAGAAGCACGTTTTTGAAGCAGTAATTTTTTCTCGGAGTTGAAAATAAAAATGGAAAAAGCGCGATGCAATAAACCCTCAATATGGGCCTGCTGTTTTTCCATTTTCCCGATGGGGTTATCTTGCTCATCCACTAAAACAACAAACTCCATTATAGTTGATTGTATTTAGATTTTAGGTCATCGCTGATGTTGTCGCTTTGAATCATAAACTGAATGACTATTTTCCAAAACGCTTTGGTTTTGTTTATTTTACCTGAAGCAAGAGATAGGTATATGTAGTATGAATCTTCCTCTAGTTTGTCGTGGTATTGAAGCATCCATGGCGCTTTGTCTTGCACAGAGTATCGGAGGAATCGAAGTTCTTCGTTCCAGTAGTCATTGGCAATTGCTTTTTCAATTTTATCTTTTCCTTGGCTGAAATAACTGAGTTTATCTGCCGGATTAGAAACAAGTTCTGCATACATAGCGGTTGCCACTCCGAAATAGGCCTCTTGGGTATTGTTTCGGTTGGTTAGATTTGCGCAATGATTGTAAAATTCTTTTTTCGCGGATTCATTTTGAGCCGAAATAAAAAGTTTTTGACAGGCAATCTCTTGTGCAAATGGTAATGTTGAATTGCCTGCTAAGAAAAACACAATCAATATAAATCTGACAAACAATTTCATTACAATAGATTTAGGTTGTGTTGTAAATATATTTTTGCAATAAGTGCGATTTTCTTTGGGTTTGCCACGCGAATGCGTTCTTTCAAAATTCGATCACATGGAAGCGCTTGAATTTTTAAAAACAGGTTGTAATAATATTTGAATGCAATGAGCACTCCGAATCTGGCTTCTTTTGGAAGCTGAAGCACACCAATGTATGCAAGTCTAAAGTCTTCCTTTATTTCTTTTTCAATCGTCTTTTTCGCAGATTCGTCGAATTGATTCATGTCGACATTCGGGAAATAAATTCTGCCCAAGGCATTGTAATCTGCATGCAAGTCGCGCAGGAAGTTGATTTTTTGGAATGCCGCACCGAGCTTCATAGCTGAGGGCTTTAGCTTTTCATATTCCAACTGATTTCCGTTTACAAAAACATGCAAACACATGAGTCCAACTACTTCAGCAGATCCGAGAATATAATTTTCATAGGAATTTTGGTCGTGTTCTATTTGATGAAGGTCCATTTCCATGCTCTTCAAAAAAGTATCGACAAGTTCCCACTCTAAATTGTACTTATGATAAGTATGTTGAAAGGCATTTAAAATGGGGTTCAATGAAATACGCTCTTCAATTGCAAGTACCGTGTCTTTCCGGAAACGCGCCATGAGCTCCTGCTTCTCGTAATCGTGAAATGTATCTACAATTTCATCTGCGAATCTCACAAAACCATAAATGGCATAAATAGGATTTCTAATTTCTTTTCCAAGGGTGCGAATGCCTAGGCTAAAACTCGTGCTGTATGCATGAGTAGTTAATCTACTGCAATCAAACGAGACGTTATCGAATAGTGGTTTTCCTGTCATGATTATGATTGAAAAAGAAGTTTGTTCATGGTCTCTGCAGCAAGTTGTCCACTGATAATGCTTGGAGGCATTCCGGGGCCTGGAACTGTAAGTTGTCCAGCATAGAACAGGTTGCTTAATTTTTTACTGCGCATGGATGGTTTCAAAATAGCCGTTTGTTTCAATGTGTTTGCAAGTCCATAAGCATTGCCTTTGAAACTGTTGTATTCTGAAATAAATTCTTCGTGAGCGAAACTTCGTTTATACACAATATGTTCACGAAGAGATTCTCCCGTGCGTTTTTCAATACGTTCGATCATGTTGTCTAGATATTTTTCTCTCAAAGCGTCGTTACTGCTTAAGTCAGGGGCAACGGGTACGAGTAAAAAAATATTCTCGCAATTTTCTGGTGCAACGGTATTATCTGTTATGGACGGAACACATGCATAGAACAGTGGTTGAGCGGGCCATTGAGGATTGTCATAAATTTCCTTAGCGTGCTGATCAAAGGGTTCGTCGAAAAATAGATTGTGATGCAATAGATTTTTCACACGCTTGTTTACTCCCAGATAAAATAAAAGGGAAGAAGGTGACATTGTTCTCGATTTCCAATAGTCTTCTGAATAGGTGCGGTCGTTTGGTGCAAGCATTTTTGTTTCCACATGGTGGTAGTCAGCGCATGCAATTACCGCGTCTATTTCGAAATTTCCTGATGAGGTAATTATGCGTTTGGCTTTTCGGTTGAGCGATTCAATTTGGGAAACATTGTTGTTGTAATGGAAGGTAACGCCTAATTTTTTCGCGACCTTTTCCATAGCCTTGGGAATTTCACCCATTCCCTTGTGCGGGTACCACGTGCCTAATTCAAGGTCTGCGTAATTCATAAGACTATAAAGAGCAGGCGTCTTTTCGGGTTTTGCGCCGAGAAATAGGACTGGGAATTCCAATAACTGGATTATTTCGGGGTGTTTGAAATATTTCCGAATGTGTGATGAAATGGAATTGAAAAGATGAATCCTCACTGCAGCTTTCAACAACTTTAAATCAAGAAATTCTGTAGCTGATAGGGATGGTTTCCATACGAATTCTCCCATACCCGTATCGTATTTGTATTTCGCTTCCGAAAGGAATTTCTTGAGGTTTTCTTTGCTACCTGATTCGAGTAATTCTAGTTTGTCACCTAATTCCTCTGCGGATGCGGGAATATCTAATATTTTGTTCGAAAAGTAAACTCGGTAGGACGGGTCTAATCTTTCTAGGGAGTAGTAATCACTTCTTTTTTCGCCATATTGTTCGAAGAACTGATCGAAAACTTCAGGCATCCAATACCAACTGGGGCCCATATCGAAAACGAAGCCTTCATTTTCAAACACTCGACATCTGCCACCAGGTGTGGAATGTTTTTCGAACACGTGTGTTTCATATCCTAGTTGGGCTAATCTACACGCTGCAGACAATCCGGCAAATCCAGCACCAACGACTGCAACTCTTTTCTTCATATTTCTAAAACAACTGAATACGCTATTTGTTCTTTTGGTTTTGTTAAAAAAGGTTTACCTTTTTCTAATGTGCACTCCGCTATTTAACACGTAATTTTTGGCCTGCCTTTAATTTTGACGAGGACTTAATACCATTGAGTTTGCAGATTTTCGAAACTGTTGTTTTGTTTTTGGAGGCAATGCTAGTTAATGAGTCGCCTTTTTTTACAGTGTAATATTTCTTTTCACTATTTTTTTTGGAGTTGCTATTTGATTTAGTCTCTCTGCTTTCTTTATTGGTTTTCGCTGTTTTTGTTTGTTGGCTTGCAGGGGCCTTGGTGGGCGTGTATAGATTTTTTTGTGTGAGATAAAAATCTTTTGACTTAAGCGATTTTTTATTCGGAATAATGAGGTATGCGGGATCGAAAGGATTGCCGAGGAAACGAGTTTCAAAATGCAAATGCGCTCCAAACGAATGCCCTGTGTTACCGCCTAGTCCGAGCAAATCTCCAGCTTGAACATATTGCCCTGAAACAACCATTCTAGCTGACATGTGCGCATACAACGTTTCAAGTCCGTTCGGATGCCTTACTACAACCACATTCCCGTAGCTATCGCTGAATTGGGAGATGCGTACGAGACCTTCGAAAGCACTTGAAATAGGATCTCCTGTTTCCAAATCTAAATCCAATCCTGCGTGTAATCTTCCCCAACGAGGTCCAAAAGGAGACGTTTGGTGACCTTTGGCAAGAGGGAAAACAAAATCACAACTGTCATTAGCAAGTCTGAAATAAATAGCGGAATCGTTGGTGAAGTTGATATTTCTTCTCTTGTGCCAAATATTCTGAGTGTCCCAATTTAGATATCTGTAATAACTCGGAATCATTAGAAGAGAATCAGCTACTCCGTGAAGGTTGAGTTCTATTTGGGTTAAATCAACTGACGGATTGAACTTGGTTTTTTTTGGCTTTAGAAACTCAGCGGCGTTCGACCACGATGACGTATCTGCCATTAATAGCAAGGCAGATTCAACTCCTCCTGATGGCTGCGCATGCGAGAAAAGTGCTGAAAGAGCAATGACTACAACTATTGAAAGTTTCCTAAACATCTTCTGCTAAAATAAGAATTAATTTCTTATTCAGTATGGACTTTATTTTCGGAGATTTGCATTATGAATAAAGTTGACTTACTTGTTATTTCTGCACATCCCGATGATGCTGAAATTAGTGCAGCAGGAACTATTATTAAATCAGTAAAAGAAGGAAAGATTGTGGCATTGGTTGACCTTACTCAAGGTGAGCGCGGCACACGTGGAAGTGCGGATTTACGCATGATAGAAGCGCAGAAGGCGTCGGAAGTTATGGGGACACATTTCAGAGAAAATTTAGAATTGGCCGATTGCTTTTTTACCGATACTGAAGAAAACAAAATGCGTATCATAGATGCGATTCGGAAATATAGACCGGAAATTGTTTTTACCAATTCCCTTCGCGACCGTCATCCAGATCATGCTCGTGCAGCGAAGTTGGTGGCAGATTGTTGCTTCTACGCAGGACTTCCTAAGATAGTTACCAATCACACTGCATGGCGTCCACGTGCATTGTACCATTTTAATCAGGATTATTACAACACTCCTGATTTCGTAGTTGACATAACCCAATACATGGATACGAAAATTGAAACCTTAAAGGCTTTTTCGAGTCAGTTTTTCGATGCGAATTCGGAAGAGCCGAACACACCCATTTCAGGAAAGGAGTTTTTTGATTTCGTTAAAGGAAGGGCAATGGATTTTGGTCGGCTTGCGGGTTACGAATATGCTGAAGGATTCGTTTGCTCGAGACCTATTGGAATGCGTGATATTTTCAACTTAGATTGACAATTCTTTTTTCTTAAGTCTGAAAAATAAAAAAGTCTGAACGAGGCTCTGAGAAATAAAGGCTGCTGATGCAGCTATACATGCGCCATTTAAATGATCGGTAGGAATTAGTAAAGATGAGCAGAGAATGGCTATAACAAATCCTGTTGCGGCCGAGTAAAAGTTGTTTTGATGAAGGCCTCTTCCAGAAAATAAATGCGCAATTGAAACGGTTATTGTATTGGCAACAATACCAGGAATTAAAAAGAAAAAACCTTCTTTTATAAACGCTATATCGAAGTCCACGAATAGCGCTAGCCAGCTGTTAGGGACAATCAAAAAACATAATGTCCCGAATATAGTAGTTGTTACCCCAAGGATTAAATAGCGTTTGGTAAGCAAAAGGTGTTCGCTGAAATCGGATGATTGCGCAACGCGAGATGCAAGAATAGACGACAAGCTTTTCACGACAGACCAAAGTGCTTCAGCCACATACATTAGAATGGAAAAAACGCCAGTGAAAATTTTACCTTCAACGCCGAGATTCTCGAGAAAATACAAGTAAGAACGCTGATTTCCTAAATGAAAAATGTTACCCAATTGTGCATATCCACCCAGCTTTGCGGTTTGTCGTAAATCGTTTTTCGACAAATCAAAATGCATCTTTTTCCAGACATGTGGAGTGAGAAAAAAACCAACAGTTGCAGTTACAGCAAAAGACAGCAGTTGTCCTGAAATGAACGCAAGAATTCCCCAGTCGGTTGACATATAAAAACAAGCAACGAAGAGCAGGGAAGAAAAAGACTGAGTGAAAAGGAGAATTTGATAGGACTCGATTTTTTCTTTTCCTAATAGGATCATTTGCTGCAGAACGAATAGCGATTGCAAAGTCCCAAGAAGCAAAGTAAATCCAATGAAAGGAGCACCTAGGACTAGCAATAAAACAAAAGTTATAATTGCGCTTATAGCGATCCAAATAATGGAGGGCAATGCAATTTTGTTTTCGCCAATTCGCGGGATCAAATAGATGAGTGCGCCTCCTCCAATAAACTGACTGAGGGTTGCAACGATAAGAATTCCGAAATTGATTAACGCAATGGTGCCTTGTCCTTCAACATGGACGAAATGCAAATTCATAATCACCAAGAGTAACGCCGAAACCAGTCCGAACGCACGATTCAATATGGAAAGATATTCTACTCTCTTCATTTGTTCAGTGCTTGTACGTATGCGTTCATGAATTGTTTTCCAACTGCCTCGAAAGAAAAATGATTCGTTGCGTATTCAGAAATTTCTTCGCGATTAATCTCATTCATTTCGCTGTGAGATTCATTTAGTGCATGCAAAAGTTGCGCTTCATTTTTCGCATCAATGAGTTTGTTCCATTTGCAGAAGCCCATGTGCTCTGCAATTCCTCCAACGCGAGTAGCAATAACGTTCATTCCACTGGCCATAGCTTCAATCATGACCAAAGGTAAATTTTCATAGTTACTGAAAAGCACAAAGGTGTGTGAAGCATTCATTTTTTTTGCAACTTCCTGTTGATCCAAGGTTCCGAAAAAGGTGATACTATTTTTTCGAATCCCTATTTCCAAACTTCTTTTTTTCCAATGTGGAATATCACCATCGCCGCCAAGTTCTAAGATAACGTCTTCCGTTTGGTCAGAGAATATTTTCCAAGCGCTAAGAATTCCTTCAATGTTTTTATGATCGTTGTCGAGATGTGAAAGATGCACGTACGTATGAATTTCATTCTTCTTTTCATTCTTGAAATAAGCCGTATTCACCACGTTAGGAACAATTACCGAGGACTTGTTGAATCCTAATGCACGCATTGCTTTTTCGAGCTGCATCGTAACAGGCAAGAGAAGTTCCGATCTATTCGCAATGAAGCGCATGTATCTTTTTATGTGGAAGGGAAGAGGCGAACGTTCATTCGGGTGATAGCCTGTCCAGTTGTCTGATATAACAAATGGAATCTTCCATTTTCGTTGAATGAAAAGGGCTTGCCATCCTTCAGGCCAAACCATGTTCAGCTGAACGATATCAGGTTTGTTTTGGTTGAAATTGATATGGGCGATTCCTTTTTTTAAGGCTTGAATTCTGTTTCGAAAAAGCATACCGTTTGAACGATAGTAAACTCGAACTATGCGCACATTTCCCTCTACCTCATCTTCAATCTCGAAAGCGCTGGTTTTATTGTTTTTTGAAAGGTATAGCACCGTAATATTTGCGAAGAGCGCAACAGCTTCGGCATGACGCTGAACAAAATTCCCAAGAGTAGGGTGGGTTTTACTCGGAAACCAACTGCTTAGAAAAAGGACATGAAGCTTTTTTTTCACTGCTGCAAGATACAAATTCAAAAAAATACTAGGGTCTATTTGTTCAAATAGAATGAATGTGTTTATCTTTGCGCCCTCTTAGACGGTGGTTTTAGCTCAGTTGGTTAGAGCATCAGTTTGTGGTTCTGAGGGTCGTGGGTTCGAATCCCATAAGCCACCCCACTAGAAAAAGAAAAGGTCGACATTGTCGACCTTTTTTCTTAGAATAAAATTTCTTAGTGAATTCCTTTTGAAGCCAAATAACGCTCTGCATCTAAGGCGGCCATGCATCCAGTTCCCGCAGCAGTAACTGCTTGGCGGTAATTTTTATCTGCTGCATCTCCTGCAACAAAAACCCCTTCAACATTGGTTTTCGAAGATCCGGGAGTGTTTAAGATATAGCCGGTTTCATCTGTATTGATGAATTCTTTGAATACGCCCGTATTCGGATTGTGTCCGATTGCCACGAAGAATCCAGTAATGTCAACGGTGCGACTTTCACCAGTAGCAGAGTTCTTGAAGATTGCTCCTTCAACGCCGTCTTTTCCTAAAATATCTTCTGTGGTTGAGTTCCAAAGAATTTCAATGTTCGGTGTTTCCAAAACACGATTTTGCATGGCTCTAGAAGCACGCATTTTATCGCTTCGAACAATCATATATACTTTTCTGCAAAGTTTTGCTAAGTATGTAGCTTCTTCAGCTGCTGTATCTCCAGCACCAACAATAGCTACATCTTGGTTGCGGTAGAAAAAACCATCGCACACCGCGCATGCGCTTACTCCTCCGCCTAAATTGCGAAGACGAATTTCATTGTCAAGACCCAACCATTTGGCTGAAGCACCTGTTGCAATAATGACTGAATCTGCGCTTACAATGTGTTTTCCGTTGTCTATTTCAATGAGATGATTACTTCCAGAAAAATCAACTTTAGTCACCCATCCGTTGCGAATGTCAGTACCAAAGCGCTTGGCTTGGTTTTCCATATCAGCCATCATCTCAGGACCTTTTACTCCTAAAGGATATCCAGGGAAATTATCTACTTCCGTGGTGTCCATCAATTGTCCACCCGGCTGTTGCCCTTGATAGATAACAGGCTTCATATCTGCACGTGCAGCGTAGATTGCTGCAGTATATCCTGCCGGTCCGCTGCCGAGGATAAGGCATTTAATGTGTTCGTTCGCTTCCATATAATTCAATTTTTTTGAGAGCACAAATATAGTGTGAGTGATGCTTTACAATGTGTGATTTTACGCACACGTTATTCAAAGGCTTTAATCAAGAATGCATCCCAAAGTGGATCTTCCGGTGGGGGTGCCGAGATTACAACAGGAGTCTTTTTTACAGGATGTGTAAACTCAATTTTTCTTGCATGAAGATGAATACTTGCGTTGTCGTTGGTGCGCTTGCTTCCGTATTTAATGTCACCCTTAATCGGACAGCCCAATTGCGAAAGTGTTGCTCGAATTTGATGGTGTCTTCCTGTTTTCGGATATACTTCGACAAACGTGTAATGATCGCCTTTTCCAAGCACTTTGTAGGTCAGTTCAGATTCTTTTCTGTCGGCCGCTGGTTCGTTATAAAAGAAAGACTTGTTTTGTTTCTCATCTTTCCACAAGTAATTTATCACATGCCCTTCCATCTTTGGCGGTGCGTCTTGCACAACAGCCCAATAGGTTTTGAATACATCACGTGTTTTAAAGTCGATAGTTAATCTCGAAAGGGCCTTACTTGTTTTAGCGAACACCACAACACCGCTTACAGGACGGTCTATGCGATGAACAGTCCCGCAAAAAACTTCGCCGGGCTTATTGTAGGTTATCTTTAGGTATTGTTTAATGATGTCGCTTAGAACCACATCTCCTGTTTTATCTCCTTGAACGATATCAGAGTTTCTCTTGTTAACGGCTATAATGTGATTGTCTTCGTATAGAATGCGAAGGTTTTCAAGGGTGGTTACTTCAAGCGGTTTTTTTGGTGCTCGGTCCCAAACTTTGGGCGCGTGTTTTTTCATCAATACTGCTCTTTGTTGTTCGGGAAATCTGCGCTTCTTACATCACTAACATATTGCTCTAACGCACCGCGCATTTGCTCTCCCATGTTCAAATATTTTCTCAAAAAGCGAGGGGTGAATCCTTCAGTAATTCCAAGCATATCGTGCAGCACCAATACTTGTCCATCAACGTCACCACCAGCACCAATTCCAATAATTGGAACATGAACTTCTTGAGCGACGCGTTTGGCAAGTGCCGCTGGAATTTTCTCTAAGACAATAGCGAAACAACCACTTTCTGCTAAAAGTTTCGCATCGTGAATCAAACGATCGGCTTCAACTTCTTCCTTAGCGCGAACTTGATACGTTCCGAATTTATAAATGCTTTGAGGTGTTAATCCAAGGTGCCCCATAACAGGAATACCCGCTGTTAGAATGCGCTTAACACTTTCAACAATCTCTTCTCCTCCTTCAAGCTTAACGGCATGTCCCCCCGTTTCTTTCATGATACGAATGGCAGAGTTTAATGCCTCTTTTGAGTTTCCTTGGTATGAACCGAAGGGCATGTCTACAACTACTAGAGAGCGATTGCAAGCGCGAACCACACTAGCAGCGTGATAGATCATTTGATCCAAGGTAATTGGGAGAGTGGTCTCATGTCCAGCCATTACATTCGACGCCGAATCACCAACTAGAATAACGTCAATTCCAGATTGGTCAACAATGAGAGCCATAGAATAGTCGTATGCGGTTAGCATAGCAATCTTCTCTCCCTTGTTCTTCATTTCTTGAAGGGTATGGGTGGTAACTCTGCGAACTACTTTGTTTACTGACATGATTTATTTTTTAGAGCGGCAAAAGTGGGGATTATTCCTTAACAAATATTTTTTTAGCGACAATTCCTTTTGAGCTATCTGAAATTTGAATGGCATACATACCCGTGCTGAATTGCGAAACATCGATTCGAGTAGAACCTTGGTTTTGCATATTTCCGCTGTGAATCAATTTTCCTTGTATGTCGAAGATAGAATAGGAAAGTCCTCTGAATTGTGCCTCAGCAACCACTTGAATGTAGTCTTGAGCAGGTGAAGGGTATATTTTAAATACAGTTTCCTCCTCTTCATTTACATTCACATTCGATTGGAAATGCGCAGTGAATTGGGCAGTATTCAATGAGATATTTCCTTCCCAAACAGAATCTAAAATATCATTGATTAAACTGCTGTTGTCCCAATAAGCGAAATCAAATCCAGGATTTGCAATGGCTTCAATTTTTACAGGAACACCATCGAAATAAACTCCTGTCCAAGGATATTCTGTAGGTTGAACGGTGCTGATATGAATTTGTCCTGATCCTGCAGGCAATACATCAAGCGTTACATCCACTTGTTGTGGTAATGCAAATCTGTTTTGAATGTGATCGCGAACCTGCTCTGTTCTGCAAAGCAATTCAGATTGGAAGGTCATGTGATTGTTGTAGAAATAATCCATTTGTCCGGGTACATTGCCTGCGTCTCCCCAGCGTTGATATTCATTCGGCATTTCAGGTGCAGTTAAATTGAAATAACGATTCTCTACAGCAATGAGTCTTTCAGGACGGTAGTTCGTGTTCATTAAATCAGCGAATCGATTGATGAAGTAGTGTTTGTATTGCGTGTTTTGAATGCTTTGTAACCAAATATTGATATACGGATTGTCAGTACTTTGCCCTGACATATAGTCGATGTGGTTGAAATAGCAATCGGTCCAAGCATTCGGATTCAGCGCCAATTCCAAATCAATGGTGGCGAATCTCCAACGGTTATTTGTTGTGTTAGAACGATAAATTTTAATGTTGTTACCCGGCCAGTCGACATTACCCATCCAGGATTCTGAGATAATGTAATCCGTGTAGTAAGTCATATCGAAATGTTGATCCGCTTCGCTCCAATAATTAGGGCTTGCTTCGTTCAAAGCATTGAACGTGTTGTAAGAATTCCAGAAATTACTGGTCGAACCCTCAACGGCACGAAGCATTCCTCCATACCAATAACTCAATGACATAAGTTCGACAGAGTCTTTGTTGGCTCCTTCGTTCTCTTTAAACATTTCAGCGTTGTACTTTTCGCGCAGTTCGTATAGTCCGAAGTATTGGCCGTTTATATAGACTGTTGCAGGGCGATAAGCGCTGTAATAAGCATTTGCTCCGCGACACATGAGTTCGGCTTGGCAGGCCTCTTTGTATGGAAGAGCCAAATATTGATTACTTCCATTGCGAAGATAAAATTCAGAGTATTTATTTCTATTTGGTCTCCCTGGAATGATCACTTCATTTACAGAATTTTCACCCAGAACGCTATGGGCTAGTTCCAAACGGAAGGAGTGCTGCGGTTGAGAGCGACTTCCACCTGCACCACCGTCGATTTGCATTCCAGTATTTTGAGAAAACACCAACGGATGTCCGGGAATAGAATCGAAATAATCGATGTGTGCATTGCGCAACCAGTCTTGGTCCCAATGGTCGAATATCCCTTGATCTCCATATAAATTTGCATTGTCTGTGGTAATTGAAAGTATAGGAGTGGTGTGAGTAATGTTGAAGAGAAAGGATGCCGCGGTTATATTGCTTGGAATGTGGTTTGGTTTGAAAGCACGTGCTTTTAATATTTTCGATTGGAAGAAAAATATGGGCGTACCATCATAGATAGGAGAGTTAAAATCTGGATCGCTCCCGTCTGTTGTGTATCGAATGGTGGAAGGTGCCGTGTTTAAGTCTAGAATTGAAACTGAAAAAGGCGTTTCGTATACACCAGGGTTGTGGTCGAACAAAGGAGCAATTGCATTCCCCAATGAAGGCGCTCCGTTGTTGCTTGCTTCAGGTGTTGGAGTATTGAAAAGAGAGTTTGAGTTGGATCCGTTGGGGTAGCGGCCAATGCTCATGTCCACAGTTTGACATTTTATAATTAAACTGTTTTCAAGGTTTTGAGCAGGATTGAATAAAAACAACGTGTCGCCACTTCCTGAAATTTTGAAATTCGTGTGAAATTGGTTTCCAGCGCTTGTAATAAAGTCAGAAGTCATGGCCGTTTCCGAAACATTTTTCAATGCTAATTCCACATAAGTGTAATTCACTGCCTCTGTAGCCGCTACCTGAAAGCCAAGAGAAGTAATAGGTCCAGCTGAAAGCCCAGCGGCAGTTAGCTCAACTGCAGGAATAAGCATTTGATTGCGAGCGCTCCAATACCAATTTCCATAAGGCGCTGGGTAGTCGGTATAGCCATTTTGAATGGTTCCGGTGCCTATGGTTATGCCATTTAATTTCATGTTCGGACGCTGGAACGCAAGAGTTCCTTGGCCGTATGAGCAGGAGCCTTCGCTCCCGTCATTAAAGGTATAGGTTGTTGAGCCGTATGCCGTAGCTGTTTGCATGAAAGAGGAGTTGGAAATGTATCCCGTGTTGCTGTATGAACAAACATTAATGGCAATACTCGAAAGGCCGTCCCATTGAAATGGGGTAGTGAAAATGTGGGTGTTCCAGCCGACTACCGGAGTGAAAGACCCCGAATTTATTGCTGTGGTGAAAGGGGTGGTTGCAAATCTATTTTTATCGCTGCAGAACACAATTAAAAATTCACCAGGATTTAAGTTGTAATGTGGGAAAACCCATTGTGCGGGTTCGTTGGAATTATCTGTTAATGAATATCCGAACAAATCAACCGCTGTTGTTCCTGCGTTATACAACTCAATCCAATCTTCGTATTCCCCATCCTCATCGGCGATGGTTTGATAGTTCTTGTTGCTGCCTTCATTGATAACAATCTGCGACCAAGTGAAATTTGAAAACAAGACGGCTGTGAAAAGTATGACTAGTTTTTTCATTGTGTAAAGGTACTAATTCTGTTTATTTCTAATTTTTTGAAGTTCTGCGGCGATAGCGGCTTCAACTAACGGCTCCATTATGAGATACCCTGCTACATTCGGATGAACGCCGTCTTCACCGAGTTCCAACCGCAATCCATTGCGTTCGTCTTTCATGGGTGTGTGAAAATCCACGAAAGTAATGTCATGCGTTTCCGCATAGAAACGAAGCGCCTCGTTCAACTCAATAACTTTTTCAGCGGGTTCTTTGCCGGGACTCCAAGGATAATCGAAGACAGGAAGAACAGAGCATAAGACAACTGAGATTTCATTCGACTTAGCTAATTCAATCATGGAAAAGATGTTGTCTTCAATCATGTCGAGTGACACATTGCCCGTATTTCCTGCTATGTCGTTGGTGCCACCGAGAAAAACAACTATTTTGGGATGAAGGTTAACCACATCTGCGCGAAAACGAAGAAGCATTTGAGAAGTGGTTTGTCCGCCAATGCCTCTATTCACGTATGTCTTTCCAATAAAGAAATCGGGGTGAACATTTTTCCAGAATTCTGTAATGGAATTTCCCATGAACACCACGCGGTCTTCATTTCCTGCGGGATTTTCAAGCAATGTATTGGCCTTTCTGTAATAGCTCAGATTTGCCCAGTCTTGAGCGTTAGTCAGTTGGTTAAAGGCCATAAGTGTGCAAAGGGCGAAAATTCTTCTGATCATAAGTCATTTCAAAAATAGACCACACTTTGCGTAATCCATTGTCCTTCGTTGATAATTTTGAAATTCAAGCTTCGGAGCAAGGGAGTTTCGCGTTTTCTTCGAAGAAAATTAAGAGATATGTCGGCTTTTGAAATTATAGGTGGAAACGCCTTGAAGGGAACAGTTATTCCGCAAGGAGCGAAGAATGAGGCTTTACAGATAATATCAGCTGTTCTGCTCACGGCAGAACCCGTTATTATTCGGAATATTCCGGAAATTATTGATGTGTTGAAGTTGATTGATTTGCTTCAAGACATTGGAGTGAAGGTGGAAAAGTTGGCGAAAGGCGAATTTAAATTCATTGCCGACGACGTAAACCTAGAGTATTTAACAACAGAGGATTACAAAAAGAAAGCTGCTGCGTTGCGCGGATCTATCATGCTGGTAGGACCTATGCTTGGAAGATTCGGGCAGGGGTATATTCCAAAGCCAGGCGGAGATAAAATTGGAAGACGTCGATTAGACACACACTTTACAGGCTTTCAAAATTTGGGGGCAACGTTCAATTACGATGCGGTGAATCACTTTTACAGTGTGACATCAAACCGATTGAAGGGTGCCTACATGCTGCTCGACGAGGCTTCTGTAACAGGAACTGCGAACATTGTTATGGCTGCGGCATTGGCCGAAGGAACCACTTCTATATATAACGCAGCTTGCGAACCTTATTTGCAGCAGCTGTGCAAGATGATCAACCGCATGGGAGGAAAAATCGCGGGCATTGGTTCGAATTTACTCATCATTGAAGGCGTTGATAAATTGGGAGGAACCGAGCACAGATGTCTTCCAGATATGATTGAAATAGGATCTTTCATTGGGATGGCTGCCATGACGAAGGGCGATATCATTATTAAAGACGTTTCATACAACGATTTGGGAATTATACCAGAGATGTTCCGTCGCATGGGAATTCAAGTTGATTTGGTGAACGGCGATGATCTTCACATTCCAGCGCAAGATTCTTATGAGATTGATACGTTCATCGATGGTTCAATCATGACCATTAGCGATGCGCCATGGCCGGGATTCACTCCTGACTTGATTTCTATTGCGCTAGTAACAGCAACACAAGCGAGAGGCTCGGTGCTTATTCATCAGAAGATGTTCGAGAGCCGATTGTTCTTCGTGGACAAGCTGATTGACATGGGTGCTCAGATTATTTTGTGCGATCCACACAGAGCAACTGTCATTGGTTTAGACCGTAAGTCTTCATTGAAAGGCGTAACCATGTCTTCTCCGGATATTCGTGCGGGGGTTTCCTTGTTAATAGCGGCATTGAGTGCGAAAGGAAAATCAACGATTCAGAACATTGAGCAGATCGATCGCGGATATCAAGACATTGAAGCGCGCTTGCAAGCTTTGGGCGCGGATATCAAACGTGTATAAACTTCTTTGGCAAGAACTTTGGCTTGTGAGCAGAATACTGTTCTATATTTGAAATGAATTCAACAATTATGAAAAAAAATCTTGTCCCTTTTACCTTGCTTCTATTTGTTGCGGTGATGTTCAGTTTTACTTCGGTAAACGATAAAAATGCAGTTCCAACAACTGCTAAAATTGGTTTGGAAATCGGCGACGAAGCTCCAAATATTGTAATGAAAGGAGTTGACGGAAAGGATTTGAAACTTTCTTCGCTTCGTGGGAAATTGGTATTAATCGACTTTTGGGCTTCTTGGTGTGGACCTTGCCGCAGAGAAAATCCGAATGTTGTAGCTGCATATAACAAATACAGCAAAGCCAAATTCAAGACAGCAAAAGGATTCGAAATCTTCTCGGTGAGTTTCGATCAAAATAAAGCGGCGTGGGAAGAAGCCATTGCGAAAGACGGGTTGTTGTGGAGTAATCATGTGTGTGATATGAAAGGTTGGGCAAATGCAGCCGGACAACTTTACGGAATCTCAAGCATCCCTTCAAGTGTCTTAATTGATGAGAATGGAATTATTGTCGCGAAGAACCTTCGCGGACCGGCTTTAGATATGGAATTGGACAAGTATGTTTCTTCGTTCAAATGATCTAACGATATAAGTTATCTTTGCGGGCCGAATGACATTCGGCCCGTTTTGTTTTCTGACAGCCTGTCGCTCTTTTTGGCTTGGCTCAACGATTGTCAAATGGGGAATACATAAAATTTTAAGCGATGATAGAAGAATTGAATGACAATCAGTCACAAGAATTGGAAAATAACGAAGTGAACGAGACTCCGGTTGAGGAGACCGCAACAGAGGCTCCGGTGGAGGCGACAATAGAACTTACAGCTGATCAGTTAGTTGCAGAATGGAAAGATAAATATGTTCGTTTGACCGCAGATTTTGAGAATTTCAGAAGACAAAGAAATCTGGAACGAATTGAATTACTGAAGAATGCTTCGAGAGATGTTATTGTTGACTTACTTCCAGTACTCGATGTTTTCGAATTGGCTATGAAATCCAATGAGACCAGTGAAGATATGACTGCAGTTAAGGAAGGCTTTTCATTAATCTACGGAAAGCTTTTTGGTGAATTGGAGAAAAAGGGGTTGAAGCCTATGGAGAGCAACGGTCTTCCTTTCAATGTAGATTTTCATGAGGCTATTACTGAGTTTCCAGCTCCAACGGAAGAGCAAAAGAACACAGTAATAGATACTGCAGAGAAGGGTTATTTGTTAAACGGGAATGTAATACGCTACGCCAAAGTAGTGGTAGGAAAATAATTATGGCTAAGAGAGATTATTACGACATATTGGGTATTGCACGAAGTGCGAACGAGGCTGACATTAAAAAGGCCTATCGCAAATTGGCGATTCAATTCCACCCCGACAAAAATCCTGACGACAGTTCAGCTGAAGAGAAGTTCAAAGAAGCTGCGGAGGCTTATGAAGTGTTGAGTGATAATCAAAAACGTCAGCGCTACGATCAATTCGGTCATGCCGGTATGGGCGGCGGTGGCGGCGGACAAGGCTATGGTGGTGGAATGAATATGGACGATATCTTCTCTCAATTTGGAGATATTTTCGGAGGATTTGGCGGTGGTGGAGGAAGCAGATCAAGTTCAAGAAGAGTGAAGGGAAGCAACCTTCGCATTCGTGTGAAATTGAATTTGGAAGAAATAGCTTTCGGTACAACGAAGAAGATTAAGGTTTTTAAAATGGCGAACGCCGATGGCGTAACCTACGATACTTGCTCAACATGTGGAGGATCAGGACAAATACGTCGTGTGCAACAAACCATCTTAGGTGCTATGCAAACCGCAGCCACGTGTCATGTGTGCAGCGGTGCTGGAAAATCAATTAAAGATCGTCCGAAAGATGCCGATGCATACGGACAAGTTCGTAAAGAGGAAACCGTTGAGATTAAAATTCCAGCGGGTGTGGGTGAAGGAATGACGTTGAATGTATCTGGAAAAGGAAATGCTGGTCCGTTTGGCGGTGTTCCCGGAGATCTACTCGTTCAGATTGAAGAAGAGGAACACACTGAGTTGAAGCGCGATGGCGTTCACTTGTATTACGATTTGTATTTGAATTTCGTAGATGCCGCTATGGGTGCAAGCATTGAAATTCCTTTGGTGAAGGGCAAGGCGCAAATAAAAATAGAGCCCGGAACACAAGCCGGAAAAATACTTCGTTTGAAAGGAAAAGGAATTCCGGATGTAAACGGATACGGTTCTGGAGATTTGATGGTAAACATCAACGTTTGGACACCCCAGAAACTTTCATCGGAAGAAAAAGAAATTTTAACGAAGCTTCGCGAGTCTGAAAATTTCAAACCGAATCCTTCTGCCAAAGACAAGAGCTTTTTCCAACGTGTAAAAGAAATGTTTCAGTAATTAGGCAATGGAGCAGGAAGAAGAGAAAACAGAATTTGCGCGCTACTTCCTGCAAATAGCCTACGACGGAACCAACTACCACGGATGGCAACGTCAACCGAATGCTCATTCGGTTCAAGAAGAATTAGAAAAAGCGTTGTCCAAAATATTGCGCCTGCCGAAGGTGGTTACGCTAGGATGCGGCCGCACAGATACGGGAGTGCACGCGAGCGATTTTTATCTTCACTTCGTTCCAGAAATTCATGAGTTGAATGAAGAGGAAACGCTGTTTAGACTTCAGCAAGTGTTGCCGAAAGACATTGCAGCATACAAGCTTTTCAAAGTAAACAACAGAGCGCATGCGCGATTCGATGCGAATGAACGCTCTTACGAATATCGTATTGCAAAAAAGAAGGATCCCTTCCAACGTAATTACACGTATTTCTACGGAAAAGATTTAAACGTAGAAGCCATGAACAACGCAGCGCAATTAATGTTAGGTTCTCATGATTTTGCTTGTTTTTGTAAATCGGGCGGGGGTCAAATGACTACGATGTGCGATGTGCGAGAAGCTAAATGGGAAGAGAAGGAAGGTCTTTTGATTTTTCACATTACTGCCGATCGATTTCTTCGGAATATGGTTCGTGCCGTGGTTGGAACTCTATTACAAGTGGGAAAGGGTGAAATGAATTTGGAAGAATTTCAAGAAGTGCTGAATAGCAAATCAAGAAACGAGGCAGGAGAAAGTGTTCGTCCGAATGGACTGTTTTTAACTCGAGTTATTTATCCGGAATCTACCTTCCGAACAAATTAGAATATGGCATCAGGGAAGGCGTTTGATTGGAAAATATTTGCTCGACTGTATCAATACAGCAAGCCCTATCGCGGAGGTTTTGCTGTGACTTTGATTTTGGTTCTTGTGCTCTCAGGGCTTACAGTGGTGCGTCCTGAACAAATGCGCAACATGCTAGATGTTGCGGTTCCAGGTGGAGATTCCATGCAAATCTTGAATGTGGCCATTTGGTTTTTTGTTGTCTTAGCATTGGAAATTGTCCTGCAATACATTCAAACACTTGCTGCGAATAGTGTAGCACAGAGCATTACGCTTGACATGCGCGAGCGCGTGTATGCTCAGGTGATTCGATATAAATTGAATTACTTCGATAAGACGCCTGTCGGACAATTGGTAACGCGTCACATTGGTGAC
The DNA here is from genome assembly GCA_044338665.1 of Flavobacteriales bacterium. Lineage (GTDB taxonomy): Bacteria > Bacteroidota > Bacteroidia > Flavobacteriales_D > Sanyastnellaceae > CAIZGX01. The sequence continues at coordinate 122,641 of JBIIWZ010000002.1, forward strand.
ATAGATGGTATTGCGGAAGTGTTTAGTGTTGGACTTTTGGATATTATTCGCGATACGCTGAAGTTGCTCGTAATTGTGGGGTTCATGTTTTTTCTCGATTGGAAGTTGACGTTGATCGTTATGCTGCCAATACCTATTCTACTCTGGGCAACGCGCGTGTTTCAACAAGCGGTGAAGAAATCTTTTCAAGATGTTCGAAACGAAGTTGCTCGCATGAATGTGTTTGTGCAAGAGCACGTAACCGGAATGAACATTGTTCAATTCTTCAATCGTCAGAAAATTGAAAACGATAAGTTTGTAGAAATTAATGCGCAGCAAAGAGATGCACACATTCGCGGCATCTGGGCCTATTCAGTATTCTTTCCTGTTGTTGAAATTCTTTCAGCGCTCTCTGTTTCCCTGCTGCTTTGGTGGGGTGTTAAGTCGAGTTTGAATTTGGAAATGTCTCCAGGATTAATTCTCGAATTCAGCACCTTCATAGCCATGATGTACAGACCCATTCGTCAAATGGCAGACAACTTCAACGTGCTTCAAATGGGTGTAGTGAATGCCGAGCGCGTATTCAAATTAATGGATGAAGACCATTCCGAAGAAGATGCCCTTCAAGAAGAAATGAAAGATGTCAATGGAAGAATTGAATTCCGCGATGTGAGTTTTCAGTATGTGGAAAATCAGCCGGTGTTGACCAACTTCAACATGATTATTGAAGCTGGAAAAAGCGCCGCTATCGTGGGGTCTACGGGGTCTGGAAAATCGACACTTATTTCTTTGTTGAATCGCTTTTATGAAATTAATGGAGGTGAAATTTTTATTGATGACGTTGCGCTTTCGAAATTGCCTTTGGTTTCCCTTCGAAAAACAATTGGCGTTGTTCTTCAAGATGTATTTCTTTTCAGTGATTCCATTCGAAACAATTTAACCTTATACAACTCGGAGATTTCCGATGAACGAATGATTGAAGCTGCGAAAATGGTAGGTGCGCATGACTTCATAATGGCTCTTCCAGGTGGATACGATTTCGATGTGAAGGAAAGAGGAACGTTGCTCAGCACAGGACAGCGCCAGCTTTTAGCATTCGTTCGCGTGTTCCTTCAAGATCCAAAAATTGTTATTCTTGACGAAGCGACATCAAGTATTGATACCGAGTCTGAATTGCTTATTCAGCGCGCAACGGAGCTTCTTACAAAAGACAGAACATCCATTGTTATTGCGCATAGACTTTCAACCATTCAGCAAGCAGACGTGATTTTTGTGTTGGAAAAAGGAGAGATTATTGAGCAAGGAAGTCATTCAGAGTTGATGACATTGAGCGGTCATTACCGTAACTTAGTGGAACTTCAATACAAGAAATAATGAACAACGCCGAGAAGATTGTAGACTTCATGTTCACCAACGATGCGTTTAGCCAGTGGTTGGGCATTGAACGCCTAAGCGTTGCTCCCGGAATTTGTGATCTGCGTATGACGGTTCGAAATGAAATGTTAAACGGATTTGCCATTGCTCACGGTGGAATTTCTTATTCACTTGCCGATACCGCTTTGGCCTTTGCAAGCAATGCACACGGACTGAAATGTTATTCGGTTGAGACATCAATTTCGCATGTGAAAATGGTTGTTGAAGGAGATGTTTTAACAACGTTGGTGGAAGAGAAAAGTTTATCGAAGCGCATAGGCGTTTATCACATAACCGTTTTTAATCAGAACAACGAAGCTGTAGCGTTTTTCAAGGGGACCGTTCACAGGTCTGAAAAATCTTGGGAAATCGCATAATTTTCAAGGACTTTCTTTCTTAAATCGTAAATTTGCACCATGCAAGAAAATACGCGCGTGGGCAAGGTTTCCCACTTGTTAGAAAAATTATCTGAATCGGCAACGTTGGCCATGGCTCGCATGGGTCGTGAACTGGCAGCAGAAGGGAAACCAGTGGTTAACCTTTCTATAGGTGAACCCGATTTCAATACTCCTGATTTTATTAAGGAAGCCGCCATTGCAGCCATACACGCAAACGTTACGCATTACCCACCGGTAAACGGATTCCTAGAATTACGTCAAGCAATTTCAAAGAAATTCAAACGAGACAACGACTTAACCTATTCACCCGAACAAGTGGTGGTAAGCACAGGCGCAAAGCAAAGTTTAGCGAATGTGATTTTGGCGTTGGTGAATCCAGGCGACGAGGTAATCATGCCGAGTCCATATTGGGTAAGCTATGCTGAATTGGTGAAGATGGCAGGAGGAACAGTAGTTGAACTGCACGCGGGAATTGAAAGCAATTTCAAAATCACTGCGGAAGGTTTGAGCAACGCCATTAACGACAAAACGAAATTGATTATTTACAGTTCGCCTTGCAACCCAACGGGTTCAGTTTACAGCAAGGAAGAGCTTGAAGCATTAAGCAAAGTTATTCTTCAGCATGAAGGTGTTTATGTGATTAGCGATGAGATTTATGAGCTCATTAATTTTGTTGGAAAGACCTATTCCATTGGCGCTTGCGAAGGCATGTTAGACCGCACCATTACGGTGAACGGGGTATCGAAAGCATTCGCGATGACCGGATGGAGATTGGGATACATTGGCGCTCCGATATGGATTGCTCAAGCGTGTAACAAGATGCAAGGACAAATTACAAGCGGTGCGAATACCATTGCGCAAATGGCTGCGAAAGCGGCGTTGGAAGCAGACCCTTCTGTGGTTAGCGAAATGATTGCAGTGTTCAAGACGCGCAGAGATCGCGTGTTCGAAGGACTGTCGAAAATACCTGGATTGAAGATTAATCTTCCTGAAGCGGCATTCTATTTTTACATAGACGTTACAGCTTTCTTCAACACGACAGATGGTACAACCGTTTTGAAGAATTCTGAAGACATGGCCATGTACCTATTGCGCAAAGTGTATGTTGCAACAGTTGCAGGAGATGCCTTTGGCGATTCTAATTGCATTCGAATTTCGTATGCGACTTCCGAAGAGAAATTAGATCAAGCCGTTTCGAGAATGGCTCAAGCCTTATCCGAATTAAAACCGTTATAAATTGAATAAAGAATCCGTACAGTCGTTCTTCAGCTCATTGACTGAGAAGACCATTTTGGTGGTTGGCGATGTTATGATAGACGCCTATTTGTGGGGCAAAGTTGAACGCATTTCTCCAGAAGCGCCTGTTCCCATTGTTCACATTCAGAAGAAAGAAAATCGTTTAGGAGGCGCCGCAAACGTGGCTTTGAATATAAATAGTCTGGGAGCGAAGGCAATTATGTGTTCTGTAGTTGGAGACGGATCGAAGGGAGATATTTTCCGGAAGACAGCGAAGGATTTAGGTTTTAGTACAGAAGGAATTATTGATTCCACCGAGCGTATGACAACCGTTAAGACGCGCGTTATTTCGGGTGGACACCATATTGTTCGAATCGACGATGAAATTACTTGGCCGCTATCTGCAACAGACGAGCGGAATTTACTTGATTGTATAGATCAGATTTTAAGCAAACAAAAAGTAGATGCAATAGTATTTGAAGACTACGACAAAGGCGTTTTGACTGAGAAAGTAATTGCACAGGTCATAGCGAAAGCGAAGGCTTTGAATATTCCAGTAAGCGTAGATCCGAAATTGAAAAATTTCAAAAGCTATATTGGCTGCTCACTTTTCAAACCCAACTTGAAAGAATTAAAGGAAGGAATGAAGGTTGAATTCGCAGCGGACGATACTTCTGCCATTGAAAAGTCATTGGTGAATTTGCGAAATGAATTGAACGCTGAAGGCGTTATGGTTACGCGTTCTGAACACGGCGTAACCTCTTTCGATGGTGAGACTTTTTCCACTCATTCAGCCCACAAACGTGAGATTGTTGATGTGTCAGGAGCAGGCGATACGGTAATTGCAGTGGCTACATTGGCATTGGCATCCAATTGGAATTTGTCTGACATTGCCGAGATAGCGAATCTTGCAGGAGGATTGGTGTGTGAGAAAGTGGGTGTAGTTCCAATCGATAAAGAATTATTAAAGTTGGAAGCAGAACGAATTGCAGTTTCAATTTGAACAAAATCGATGTAATTCGAATTCATGTAAGTATGGAAACAGTTAAGCCGTATAATCAAGGAGGAAAGAAGGAAGAGGTTGAGCAAATGTTCGATCAAATTGCGCACAGTTATGATTTTTTAAATCACTTCTTTTCGTTGGGAATCGATATCATCTGGCGCAAACGTGCCATTCGTATTTTGAAGAAATACCATCCGAAGAAAGTACTCGATGTGGCTACTGGAACGGCTGATTTCGCGCTGCAAGCGGTGAAGTCTAAGTTGAATGCTTCATCAATCGTAGGCGTAGATATTTCAGAGGGTATGTTGGAAGTGGGAAGGAAGAAAGTGAAGGAGAGAGGCTTCGAACAAATTATTGAATTGCGAAGAGGAGATTCAGAAAATCTTCCCTTTGAAGATCATTCGTTCGACGCTTACACCGTAGCTTTTGGTGTAAGAAATTTCGAAAATCTTGAACAAGGCATGCGCGAAATGTTGCGCGTTCTCCGTCCGAATGGAGTAGGAGTAGTTTTAGAATTTTCACGTCCGAAACATTTTCCGATTAAACAATTGTTCGGATTTTATTTCAAGTTCATTATGCCAACTTTAGGCAAGTGGGTTTCGAAAGACAGTCGCGCGTATGCTTATCTTCCAGAATCAGTTGCTCAGTTTCCTTCCGGAAAAGATTTTTTAGCTGTGATGGAAAAGGTTGGGTACCAGCGAGTGCGTTGTATTCCATTAAGTGGTGGAATTGCGAGTATATACATTGGTGAAAAGTGAAAATAGAAATTCTTCCTTCGGAAATTAGTGGAGTCGTTTCGGCTCCTGCATCGAAGAGTATTGCTCAGCGCTATGTTGCTGCAGCGCTCATGGCTGCAGGAGAAACAACTATTCGTCATTATCCGAATTCAGAAGACCCCTTTCATGCGCGGAAGTTGGCCGAGTCGCTGGGCGCGATTGTTCAACTTTCAAAAAACACATTGACTATCAAAGGCGGATTTCCCGCCAATGAAATTCATGGAATTCGTTCCCCACAAAAAAATCTTTTTGCTGGAGAATCCGGATTCGCTTCACGTTTGTTTGTTCCTATTGCAGCTCTTCACAACAGTGAAAAAGTGCTCAATGGAACGGGCACATTATTGAACAGACCTTTCTTTGAATTTGATACTTATCTGAATCCGTTTGGAGTAACCGTTTCAACCAACGAAGGAAAACTTCCACTCACTTTTTCCGGACAATTAACTGCAGGAAAAGCGGAACTATCTGCCGCGAATTCCTCTCAGTTTCTTTCTGGAATGCTCATGGCTTTACCCCGTTGCACTGGCGATTCAGAGTTGGTGGTAACAGAATTGAACAGCAAGCCGTACATAGATTTAACCCTTGCAGTAATGAAGATGTTTGGGGTTGCTGTGAAGGAAGCGAACGGTACTTATTCCATTAAAGGTTCTCAGAAATACAAGCCGCAAGACGTCTCTGTAGACGGAGATTGGAGCGGTGCTGTTCCGCTTTTAATAGCAGGTGCATTAACGGCTACAGAAGGTTTGTTGGTGAAGAATTTAAACACGCGACTGCCTCAAGCAGATCAAGCCATCTTAGATGTTTTCGATTTAGCAAAAGTGAAATACACCCAGAACGAAAACAGTGTGAAAGTTTTCGCAAGTACCATTCAAGCGTTTGATTTCGATGCCACGCATTGTCCAGATTTATTCCCATGCCTTGCAGTGTTGGCTTCATTCGGAAACGGCGTTTCAACATTGAAAGGCGCAAAGCGACTGGCCGTGAAAGAGAGCAATCGCGCTACGGCTATCGTGGAAGAATTCGCGAAATCTGGAATCCGTGTAATTGTTCGCGGAGATGATATGATGATCTATCCGGGTCATGCCCGTCCTGCTGTTTGGAACGTGCACAAAGACCATCGCATGGTTATGGCTGGCGCGCTTTTCGGCATTGCTGGGGCGAAGACAGTTCTTCAAAATCCAGAAGTAATTTCGAAGTCGTATCCCGATTTTTTCAAAGACATTCAATCGATTGGAGCGAAGATGAAATAGCTCTTTGCCAATTGAGAAGTATATTCGCATTAAATCTATTTCGTATGAAATTTACGGCAGAGCAAATAGCCGGTATGTTGGAAGGAAGGGTTGAAGGTAATTCTTCAGCAGAAGTTTCAGGGCTTTCTAAAATTGAAGAAGGCAAAGCTGGAACACTCACGTTTCTAGCCAATCCGAAATACATTTCTCATATTTATTCTACAGGCGCAAGTATTGCTATTGTCTCCAACGATTTCGTTGCAGAACAAGCCTTACCTGAAACGCTTACGCTTATTCGTGTGGCAGATGCTTATGGAAGTTTCGCGAAATTATTAGAAGCGTATAGCCAATTCAAAAGACCTCGTCCGGGAGTTCACGCTTCTGCTGTTATAGATTCTACGGTGGATATTGGAGAGAACGTTCACATTGGAGCAGGAGTTGTTATTGAAGCGGGTGCTTCACTTGGAAATAACGCAGTCATTATGGCTCAGTCATATTTAGGCGAGCATGTGAAGGTTGGAAATTTCACAACGGTTCATCCGGGTGTGAAAATTTATAGCGAGTGTGTCATTGGCGCGAATTGCACGCTGCACGCTGGAGTTATTATTGGGGCAGACGGATTCGGTTTTGCACCACAAGCAGATAATCGTTACGCGAAGGTTCCTCAGATTGGAAATGTTGTGATTGAAGATCGTGTTGAAATTGGTGCGAATACGGCCATTGACAGAGCCACTCTAGGATCAACAATTATTCGTGAAGGTGTGAAGCTCGATAACCTCATTCAAATTGCACACAACGTTGAAATTGGAAAGAACACGGTTATTGCAGCGTTAACTGGCATTGCGGGAAGCACCAAGATTGGTGAGAATGTTATGATAGGCGGACAAGTTGGAATAGCTGGACATTTAACCATAGCGAACGGAGTGAAGATTGCGGCTCAAACGGGCATCAGCGCTTCTGTGCTGAAAGAAGACGTTGTAATGCAAGGGACACCCGCTGTTAGCACGATGGACTTCAAAAAATCGTACATCATTCACCGCCGCTTACCGCAATTGCTCGAGCGCATAGAGCGACTGGAAAAAGGACAGAAGTAATGTTATTGCTTCCTTATCTCAAACATTTATTTTTCGCTAAAGGACCTCACGGGGTTCATTCACCTTTTGTTTTCAAACTCATTACCGATGTGCTGAAGCAGAATCGTTCTGAAGCTTGGAAACCGATTGAAGACGCTCGTAGAAAATTGCTTTCGAACGATTCGGTATATGTGGTGAAGGACTTCGGTGCGGGAAGCAAAGGTCTTCAGACTACTCGCACCTATTCGCGTTCTGTGGCTTCCAGCGCCATGCCGAAGAAAAAAGGTGAAGCCCTTCATTTGTTGGTTGAACATATACAGCCTTCCGGGCTGTTGGAAATAGGAACGCATTTCGGAATAGGCACACTCTATTTATCAGAGGCCCTTCATTCCACAAAAAAAATAATTACCCTAGAAGGCGATCCAACGCATGCGGCCGAAGCGCGCACTCTTTTTCATTCCTTCCAGAAAGAAAATATAGAAGTGGTTGAAGGAAATTTCAACGACACTCTTCCAACTACATTAAATGCATTTCCTGAAATGGAATTTGTTTATGTAGATGGAAACCATACGGAAGAGGCTACGCTTCGCTATTTCGAGATTCTACTTCAACATAAAAATATCACGGGCATTGTCTTCGACGATATCTATTGGAGCAAAGGAATGATGCGTGCTTGGAAGCAAATCTGTTCCGATGCGCGCATTGAATTGAGCCTCGATTTCTATTGGTTCGGAGTCATTTTTCTGAATGGAAGAATGCGAAAGGAGCACTTCAGTTTGTATCTACCACGCTGAATTGTCGGGCGGTTCAAGAGACGTGTCAGAAAATGCTGACAGTTCTGTCATATTTCGACCCGAATTTCTCAATGGCATATTGGTTGAAATGCGGGGTGAAACAAATTGAAAATTTAAGAACATGAGTAAAATAATAGGCATTGACCTCGGTACCACGAATTCGTGTGTATCTGTAATGGAAGGAAACGAGCCCGTGGTAATCGCGAACAGCGAAGGAAAGCGCACCACGCCTTCTATTGTTGCTTTCATTGAAGGTGGTGAACGTAAAGTAGGAGATCCTGCGAAGCGTCAAGCCATTACGAATCCAACGAAGACGATTTCAAGTATCAAACGTTTCATGGGATCATCATTCGCAGAAACTGAGAAAGAAGCAACCCGTATGCCTTACACAGTAGTGAAGGGAGATAACAACACGCCTCGCGTGAAAATCGACGACCGCACGTATACTCCACAGGAAATTTCAGCAATGATTCTTCAAAAGATGAAGAAGACTGCTGAAGATTATTTGGGACAAGAAGTGACTGAAGCGGTGATTACAGTTCCTGCATACTTCAACGATGCGCAACGTCAGGCTACGAAAGAAGCTGGCGAAATTGCTGGTCTAACAGTGAAGCGTATCATTAACGAGCCAACTGCAGCGGCATTGGCATATGGACTAGACAAGAAGTCTCAAGAGATGAAGATTGTGGTGTTCGACTGTGGTGGTGGAACGCATGACGTGTCTTGCCTGGAATTAGGTGATGGCGTGTTTGAAGTGTTGTCTACAGACGGAGATACGCACTTGGGTGGAGACGACTTCGACCAGGTAATCATTGACTGGTTGGTTCAAGAATTCAAAAATGAAAATGGAAATTTAGATCTTTCGAAAGATCCAATGGCTCTTCAACGTTTGAAGGAAGGAGCTGAGAAAGCGAAGATTGAATTATCGAGTTCAACAACGACAGAAATTAACTTGCCTTACATCATGCCTGTTGACGGAATACCAAAGCACTTGGTGAAGTCGTTAACACGTGCGAAGTTCGAGCAGTTAGCAGATTCATTAATTCGCAGAACCATTGCTCCTTGCGAAAGCGCATTGAAGAACGCTGGATTGTCTGTAAACGATATTGATGAAATTATTTTAGTGGGTGGTTCAACACGTATTCCTGCGATTCAAGATGCGGTGAAGAAGTTCTTCGGAAAAGATCCAAGCAAAGGAGTAAACCCTGATGAAGTTGTTGCTATTGGAGCTGCTATTCAAGGTGGTGTATTAACCGGAGAAGTGAAAGATGTGTTGTTGTTAGATGTTACGCCACTTTCATTGGGAATTGAAACTATGGGTGGCGTATTCACGAAGTTGATTGATGCAAACACTACGATTCCAACGAAGAAATCTGAAGTGTTTTCAACGGCGAGTGATAACCAACCAAGCGTAGAGATTCACGTATTGCAAGGTGAACGTGCTATGGCGAAAGACAACCGCACAATCGGACGTTTCCACTTAGACGGATTGCCACCAGCGCCAAGAGGGGTTCCACAAGTAGAAGTTATCTTCGACATTGATGCGAATGGAATCATTAACGTATCTGCACTTGACAAGGCAACCAACAAATTGCAAAGCATCAGAATCGAAGCTTCTAGCGGATTAAGCAAAGAAGACATTGAGAAGATGAAGAAAGAAGCAGAGATGAATGCAGATTCAGATCGCAAGGCGAAAGAAGAAGCAGACGTTGTGAACCAAGCCGATTCATTGATTTTCCAAGTGGACAAGCAATTGAAAGAGTTCGGAGATAAACTTCCAGCAGATAAGAAAACAGAGATCGAAGCATCTTTGGAAGAGCTGAAGAAGGCACATGCTGAAAAGAACTTAGACACGATTAAGGCGTCTATGGACAAATTGAATGCAGTGTTCCAAGCGGCTAGTGCTGATATGTACAACAACGCTGGAGGAGCTGCAGATGCAGGAGAGCAACAAGCAGGAAGCAACGACGGTGAAGTAACCGATGTTGACTTTGAAGAAGTAAAAGACGAGAAGAAGTAATTCGAATCGAAGAAAATAAGAAGGCCTTGAATGTCAAGGCCTTTTTTTTTTGGGGGAGGTAAATTTATGTACCTTTATGTACCTTAAATCGACCTGCCGTGAAATTATATTATTCAATTGTAGTTCTTTTATGTTTGACTTTGTCTTTTGACTTAAAGGCTCAAAACTATAATATGTCTAATACCACAGTTAATATTTCTTGTGGTTCCGTGATTAATTTTTATGATTCAGGAGGCCCATCGGCGAGTTATTCTACTAACGCCAACTTGACAATGGTTTTTTGCGCTCCGGTTGGTCAAAATGTATATGCTCAGTTTAGTTCGTTTAATCTAGAAAACACTTGGGATTACCTCTATATTTATAATGGCCCCAGCATGGCATCACCCTTGTTGGGAGCTTTCACTGGCGGAGTTTCACCAGGTCTGATTTCAGGAGCCACCAATTGTTTAACATTCGTTTTTGTTTCAGACAATAGTTTTAATTCTCCGGGATGGGCGGCTACCTTGGGTTGTGGCGCACCACCAGTATCACCCCCATCAGCGTCGGGATTGTGCTCGGGAGCCCAGCCGTTCTGCACGGGAACGACTTATACCTTTCCAGGAGCTCAAAACACAACCGCTCAAGCAGGCCCTAATTATGGTTGTCTTCTGAGTACACCCAATCCTGCTTGGTATTATATGCAAATTCAGAACGGTGGTCCGCTCTCAATTTCGATGGCAAGTACTGCTGGAGTTGACGTTGACTATGCGTTGTGGGGACCTTTTTCAACCCTAACGAATGTATGCAATCAGCTTACAGCCGCACCTATAAGTTGTTCTTATTCAACAGCATCCAATGAAACGGCAACCATTGCAAATGCAATTGCTGGGCAATATTATATATTGGTAATTACGAATTTTTCAAATGTGCCCACGAACATAACGTTCAGCCAAAGTGGGGGTACCGCAACTACGAATTGCGATATTCTTTGTAATATGACCAATTTTACTGCTGTCCCGGGGGCATGTATTCCAGCTACAAATACCTATAATGTTAGCGGTACAATAGCATTCACTAACCCACCCGCTAGCGGTACTTTAACAATAACTTCTTCCTGCGGAGTCTCAACAACAATTCCCGGACCATGGGTTAGTCCATTGTCATATACTCTTACCGGACTCCCTTCGAATGGATTGCCCTGCACATTATCAGCCTCGTTTTCGGCGGATAATCTTTGTAATTTGAATCAAAACATTACTGCACCAGCATCTTGTCTTCCCCAGTGCACGGTTTCCGCATCGAACAGCGGTACTGCTTGCGCTGGAAATTCTGTTTCGCTTAATGCAAGCGCTGTTAGTGGCGCCACTGCTTATACTTGGACAGGCCCGAATGGTTATTCGGCAGCAGGACAAAACGTTGTGCTAACTGGCACCACGGCATTAATGACGGGCACTTATACCGTTACGGCTACTGGTCTTGCAACTTGTTCATCGACAACAACGGTTAATATAACAGCGCTGCCTGTTCTTTCTCCAGTCTCGAATATTGTCGCGTGCTCAGGTAACCTTGTGAATATACCTTCCTTTATTGTTTCTCCTGCCAACGCTGTTGTAAATTGGACGAACTCCAATACTTCAATTGGATTAGCGGGGTCTGGTATAGGAAATGTTTCACCTTTTATTTCGTCTTCTCAAGGATTGAGTTCGTTGGGAAACATAACATTACTTCCGACATATAATGGCTGTTCGGGCTTACCAATAAATTTCAACATAACGGTTAACACAACCCCAAGTTCTGGTACTTTAAACAATATTTCGTTGTGTGAGGGGAACACAGTGCAGGCTATAAATTTTACAACTAATCCGAATGCGTCAGTTAATTGGAGTAATTCAAATCCTGGAATAGGCATAGCAGCCACTGGAATTGGAAACATAGCTTCATTTAACGCCACTGCTGGAAGCGCTACTATTTTGTACACACCGAGTTTAAACGGGTGTATTGGTAGTTCTCAATCCTTTGAAATTTTTGCAGAGGCCCTTCCACAAATATTTTTAACGGCACCTTCAATGGTCTGTCAGAACTTAGCGCCATTAACCGTTGGAGTGAATGTTTTAGGAGGAACGTGGGGTGGAGTTGCTAATTCATCTGGTATAATTGATCCAGGTGCGTTGCCTATTGGTATTTCTGATTTTACATACAATTATTCCACAGCGAATTGTGCATCTGTAATTTCAGAAACGATAGAAATTATTCCATTTCCTCAGATCACAGGAAATTTATTCGTTTGCGTAAATACAGCAGTGAATCTTACGGCATCTCCTCTCGGCGGTGTCTGGTCTGGTGCAGTTGCAGATGCAAGCGGTACCTTTAATCAAAGTGCTTCAGGAACATATTCTGTTTCATACTCAGACTTAACGAATACATGCACCACATCTGCGGAAGTAATCGTTCAGAATGAACCGGTGCTCAATTTGAATTGCCCATCTTATGTATGCAACACAGATGCGCAAATCAATTTTAATCCATCACCTGCTGGCGGTGTTTGGTCGGGCACGGGAATCAGTTCATCAGGGGTCTATACTCCAGCGCAAGGGTCCAATCCCACAGTGGCAACATATACCTATTCTAATGGTGTTTGCACAGTTACAGAGTCAAGTTCGATAGATGTATTCACAACACCAATAATAGCGTTGAATAACCCAGTCGGAATCTGCGTCAATAATACAACTACTGCATTGAGCGCATCTCCAATTGGAGGAACATGGACTGTTAATGGGAACGCATCTTTGGCAAATGGAGTGCTTGTCCCGAACGGCCCAGAAACCTTAACCTTAATTTATTCAATAGCAGGTCAGTGCCCATCTTCAGCGAATCAGACTATGCAGATATATGCCCTACCAACTATCAATGCTGGTTCGGACTTGGCGCACTGTCCAGGACAATCCGCAGGTGTAACTGCAACCGGAGGGATAACATACCAATGGTCTCCTTCCACCGGTTTGAATACAACCGCAGGAGCGTCTGTTGTAGCGTCAGTATCGACACAAACGAACTATACGGTTGTTGGAACGGATGCGAATGGATGTGTTAATTCAGATCAGGTTGTAGTTTCTGTTTTAACTAATCCGACAGTCACTATTTCAGGAGATAATCTTCTTTGTGAGGGAGAATCAAGTGATTTGACAGCGGTTGGAGCAAATGGATATACGTGGCAACCCGACTTAAATGTTGGCAGTATCTCAAATGTATCTCCGAGTTCGACCACTACATATACAGTTCTGGGCACAGATATCAATGGTTGCAGTAGTTCTGCATCTTTTACTGTTAATGTTGAGAGTATTAACGCGTCACCGAGTGTCATTAATTCCAATGACGGGAATGACTTTACGTGGGAATTTTATGCGGGATCCAATGGGACTAATGAAACCTACGTATGGAATCCAGGTGACGGAAGTGCAGATATTCAAACGAATATTGAACTCACTAATTATACTTATACATCAGATATTTTAGGAACGGTAACATTGAATATCAGTACTATCGCATGCAGTGAAGATTTTGTGTTTCCTGTTGTTATTTCTACCATAGAATTAATTTATCCAAATATTGTAACGGCGGACGGAGACGGGATAAATGATGATTTTCGTTTATTGAATCCGAATACAACGGTGGTTCAAGCTTTTGAGAATTTCTCTTGTAAAATATTTAGCCGCTGGGGTCAAGAGCTGGGGGAATTCAATGCCTTATTGGGCTTCTGGGACCCTTCTGATTTTAATACTGGAACTTATTTTTACATTGTTGAATACGAGAAAATTGGAGGCAATGAGACGTTCAAACATGAGGGCTCTTTTTATTTGAAACGTTGACCAATCCATTGAAGGAATAATTGATTGGGTTGGGTTGGAAAAATAATCTCTACTTTTTGAATAGTCGGTTGTTCTAAATTGCTCTTCAATGTTGTTTCGAATTCAATTTTGTTTCTGATAAAACGGATATTTGATTCGGTAGTATTTTCTAATAAAAACTGTACGTTTTTAGCAACACCTATTCCATCAATGTCTATTAGTTCATCGCCATACCACAATCCAGCTAAATCTGCTGCTGAGTTTGGGCAGACGGAGTTAACAATTGATTTATCGTTCATTATATCTACACTAAAACCGAACAACCGTTCGGTTGCAATTGTTGATGGCGACCAGGCTAATTCAACACCAATTTTACTGAAAGCTTTTTGTAGATATTCTGAATAATCAACAGCCTTTTCAGCAATGTTCGTTCTGAATTCGTTTGCGTTTGAGAGTCCTGTTGCTTCAAGCGTTTTCCAATAGTCTTCAACGGAGTATCCGATATTTTTCTTCGCGAATTGCTGGTACATCTGATGCATCACATCGTCCATGGATTTTTGTCCGTTTGTCGCAGCAATCAATTCAATATCGAGAATCATAGAGAGCAAAGCACCTTCGTTATAGATGGAAACTTTTCTCCATGGAACTCCTGGTGTGTATCCGTCTAGCCATGTATCTACGCTACTATCGGCAACGCTATACGAGTATCTTCCGAAATTGCGGTGGTGTGTGTTCAACCATTTTTCCAAGGATTCTTTCCACAGGTCGTTGTTCCAGATGCCGCTTCTGCGTAGGCAAAGATCGCCGTAGTAAGTGGTAACACCTTCATCTACATAACCAAGCTGGGTGTAATTTTCTTTGGTGAAATCGTAGGGCATCATTTCAACTGGACGCAATGTTTTAACGTTCCAGGTGTGAAAGAGTTCGTGGCTGCAGATGGCGAGTATTTCGTTGTACTTCTCTTCACGATCGAAGTTTTCGCCGTGCCCCATGACAATCACAGTGCTAGTCTTGTGCTCTACCCCGTGATGCATGAAATACGGTGTGAAGTGAAGCAGATAGCGGTATTTTGAAACAGGAAATTCTCCGAAAATATTCAGTTGAAGCTGCGTGTAAATGCGCACGTCGTTCCAGAACCGCTCGAAATTCAAATTCGTAACTCCGAAAATATTTGCGTAGAAGTGCACTCCGTTAATTTCTTGCGATAAAACCTCTCTGTTGTGCGAAGCAACAAACGGGGAGTCTGCTAATTCGTCGAAATTCTGCGCAAATAGTTTATTTCCTTCGTGGGGAAGTCCGCAGGAGAAGTGCGCATAAGAATCGAGAATTTCAACGGTGTATTTTTCATCAGTTCTTCCCGGTAAAAAAGGAATACAGTTCACCGGATTCACATAAAGCATTTGGCTGTTCACGTAGGTGCTTCCAGCGTTGAGCTCTGCTGCGCAATAAAAATATTCAAAGGTTATTTGTTCATTGGCACTGCACGAGATAAGCCATTTATCCTTTTCAATTTTTCTTAACTCAATATTTTCATTCGATGAATTGAAAGCTTTAACGTGCGAAATGTTTTTCGCGAAATTTCCCATTTCATATCGCCCTGGACGCCACGAAGACAATTGAACGATTTGATTGTTTGAAGAGCTTAAAAAAGTCATTCGCACCTTCACCATTTTTCTGTGAATGTGCGGTGTGCTTAATGAAATATGAATCATTTTTTAATTGGTCTGAGGAAGCTAATGATTGGATTTCCTGTGCATGCATTGGGGAAACCGATGCGCAAATAGCTGCATACGGTTGGAGCAATGTCGGTAATGGAATGAGCGGCATAATTGGTTGAAGCCGGAACATTTTTTCCATATAAAATAAAGGGTACTTGCGAATCGTAACTATACGGAGAACCGTGCGTGGTGCCTTGTCTAGAGTATTCCATGAATCCAGGTTCAAGCACATAGATTACGTCTCCAGAAAGTGCAGGTAAAAATCCGAGTTGAACTTTTTGTCCCAATTCAGATGTGTAGTTTTCTTCGGTCAAATCGCAACTCGCGAATGCTTTCGTTACATGCTCTTGTTCTTCTGCCCATTTGGAAAGTGTTCTTTGCATGTCTTCTAACTTCATGTTCTTCTCCCGAACGAGCGTTCGGTTGATGAACAAATTCAAATTACTTTCATTCAAAATCCAGTTTCCTTGTCCGTATTTTGAATTCATGAAAAGCTCTGCTTGATCTTCGAAATTGTCCGACGACCAATATCCGGCCGAGGCATTTGACTTCTGCATGAGGCTTGGTGTTGGAGCTCCACCGTGGTCGGCACTTAAGAAGATGAGGTAGTTGTCTTTTCCAAAACGCTTGTCTATTTCGTTTAAAAGTCTTTCCAATTCACGATCGAGACGAATGTAAATGTCTTGCAATTCTTTGGAATGAATTCCGAATTGGTGTCCAACATAATCGGTAGAGGAAAAGCTCAAGCACAACATATCGGTTGTGTTATTCTTTCCGAGCTGTTCTCCTTCTATTGCAGCTAGAGCGAAATCAAGTGTCAATGAATTTCCCATAGGCACACCTTTCAGGATTTCGTATCCACCGTTGTGTTTTTTCAGCGTGTCAATGTTGTAAGGAAATACAGGACGAAGCAACGGCTTGAACGGCATTTCGTAGGCGTTGTTGTCTTCCATGCTTTCGGTGTAATTTTCTTCAGGAAGAAGAAGGTTCCAGGTTGAAGCGGCGTATGCTTTTGCTTTTCCGTTGGTGTTGAAGTCTTGCACCCATTTTGGAAGTTCACGCATGTACCATGAGCTTGAAGCCCACACGCCTTCTTCTCCACCTACGAACCAATAGGCAGCGTTGGCAGTTCTTCCAGCGGGAAGAATTGCGCCACGGTCTTTGAGAGAGATGCCAATGACCTTCGATTTTCCTGCGGTGAAGATTTTAAGCTCGTCGCCAATCGTACTTGACTTCAAGTAGTGCGGCGACATTTTTCCAGCCGCTGCAGAAGTGCCAATACCGTTTACAGTCGAATCTGCAGAGCAGTAGGTCATTCGATTGTATTTCCGTTCGAACCAGTCGTTGGCCACAATGCCGTTGTGCGCTGGCGTTGTGCCTGTGAAAATGGCTGCATGTCCGGGCCCGGTGTAGGTGGGCATGTAGTTGTATTGCAGGTTGCGTGCGTAGGATCCGTTGCGCACCAAGCGTTTGAATCCGCCATCGCTGTAGTCGTTCCAGAAGCGGTCTATGTAGTCGTTGCGCATTTGGTCAACGGTAATTCCGATTACAATGGGTGGAAGCTGTTGGTCGGAAGGAGAAGTTGTTTTTTTCTGTCCGAAAGCTGAGAAGCTAATGAGTACGAGTAATAAAGAAGTAAATCTGCTCATGCTACAAATGTACCTCTGAATTAAATTACTTTTACTTTATGAAGAAGCACATTCTATTGGTTGGAATGCCCGGCAGCGGGAAGAGCACGATGGCGAAGCGAATGTCGCAGGAGAGGGGTGTGTCTTGTTATGAGGTGGATGAAATGTTGGAGCAGAAGTGGGGCAGGAGTATTGCTGAATTTGTGGAAGAGAATGGATGGGAGAAATTTCGTGAAGAGGAATTTTCGATGGTGAAATCTATTGTGAATGAACCGGTGGGAATTATTTCTGCCGGCGCAGGATTTTTCACCACTGAAGAAAAGGTGGAATATTCCTTGAAACATTTTGAGGTTTTGTATTTGGAAGTCTCCATTGACGAATTGTTCAAACGATTGAACACGTCTGCTGAACGGGCGAAGCGTCCGCTTTTGTCGGAAGGTGATTTGCGTTCAAAGTTGGAAGCGCTTTTGGCGGAGAGGGAAAGGTTCTACTCCTTCGGATCAATTCTTCGAATCAAACTTTCTGATTAATCTGAGCTCGCTCTGCGAGCGGCATCCGAAATGCCCCCAGTGAAGCTGGGGGATAGTGCCTTGATTAGTTCTTATTCCTTAAGCAATTGAAATCATTTGAATTTTTATCCCCCAGCTCTGCTGGGGGCATTTCGAATGTCGCCCTGAGGGGCTCGGGAACTTTGTTATTGGAAAACCTTCGGTTTTATTCCTCCCGATAGCTATCAGGATTCGTAATACCTGTTTGGTAATTCCTATTTTATAATTGGAACTTTGTTATTCAAATCGTTGAGGAGCTTCGCGAAGCTTTAACTTATTTGCTGTGCACTTAACGTATTATTAATGCAGTTTATGGTAATAATTTACGATTGTTGACTTACTTTTATTTATATTATCAATTTTACCTATATTTTTTTGCGAAAAAAGCGGGTAAGATAATCGGAAATTAAGGTTGTGAAAATAATAAAAGCCGGTCAACGAAATGTGTAGAGGAACTATTTTGTTAAGGGAAATTATATCTTTCAAGTAGGTTAAATTAATTAAAAACAATTTCAAATAGCGATCCTCATAAATTAAAACGAAATCAAATGAAAAAGTTACTCCCGATATTTTTGCTCTCTTTATTATCATTCGACGTTTTTGCTTCAGATGATCCAATTAAAAGTTACTACATCGTTGTTGAGGCTCATGGTCTAATGTGTCCTTTTTTAAGTCCAATGGTGGTTGATAAAATTAATAGTTGGTCACCTTTGGAATGCACTAGAATCGTGGAGGAATATGCCTTACGTGTACGCTTGTTAGGTTCAGATGGACATATTGCCAAGGACATTGAAAACATTATGGTTCAAATTGGATACGAAAGGGATAAAATACATATTACAGAAACTATTGAGCAATGAAGAAAGCAATCTTTATTTTTTTGTCGCTAATGTGTTTTTTGAGTTTTGTCGGTCTGGGACAGAATAATACCTTCTATAGAAAGTATAACCTTTCAGGAATGAACGGGGGGTTGACGTTACAACCAACTTCCGATGGCGGCTTCGTGGCTGCTGGTCAGCATGAAGGAAACGGAAGTGCCGGGGGCTGCGACATTTATGTTTACAGGGTGGATGAATGCGGTAACCGCTTGTGGTTTAAGATTATTGGGGGTGGAGAGGCAGATGGCGCAAAATCCATTCAAGAACTAACAAATGGAGATTTCTTAATTTCTGGTCATTATGACGGATCAACAGGTTTTGTCTCGAAGTTAGATCAGAATGGTAATTTACTTTGGCTGAAAACTTATCCTGGTTTGGAATGGGTTTTTCATGCTGTTGAGGCAGCGAATGGGGATATAATTTGTGTTGCCAAGCAACCCAATTTGTCTTGTGTATTAATGAGGTTAGATGTGAACGGCAATGTTCTGTGGTCCAAGAACTTTAGCAATTTTGGCCAAATGCCCCTATATGTTCATGAGTTAACTACAGGTGAAATTGTGTTTTTGTCTACTTATAATGTCCCAGGTAAAGACATGGCTTTGGCTAAGACAGATGCTAATGGAACAATAATTTGGACAATGGCATATGGTGTGGGTTATTCCGATATCGATCATACAGCCTGGTCTTGCTCAGCGAATGTCAATGAGGCAAACAATACAATACTATTAACAACCCCTTCTCAAAATCAAGGTGGTCAAAGCGGAGATAATATTTTTGCTATTGAGGCATCCTTATCGAACGGAAGTATTATTTGGAGTAAATCATACGGAGGCCCCGGTTCCGATCAAAGCAGGGCAGTCATAGCCACCCCTCAAGGTTATGCCATTTGCGGAAACTCGGATAGTTATCCGGTAAATGCGGGGGCAAATAGCTCAGTGTCTGCAGGAATGTATGAGCGAAATATTCTATTGTTTCACATTGACTATGATGGAAATATTATTTGGTCAAGACAATATGGTGCTGAATCAAGAGATAAGGGAATAGGGGTTGGATTAGGTCTGGACGGAAGCTTCACAATTTCGGCTTATACGGCGAGTACTTTTTTCGGAAATGCCGATGGTAGTATGGATCCATTGTTTATTAAAACGGATAGCTTGGGCTTTGTCAATTGTCAAACAGCGGATTGTCCTTTGCAAATGGCGGATATTCAAGCAAACGCGAGTCCGATAGGTTCATCTAATGCGTTGTCTTTTTCAGCATCTATAAAATCTCCTGTATCAACTGATTTTGCGCCGAATGATATTTACCAATGTCAAGATTGTTACACCGTTCCTTTCTTTGGATTGAGCGACTCAATTGTTTGTGTTGGTGAAACAGTCTATTTGTATAATCTTACAACAGTTGGTTTAACATGTTTTCAGGAGTGGCAAATAAATGGGATTACGTTCAACGGGAATCTTGATACGATTGCTTATTCATTTCAGAACCCCGGTTTATATCACGTTCTGCTAAGTTCAACGTGTGGGGGAGCATCGGATACTTATGATTTAGCGATTCGTGTAAGTGAAGTTGTTGCAACTGTTGATTTAACTTCAAATTATAATGGATATGGTGTGAGTTGTAATAGTTCAAGTGATGGTTCAATAGAAATATCAGCAACGGGTGGCTATTTTCCTTCGAATCAGAATTGGAATTATACATGGACACCTTCGAATGTTTCTGGTTCAAATCCAAGTCAGTTAACAGCGGGATCTTACAACTGCATTATCCAAGATGCTGTTGGTTGCACCGATTCATTACAAATTGTAATTTCCGAACCGCCTGTGGTCCAAGATTCATCTGTGGTTTCAACTAATTACAATGGTTTTGCTATTAGCTGTGCCGGAGGCAACGACGGAGGAATTGCGTTGGCTACAAATTTCCCAGTGGGAGGTGTCGCTCCTTATTCCTATTCGCTTATAAATGAGAACGGGAATACGATAACATCTCAAAACGGAACGTTTGGCAGCTTGTCTTCAGGAGTATATGAAATTCAAACAGTTGATTTAAATGGTTGTTCGTCTTCTTTAGAACTCATGCTGAATGAGCCTGAAGTTCTACTTTGTGTACCCATCATTTATCCAGATACGTGCTTATTCGATGTTGGTGCAATTCAATTTGCAGCATCTGGAGGTGTGCAGCCGTATCAATTTAGTTTGAATGGAAATCAATTGACGAATGGATTTTATATTGATAGTCTTTCACAAGGTGCCTATACTGTTTCAGTTCAAGATGGAAACAATTGTATTTCAGAGGAACAAATGGAAATTATTGGAATACTGTCTCCAGATTTATCAGGTGCCGAAAGTGATACAATTACATGTGGAAGAGAGTATGTTGGTTTGAGCCAATGGACAGATTTAAATTCAGATCCCACATTTATTTATTATTGGGAAGATTCACAAGGAATTCAACTTGATAACGGTAACGACTATCCTTCTATTAACACCCCAGGGAATTATTATCTGATTGCATCTAGGAATGATAACTTTTGCAGGGATACGCTATTAATTCAAATTTACCTAGACTCATCTATTTTTTTCGATATAGAAAAATTGCAAATTGCAAATGTGGTTACCCGCAACAGTGATAATCTTAATGATTGTTGGAATTTCTTTCACACGTCTATTTCATCTGAATCAATTGAAAGTTATATTGAGATTAGTTCAATATTGATTTATAATAGATGGGGCGATTTGCTCGTTGAAATGTCTGATTCCTTTTCAGTTTGTGATGAATTGAATTCATTAGCAGACGGAACATATTATTATATTATTAAAGCGAAATCGACTTGTGGTCCTGAACAAGAATATAACCGAGCGAGTTGGTTTTTATTAAAAAGTGACTAAGTCTCATGCTGTCTTTCAGGCTAACCATTTCGCCCTCGCGATGCATTTCGCCCTTGGTGCTGGCTATGTTTCGAACAACACCGATTGTGACGATTCCAACAGCAACACTAATCCAAATGCGACAGAGACTTGTAACACCATTGATGACAACTGCGACGGTCAAATTGACGAAGGTGTTCAAACGGTGTACTTCATCGACAACGACGGAGACACTTACGGCAATCCTTCGGTGAGTATCTTGGCCTGCACGCAGCCAATAGGATACACTCCTGACGATAACGACTGTAACGATACCGATGCGAACATCAACCCAGGTGCGGAAGACATTGGTGGCAATGGAATCGACGAGAACTGCGACGGTGAAATTGACAACAGCATCTTTGAACTGAATGCAAGCATAAACTTATATCCTAATCCAACCCGCTCAGAGCTGAACATTCAAATCTCCAGCGCCCTTGTTGGAAATGAAATGTTCATCTTCGATGCAGTGGGTAAATTGGTGTTCAAGCAACAGCTGCTCTCAACACAAACCATTGTTTCTGTTTCAAATTTAGCGGATGGAAATTACATTGTGAGGGTTGGAGAGTTGGTGAAGAGATTTGAAGTAATGAAGTAGAGCTCGCTCTGCGAGCGGCATCCGAAATGCCCCCAGTGAAGCTGGGGGATAGAATTTGAAGTTAGCTCGGATGTCTTAAGAGAGAGATCTATTCTAAATCTTTTTCCCCCACCTTCACTGGGGGCATTACTCATGTCGCCCTAAAGGGCTGGGGAACTTCGTAATTGGAAAATCGAAGATTTTATTCCTACTGTGTAATGGGAACTTTGTTACTCCTACTTCGTAATGCCTACTTCGTAATTCCTACTTCGTAATTCCTACTTCGTAATTCCTACTTCGTAATTCCTACTTCGTAATTCCTACTTCGTAATTCCTACTTCGTAATTCCTACTTCGTAATTCCTACTTCGTAATTC
>JBIIWZ010000031.1:0-16762 GCA_044338665.1 Flavobacteriales bacterium
TCCTCCTTCAACAAAGAGTTCAACGGAATAGTCTAACGAATCAGGCTCTTCAATAGTGATTGTTTCAGAGAATTCACATCCGTTAAAATCAGTTATTGTTGAAGTGTAATTTCCAGCAAGTAAATAGATTGCGCTGCTTTCAGTCAAAAATAAATCATGGCTCCAGGTGTAGGTGTATGGAGCTGTTCCACCTTGGGGATTGTTAAATATCCATCCGTCTAAATTTCCTGCGCAAGTAACGTTTTGAATATCCGGCGCATTGGTAATTGCCGCAGGTTCGAAGATGGTGTCCACAACAAGGACCGAACATCCATTCGAGTCATAAACGTCAGCGGTGTATATGCCTGCGCAGATGTTGGAGAGATTATTACCTCCAACAGAACCATCACTCCAATATATAATGTAAGGCCCCGTGCCTGAAATAAAGTTCAGATTTATACTCCCGTCACAAAGTCCGAAACAAGAAACATCTGTAGAAGTTGATTCGATAATAAGCTGAGTGTAGGTGTTCAGCACTGCCGGAAGGGTTGCCGAATTTCCTGCGTTGTCTGTTACTACTGCAGAGTAAGAGCCTGGTCCACCTTGAATACTGTTTCCTGTTGATTCGTCTTGCCAAACGACATTATACGGCGCTTGTCCACCTGAAATAGTCAAGGTTATAGTCCCAATTCCATTGTTCGAACACGAGGGCTGAACAACGTCATTACTTACTTGCAAGGCTGGATACAAGGTTAACGAAGTATTAGCGGTCGCATCTCCCGCCGTTGAACCAGTTCCGTTTACAACGTTTCCACTCGCGAAAAAGGTTACAGGCTCATTTAAATTGGCCGGAGCAGTCCAATTGAATTGGAATAAATTGTTTGAAGTCACGCCGTTGTGCTCAAGGTATGTCCTTCCAGTAAAGGCGTTTTGAACGGTAATTGTTTTTTGCTTAACGTTTGAAGCAAGGCTACTGTAGCCGCTGATAGGCGCGCTTTCTGCGTCAGTTAAAGCAGTGAATTGAAATGCATAACCAAAAGGATTTCCCATTGAATTGCTAACCGTTACTTTCACGGTATAGGTGTTCCCTGAAACGAATTGAGTTGTTGGAACGGTGCTGCCAGTTGGAAAAACTTGAATAGCAACCGAGGCATTGTAATTTCCTCCGTTGTGACATTGTCCACATGTGTTCTCTCCTGGAGCTCCTGTGTTTCCTGAGTTTGCTACTGTTGCTCTTCCGTTGCTATTGGAAGCGAAAATGAAATAACCTATTGCACAAACAAATAGAATTTGAATCCAACGTAAACGGTACATATGATTTTTTTTGTTAAGATAAGGAAAGTTGTAAAGAACAATTACTTCCCGCTCCCTTTTAACACAATCACAACTGTGTAAAAGAGAATCTTTATGTCCATGGCTAACGACATGTTTTCGAGATACAAGAGATCGTAACGCAAGCGTTGAACCATTTCCTCAACGTTTTCTGCGTAGCCATATTTCACCTGTCCCCACGATGTAATACCAGGACGAATACGATGAAGCTTTTGATAGTGCGGATTTATCTTCGAAATCTGATCAATATAGAATTGGCGCTCAGGTCGTGGTCCAACAAGTGCCATATCTCCGGCTAAAACATTCCAGAATTGAGGCAATTCATCGAAGCGTGTTTTCCGAAGAAATTTACCAAATTTGGTAATTCGAGAATCATGTGATGAACTCAATTGCGGACCTAATTTTTCCGCGTCGGTGAACATACTTCTGAATTTAATTATCTGAAAAGGAATTCCATTTCTTCCAATTCTTTCTTGAAAAAAGAAGATTGTTCCTCGTGATGTAGATTTCACAAGTCCGGAAATAATAAGCAGCAGGGGCGATAAAACGAGGAGTGCAATAGCACTTAAAAAAATGTCAAGAATTCGTTTGATACTGAATTGCCAACTCGGCATTAAAAGCGTATTCAAGCGAATTAGAGGAACTCCGAAAATGCTCGTCATCTTCACATTTCCAGATAAAATATCGAAGGTGTCTGGAATAATGTTTATGCGAACATTGTAGTTTTCCAAAAGAGCTAAAATATTTTCTAATTCTTTGTGGTCGCCACTTTCAACAGAGAGAATCACTTCTTCAATTTGATGCTCTTCAATAATGGTCGGTAAACTTGGGTATTTCCCGAAAAGGGGCAGACTCGCAGAGAGTTGCTCATCGGCTCCGTTTATCTTTAGGTAACCTTTAAATAAAAAACCTGGTGATTTTTTTAAATGGGTTATCTCGTCTACAAGCTGCAACGCACGCGCGTTTCCGCCAACGATTAGGGTTGGGAATCCCCATTTGCGAGACTGGATTTTTTTAACGGTTCTTGAAGTAATAGAAATTCTCAGTATCAAGGTTAGACCTAAATGAACCAACAAAAGAAATCCAAATGTGGTGTAGTAATAATTGTAGTTGGGAAGCTCGTCGTCTAACAAAAACAAAAAGAAGATAACAGTGTTGCCAATTATTGAGGTGGCTAAAATTTGGCCAATTTCGCGTAATCGGTGTCTTCGCAACACATCTGAATACATGCCCCACATGGCGTAAAAACAAATCCACCCAAGGGGAATGAATATTAGCGCAGCGAAAAAATTAGTGTCGGTATGAAATCCTAAATCATAACCGTATTTGATTGCTTCGAATTTTTTTCGGAGAACATAAAGACTCGTCCACGCGGAAGCTGCAGCGATCCAATCTGCAGCAACATATGAAAATATGATTCCTTTATTCTTCAAATTCTATTCACCCTTCACTACCAAGTCACCCACTTCAAATTGTCTAGAAAAATGTTTACCGGAGTAGTAGCGTTTGAAGGAATGGCTTCAATATATAATTCATGAAATTGAGCTGTTGGATTTTGCTGAAGCACGTATCCAAAGTCAATGTATATCTTTTTCCAAACGGGCGAAAGCCCATCACCACTTGCTGTCGGATTAATGATAAGTGCAACGTTCTTAGACGCAATTCCACCTGTAGTCGTTATAAAACCAACCGAGAAAATGTTATTGCTACTGTAGTTCAATTCAAGAAAGACATTGTCACCGCTTGTGTAATTGAGATTTTCGTCGTCTTTGTAATACAAGTGACTCAGTCCCGCGTCTATGTGCCCCCAGCCGCTTCTGTTTCCTTCAAAGACTTGAGTGGCTTGGTTGGTCACTGAGAAGTTGCCGTTGTTCGTTCCTGTTTGAACTAAAAAGTTTCCTCCTTCAAATCCTTTTTCTGAGATAACCGCTTGGTTGTAATAGGAAAAATGAGGGATGAGTGTATCTACCTGGAAGGCAGAGATGGAGAGAGTTGTATCGAAGGGCGCGTAAAACGGATAACGAATTCGCGTGTTAGAGATACCGTTGTTTTTAATACCTGCAAATATTCGAATATCTGTAGTTCCGAGGTCTAAAATTGGGATTTTTGCGGGCAAGTCATAAACACCCAAACTTTGATCCTTAGCGTAAACCCACACTTCGGTTATCGATTCGCTTGATGTACCTTGATTAAGATTTGCTTGAAAGGTAAATGACGGGATATACAAATACGCAGGCGCTTTTTCCTCTGGATTTATAATATCACATCCTTGAAGAACAAGAACGAATAGGGCTATAAAAAAAACAATTGGTTTCAATCGGCGTGTTTTGGGTTGCGAATATACATTCGCATAAAAAAGGTTAGACTGAGAAACGGAAGAAAAGTGAGATTATTGCCTAAGATAAAAATCAACTTTAATCTTCGGAAGTGAATACGTTCTGTCTAATTTTTTCAGCAATCATTTCAGCCACCGCTAATGCTTTGTGTCCGTCTTCAAGTGATACTGTTGGTTCTGATTGACGCAAGACGGCTTCACCGAAACTCATTAACTCCTGTTTCAACGCATTGGTATCTGAAACTGAAAGACTTTTTTTAGTGATCTCATTTTCTTCGTTTTCACGAAGAAGTTCATAGCTATGGGCTGTCTTGTTTAGAAAATCTGAAACGTAACAAGCATCTTTTTGGTAGAAGCGCATTTTGCGCATAGAGTCTGTGCCTACACGACTGGCAGTAAGATTCGCAACACACCCATTATCTAACTCAATGCGGGCATTCGCAATGTCTATGTGTGGCGTAAGAACGGAAGCACCATTGGCCGAAACTCTTCGAACATTTGCCTGAGTGACTGCAAGAACTAAATCAATGTCATGAATCATAACGTCAAGAATGACAGAGACGTCGTTGTTTCTTCCTTTGAATTGACTCAATCGATGCGCTTCAATGTACTTCGTGTTTTCAAGAAGTGATGAAACGGCTACAAACGCCGGGTTGAATCGCTCAATGTGTCCTACTTGAGCAATGACCTGGGCTTCTTTCGCGAGTTTAATGAGCCGGTTGCTTTCTTCTAATGTTGAAGTAATAGGCTTTTCAATGAATACGTGTTTCAGATTACGAATGGCATTTGAAGCACACTGGAAATGAGAAGGTGTGCTGGAAACAACGTCCACAACATCTACTTCGTGAATAAGCGCGTCTAGACTTTGACACGGCTCAATGCCAAAGCGCGCCGCTGCTTCTTTCGCCGCTTTTATATCCGGATCGAAAAAATGAATGGACTGAAACAATTCCGGTAATTCCGAAAGCACCTGCATGTGAATCTTCCCTAAGTAACCCGTCCCTAAAACTCCTATTTTCAACATAAATAATTCTCTTCTTATGCAAATGTGATTGAAATTGATGTCGACATCACTTCGTTGATTTTTACTTTTCAACACTGAAAAGCGGATGAAATAGTCCCTTACCTTGGCGGTATGATTGAGGATAATTACAGGCACAAAGGACTGAGGAGAAAATTAGTGGAGGAACTGCTCGAGAAGGGAATTACAGATACCCGAGTGATAGATGCCATGAATAAAGTGCCTAGGCATGCGTTTTTAACAAGTGCTTTTGTTGAATTGGCCTATGAGAACAAGGCCCTTCCAATAGGCGCGGAACAGACCATTTCTGCGCCGTATACTGTAGCTTTTCAAAGCCAACTTTTAGATGTAGAAAAGGGAATGAAGGTGTTGGAAATAGGAACCGGCTCTGGATATCAGACCTCTGTCCTTTGCGAAATGGGAGCGAAGGTTTATTCCATTGAAAGACAGAAATTGCTTTTCGACACTTCGAAAAAACTGTTAGCTGAAATGGGCTACAAATGCCACTTGGCCTACGGAGATGGCTACAAAGGAATCCCGGTATTTGCTCCGTACGATAGAATAATCATTACTTGCGCAATACCTGTTGTTCCTGAAGAACTGCTCATGCAAATGAAGCCAGGAGGGAAGCTCGTTATGCCTTTCGGCGAAGGAGATAAACAGGAAATGACGCTTATTCAAGAAGACGCTGAAGGAAATTTTCAAAACACCTATTACGGAGAGTTTTCGTTTGTTCCCATGCTCGAAAAAAGAAGCAACACGAAATCGTGAGTCTTATTTAATTCGAAGTGAAAAAACTTTTTCGTCGAAAAGAAATCCTTCCAACAAATCACCTGAAACCACAGGGCCAACGCCTGCTGGAGTCCCCGTGAAAATTAAATCTCCAATCTTCAAAGTGAAAACCTCCGAGACGTTTTCAATAAGCTTATCTATGGAATGAATCATGTGCGAACTGTTTCCTTCTTGAACAACTGTTCCGTTTTTTTTCAATGTGAAAAGTAGGGGGGAAGGAAGTGATTCAATGTCGAAGAATTTCTCACTAACGAAAGCAGATCCGTCGAAAGCCTTGGCGCGCTCCCACGGAAGGCCATTCTTTTTCAATTCATCTTGAACATCTCTCGCAGTAAAGTCTATGCCTAATGTAACTTCATTGTAATAACGCGGAGCAAAAGATTCCTGAATGTGCTTTCCCAATCTATTTATTCGGAAAACCAGCTCCAGCTCGTAGTGTACATCGTTGGTGAATGCCGGAATGACAAACGGATTTCCGCGTTGAATAATCGCAGAGTCGGGTTTGCAGAATACCACCGGATTTTCGGGAACTGCGTTTCCTAATTCAGCTGCGTGGGCAGCATAGTTTCTTCCGATGCAAATTATTTTCATTATGGGCGCGCAATAAATTCAACAACAACTTTTCGGTCTCCGGGATTCTTGCCAATGGATCCTACGTCTCCAACAAACTTAGCAACACATCGGTTAGAATCAATACCTGAATCCACTAGAAAGGTGCGAACGGCTTTGGCTCGTTTTTCAGATTCTTTCCAGTTTTTTTCGCTACTGCCATTGCGGTCGGCATAGCCAGTTATAAGAACTCCCGTTTTCCCATTTCGCGCAAGCTTATCAACGATATCGTTCAATTGTTGCTGCGCCGAAGTGCTTAGATCGGCTCCCGATTTTTCAAAATAAATAACAACAGGTTGAAAGGGCACGGGCGCTGCTGTGAATTTCGGTAAACTCGATTTATCACTACCGTTGAGCCATTGCCTGGCGGCTCCGTCAGAGGAGTAGGGTACAATGGGCAGCAATGTATCTTGAGGCGCGGAGTCTTGTCCAAGCATAGAAAAGCCTGAAACCAAAAACCCAAAAAGAATCCACGCGCGCATATCTCGTAAAATTAGCGCAGACGGGTCAACTGAACCTATTGATTTTATTCACCATTCATTCACAATGAAGGGAGTTTAGTCTTTGTTCATAACGCCGTTTTGCGCTCGAATACTTTCCTTGTGAATAGCTTCGAGATAGGCAGATAGGAAAGTCTCTGTGAGTTGCGCCGACTTGCCCCAAGCTTCACGACTTTCAAGAATTTCCTTCCAACGTTCCAATTGGAAAATGATTATGCCTTCATCTTTTTTCAAAGCGCCCATCTCTCTTGCGATATCCATTCGTTTTCCCAACAAATCAATAATATCTGCATCTAAAGCATCTACGCGATCTCTCAGTATTTGAAGTTTTTCAGCAGAATTGGAGGTGAGTGAGGTGGTTCTGTAATGCAGAGCAGCGGCCATTTCCGCAACTTGCGCTGGGGTAATTTGTTGGGCGGCATCGCTTAAGGCACTGTCAGGATTCGGATGACTTTCAATCATGATTCCATTCATGCCCAAGTCAATGGCGCGTTGGCTAACGTCTTTCAGCAATGTCCTATTTCCACAGATGTGGCTGGGGTCACAGAGAAGAGGTATATCGGGAAATTGTGTTTTGAATTCAATTGGAATTTCCCAGAGCGGTTTGTTTCGGTAAGGCAGTTTATTGGCTACTGAGAACCCACGATGAATGGCGCTTAAATCCGTGAGTCCAACTTTTTGAAAACGTTCGAAGGCTCCTATCCAAAGAGATAAATCTGGATTGATGGGGTTTTTAATGAAGATTGGAATGTTCACACCACGCAGCGCTTCAGCAATCTCTTGCACTGAAAAAGGATTCGTAGTTGTTCGTGCCCCAATCCATAGAGCATCGAAATTATGTTCAAGACACAATTCTACGTGCTGCGAGGTAGCGACTTCTGTAATGATTTTAACCCCCGTTTCTTCTTTGGCTTTTTTCATCCAAGAAAGCGCTGGGGCTCCCATTCCTTCGAATGAATTCGGACTAGTTCGTGGCTTCCACAAGCCTGCGCGGTAATAAGACAAAGGCATTTTCAAACTTAAAGCGCGCGCGGTTAGAACGACCTGCTCTTCAGACTCTGCACTGCACGGTCCCGCTATCCATGTGAAATTACTTTTTATCTTTTCCATTTCGTCTAATCAATCGTTCTGCGAAAGTACCTTATTCCGTTGGGCACAAGTATTTTTTATAGACATAAAAAAAAGGGGAAAATTCCCCTTTGTGCCCTGGACTGGACTCGAACCAGCATACCTTACGGAACCACCCCCTCAAGATGGCGTGTCTACCAATTTCACCACCAGGGCAATTGAGAATGAAAAAAGGCAGTTTCCTGCCTTTTTTCATTTTGGTGATCCCGCTGGGATTCGAACCCAGGGCCCATACATTAAAAGTGTATTGCTCTACCAGCTGAGCTACGAGATCATCTTGCTCTTAAAAGCGGGTGCAAATATACACATATTTTTCAAATTCCTATTTTTTTGAAATCATTTTAATAAACGGACAACTATTTTCTGAATGAAATAGTCAAGACATTACCTATTTTTGTTTTTATATGAATTTTCCAATTATGAAAAGATTATTTGTGGTTTTGTTTTTCATGAACCTAGCGCTTTTTGTGAACGCGCAAGTGTCTGCTTCTGCAAAAGTAAAGGCGGCTAACTCAAGTTCTGTTTTGAAGTCTTTATCTGAAGACCAATTGTCTGAACTAAATTTCAGAGCCGATCACTTAGTAAGTGTTGAGCAATCAAAAAGCCCAATATCAAGTGATTTTAATTTGGCACTTTTGGAGAATGGAAAAGTGGTAACGCTTTCAGATTCTGATTTGCTTGACTTTAATCCACTTCTATACGCTATTCCTCAAGAAGAAGTGATTTGTAATAATTTTCATATTCAATCACGAGAAGGAAATTCATACACCTTGGTTGTACTCTCTAAACAACAGTACAATCAGCAGTTGAAACAGCATTTGCGTGATATTAAAAAGAAGAAATAATCTGAAATGATGAAGAAAATAATACTCCTACTTTTAGTCGCTTTTAGTTTTGTTGGCTTTTCTGCAAATGCTCAAACCGATGTAATTAATATTAGTGATGCACCAACCTATACGGGCTGCGATTTTATTATGCATGATGATGCTGGTGGACTGCAGCCTTATTCGGCCAGTGCTTTTAACGTAGTCACAATTTGCTCCACGGCTGGTAACCAGTTGAATTTATATTTTTTGACGTTCACATTGAGCCCAGGTGACTTATTCACGATTTATGATGGACCTTCTGCAGCTGATCCTGTAATTGGAACATATACTGCCACAGATTTGCAGTTCCAAATGATTTCCAGTACCAACCCATCGGGTTGTTTAACCGTGTTTTTCCTTGCGAATGGTGATAATTTAACGGGTGACTTTATAATGCAAGGTTCTTGCGGTGTTCCATGCGCATTCCCATTGTCTGCGATCACTGCGTCTGAACCCTCTCCCTTTTTAGGTTGTCCAAGCGAACAAATTACGTTCGATGGTTCAACCTCGTTTTTACCGAATGGTGCTTCTTTGTATTCTCACAATTGGGATTTTGGTGATGGAACTTCTGACAATGTAAGTTGGCCTACAGTAACACACACATACACTCAACCAGGGGTTTATCATGTGGTTTTAACAATTACAGTTTTAAGCGCAGACGGCAGTCAGCAATGCTCCAACTTGAATACTGGAGAATATTTTGTCTATATCTCAACTCCAATTCAATGGAATGCTACAGTTTCGGATTACGAGGTGTGTGTAGGGGTTCCCGTGAATATGGGCTCCACAGAATGGGTTGCAGCACCAGATATGTCTATACAGAATTCACCTGCGAATGCCAGCTTCCCTACTTATGTGGTGCCTCAAGGTACCAATTTCGGGGATGGTGTTTATATCCCAGATAACCAAGGTTGTTTTCAGGCTGATTTGACTTTTACTCAATTCGGAAATGCAACCGTTACAAGTGCTGCGGACATTCTTGGAATTACCGCAAACATTGAGCATTCCTTTGCAAGTGATATTGTGATCAATATAATTTGTCCTCAAGGAAACACCATGCAATTGTTCAACGGAACGAATGGTGGTGGTATCTTTCTCGGGGAGCCAATAGATGTGGAAGATCCAAATCAGCCAGGTGTTGGTTATGATTACACTTGGGCTTCAACTGCTCCTGTGACTTTTAACACCGCGATTTCAGGCGTTTTTGGGACTTTACCAGCGGGCTCATACAATGCGGACGGAGTTTGGGGTGCACTTTTAGGTTGTTCGTTGAACGGCACATGGCAGTTTCAAATTTGTGACCAAGTAGGGGCCGATGATGGTTTCATTTTCGGATGGTCTCTTCAATTCGCCCCGCAGTATTACCCTGACAGTATATCATTTACGCCACAGGCACTTCCCGATCAGCACGATAGCTTCTGGTCTCCTGCAGATAACCTAACGTTTCAAGACACAAACATGAACAACGTTGTTTTCATGTCGAATACGCAAGGTGTATTTCCAATGGTTTATCAAGTTACAAGTGACTTCGGTTGCACCTACGACACCACGTTTAACATTACAGTATATGGTCCACCAACAGTAAACTTCACAGACAGCATTCATTTCTGTGGATTGCCTGTTAACTTGAACCCTGTTTATGGTAATGCTTTGCCGAATACGACGTATGCTTATCAGTGGAGTCCTGCAGCGAACGTAACAGTTCCAAACATTGCTTTCCCTCAGGTAACAGGTCTTCAGAATGCGGCTTGGATATCAGTGACTTCATGGCCAACTTACGACAATACTTGTACTGGAACCGATTCAGTGCGCGTGTGGATTCCAGCAACACCGCCAACAGCTCCGTTTACAACCGACTCCGTTTGTTTAGGTGAGCAGATCTTTTTGACATCACCCTTTATAAATCCAACCTACACATACCAATGGTTCTTGTCCGACACGATAGTTCCAAACGCATCGTCTGAGATTTATAGCCCATGGGCAGGTGTGCCTAACGAGCAGTTTATTTATTCTATTGAAATTACGGAGCCTGTTTGTGGATTCACTTCTTCAACGGAATTTGGTGTTACCTCACTCCCTTGTGATGTGTTCTTGCCGAATCTAGTTTTACCAAACGGAACCATAGATAACCAAACGTTGAATTTTGGTGAAGCTTTGTTCTACTATGCTAATGCTAGTGTAGAAGTCTTTAACAGATGGGGCGATTTGGTATATGAGAGTACTGATTACAAAAACGACTGGGCTCCGAACGACTTATCTGATGGTGTCTTTTATTATGTGCTCAAGGTTACCACACCAACTGGAAAAGTTGAAGATTATCCAGGATACTTCCACTTAATGAGAAATTAATCATTCAATAGTATTGAAATAAGGGGCGATCTTCGCCCCTTATTTATTTCTAGCCATGACCTTTCAAGAAAATTTAGCATATCTCGGAAATCTTGCAGAGCTTCTAAAAATAGAGCGAGACGAAGATTGGGCGCGCTTTCAAAAACAATTGAAAGAGCAACCGGTCAACGCTCGAATAAAAGAAGGACTCACTTGGTTCCCCTTGAAGATTGTCGAAGATGGATTTGGCTTCGGTTCGTATCCGTTTTTGGTGGTGGAAAAAACCAACGGTCCAGCTAAGCATTCGTTTCAATCCGGTCAGCCCGTTGAATTGTTTTCCAATCATGAAAATCATCAAGGAGAATCGCTGAAAGGAACTATCGCTTTCGTGGATCATCTGCGAATGAAAATTCAATTTAGAGTCGACGAATTACCTGATTGGACCGACGATGGTAAAATTGGATTGAATGTATCCTTCGATGAAAAGTCATACAAGGAAATGTTCGTCGCTTTGAACAATGTCATCAACGCGAAGAACAATCGCTTAGCTGAAATTCGAGATGCGATTACTTCGGAAGAGAAACGACTTTCAGAAATTGAATATTCCGGTTCACACGGGAACTTGAATGATTCTCAGAATGAAGCCGCGCGAGGTGTCGTGAATGATTTGGTTGTGAGCGTTGTTCACGGTCCTCCAGGCACTGGAAAAACAACCACGCTCATTCATGCCATGCAGGAGTTAGCAAGGTTGAAAAAGAAAGTCTTGTGCTGTGCTCCGAGCAATGCGGCAGTTGATCATTTGGTGGAAGGTATAGGGGAGAAGGGAATTAGAGTTTTGCGTTTGGGGAATCCGGCGAAAGTGCATTCCAAAGCAAATGCATTTACGGTTGATGTGAAGTTGTTGGAAGACAAAGATTACTCTCGCGTTCGCGAATGGAAAAGAAGAGCGAAGGAATTGCGCTCGCTAGGAAGCAAATACAAACGTTCGTTTGGAAGAGAAGAAGCAGAGCAGCGCAAATTAATTTTCAAGGAAGCAAAAGAAATGATGCGCGAAGCGCGCGAGACGGAATTGTTTTTATTGGACAGACTCATTGATCAAGCCGATGTGATTTGTACTACGCTCGTAGGATCTGCGAATGATATGCTTCGCGATCGCGTGTTCGATGTGGTTGTGATCGACGAAGCAGGACAGGCGCTAGAACCAGCCTGTTGGATTCCGATTGCGAAAGGAAATAAATTGGTTTTAGCGGGCGACCACTTGCAATTACCTCCAACAATTTTTTCGAACGAAGCCGCACAGAAAGGGCTAGCGATTTCGTTGATGGAAAGAGCTGCACGCGCAAACGCGGGAGTTCATTTCTTGAATGTGCAATATCGAATGAACGAGAAGATTGCGGCGTTCAGCAACAAGTATTTCTATGAGGGAAAGCTTTCCGCTGATAAATCAGTTGCCCGTCGCTTACTTGAAGGAGATTTGAATCCGATTCAATTCATTGACACTGCTGGAACGGGATACAACGAAGAGGCAGGAGCAGAGGGTCATTCGCGCATGAATAAAGGAGAAGCCGATTTAGCATTGAAAATTTATTCCATGTTGAAGGAGCATGCACAACAGTTTTTCTCATGCGCCTTAATTTCACCCTATCGTGCGCAAATTGAATTGCTAGATAAGGTTTTCAAAGAAGAGGAGGTGACGATTAATACCGTGGATTCGTTTCAAGGACAGGAGGCAGATGTGGTTATTATTTCTTTGGTGCGAAGCAACGACGAGAATGAAATTGGATTCTTGAAAGACTATCGCAGGATGAATGTTGCGCTTACTCGCGCGAGGAAGAAGTTGATTGTGATTGGAGATAGCGCAACAATAGGCGGAGATTCATTTTATCAAGAAATGCTTCAGTTTTTTGAAGTCCAAGAGTCCTATGAAAGTGCTTGGATTTACATGGGCTAGTTTTCAAAAAATATCTTATTTTCACCTTATGAAAAAATCGAATTTTCTTGTTTTTTGTTATCTGATTTTTTTGAATTGAAATCGTTAGAAAGTAATGAAGCTATATGCTCCAAATTGTGCTCGCTATCTACGCTGGAATATTTCGCTGCTCGAATAAAATAATCCAAAGCCTTTTCAGGGTTGATGTAATCCTGAGCGTACAAATAGATACAACCAATCCGATGAAGTACAAAGTAATCTTGTTTCATTAGAGACTCTGCTTTCAATAATTCCTCTAAAGCGTCGGCGTATAAATCAGAATCCTTTTTTGCACTGACAAAAAATTTAATTCCAAGTTCAATGCAATGTTGTCTTTCTTTTTCGCTATCTGGAACCTTTAGTAATTCAACTATATTCTGCAAAAGAAGATTACTCAATTTTTGTTGTTCTATTTGTATGTCTAAATTTCTGTTTATGAAGTGTAGTGAATTGTTAACAACATTTAGTCCCCCTAAGACATTTGCTTCTAGATTTTTTATTGCGGCTATTTGATCTTTCGAAGCGGTTTGAATAAACTTCCCAATAGAGTCAGCACCATATTTTACTAGTGAAGTGTCTCGAGTATAATCCAAGTAACTATCTATCAAATTTGAATCCGATTTCCAGGGTCTCCAATATCCGAAAACGTAAGAAGGTTTAGTTGCTTTTATATTACTCATATTGTTGTTTTATTTATGAAAATTGCCGCTTCGAAGTCAATGGGTATTTGCTTATTTATCTTTTCTCTTAACTGCAATTGATAAGAAAAATAATTCGCGTAAGTTTTGATTTTACTCCATGGGTTTTCAGAACTGTTTTCAAAGAAAATTCTTTCTTTAACTACCCTGTCAATGGGAATGTGGAATAATTTGTGATTTCTGTCGATTCCTGGGACTCGATTTTCCCCAGCGATTATCCAGTATTTTAAGGTCATATTAATCCATTTCTGTATTTGACCATAAGTAAGCTTATGCCAAGAAGTTTTTATTTTTTTTGATAGCTCTCTGTGAAATTTATCAAATTCGTCTTGATTTTTAAAATTTTCCTTGAGTAATTTCTAAAGTTCTGTTTCAAGTAATTTTTCAATTTCGATTTTTTTTGATAATCTTTCGGCTTTAGATTCACTTCCATATTCGAGGGTTCTGCTAAAATCTCGATATGCTCGTCTAATTGAATTTATCTTGATATCTATAATTCCACCGAAATAAAGGTGTATTAACGTTTCGAATTTTAAATCTTGATCCACTCTATATTACTTTTCCGATTGTTTATTGATGTAAAATATTGTAGACGAAAGTAGTGAAAATAGCAATTAAATATATTAAGAATAATGAAAGTGAATTATATATTTAGATATTATTACACTTCCTCCTAAACGGCAACAACACCAAGAAAAACAGCAACGCTCCCAAGCACTCGAGCGTGATTAAATAATACGGATAAGGACCGAAGAAATCCATGGCGCTGCCGCCTTCGGGCTTGTGCATAAGGTACCCGTAATTGCTTCCAATAATTTTATTGACTGAAAAGGCCAAAGCGAAATAAACCTGTGAGGCAAGAACCACACGCAGCCAAGACCTTTTTTCAGGATACAGTTTCATTCCGAAAACTAAAAAGGATGTAGCTATAATTAATCCCGCATGTCCAATGAAAAATGAGACATAAGGCACTTCCGGAAACACGCCCATGAAGTCTGGAGTGATGAGTCCATTCATCGTCCCTGTCATTACCCAACACCACGCAATTTCAGCCATGCCGCGACGCTTCAGTAATAAAGCCAATGCGGTTAAGATATTCGCGAGGTTGCAAAGCTCTAAGGGTAAATCGTGTTGAACTTCCCAAAGGCCTGTTTGATAACGATAGGTCTGATAAACGACCATATTCGTTAACAAGAGTATTCCGAAAAACCAACGCAGTATTTCTCGCGCTTGAGCGTTTTTTCTTCCAACCCAAATAAATAAAAGTGAGAGCACAAGGGTAGCCCCAATAATAAAAAAGTGTTCAGTGGTAAACAATTGGAATTTCATGATGATCGGTATTTTTCTGTTTCGCTTTCTAACATAGATCTATAACTCATGTAGCGCGATTCTGCAATCTCTCCTTCACTCAATGCCTCTAGAACAGCGCACTTCGGCTCGTTAATGTGCTTGCAATTGTTGAACTTACAAGCAGGTAATAATTCTAAAAATTCAGGGAAATAATTCCCCAACAATTCCTCTTCGAAATTTACTAAGCCGAATCCTTTGATACCCGGAGTATCAATTAAGAACGATGTTTCACTCAACGGAAATATTTCAGCAAACGTTGTCGTGTGCTGTCCTTTTCCGCTCCAGTCGCTGATTTCACCAATGCGAATGTCTTCGTTGTTCGAAATTTTTCCAACCAAAGATGATTTTCCAACGCCACTATGACCCGAAAATAAAAACGTTCCTGTCTCAATGAGTTCTTTCAATTCTTTCAGACCTTGTCCCGTTTCAATACTCGTAAACAACAATTCGTATCCAATGCTTTTGTAAATGGAAGCCAAGTCAATCGCCTTCTCTTTTTCATCTTCGGTATAAATATCCCACTTATGAAAAATCAAAGTAACGGGAATGCGATAGGCCTCTGCTGTAACTAAAAAACGATCAATAAATCCGGGTGTGGTTTGCGGACGATCAATGGTAATAAGCAAGAAAGCACGCGTAATATTCGCCGCAATAATCTGTGCTTCTTTCGAAAGGTTTACCGATTTACGTATGATGTAATTCGTTCTGTCGTGAATGCGATTGATACTGCCATTGCCGTCGCTGTCCAATTCAACATCTACGTAATCGCCAGCAGCAATAGGGTTTGTGGTGCGAAGTCCCTGCAATCTAATTTTTCCGCGTAGCGAACACACCACTATTTTACCGTCGATTAAAACGTCGTAAGATTTTCCTGTTGTTTTGAATACCAATCCTTTTTTCACTTGTCTAAGGTAATACCTTTCTATATTTGCGCCGTTCTCATAGGGGTGCCATTCGAAAAAAAATGGCTGAGATTAGACCCTTCTTGTTTCGGAACAAGAGGAACCTGGGCGGGTAATGCCGCCAAGGAAAAGATGAACAACGTGCACCATAACCCCTGTCGTGCGCACAAAGTAAAATACATGTTTAAGAAAATTGTTTTTATCAGCGTTGCGCTTTTTGTTACGTCAAGTGTATTTGCACAAGAAAAAAAAGACACGACAATTGTTCCAACTTTTGTTCTAGAGCCATTGAGTATTCGCGATGTGTGGTCGGCTGAAAATGATGCGCCATTCGCGTTAACTAATCTGAAGCCAATGGATATTGATAAAATTAACACAGGTGTGGATCTGCCATTCTTATTGCGTTTCACACTTTCATTAACTGTTACTTCCGATGCAGGAAATGGAATTGGATACACGGGTTTGTGGATCCGCGGAAGCGATCCCACGCGCGTGAACGTTTCCATAAACGGAGTGCCTTTGAATGATCCTGAAAGTCAGCAAGTGTTTTGGGTGAACACTCCCGACTTGGCTTCTTCAACTTCCAATATTCAAATTCAACGTGGAATAGGAACTTCTTCAAACGGAACAGGTTCTTTTGGTGGAAGCATTCACATGGATACTGACACAGATTTAGAACGAAACTTCGTTCGGTTGAATACCGGCGGAGGTTCATTCGGAAGTAATAAACTAATGGTTGAAATAGGGAATAGAAGGAGCCCCAAGTTCGAATACAACCTCCGTGCAAGCAGCATCCAATCGAATGGGTACATTGATCGCGCAGAGACCCGTTTGTTTTCTTATTTCACCAAAGGAAAATGGAGATTGTCTCAAGAAGAAAATCGCAAGAGTGAATTGACAATTTTTGTTTTTGGTGGAAAGGAAAATACCTATCAGGCTTGGAACGGAACGCC
>JBIIWZ010000032.1:0-16758 GCA_044338665.1 Flavobacteriales bacterium
TTAATAACATCCAAAATCTTGCTTATCCTGTGTTTTTAACCTCCGACTACAGAATTTGTCTTTGGCGATCTCCCTTCGGCGAAGCCTCATTACCAACTACCAGGAGCGGGGTCGTTGGCGAGACTTACTTGTCTAACTCCTTGAGCTAGATTAAGCGTAATCACATACAGTGATTAGGCAGCAAGTGCGTATGAATTGTTGTCAGTTATGACTGATACCCCGAGATTTAAGAGCGAGAATACCAAGCGCTCTGCATGCTTACAAATTGCTTCTTCTTGCTGTCAAATCCAAGGTCGGGCCCTAAAAAGTAGCACAGAATTGCAATGCAAAATTAGTCTATTTGAAAGGCGAATGCAAGAGACTTGCAACTTATCTTCGCAAACCCATTTTCAATTCCATGACGAAAATTAAAATCGGTATTATTCAAGAGCGGAAATCACCACCCGATTTCAGAGTGCCACTGACCCCAGCGCAATGCAAGCAAGTCATGGAACAATTTCCGCAAATTGAAATATCCGTTGAAACAAGCCCGCACCGCTGCTTCGCAGATTCAGAATATACTCAACATGGAATTGCTGTTTCTGACAATGTTTCTGATTGCGATTTTTTATTCGGAGTGAAGGAAGTTCCTGCTGATGCGTTAATTCCAAGCAAAAAATATTTCTTCTTTTCACATACACTGAAAAAACAACCCTACAACGCGAAGCTTCTTTCAACCATTCTCGAAAAGAAAATTTCATTAATCGATTATGAGGCGTTAAAAGGTGCAGACGGAAAGCGCATCATCGGTTTCGGTCGATACGCCGGGATTGTTGGCATATACGAAGGGGTAAGAACCTTCGGATTGAAACACAATCGATTCAACATTCCTTCACCAATTGCGCTCAGTGGAAGGGAAGAGTTTGATACTATTTTGAAAAGCGCGGATCTTACAAACGTTCGAGCGGTTCTTACCGGTTGGGGTAGAGTAGGGAATGGCGCGCAAGAAATGATGGACATCATTAACCTTAAACGCGTTGCTCCTCAAGAGTTTTTAGATAACCCTTCGGAGGGCGGAGTGTACACGCACATAGACACAGCCGAGATGTACAAGCGCGTCGATGGAACGCCTTTCAACAAATCAGATTTTTACGCAAATCCGAGTTTATATACTAGCGCACTAGGTGAGTATGTTCAACATGCCGACATCTACTTTGCCTGTCACTTGTGGAACGCCAAGAATCCAATATTACTCGACCAGTCTTTCTTCCAACAAAATAAAAGATGTCAAGTGGTGGCAGATGTTTCGTGCGATTTGAACGGTCCAATTGCTTGCACCATTAAAGCAAGTACAGTAAGCGATTCTATTTTCGGATACGATCCTGCAACAGGAAGTGAAATTGATTTTCGAAATGAAAATGCAGTGGCGGTGATGTCCATCGACAATCTTCCGTGTGAACTTCCGAAAGACGCAAGCGAAGATTTCGGAAGCGAAATCATTAAGAGCATTATACCCGCTTTGCTGAATAACGATGCCGATGGAATTTTGTGGAGGGGAACGGAGACAACGCTTGAAGGAAAATTAACTCCCCACTTCGAATACCTTGCAGATTACGTGGCTACTGCGCGCTAAATGTGAAAGAAATAGTTCCCGATTGCGCTTTGCTTGAAGATCCACTGAACAACCAACGTTGCGCGTAAGCAACAGATTCCGCCGACAAACACGCGTCTTTCGAGGAACGAGCCTCGTCCATTTTAGCACTCACAACTTTTCCCCATTCATCAACGGTGATGTTTATCACTACTGTTCCCGCTCCTTTACATTTGTATGTGGGCTTGGGTGCTTGCTTAATGCTTCTTCCAGTCAATGTAAATGTTGCGGTAAC
Source organism: Flavobacteriales bacterium (assembly GCA_044338665.1). Classification (GTDB taxonomy): domain Bacteria; phylum Bacteroidota; class Bacteroidia; order Flavobacteriales_D; family Sanyastnellaceae; genus CAIZGX01. The sequence goes on from JBIIWZ010000032.1 coordinate 1,866, forward strand.
GGGCCCTGAATAACTGGTATTTCCTCCTTGCTCGGTTGCTTTATTGTTATTGTTGGAAGAGGAACGTTCAGGGCTAGTCGCTAGTCCTGCAGAATGATCGGTATGATTGGTCATGAGCTGATCACGCATTTGCTTCTCATAGTTCGCTGCGCTCTGAGCGCCTTGCTCGCCAGCATTGCCCGTTTTGTTTTCATCTCCGGTATAATTCACCTCTTCATTCACACGTGCAGATTCTGTTGAAGCAATTAAGTTTCGAACCGCTTCACTCATTTGGGAATCTCCCGCATCCTCTTCACCACCTTGTTCTGCAGGAGCTTCTTCCAACTCAACTTCCATCTCTTGAACCACAGGAACAATGGGCTTCACAATAAGTCTGTCGGGAGATGAGCTAATGAAATAACCAAACAACATAACAAAGGCATAACCCAAAACGCCTATGATAATAGACGAAGACCAGGTGTTCGAGTGTTTGGGGTGCAGCTTTATCATATTTCCTGCAACGAAAATAAGACTTTTATTATTTTCTATTGCGTTAAAACATGCCTTCACTATATTTGATTCAAATTACAAGCAAAATGAAAAAACTAATTGCGTTCGCAGCCATGTCTATCTTCTTCGTAGGAGTAGCATCTGCACAGGTTGAAACGACCACTAAAACTCCAGAGAAGAAAACAGAATGCACCAAATCAAAAGAGTGTTGCAGCAAGTCTGCCGCTACTCAAAGCGCTGAAAAGAAAGAGTGTTCTGCAACGAAGACTGAAGGTAAATCAGAATGTTGCAGCAAAAGCGCAGCAGCTGACGCTAAAAAAGGAAAGAAAGGAAAAAAGAACAAAGAATGTTGTTCTAAAGATGCAGCCACTAAAGGCGAGCACAAAGAGGGCTGCAAAGAAGGGGAGAAGAAAGACTGCTGCAAAAAAGCAGGAGAGAAATAATTTCCAACTTATAGAAGATTTTTTAAACCTCGGCTAGTTCCGAGGTTTATTTTTGCAACCAAAATAAAGAGCCGTGAAGAATTCATTCGATGTGATTATTGTTGGAGGAGGAATTGTTGGTGCAGCTACGATGTATAAAATACAAATGGCTTATCCTGACAAGAAAATATTATTGTTGGAAAAGGAAAGCGGGTTGGCCGATCACCAAACAGGAAACAACAGCGGGGTTATTCATTCCGGAATTTATTACAAACCCGGTTCGAAGAAAGCCATCAACTGCGTGAACGGTAGAAGAGAGCTCGTGGCCTTCGCGAAGGAGCATAACATAAGTCACGATGTTTGCGGAAAGCTTATCGTAGCCGTTGACGAATCTGAACTTCCATTTCTGAATAAAATTGAACAGCACGGCGTAGACAATGGCATTGAGGACATGCGTAGAGTGACTCCGGAAGAAATTCGAGAAATTGAGCCGCACTGCACTGGAATAGACGGATTGTTTATTGGCTGCACCGGCATCATAGATTTCAAAGGCGCGACTATTAAAATGGCAGAACTTGCTTTAAGCTTGAATCCACTCTCTGAAGTTCACACTTCTGAAGAGGCTCTGAAATTTGAACATCTTGCAGACGCAACAATTGTCAAAACGAACAAAGGGGAATACGAAGCTGCTAATCTCATTGTATGCGGAGGACTTCAAGCCGATCGCTTGGCGCGCAAAGATGGAATTGATTTGAAAGAACAGGTTGTTGGATTCCGAGGAGATTATTACGAATTAACCGAGAAGGCCAAACACAAAGTAAAGAACTTAATCTATCCTGTCCCTAATCCAGACTTCCCGTTCCTAGGCGTTCACTTTACCCGCATGGTAGACGGATCAGTAGAATGCGGACCAAACGCGGTCTTCACCTTTAAACGTGAAGGATACGGAAAAACCGATTTCAGTTTCAGAGACACTTGGGATGCGCTGACATACATGGGCACATGGAAGCTATTCTTTTCCAACATGAAATTTGGAATCGATGAATACAGAAGAGCATTCAGTAAAAAATTATTCTTGAAAACGCTTCAGCGTTTAGTTCCATCTTTAACAATGGAAGATATTGAGCCAGGAAGAGCAGGAGTTCGAGCCTTGTTGCTGCGAGAAGATGGCGATACACGCGACGACTTCAGAATAGAGTATACAAAAAGGAGCATTCATGTGCTGAATGCCCCTTCTCCTGCGGCAACCGCATGTTTGGCTATTGGTGGAGATATTCTACAAATGGCCGAAGAACATTTTGGTTGGAAGAAATAAGCTCATCTATTCTGAAATTGCGCCGCTGCTCAAAGGCAAATCGCGACTTACTTTTCTAAACAGCCCTTGCAATACTTTGCCCGGACCTACTTCAATGACTTCGCTACATCCGTCTGCTATCATAGCATTCATGGTTTGCGTCCAACGCACAGGTGCGGTTAATTGAACTATCAAGTTCTTTTTAATTTCTTCCGGATCGGAAACGGCTGAAGCCGTCACGTTCTGATAAACCGGACAAACAGGCGTGTGGAAAGGAGTTGCAGCAATAGCAGCTTCCAATTCAACGCGAGCAGGTTCCATAAGCGGACTGTGGAATGCACCGCCAACAGGAAGTTTCAACGCACGCTTTGCACCCGCAGCCAGCAAGGCTTCACACGCTTTGTCAATGGCTTCGTTCTCTCCAGAAATAACCAACTGTCCCGGACAATTGTAATTAGCAGCAACCACAACACCTTCAGTTTCTGCGCAAACTTTTTCAACCACCTCATCTTCCAAATTTAAAATAGCTGCCATGGTTGAAGGATTCGCTTCACATGCCTTCTGCATAGCCATTGCACGCGCATAAACCAACTTCAAAGCGTCTGCAAACTCAAGTGTCCCATTCGCTACTAACGCACTGAATTCACCCAAGCTGTGTCCTGCAACCATAGCCGGTTGAAACGATTCTCCCAGAGCTTTCGCTAAGGCAACGCTGTGCAAGAAAATAGCAGGTTGTGTAATGTTGGTTTGCTTTAATTCTTCTTCCGTTCCGTTGAACATAACATCGGTTAAGCGAAAACCCAAAATGGAATTTGCAGATTCCATCAACTCTTTTGCTACTGAAGAACTCTCATAAAGGTCTTTGCCCATGCCGGGAAATTGAGAACCTTGTCCAGGAAAAACGTATGCTTTCATTATTGTAGTAAATTTGATACGAAAGTAACCAAATCTCCTTCCAACCAAAATTAATAATGAGGGCAATTATGCTCAAATAAGTATGGATAAATCGTTGTTCACCTACCATAAAGTAAAAGTGATATGCTTGCTTTCTTTGGCGTTTGTGTTACTCTTTTTAGCCTATTTGTTTTCAGGGGCTTGGTTTGTTAGGTCGTATGTTTTTCCCAATTTGAGTTATGTTGAAGCCATATCAGAAGTGGCAAGTGCAAGTGAGTTTTGGATGTTTTTTGTTATTCAGTTGCTGATTTATACAACGGTTGTTTTCGTCATATTAAGTACGTTTTATAATGAGCGCAGAATGACACTTATGCAGCAAGACTTCGTAAACAATGTCACCCATGAAATTAAAACGCCCCTCTCCACCATACTTATGGCTGCGGAGGTTTTGGTGGAAGAGAATATTCAAACCAAACCGTTTCGAAGAGATCAGTACATTTCAATTATTCGGAATGAAGGAGAGAAACTGCGTGAAGAATTGGATCGTGTGTTGGAAGTAGCTCGAATGTCAAAAGCTGGGGTCTACTTAAGCAAAGAGATGTTTAATCCGGAAGAGATGGTTAACGCAATTTTGGAACGCATGCAATTGCAGTTTGCGAATTATGGAGGAAGTGTTGAAGTGATTTGGGAAGCGGAAAATGAAGAAATAAATTTCGATCGGAAATCTTTCGAGTTAATTCTCATTAACATAATTGACAACGCGTTAAAGTACAATATTCAAAATCCGAAAGTAATTATTCGAAGCAAGTTGATGGACGGTCAAATAATTATTCAAATTGAAGACAATGGTATTGGAATTAATAAAATGTACCACTCAGAATTATTCCACAGGTTTTTTCGAGTGCCAATAGGAGAGACGCATCACATCAAAGGATTTGGTTTAGGACTGTATCTCGTGAAGCAGTTGATGGATGCACATAATTCAACTATATTCGTAACGAGTATAGAAAATGAAGGGACAACTGTAACGCTAAAAATCCCAGTGGCATTAAAAAACGATGAGTAAAATTTTGTTGGTTGAAGACGATGAGAACTTGGGTTTCGTAATCCAAGACCAATTGACCGGTTTAGGTCATGAGGTTATTCGTTGTAAATCGGCAAGAGAAGGATTATTAGCGCTTGGAAAGGAAATGGTCGACATCTGTTTGCTCGATGTTATGATGCCGGTTAGAAGTGGATTCGCTTTAGCGGAAGACATAAAAAAGCTCTTTCCCGAAATGCCATTTGTTTTTCTTACAGCGAAGCAGCAATTGTCTGATCGATTGAAAGGATTGTCTTTAGGTGCCGATGACTACATAACCAAGCCATTTGCTATTCAAGAGTTGAACCTTAGAATTCAAAATATCATTCGCAGAACGAGGCCTGAAACTGAGAACGTGGTTACTGAGTTGTACAACATTGGTAATTACTCCTTCGATAACATAAACAATTACCTCATTTGGCCAAGTGGAATGCGTCAGCATTTGACCAACAAAGAGGCGAGTCTGTTAAAGGCATTTTGTGAAGGAAAGGGCAATGTAATGACGCGTGAAAATCTAGCCAACCTAGTTTGGGGAGAAGAGTCTTACTTCGTTGCTCGAACCATGGACGTTTATATTGCCAAGCTTCGTAAATTTTTCGCAGAAGATAGTCGCATTCAAATAATAAATCTGCACGGAGTGGGTTTTCAATTCGTTGTGGAAGAATAAGTCTTAATAAAAGTTATATGGAAAAAGATGATCGTGTTAGGCGGAAGTTTACCCCGCGCTCTTGGAACGAGTTAAAGTCGAACGACAGTTGGAGTATTTTTAAAATTCTTTCTGAGTTTGTTGAAGGGTATGAGCGCATGGCGGCCATTGGTCCTTGCGTTTCTATTTTTGGTTCAGCTCGCACCAAGCCCGATAACAAATACTATTCAACGGCTAAGGAAATTGCTTTCATGCTTACGCAAAAAGGTTATGGTGTTATTACAGGTGGCGGCCCAGGTATCATGGAGGCCGGAAACATTGGCGCGAAAGACGGACAAGGCGCTAGCGTTGGTCTAAACATAAAGCTTCCTTTCGAACAATACCCGAATCCATACATTGATTACGACAAGAGCATCAACTTTGATTATTTCTTCGTTCGAAAAGTTATGTTTGTGAAGTACAGCCAAGGGTTTGTTGTAATGCCAGGTGGATTCGGAACTCTCGATGAATTCTTCGAAGCGTTAACGCTTATTCAAACTTACAAGATCGGTCGCTTTCCCATTATTCTAGTTGGAAAATCTTTCTGGGAAGGGTTGGTCGATTGGATTCGGAAGACCATCTTAGAGGAAGAGAACAACATCAATGAGGAAGATATGATGCTTTTCTCAGTGGTAGACACCGCGGAAGAGGCGGTGGAAGAGATTGATAAATTCTATTCGCAGTATTTGCTAAAACCAAACTTCTAATGTCTTCGTTTTTTCTAGCCATTCTCTCGCCTTCGAAACTCATGAACGAATCGATTCAAGGGTTCAACGGTGAAGCCACCTCTCCTCAATTCATTGCTGAAACAGAAGTCTTGTGTTCTGAATTGAAAAAAGTGACTGTTGCAGAATGGAAACAGAAAATGAAGATCACAGATGAACTCGCGTTAAATACGCAACAGCGTTTTCAAAACTGGAACAAGAAAGAGTTGTCGAAGGGTATTCCCGCAGCCATGCTATTCAGCGGTGAAGCGTTCAAATCGCTCGATGCTAAATCGTTTTCAAAAACAAGTTGGAAACAAGCGCAGTCATCTCTTCGCATACTCAGCGGTTTTTATGGAGTTTTGAAGCCAACAGATGTGGTTCTTCCATACCGACTCATGGTTGGAACACCATACAAAACGAAATCAGGAAAGACACTTTATTCTTATTGGAGTGAAAACGTTTCAAAGAATCTTGAGAATGAAATTGCGCAGAAAGGATATTTGTTGAACTTAGCTTCTGATGAGTATTTCAAACTCATCGACATGAAAAATTTCAACCGGAAAATTCTTCATTTCAAATTCTTTCAATCGAAGGGAAATGAACTCAAAAGCATTCCAACATTTTCGAAACAAGCAAGAGGCAGCATGGCGCGTTTCGTAATTGAATCGAACGCAAAGTCAATAGCAGAACTTCAGAAATTCAAGGAAGAAGGCTATTCGTTCAATGAAAAATTAAGCGATGCGAATACCTTAGTCTTCGTTCGTTAATTAGAACAACCCGTTCAACTGCGCTTCAATACCGCTAATGATGGTGCCTAAGTCTTCAGGATTCTCATGGAAGCGATTGTTGTCGATGTCAATGATTAACAACTTACCCTTCGTGTATGTCGTAACCCAAGCTTCGTAACGCTCATTCAAACGCGTTAAATAATCTAAGCGAATGGCTTCTTCATACTCACGTCCGCGTTTTTGAATGTTCGTTACCAACGATGGAACTGAAGCACGCAAATAGATAAGCAAGTCTGGAGGAGTAATGAACTCATCCATAACTCCAAACAAATCTGAATAGTTTTCGAAATCACGAGTAGTCATTAAACCCATCGCATGCAAGTTCGGAGCGAAGATGTAGGCGTCTTCGTAAATGGTGCGGTCTTGCACAATTTTCTTCGACTTCTTCTTAATATCAATCAGCTGTCTGAAACGACTTCTTAAGAAAAACACTTGCAAGTTGAACGACCAACGTTGCATGTCTTTGTAAAAATCACTTAAATACGGATTGTTATCTACTTCTTCAAAATGAGCGGTGTATTTGTAGTGCTTCGCGATTAAAGTCGTGAGCGTAGTCTTTCCTGAACCGATGTTCCCGGCAATGGCTATATGCATAATTCGTTTGGGTAATAATGAGGTTCGAAAATAGAGAAAATAAATGGAATATCGAAGTCTTATTTATCGAAGTTTTCAAGAACTTTTATTTCGCGCATTTCGCCCGATTCTAGAGAGGTGTAGAAGAGTTGGCCGTCACAAATGACCCAAGTATTTTTATCGTTCAATTCGTTCAATTCGAAATAACTCAAAATACGAGGATTCGCATCGGTGTTTTTCCATTCATATAACGCGTTTTCCATTCGGAAATAAATGCAGTCGTTCCAGCGATAAACAGGGTCAGGGGTTAAATAGGCATTGCCTTGAATTTCTAAATTTCCAAAAAGGGAAAATAGTAGAATTCCTTTTTCAGAATCAATCAAATAGACACGCTGACCACTTTCAATAATCTGTTTGGGTTGAAGTGTCGTCTTTAAGAGATACGATAGATTCGGAGATTTACTTAGAACCTCGAATTGTCTGTTCGTGCGAATAAGGGTACTAGAATTCGCGTCGTATAACCAGAGTGCATCGCCCTTCGATCCCGCAGCGCAGGTTATTTGTCCTTGGAATTTTTCATTCAAGAATATGGGGTCTTCCAAGACATTCAAATTGTTGTCGAAGAATACCAACGAACTCTGATCTTGGAAAAACAAAAAGGGAACCAACGGATTTGTTAAATCCAATTGCGCAGAAGTCCCGTATTGCAACGTACTCAGTCTATAATCTATGTTGAAGTTAGAACTGTGCTTCTTTATGTGATCGGCGCATACGTCGTAGGTATTGCCAAGCGCGTCGCACTGCACATGATGTTGCGCGTGTATGCGGAATACAAGCGCAAAGAGGCAAACACACAAAGCGCTTAAAAACTTTCTCATTTGTTCAATTCAATTAATTCTTCCAACCACATACGGTCTGTTGCTAATCTAGGAATTTTATGTTGTCCACCTAACTTGTTTCGTGACTTCAACCAAGTATAAAACACATCTTTCTTTCCTTTATGAATAATTGGAAATCCTAAATTCAAATTTGTATTTCGCTTCGCATCATAATCCGAATTTTCATCGCGTAAATTCTCATCCAATAAAAAACAGAATCGATCAAAATCAAAATCATTGTTCTCAAATTCAATGAACCATTCATGCGCTGCTGTTTCATTTTCTTTCGGGAAGAAAGGACCAACGGTGTATTCTACAACGTAGATGTTCATGTGCGTGCAGGTCTTGCGCAATGCGGCTTCCGCATTTTCCACCATGAGTTCTTCACCGGTTAAATTAATGAACTGCTTCGTCCTTCCAACAATACGAAATCGGAAAGGGTAGAGGTGGGTGAAGCGAATGGTGTCACCAATGACATATCTCCATAGCCCCGTGTTTGTTGAAATTACGAGTGCGTAAATGCGATTGAGTTCAACGTCTTCAAGGCTCAGCGCTCGTGGATTTTCCTTTTCTATTTCCTCTAACGGAATGAATTCGTAGTACACACCGTAATCCAACATCAACAACATTTCATTTGAATTCAATTGATCTTGAATTCCGAAAAATCCTTCACTCGCATTGTACGTTTCGAAATAATCTGTGGTTCCATTCGGAAGTATAGCATTGAACTGCTCGCGATACGGCGCGAAGCTTATTCCTCCGTGCATGTACATCTGAAGGTTCGGCCAAACCTCATGTATGTGATTGGCTTTTTTCAATTCTAATATTCTTCGCAAGAGGAGTAGGGTCCAACTTGGAACACCTGAAAGCACACGAACATCTTCGTTCATGGTGTTCAGCGCCATAGCATCGAGCTTTTCCTCCCAATTGTCCATGAGTGAAATTTCGCGTTGAGGAACACGTTTCATTTCCACCCAGAAAGGCAAATTTGATATGATTATTCCACTTAAGTCGCCAATGGTGTTCTCTTCCTCTTCATTCATTTTCGTGCTTCCGCCAACGATCAATGTTTTTCCAGAGAACAAATCAGCATTGTCTCGAAGCTGATAGAAAATAGCGAGCAGATCTTTTCCACCTTTATAATGTCCTTCCTCCAAATTTTCATTTGAAATAGGAATGAATTTACTTCGACTATTCGTGGTGCCTGAGCTCTTCGCGAACCACTTGGTTTTCCCTGGCCACAGCACATTTCCTTCCCCCTGAATCATTTTTTCTATATAAGGAAAATGATCTTCGTAAGAACGAAGGGGTATAGCCTTGCGGAAGTCTTCAAGCGAATGAATGTGCTCGAAATTATGTTCCTTTCCGAACGTCGTGAGCGCTGCCTCATCGATAAGTTTTTGACGAATTTCTTCTTGCACCTCAATAGGGTATTGCTTGAAGAGCTCCATTTGATGAAGCCTCTTTTTTATTACCCAACCGAATACTGTATTGCCTGCCATATAAGAAATTAAAACGCCCTCTAAGATAAACCTAGAGGGCGCCTCAATAAAAAGATTTTTGTTAGCGAATCAAGTGCAAGTATCCTTGAATTTCAAAACGCTCGCCTGTTGTTTTAGATATGACTACACCGGTCCAGTTGTAAGACCCTTCAGGACAATAATAATCACCGCCGTAGGCGTTTCCGGTCCAAGCCTTTTCTGGGTCTGTTGAACTAAATACAATGTCTCCCCATCGGTTGAAGATTTCTAATTTGAAACGGGTTTCATCAATATCGCTTCCAACCATCATAATTACGTCGTTCAAGCCGTCGTTGTTCGGTGTGAATGTATTTGGAAGGTAATACTGGAAGATGTTGCGAATGATGATTTCACCTTCAATGAAGTCAGTACATCCGTTTGCATCGGTAACAGTTAAACGAATTGGATATTCTCCTCCCGTTCCTTGTGGAAAGGCGAAGGTTGGATTCTGAGCAGAAGATGTTCCGAGTGGCGCTCCGATGTTGAAGATCCAATCGTAGGTAACAATGTTACCTAATGATTGATCTGTGAAATTAATAACGGTATTGTTCGCATCTGTTGGCTGCGGATCAGCAATGTATCCAGCCACAGGCGGATCGAATGAAGTTAAGAAGCTCGAAATCGTTGTGCTATATGTGCAACCAATACTTGTTACAACTGACAGCGTTACATCGAAATTGCCAGGTGCTGCGAAATTCAAGTCTAACTGATCCTGATTTAAAACATAATCGCCGTTACTGATTTCCCACGCCATGTTTTGATATAGGCTAGGATCCGTAGTATTCACCAATGTTAAAGTCTCTGGCCAACATTTAGAAGGGTCAGGAGAAGTGAAGGTTACAGCCACATCAGGCGCAACGGCTACGTTGAAGCATTGTGTGATCGTATATCCGCAGTCATCAACAACCGTTAAGCAAGCTTGTCCGCTTACAGTCGGATTAATTTGAGCATCAGGCGTATTTGCTACAGCAGTCCCATTGTATGTCCACTCATACGTGAATGGCGCCTGTCCGGATGCTTGAGTCAATTGATCTAAGTTCAAATCGCCCAAATAACAAATTGCAGTGTCGTTCGCAATAGTCATGGTCGTTGGACCAGCAAATGCAATATTCAATGTTGAAAACAACGAACATGTTCCAAGTGTAACCGTATAGGTGTAGTTTCCCGAAGGCATGGTCAATGGATCGAAAATACCCAACGGCACCGCTGCATTGCTCGGGTTCGTCCAAACACCAGTGCTTACAGGTGTGCCTCCAAGAAGCGGTAACATTTGGAAAGCCGGGTCAGTAGAGCAAATGTTAATTGAATTGTCTATTCCAGGATCTCCTACAGGGTCAATGCTTACGATAGCTTGGTCTGTGCTTGCACAATCGGGATGACCCACGGGGTATCCAACAAGCGTATAAGTGGTTTGTTGAGCCAAAGAACTCATGGTCGGTTGAGGAATATTCGGATTGTTTAAATTGCCTGAAGGCGTCCATTCCCATGTGTACTGAGGTCCTCCGTTGGTACAATTCACATCGTAGGTCCAAGGTTGGTATGAACCGCTTGAACAGGCAACTGACCCGTCCGCAGTGAATGTAACTGTAATACAACCTGTTGGATTAGTGGCAGTCCAAGACTGTCCTGTGGCATCACCGGTATTCCATGTGCCGATTTGGGGGGAGGCAGTATTTGGCCCATCATAGACACTGAAGTTTTCAAAAAAGCCTTCCATTTGTCCTGATATAAAATCAAAGGTCATGAAAGAAACGCCATCGTTCTGTACATCCGGACAAAACGTCCAGGTAAAGTTCTCTCCGTTGGTGTAACAATAATTAAAGACACCCCCATCCTGCGCGCAACTCGGAGTTGGAATTCCTTGGAATCCTCCTTGAAGGGTAAGGTCACCGCAAGAATAAATTTGATCAGGTCCTGCTGTAATGGTTAACGGCTCAGTAAATGTGATTTGAATAGTTGAGTCAAACGAACAACCGAAGTTGTTCACCACGTGATATGTGTAGTCGTAGGTTCCAGGTCCCGGAGGGTCGATGGTTGCAATATCAGCGTCAGCGTCAATAACTACGATGTTTGGACCTGTCCAGTAAGAAGAATCGGAATCAATACCAATCGAAGGAGTGAAGGTTGTGATTCCCGGGAAAAGAGCTGGGTTGAAGTTAATTCCCCAATAGAAAATATATCCATTGTCAGCGCCTAAGTTATCTGATATCGTTAAGGTCCAAGCGCCGTTAAGCGGGCATCCAACAAGGTCGCACATATTTCCAGAGGCAGCGTATGTTCCTGAGATTAATGCATTTCCTGGAGTTGGCCCTCCGGTTGGAGTTGTTAAGCCACCTGCTGCTCCTTGTCCCCACGTTCCGTTTGTAGAGTTAGGTGCCCAGAAATAATCAAATCCGATCCCTTCTGTAGTGGAAAGGTCATCGTTGGCTTCGCCTAAGAAAGTTCCGCCACCACCATTTGTTCCCCAAGTAACGAGGTCTACAGTGGTTCCATCAGGACAGGTAATTGATACCCCAAGATCGCCCATATAACTGTGTTCCATGTTTACCATAATACTGTACAAATCTGCACAAGTCGTAAGTGTTGAACCTGGGTCAAAAAAGTCGAAATTCAAAGATGTTGAGTAGGAGAATCCTGCTCCGTCAGCGAGGTAAGTGGTTCCCGCAACAACCTGCGGAGGTAAAGCAGTCCATTGGGTGCTTTGTGCAGATCCCGTTAATATTACTTGCTCACCAAAGCAGGTGGTCTCTGTAATGTTATTCAATTCAGGGAAAGTAGGAATTGTAGATACTAAAACTTGAAGGGGAGTGGTATTTAAACTTTGACAACCGTTGTTGTCTTCAACGGTAAGTGTAACCACATATTCACCAGGCTCGTTGAAAACATGTGAAGTTGTTTGCCCAGAGAAGTTGTCAATGGTGCCATCATCAAAATTCCAAAAATATTGAGCCAATGAAAATCCTGGTTCAGCAAAGGATCCAATTCCATTAAATTCAACAGAAGCACCAATACAAACGGCTATTGATTGTTCGGGCCCAATAGGCAATGGATTTGCAATGACAGAGTTTTGAGTTGGGGGGGCGCAAGGTGTTGTGCAAGAAATAGCAGCTTCAAATCCAGGAGAATTAGCATTGGCATTTCCGTTATCCGAGAAAACAATTGTCAAACACCCAGAAGGATTATTAACGGTTCCCGTTACTTGAAGACCTTGCAACGAGCCGCCGGTATAATCTCCTAAAGAAGGTGACGAAGTGTTTGGGCCGTCAAAAACTGAGAGGTAATCACTGTTATTTCCGTTTGGAGAGGTTTGCAAAGCGAAGGCAGAAAAATCGAGCTGAATTACATCGCCTGGTACATCAGGGCAAATGGTCAGCGTGTAATTAGCATTGGTATATGGTCCGCCTAAGCCATCATCGGCAAGTGTACCTCCACAAGCAGAAAGAGTGCCTGTATACATTGCCGTAATTTGAGAATGAGCATAAAGAGAGCAAAGGCTGAAAAAAAGTAAGGATAAGAATTTATTCATTCTTTAGATTGATTTTGTTTTAGACGTTTTTGCTGAACAAAAAGTTGCACAGCTTTGTCATAAAATAAGGCGGTGCAAATTTAAGATAAAAGCTCGAGGGTTTGTTAAGAATTAATACATACAAAAGGGCCTTCGAAAAGGCCCTTCAGTTTTAGGTATATGAGGTTTTGGTTAAGGTACAATTGTTACGGTGCCGCTATAATAACGAGCGTCGGTTCCGTTCTCTCCATATATCAATACGATCCAAGGAAACTTTTGTCCCGCAATCGCTTTCTTCCCACCCTTAGACTCTCCTTTCCACGCTTTTGTTTTAGAGTTCGATTCGAAAACAATATTCTCACCATCGTAAACCGTTAGTTTGAATTTGTTGCCACCTTTCTTTAGGGCTTCTGGCATGAACGAAATGTCTGATGCACTCACGGAAGATTCAGCACCTAAATTAAAATCGGCGTTCACTTGTACAATTTTCACTTGCTCGTCTATGCAGCCAAAAGAATTGTGAACCTCGAGAATTACCGCTTGCTTTCCTTTTGCATTGTAGATTACACTTGGAGAAATTTCGGTAGATGTCTTGTTGTCTGAAAATTTCCAAATGAACGTATTCGCATTAATGCTGGTGTTGACAAATTTAGCGGTCGGTTCTCCAACAGGACTATTGATGTAGGTCCATTCAAAATCTGCTTCCGGCTTTGGATTTATGGTAATTAAATCACGCATAGCAATAGTTGAAATCTGTCCGTTGTGAGGATCAGTTACAGAAAGCGATACGTCGAATATTCCTGCGGACTTGTAAACATGCGCGGGGTTTTCCTGATTGGAAAAACTTCCGTCACCGAAATTCCACAAGTAGCTGCCGTTTTTCGGGCTGTTCTTCGCATTGAAATTCACTTCAGCACCTGCACAAGCACTGCGAACGCTCGGTTCAATCAATAATGATTTTTTATTGATTTCAAGTATGTCGGCAGCTGGCACTGTACCTATGACCTCAGGGATTTCAGGGGTCTGGTTTGAAAAAGATAAATCTTGAGAGTTCGGAATAACATTAGCCAAGTGCGTATTAGACTGTGTCAAAGATGGGCCGCTGAAATCTTCAAGTAATTCATTTAAGCTAGTCTTTTTCAAAGAATCGTCTTCACTGCCATTAGGCGCTTGAACAGAATTCACTATTTCAACTGAATTAGGAGTGTTAGCGATTGGTGTTTCCTTCTGATTAGACAGAACGAAATATCCAGAAACACCAACAACAGTAATAACAGCCGCTGCACTTCCCCACAAGGCAAGACTTGTGAAAAGTCGCTTGCGAAGAATTCTTCGGCTTACTTGCGACCATTCGGAAGAACTATATGGTAACTCATAATTATTATAAGCTTCCTGAATTCCTTGTTCAAATTTATCCAACGGGTTACGATTCATTCGCCTCGTTAATTTTATTTTTTATTAATATCTTTTTCATGTTCTTCTTGGCTTTTGCGTAGTTACTTTTTGAGGTCCCTAAACTAATGCCGAGTTTCTCACTAATTTCTTGGTGAGAAAAGTTTTCGAAGACATACAAGTTGAAAACTGTACGGTATACAGGTGACAATTGTTGCATGGCTTCCACGATGTGGTGGGCTTGAAAATCGTAAATGTCTGATTCTTGCTCGTCTTCCTCTTCAGCATTTTCTTCTACTAAGTGCTTTGAGTTTTCCAAATCAAGATCCACGTGATGCTTCTTCTTTCGGTACTGATCAATGGATAAGTTTACCATAATCCGTCTAATCCAACCCTCTAAAGATCCGTTTCCTTCAAACTTTTCCAAACTAGAAAAAACTTTAATGAATCCGTCTTGCACCATATCTTTCGCTTCGTCTGTGGAGCTTGCGTAGCGCAAACAAACAGCTTTCATTTTCCCATAATACATCTTATAAACAGCATGCTGGCTTCGGCTGTCTCCTTTAAGGCAACCGTCAATAAGTTCTTGTTGAGAGCGTTCTATTGACACCAGTAATTTGTGATTAGACGAGATTTAGTTTAAGGGTTGCCTCAAGCGGCTATAG
>JBIIWZ010000012.1:0-53647 GCA_044338665.1 Flavobacteriales bacterium
ATCGATTCTGGCAAAATGTTCAGACAACCGATTGGGTATGTTTATTTGGCACTTGCCATAATTAACGCCTTACTTCCTCTATACATCATGTATGAGGCTGCTGACAACAATCTGTTCGACGCGCCTGCAAAGGTGGTTGTGGTATTCCTTATCTTGTGGCTAATTATTGCTGCAGCCGGTTGGGTTAGCTTCCAAATCTGGTGGGACAGAAAATCAAAAGTGAACGAAACGTCTGTAGAAGGCGATGAGTTCGTTGCAATCCCTGTTTATTCACACTTCGTTCAAACCTTTGGAGAATGGGCTGGAACGTGGTTCGCTGTTGTCGGCTTCTTCTTC
This sequence comes from Flavobacteriales bacterium, assembly GCA_044338665.1. Classification (GTDB taxonomy): domain Bacteria; phylum Bacteroidota; class Bacteroidia; order Flavobacteriales_D; family Sanyastnellaceae; genus CAIZGX01. The sequence goes on from JBIIWZ010000012.1 coordinate 337, forward strand.
GGTATTTTCACTGAACTTGTAGAAGAAAGCCGAATGATTGGCAGATTCATCCCAGGTGGCTTCATAAAGGGCGGTGGAATAGAAAGCGCTATTATCTCTGTTATTGCAGGATATTTAATCATTGTTCTTTCACGAGCAGCGGCAGAAATGCTTCGTGCAATTGTTTCTATTGCGAACAACACTAGAAAATAATCTTATGTTTTTTTTGAAAGAGAAGGGAACCGAAAGGTTCCCTTTTTTTGCCTATCCCAAAAAAATTACGGCGCCATTCTTCCAATTGACCAATTCCCTTCAACCAAAGAATAGGTCAAACGATCGTGCAAGCGGTTCGGTCTGCCCTGCCAAAATTCAAAATAATTCGGACGAATAAGATATCCGCCCCAATGCGAAGGTCGCGGAACCGATTGTCCTTCGAACTTATTCGTGAATTCTCTAAAGCGTTCGTTCAACACTTCGCGCGAATCTATGATTGCACTCTGTGGTGAAACCCAGGCTCCTATCTGACTTTCGCGCGGACGCGAATTGAAATATGCGTCGCTCTCTTCTTCACTCAACTTCTGCAATTCTCCTTCCACACGAACTTGACGCTCTAAAGAAGGCCAGAAAAAATTCAACGCAACTTTGTTATTCTGTTCAACTTCTTTTCCTTTATTCGAATCGTAATTGGTATAGAAATTCAAGCCTTTTTCATTCACACCGCGAAGCAATACCACGCGCGAATGCGGCTGTCCGGATGCGTCGACACTACTCACAACCATGGCGTTGTAATCGTGTAACTCCTTTACTTCATTCAACCATAACTCTAACATCTCATGCGGAGCGGCTTTCAAGTCTTCAACCTCTAGGCTATTTTTATCGTAGCTCTTTCTGTCGTGTGTAATGTTACTCATAATTGCAAATGGCTTTTGCGTAATTGGTCCAACTCATGTTCTCTGTTGCCTTCGCAACATTGTCTCTATTAATGGGTGAATCTAAGAACTTCACCATCTGATCTTTCATGCTATGAATATTTTCGGCTTCGGCCAAATAGCCGTTGAATCCGTCTACAATTGTTTCCGGAAAATGGCCCACTCTCGTCGCCAGTATAGGCATCTTGAAATTGTAACTCAACGATTCAATGCCGCTTGGTGTGGCTGTTCTGTAGAACAACACTGCCGCATCGGACACTTGAAAAAACTTCGGTAATTCTTCGTTCGAAATGAATCGATTGAACACCACGCAGCTTTCTTGAACACCCAATTTCTCAATCCATTCCAACGGATTGTCTTCGCGCTCGTCGTCTGATTTGCGAAGCACAATTTTCTTCGCCCAACCGAATAGCATTTGCTTGACCTTTGTGCTCCACTTCGAATCGTCGAGCGTTTTCCAAAAAGATTCTCCACAAATTAAAAACGACACATCGTCTCTTTCCCCACACAACTCAGCGAATGCTTGAATGGCCATGTCGAGTCCTTTGTACTTTCTAATGAAACCGAAATACAAAAAGACGTGTTTCTTCAATCCCAACTTTGTCTTTTCTTCTTCAACATTGAAATTCGGAATGGGTTTATACAAGTCGTATATCGGATGATACAATTTCACAACTGAAGTGTATTTCTTTTCATGAATATCTAGCTTTTCCACCAAACCGAACGAACGTTCGGGGAATACCGTTTTCAATTCTTCATAAGTATGCAACGCATGAACCACAAAAGAAGAAGCATGCTTCAATGCATACTTTGTCAAAAATTTATCTATGGAACTGTGCTCTTTTTGAATAACAAAATGAATATCGAACACCACATGAATCCCTGCCTTACGCAATCGCCTAGCGATATGCGACATGGGCAATCCCTGCAAGGCAATGCTCCATTGAAAGGTTACCATTTCTGGTTTCAATGAAATGATGTACTTCGCGGTTTCGATCCAACTGAATGGATTGTTGTAGTTCGTTAAGTAAGTCACCTTCACGCGACTTCCTTCCAACAAATCAGTAGTACTGCTTTTATCTACGAACTCTCTCGGGATAATCGCCGGATACTGTTGCGTCCAGCTTACAATATGCACATTGTTCTGCTCTTCCTTGTCCAATGCCAACGCCAACGAAGTGTTGTAGTTCTGCATTCCGCCTTTGAAGCGCGGACCTGGACCGAAGCAAACAATGGTTCTTTTCTTCATGAGTTTTGAGCAGCGAGTTTTTTAACTGCGGCTTCGTACACGCGCTTCATTCCTTCTTCAATGGAAATCTTCGCTGTCCATCCCAACTTCTCTTGAACGAAGCTCATGTCGCAATAGCGAGAATGCACGCCAACAGGCTTATCTAGCAAAGGCTTTATCGTCGGCTCGTATCCTGCGTATCCGCAGAACACACCAATAATTTCATTGAAGGAAGTGAGTTTCCCCATTCCAATATTAATGGCTGTTCCGTCGTGAATGTGATCCATAGCCAATAAGATGCAGTCGATTACATCGTCGATGTGAACGAAGTCTCTTCCTTGATTTCCACTTCCCCACACTTCAAACGGATCTTCTTTCTTCGCAGCGCGCGCTGCAATAGCAGGAACGGGATACGTTAAATCTTGGTCTTCACCGTATCCGCTAAATGGACGAATACACGTCACCTTCAAACCGTAATGCGAAGCTGCAATCTTTGCGAGGAACTCTCCTGTTAATTTACTCCATCCGTAAGTCATATCTGGCTCGCCCATTCTTTTGAAATCGATATCCGACTCTTTTAAAGCTATCGCTCCGTCTATCGTTTGAAGATCGATCGGATAAGCAGCCGAAGAACTCGGATACATGAGTCTTTCCGGTTTGTAACGACATGCCCAATAAAACATTTCTGCATCAATGGCAAGGTCTAATGCTACAGCCATAGGATCTCCATCAATCTTCGTTCTTCCACCTACAATAGCCGCGAAGTGGAAGACATCGTTGATGCGATCGATTTCAAACTGAAAATTCTTCTCGAAGTATTTTTCATCCTCTGAAAACGCACGCATCACCTTCAAGGCATCGGCGTGAATGAATAGTAATCTTCCATTGTAAACCGTGAAGCTTTCACCGTAATTGGTTTTGGTCGCGTTCAGCCAGGTGTCGGGATGCGTTCCAACAGACAAGTCGTCTATAAAAATCAATTGAGCCTCGGTGGTATTGAAGAGTCTCTTCACCATATTCCTTCCCACAAAACCACATCCACCGGTAATTAAATGCGTAACCTTATTCATGCTGTAAAAATACATCAATCATTCCAAGTGCGGCACTTTCCGATTAACTTCGCAACAAGAGAAAAATCAGATGCAAAAACTTCAAAATTTCGCCTTAGGGCAATGGGTTTCAGGAAGCGGAACGGGCACAGAGTTGTTCGATGCTGTGAACGGAGAATTGGTTACGGTAGCGGATAGCACAGGCCTCGACTTCGGCGCTATGCTGAACTACGGACGCGAGACAGGAGGCCCCGCACTTCGCAAAATGACCTTCCAAGAACGCGGAAGAATGTTGAAGGCCCTTGCACTTTATCTCACAGAGCGCAAAGCAGCTTATTATGCTGTGAGCGTGAAGACCGGTGCAACGAAGATTGACTCTTGGATTGATATTGACGGAGGAATTGGAAATTTGTTCGCTTACGCTTCATTGCGCAAGCAGTTTCCAGACTCTTCATTTTATGTTGACGGAGAACTAGCCAAACTTTCGAAAGAAGGCACCTTCATTGGTCACCACATTATGGTTCCAAAGGAAGGCGTTGCATTGCACATTAACGCATTCAACTTCCCGGTATGGGGAATGTTGGAAAAGATAGCTGTGAATTTATTGGCGGGTGTTCCTGCCGTGGTGAAGCCTGCAACACTGACATCTTATGTAACAGAAGTGGTTGTTCGTGATATTCACGCTTCAGGAATTCTTCCGGAAGGCGCCTTGCAATTGATTTGCGGAAGTGCCAACGGCATTTTCGATCATTTGGAAATGCAAGATGTAGTAACCTTTACAGGTTCTGCCTCTACTGGAAAAATGTTGAAGTCACATCCTCGTCTTGTCGATCAAGCTATTCCATTCACCATGGAAGCCGACTCGCTGAACGCCGCTATTCTCGGACTAGACGCAGCACCAGGCACAGAAGAGTTTGATTTATTCGTGAAGGAAGTTCGAAAAGAAATTACGGTGAAGTGCGGGCAGAAATGTACTGCAGTAAGAAGAATTTTAGTTCCTGAAAAATATTTGTCAGACGTTCAAGAAGCGCTTGTGAAAGCACTTGGACAAACTGCCATTGGTGATCCGCGTAATGAGAAAGTTCGCATGGGATCATTGGCCGGAAAGGCGCAACGCGAAGATGTTCTTGCCGCGTTGAATGAATTGAAAAAAGAGAGTGAAGTTGTATTTGGAAACGATGCCATAAATCTGATTGAAGCTGAAGATTCGAAGGGTGCATTCATGTCGCCAACACTCTTGTTGAACGACAAACCTTTCGAAAAATTAAGTTCACACAACATTGAAGCTTTCGGGCCTATCTCTACGTTAATGCCTTATACCACAACGGAAGAAGCTGTTGCTCTATCTAAACTAGGAAAAGGAAGTTTGGTGTGTAGCATTACCACAAACGACACAACGATTGCACGCGATTTCGTTTTGAATGCCGCAACGCATCACGGAAGAATTTTAGTGTTGAACAGAGCCAGCGCGAAAGAGAGCACAGGCCACGGAAGTCCAATGCCTATGCTCGTTCACGGCGGACCTGGACGTGCGGGAGGTGGAGAAGAAATGGGTGGAAAGCGTGGTGTCATGCATTACTTGCAGCGCACGGCTATTCAAGGATCACCAACTATGTTGACAGCCATTACAGGTGTTTATCAGCAAGGCGGAGAGCAAGCCGAAGCACAACCGCATTTGTTCCGTCAGCATTTCGAAGACCTTGTTGTTGGAGATACTGTATTCACACACAAGCACACAGTTTCAGAATCAGACATTGTAAATTTCGCGAATGTGAGTGGTGATAATTTCTACGCCCACATGGACGCCACCTCTTTGGAAGGAACCATCTTCGAGCGCCGAGTGGCTCACGGATATTTCGTTTTATCGAAAGCAGCAGGATTGTTTGTAGATCCGAAGAAAGGTCCAGTATTGTTGAACTACGGAATAGATGAAGCGCGGTTCACGAAGCCTGTTTATCCAGGAATGACCATTGCCGTTCGCTTTACCGTGAAGGAAAAAATTGCGCAAGAGAAACGCAGCGAAGACGACATATCGAAAGGCATTGTGAAGTTCTTGGTTGATGTTTATGATGAAACCGGAGAGACTGTTGCACTTGCAACGATCTTAACCATGGTTAAAAAACGCAACGACGAATAAGTGCGGAAAATCCTTTGGTTTCTTTTTGTTGTTGCAGCCATTCAAGTTTCGGCGCAAACAATCCCATGCTTTGACCCTAATTCCAGGGACTATAACAAAAGCAATAGAACTGAAACTAAAATCTGCGTCGAGTATTTACTCGAAGATTTGGAAGAACTTGAAGAAAAGCTTCTAACTGTTCATCCAGATCCTTTTGCGTACTGCGGTAAAGAAAAATTCGATAGTGCCTACACAAAAGCTTTTTCCTATTACACCGAAGGAAGAACAATGATAGAACATGCACAAAATTTAAATCGATTTATTCAAGTTGTCGAAGACTCGCATTTGCAAACCTATGTCTTCGGACTATTGCATGATGTTTGCGCCAGGGAATCCGGATTCTTACCCTTGTTCATTCAACCCATTCAAGGAAAGTATTACATTGAAAAAGATTATATTCAAGGCCCTCCTCTTGGAAGCGAAATACTTTCAATCGGAAAATTATCAATGGTTGAATTGCATTCTCTAGCCAAGAAATGGTGCATGGATGAGGGTAATGCGATGAATGCTAGCGAAGAAGCGGCTGGAAATTATTACATACCTGCACAATTCTTCGCAAATCCAACTCAAAAAGCGGGATACCATGAAATGGTCAAGTATTCCTTCAATAACAGAATAGACAGCGTTCCCATTGCACTAGTCAATTACAAGGAACTTCGACTACATCTCAAAAATTACTTTAAATCAACCAAAACAAATATTCAAAGCACTTTTTTACTCAAAGAAAAAAAAGCTATTTTAAAAATTAATTCCTTTGCGCCTAAGCCCTTTCACAACGATTATAAAAAAATTTGGAAGTTCTTTAAAAAAACGAAAGAACTCGGTATTCATGATATTGCCATTGATGTTCGAAATAATCCAGGAGGGTCAAGTGCCTTAGTAGAATATGTATGCTCGTTTTTGTTCCGAGCTGGCTTGAATACTCCAAATAATATCATTTGGAAAACAAGCGACTACTCCTACAAGCTTTTATCAAAATTCACCCAGAAACGCTTTCCGAAATTAATAGAGAGACATTTTAGTCGAGACAACGATTACTATCAATATTACACTCTGAGCCAAACACCAAAAGCAGAACGAGACACGGCCTTTTTCCACATACCAACTGTGCAATCTAGAGCTCTAGTTTACACAGGAAAAGTAATGTTATTCATGAATGGGAATACTGTCTCTGCGGCTTGCGATTTCGCTCAACTTCTTCAAAACAATGAACGAGCTAAACTTGTGGGGACACCGTGCAATGCCAGTGTAAGTGGCACATGGGGCAACACAGCGCCAATTCAACTGTATAATTCGGGTATTACCTTTGCCGTGCCTACAATTCGATACAACTACGATGATACTTTCAATTACTCACGAACACCTATTCTACCGGATTTAGGTTTAGTGCCAAGCGTAAGTGATCTTATAATCGGAAAAGATACTTTTTTGGAATACTTTCTCAAAAACTAAGTAGTTCGTAATCACGAAGTGTCATCGGCTTTGCCGTCATCAATCGAAGATTGTCATCACAACGTGTGTTAGGCTGCGCCTAACTGAACCTTGTACTTGTCGCAGAAGGCAGACCAGTCCCAAATGAAATTACGCATGACCTCATCCAAACTCTTCAAGAAAATTGGGTTCGGTGTATTCATGCTTCTGAAGTATTCGTCTTGGTATTGATTCAATTCGTACTTGAAGAAAAATGCTTTCGACATGCTGTACAAAACATTTTTCGAGGGGAAATTCACATGAGCCATGAATTTCTTGTAGTCGTTCAATTTGGTTTGAAAAGCTACCGGAGACAAATCGAATACAGGCGCGAACTGATCTACACAATGTTGAATAATTAAATCGCCTTCTCCGTCGCGGAAGTGTTCATTCAAGTAATTGAAGTTTCCGACAATGGCTATCATTAAAAACTTACCGTATTCTTCGTCACTTATTTTTGGGGTACGAACAAACTCTGGGGTATCGCGAATAAATCCAGCGACCTCCGGGAATCCACCTTCAACAGAATCTAACAAGGTGTTCACGAACATGCTTGCTGCGCGCTCTGCTGAGATTTTCTTTTTTCCAAAAAATGTAATCATATGCCTTAACGATTTTTTAACCTTTCGATTTTATCAAAAATAATCGGCATATGAAGCCCTACGACGAAAGTGAAATTCACACATATCAACAGAGTTATTCACCAAAACCGCGGAGCGGATGACGGCGAGGCCGATGACCGCGAAGCGGATTAACGAATGTTGTTTGCGATGTTACGAGCGATGGCAGGACCTTCGTAGATGAAGCCCGTGTATACTTGAACAAGGGAAGCACCTGCGTCTATTTTTTCTTGCGCATCTTTTGTAGTGTGAATTCCACCGACACCAATAATTGGAAATGCGCCGTTCGATTTTTGATTTAAATAATGAATGACTTCTGTTGATCTGTTCCGAACAGGCTCTCCACTTAAACCGCCCATTCCAATGCTTTGAATGGTTTGCGTATTCGTTTGCAACTGCTCTCTTGAAATAGTTGTGTTCGTTGCAATGACTCCTGCAATTTTTGTTTGAAGAACAATTTCAACAATGTCATTCAATTGATCGTCTGTTAAATCCGGAGCAATTTTTAAAAAGATTGGACGCGGTTTCGGAAACGTATTATTTGTTTCAGCAAGAGCAGAAAGAATTTTCATTAACGGTTCTTTCTCTTGCAGCTCGCGCAATCCGGGCGTATTCGGAGAACTCACATTAACAACGAAATAATCTACACAGTCGTGAAGGGCATTCAAGCAAATTAAATAATCGCTTAGCGCATCTTCATTCGGAGTGATTTTATTCTTTCCAATATTCCCACCAACAATAATATTCGATTTGCGTTTTCTTAATCGCACTGCTGCGTCTTCAACGCCACCGTTATTAAATCCCATACGGTTGATTAAACCGTTGTCTAATGGAAGTCTAAACAATCTCGGCTTATCATTTCCAGGTTGAGCCTTCGGTGTTAGCGTTCCTATTTCCACATGTCCGAACCCTAACAACGCCAACTCATCGATCCAACGTGCGTCTTTATCAAACCCTGCAGCCAATCCAACCTTGTTCGGAAATTCAATTCCTGCAACGATAATCATATTTTCTTTCGCTTTAAAAATTGATTTTAATATCATTTTTCCTCCAGGAATTCTTGTGGAAAATTTCAATAAATCCATGGCCAAGTAATGCGCCTTTTCTGGAGAAAAAAGAAAAAAGAAAGGTTTAATCAGAAGCTTATACATGCTGCAAAAATACATCATCTCATTTATCAATCGTAGATTGTCATCACGACGTGTCGTGTCATCCGCTCCGCGGTCATCGGCTTCGCCGTCATCAATCGCAGATTGTCATCGCAACGCGTTGCGTCATCGCGAAGCGTTATCCCTCCAACGAAGAATCGGTCTTTCCACCAAATAATAAAGCGCCGAAGAAACCGCAATCACAATTACCCAATAACTGAGGTACTTCATTATACCGTCCAAATTTCCTTGAACAGGAAAATTCAATCCCAATACTTGCGCAACCAATGCAAGATTGATTAAATACATCGAGTACGAAATCTTGCTAATATGCGTCACCGCTCCGATCAAGCGTTTCCAAGAAGATGTTACTCCCTCAAACCAAGGAAGTACCAACGCTATGGCAAGAGGTGTTATGCTGAAATAAAATACCTGTCTGTAAAAACTTGAATTTGAAGCACTGTAATTCAACAAGAATAAAATAATTCCAACTCCTAAAACAAGCATCACATTCTTCCACTTGTCCCATATACTTTTATGGAAATAATGAATCCATGCGAGGAGCAATCCAAAGGCAATAGCATCGAGTCTAAAAACGACAATTTTTCGGACCTGCACATCGAACCAAAAATCGTCAAGTGTTGCATCGAATGAATAAGCGCGATAGAGCAATGGTCCGAGCATGAGCACAAGGGTAACAATCAAAAAAGAAACTTTCAGTTTGAACTTTTTCAACAACAACCAAAGCAACAACGGGGTGAAAATATAGAACCACTCCTCCACTGCTAGACTCCAAGATTCCCAGAAAAACCCAATGAGTGGTTTCGAAAAATTTTGAAGGAAAACGATGAACTTCCAACCAAAAACATTCAGGTCTCCTGAGATAATTCCAACCGAGACGAAAATAAAATTCAACAACAAGATTAAATAATAATTCGGTAAAGTACGCAACCACCTTCTCTTCCAGAAGTGCGCAACACCCGGCCAATTCAATCCTTCAGAGGAAGACTTCAATAAAATTCCACCTATTAAAAATCCGCTTAAGACGAAAAACAAATCAACGCCGTCTAACATTTTCACGTAAGGAAAATTCTCTAAGTCGGTTCCATTCAACAAAAATTTTCCGTGAGACAACACAACCAACAGAATGGCCAATGCTCGAAATAAATCGAGTCCAAAGTTTCGTGTTGTATTCTTATTCATTCGTTCCCCAACGTTCTTGAAGCCAATTCAAAATGGCTGCTTCTTTCGGATTGTTACCTGGAATGTAGAATTCTGTCGAAGCAATTTCTTCTGGAAGAAATTCTTGACGAACGAAATTTCCCTCGTGTGCATGCGCGTATTCGTAGTTCTTTCCGTAACCCAACTCCTTCATTAATTTGGTTGGAGCATTGCGAAGATGCATGGGCACAGGCAAATCACCAGTTTGCTCAACCATCGCCAAAGCGGCGTCAATGGCGGCGTACACAGAATTACTCTTCGCGCTGGTTGCCAAATACACTGTGCACATACTCAGCGGAATGCGCGCTTCCGGCCATCCAATGTTTTGCACCGAACGAAACGTAGCTTCAGCGATGAGCAAGGCATTCGGATTGGCCAATCCGATATCTTCAGATGCAAGTATGACCAATCGTCGTGCAATGAAAAGCGGATCTTCCCCGCCTTTAATCATGCGCGCCAAATAGTAAGTAGCTGCTTGCGCATGACTTCCGCGAACGCTTTTGATAAACGCTGAAATAACATCGTAATGCATTTCACCCGTCTTGTCGTAACGTGCAGCATTGGTTTGAATGACGTTCTCTACCGAAGCGTTTTTAATTACGCAAGGCGTCTCTGAAATAGATTCTACGACAAGCTCAAGTACATTCAGCAATCGACGGGCATCGCCGCCGCTGTATTTCAACAACGATTGCGTTTCTTCTAATTGAATATTTCTTGCGCGAAGCGCTTCATCGCGAACAATCACATCTTTCAACAACTGATTGAGTTCATCTTTGGTGAGCGCATTCAGGGTGTATACCTGCGAGCGCGACAACAATGCACCGTTCACTTCGAATGAAGGGTTCTCTGTTGTTGCGCCAATAAGAGTTACAACTCCCTTCTCCACTGCACCTAACAAAGAATCTTGTTGACTCTTCGAAAAGCGATGAATCTCATCTATGAATAAAATAGCGCTCTTCTGAAAAAGACCTCCTTTTCCGGCCTGATCTATTACTTCACGAATTTCTTTCACTCCACTATTGATCGCGCTTAATGAAAAGAACGGACGTTGTTGTGTTTGCGCAATAATGTTTGCCAGGGTTGTTTTTCCAACTCCTGGAGGCCCCCAGAAAATCATGCTTGGAATATGTCCGCTTTCAATAATGCCTCGCAACACTGCGCCCTTGCCAATCAAATGCGACTGTCCTACGTATTCATCGAATGATTTCGGACGCATTCTTTCCGCTAATGGCGTGCTCATAGCAAGTCGGGTCTTCTCGTTTTCGTTTTCTCGAAGGCTTGCTGCATGCGCCACTCATCAATGACTTTGAAATTTCCTGAAGTCAAAACATCTGGAACTTTCCAACCGTTATATTCTGCTGGCCTTGTGTAAACGGGCGGTGCCAATAAGTTATCTTGAAATGAATCGGTCAACGCGCTCGTCTCATCATTCATAACACCCGGAATTAATCGAACGATTGCATCCACTAAAACAGCAGCGGCTAATTCGCCTCCACTTAAAACATAATCGCCAATGGAGATTTCACGCGTTACATAATGATCGCGCAAACGCTGATCTATTCCCTTGTAATGTCCGCATATCATGAGCAAATTCTTTCCCAACGAAAAGGTATTGCACATACTTTGATTGAGTCTATCTCCATCTGGAGTCAAATAAATAATCTCGTCGTATTCGCGTTCCGCCTTCAACTTATCTATACAATCTGCAATGGGCTGAATGAGCATAACCATTCCCGCTCCACCACCAAATTGATAGTCGTCTACGCTCTTGTGTTTATCTGTAGAGTATTCACGAATGTTATGAATGTGAATTTCACACAAACCATTCTTCTGTGCTCGATTTAAAATTGAATCGGCAAAAGGTCCGTCTAGCAAGCGGGGTAGAATGGTCAGGATATCTATTCGCATTCTAAAACTTTTTTATTACAAATTCAGTTCGTCTATTCTTGGCTCTACCAGCTTCGGTGTCGTTGGTTGCGATTGGTTTTAATTTTCCATACCCCTTGGCTGAAAGTTGCTCCAAATTCACACCATTAGATATCAAAAAATCTTTCACATCATTTGCTCTTCCTAATGAAAGCGCTTCATTCGACTTATCTACGCCAATGTTATCGGTGTGACCACGTATTTCAATAATCCAAGAAGGATGTTCTTTCAAATAATCGGCAAACTGAACTAAGATCAACTTTGATTCATCGCTTATTGATGTCGAACTGGTGGAGTAATAAATATCATTAATTACGAATGGCTTGTTTTCTGCCACAACGGATGTTTCCAAATTTAATTTCAAGATTGCGGCAGGATCTTCATTCTCTTTTTTCGAAATGACATGCGCATTAAAGGCAATGTTTTCCCCTTCTACTTTCAACACCACATCTTCTTTTTTATTGGTTCGAACAATTGCGGCGTACGAACCGTCATCGTTGTTCACCTTCACCTGCTCCTCGGTTCCCGATTGAGCGTATTGAATGGTTACAGAAGCATTTTGGGCAGGTGTTCCGTCATCTCCTTTCACTTCCCCTTTAATAATTGCTACACGCTCTGGCTTTGCCTTTTCCGGCAAATAGAACTGAAAAATATCATAGCCCTTCTCACCGGAATAATTTTTCGCTCCAAAATAGGCGAGCTCTCCATCACTGCTCACAATAATTCCTAGCTGATCATTATCGTCGTTAATAGGAGCTCCCATATTTTCTACTTCAGTAATAGAGCCGTCTTCATTCATTTTGGCATAAAAGAAATCCATTCCTCCGGCTCCAAGATGCCCGTCACTTGAAAAATAGACCGTGTGACTATCGCTATGAATGAACGGCGCCTTTTCCTGTCCTTCAGTATTTATTGAAGCCGGTAACGGAGAACATTTTCCCCATGTGCCATCCGCTTGTTTTCGCGAAATAAATAAGTCATGGGTATAGTTGCCGGAATTATCTTTCATGCACTCTGGACGCACTCCTGCGAAAATGAGCGTTTGACCATCGCCGCTTAAGGAAGGTTGAGCCTCCCAACCATCGGGCGTATTTATTCCTTCTCCCAAACTGACCCAATTGCTCCAGACGTAGCCAGTGGTTCCGTCTTCCTTGGTAATCCGTTCAAATTTTGTCGAAAACAAATCGATGTTATCTGGATTTTCCTTTACGGGATTTGATTTGGCAATTATTAATTCCTTATTATCGATTGATAAGGTAGCCCCTCCATACGAGCCGCCCTTGTTAAAGGGTGGTTCCAATGGAGCGCCCTTATCAAATTCCGAATTAATATCTATCCGCTTACTCCATGTAAATTCCTCAACTTGCTTCCCCGTTAAATCGCCCTTTGCTTGTTTGTATATCAAACGTGTGAAAAATAAAATTTCACCATCTGGGGCAATCATTGGCAAGTACTCATCGCTTGGGGTTGAAACACCTGTGACTTTCTTTGGATTGAAAACGTAGTTTTTGTTGCTATTATAAATTTTATTGTAGGCCTTAACTGAAACCAATGCTTCTTCCACCTCTTTGTATTTTTTATCGTAATTGGAATTAAATTTGGTCGGATCACCATCTGGAAATCTTAAAAATTTGTCAAAGCACTCAATAGCCTCTTCATAATGTCGACCGGCATAATTCATTGCTCCCATGTAATAGTACATTTCAGAATGATAGTCCTCGCATTTCAATTTAAGATCTTGAAATAATTTAAGCGAACTCTCAAAACTCGAACTGGAAAGTTTAGCATGAATGAATTTCATTTCACCCAATTTCAAAAGACATGGCAAACATTCGGGATCTTCTTCAATAGCCTTCTCCAAAAACGCCATACGCTCTTCACTCTTGTACTTCTTACTGGCAGAAGATTTCTCCAACAGTTTCTGAATATTCTTTGATGGGGTGTATTCACAATTTTGAGAATACGCCACCAATGAAAAAGTCATTGATAAAATTGAAATGAATAACTTCCTATTCATGCGGAAAATTTTAAAGTTGATGACCCATTTTTTCTCTCTTCGTATTCAAATAATTTCTGTTTGAATCGAATTCAGTTCCGTGCAAAGGCACTCGCTCAACACTCACAAAACCAATTCCCTCTAGAGCTTCAATCTTAAGCGGATTATTGGTTAAAAGCTTCACGCGTTGAACACCCAATTCTAAAAGTATTTCTACCGCTTGGTCAAAGGTTCTAAGATCTGCCTCGAAGCCTAACGCATTATTCGCTTCAATAGTGTCCATTCCCTTATCTTGAAGCTGATAGGCCTTTAATTTATTGACCAATCCAATTCCTCTTCCTTCTTGACGCAAATAGATAAGCACACCTTTTTCCTCTCCGCATTGCTTAAGCGCTTCATGCAGCTGATCACCACAATCGCATTTCCGCGAACCGAAGACATCACCCGTCATGCATTCCGAATGAATACGAACGACAACAGGTTCAGATAAATTGCACGCCGGATGAATTAAAGCTAGGTTCGGAAGTTCGGCATTGCCGCTATCGAACGCCTTTATTTCAAAGTCGCCGTATTGGGTTGGAAGAAAAGTTGATACAAGCTCCACTATCGTTTCGAATTAGAAATTCAAAGATAGTTCTAAGAGTTCTTGGTCTCGCTAATGCGCATGGTTAAAATTCCTGCTAAAATCAAAAGGCATCCACCTAGTGAAACGGCTAGAAGTCGATTGTTATCGAGGAATGTATCCATTACCCAACCAAAACATAGCGCCGCAATAATCTCGGGAAGAACAATGAAGAAATTAAATATGCCCATGTACACGCCAATTTTATCAGCAGGCAGGCAATCTGCGAGCATTGCATAAGGCATAGAAAGAATACTCGCCCATGCTATACCAACGGCTCCCATTACAGCAAACAAATAAATTTGATTCTCAGCACCGTGAATAAACGAGAGTGCAATAAGTCCAATACCACCGATGCTAAGACACAATTGATGGGTGATTTTTTGTCCGAACGGTTTCACCAACAACGGAAGAAGCATTGCAAATGAAAACGTAATTAAATTTTGAAATGAATAGGTCAATCCTGCCAACTCCGTGCCCTGCTTATACAATTCCTTTATAGCAGGATCCGCGCTATCGGCGCTCCCTCCGAAAATATCTACGCCAACAGCAGGTGTATAATAAAACCACATTAAGAACAGCCCAGGCCATGTTAGAAATTGCACCAATGCTAGTTGCTTCATACGCTTTGGCATATTCAAAATAGCATCCATGATTTCATTCAAACCATGAAGAAGTCCACCCTTCTTTTTTTCTAATGACTTTCCATTATCCTCTTTAACAGGGGGATATTCCTTTGAGGTAACAACGGTATACAGAACAAAAAGGAAAAATGCCGCCGCTCCAATATAAAAGCTCCATTTAACATTCGACGGAATTCCGACGTGTCCTACTTCGTCTTTCATTCCCACCCAATTGGTGAAGATCCATGGCAAAGCGCTCGCTACTACAGAACCCAGTCCTATAAAAAGAGATTGCATACTAAACCCAAATGTGCGCTGTTCTTCCGGCAAATTATCAGCAACAAAAGCGCGAAAGGGTTCCATTGAAATATTTATGGAAGAATCTAAAATCCACAATAGACCCGCAGCCATCCACAACTCACTGCAATTCGGCATGAGTACCAGGGCAATAGAACTAAGAACTGCCCCAATCATGAAGTATGGCCTTCTTCTTCCGAATGTCGGATGCCAAGTGCGATCACTTAAATATCCAATGATCGGTTGAACAATGAATCCTGTCAACGGCGCTGCTAACCAAAGCAAGGGGATTTCACCAGATTTAGCTCCTAAGAATTCATAGATAGAACTCATGTTGGCCATCTGCAACGCCCAACCGAATTGAATTCCCATGAACCCGAAGCTCATGTTCCAGATTTGCCAAAAACTTAATCGTTGCTTATTCATACCTGCAAGATATAGAAAGTGTACCAAATACACTCACTTGCAGAAAAGATTTTTAAAGATCGAAAACAACGCCCTCGTTGGCTATTTCGGTATTCGGAAAAACAGTCTGTGCTTCAACCTTGAACACCTCATCGTCGCTGTATCGACTACTGTAATGTCCAACAACCAACTTCTTCGCGCCCGACATTTTCGCAATAGTTGCGGCTTGAATGGTCGTAGAATGAAAGGTCTTTTTGGCGCGTTCTGTATCTTCTGCTAGGAATGTGGTTTCATGATAAACCAAATCTGAATTCAAAATATGCGGAACAATTCTTTCGTCGTATGCGGTGTCTGAACAATAGGCATATCGACGAATAGGAATGGAAGGACTGGTTACTTTTCCAAATGGAATCACTTCCTGTTCGCGTTCAACATCTATCCCCTTCTTCAACAATAAAATTTCTGAAGGTTGAAGTTTGAATTCAATAATCGCCCACTTTTCTATGTTTAACTTTCGTTCTTTTTCCTCAAATACAAAACCAGTGCAAGGCACGCGGTGCTTCAAGGGAAAAGAAAAAACACGCACGGTATCGTCTTCAAAAATGAGTTGCTTTTCTTTGTCTTGTGTTTCAACAAAATTCAATTCGTATTCGAAATAAGATTCTGAAACTTTGAATTGAAGTCGAATGACTTCTTCTAATCCGGGAGGGCCGTAAATGGTTAAAGGAGTTTTCCTTCCCAATAAATTATACGTGCTCAAAAGCCCGATAAGTCCGAAGAAATGATCGCCATGCAAATGTGAAATGAAGATGGCTTGAATGCGCTGCATCTTCACCTTGTACTTTCGCAATTGCATTTGTGTTCCTTCGCCACAGTCAATCAAAAAATATTTATCGTGCACATTCACCACCTGCGCCGTTGGCTTGTGGCGCGAGGTTGGCGTTGCGGCGCCACATCCGAGTATGGTAATTTGAAACTGCATAAAAAAAGAAAACCGTCTCGCATAAGACGAGACGGTTTCAAAGGTCGTGAATAATGTCTATTAGTGTTGAACTTGAATCAACTTCTCTGCAACATTCTTTCCTGAAACCAAACGAGCCACGTAGTTTCCTACAGGAAGGTTCGAAGTGTTCAAGCGGTATGTGTTAGCACCTGGTGTTGTCATTGTTTTCTCAGAGAAAACCAATTGACCCATGGTGTTGTAAACAGAAACTTCTGCTTGCTCGTTAGAACCCATTGGGAAAGTAACCAATGTGAATTCGTTTGCTGGGTTTGGAGAAACCTTCACAACATCGTTGAAAGTAACACCTTCAGTAACACTGTTTCCAGAGAAGTCAAGGGTGTAACCTGTGAACTCATAAGGAACATCACCCAATAAAAGCAAGTTCGCAGTTACAGCAATCTTCACAGGGAAAATACCTGTTTGATTTGGAGTACCTGTGATATCTCCACAATATCCCGCACCTGCGCCGAACATACATGGGTCTGGATTTTCACCGTTGTTGTTACATGCAATTGAAAGACCTAGACCTGAAAGATCTGCCCATGTTGTATCCACAGCAGAAACGATTCCATAAAACACAGCATCCAAGTGAATGGTGTTAATGGTAATGAACGCCGGATATGTTGGATCAATATCTGCAGCAGTGGTTGGAGTTCTTACATAAAGCACATCGCTGTATGGAACACCTTGAAGACCTGGTGCAAAGTTTTCACCTATTACTGGATTCGGACTAACTCCGAAGGTTTGTCCAGCCCAATCGTAATCGGCTGAATTACATTGCGCAGATGCAGATAACGAAAGAGCTGCAAAAGCTAAAACAGAAAGTAGTTGTTTATTCATATTAAGGGTTTAGATTTCACGTTCAACTTCTTCCATGTATACCAAATCAATGGCCTCATTTAATGTTGGAGTAATCTTAAAAACTGAATCCAACTGAGAAATGGAAATTAATTTTTTAACTGTTTCTTGTAATCCGCAAACGACGAATGTACCATTCGCATCGCGACACAAGCGCTGACCTACAAGCAGCGCAGACAATCCAGAAGAGTCAATGTACTTCGTAGCCGACAAGTCAACAATAATGTTGCGTTGCGTGCTTCTGTTTTGAAGAACCAATTCCGATTTAAGCTCTGGAGCATAAATGGCATCGAGCTTCTCAACGTTCGAAGTAATAAAAACTAACTTTTCTTTTTGACCTGAAACAAAATTCATAAAATGCATTTTGCCAAATTTAGTTAATTTCTAGAAAGAAAAACAAAAAAAGACTTTGAAGAATTAACTTACTCTTTTAATCCCTTGAGCAAGAAGAAAGATAGAAGCCATTCTTATGGCCACGCCATTTTCAACCTGATTAAGAATTATGCTGTTGTTGCCATCTGCGACTTCGCTCGATATCTCAACACCCCGATTTATAGGGCCTGGGTGCATAATTACGATTTCCTTTCCGAGGGAGTTCAAGCGATCTTGCGTAAGTCCGAACAACTCAGTGTATTCGCGAAGACTAGGAAAATAAGGGATTCCAGCGTCTTGTCTTTCCAATTGAATGCGCAGCATATTCGCTACATCACACCATTCCAGCGCACGCTGAAGGTTGTGTTCCACCTTCACTCCTAGCGATTCTATGTGCTTTGGAATTAAAGTCGTGGGACCACAGACCATAACCTCCGCACCCAATTTCTGTAAGCAATAAATATTGCTCAATGCAACTCGGCTGTGCGTTATGTCTCCAACTATAACCACTTTTTTTCCTTTGACTTCTCCTAGTTTTTCTCTGATTGAAAACGCGTCGAGCAATCCTTGAGTTGGGTGCTCGTGTGTGCCGTCTCCAGCATTCACAACAACTGCATTGGTGCGCTCAGATAAAAACTGGCAAGCCCCTGGCGAAGCGTGACGCATGACCACCATGTCTACTTTCATAGCCAAGATGTTGTTCACTGTATCGATTAGAGTTTCGCCTTTTTTAACAGAGGAAGTCGATGCTGAAAAATTCACAACATCTGCCCCTAATCTTTTTTCAGCCAATTCAAAACTCAAACGTGTTCGTGTTGAGTTTTCAAAAAACAAATTAGCTACTGTAATATCTCGCAATGAAGGAACTTTCTTTATGGGTCTATTCAACACCTCTTTGAACTCGTCGGCTTGCGAAAAAATCAAGTCAATGTCCGTCTTTGTCAACGGCTCAATGGCAATGAGATGTTTGGTGCTTAGCTTCATGTTAGTCGTTCAAAAAAATTACATGATCTTCCTTTTCCCCTTCACTCTTCCACATAACTCTTACACGTTGATTGTCGAAACTCTCTACTTCTTTTCCGACGTAAGTGGCTTCAATAGGCACTTCTCTTCCCTTCTTTCGATCAATTAAAACCAACAATTCAACTGACTTCGGTCTTCCGTATTCCATAAGACCTTCCATGCCAGCGCGTATGGTTCTTCCGGTATACAATACGTCGTCTATTAAAACCACGTTCATTCCTTCCACACTGTGCTTCATGTCTGTGGACTTCGCCAGTAGTGGCTTGTCGTGAATTCGAAAATCGTCGCGATAAAACGTTGGATCAACAATTCCCCACTTGACAACATGTCCCGATTTAGCAAATTCTTCTACAATGCGCTCCATGAAAAACACGCCTCGCGGCTGCAATCCGATGAGAATGGTTGAAGAGAAGTCTTTGTGATTTTCGATTAATTGACGACACAACCTTTGAATGATCATATTCAGCAGTCCGCCATTGATCAAGGTTATTTTCTTTGCCATCGATTGCAAATATAGTAGAAAATTGAATTACCTACTTTTGCAAAGCATGATTGGAACGGAAATAGAAAAAGCGCGAGAACTTCTTCTTCAAAACGAAGTGGTTGCTATTCCTACTGAAACCGTTTACGGTTTAGCTGGCAACGCCCTCAGTGAGATAGCGGTTTCCAAGATTTTCGAAGCGAAAAATCGCCCGTATTTCGACCCGCTCATTGTTCACATTTCTTCCGTTTCAGAAGTTTCAAAATATGTGGAAGAAATTCCTGAATTGGCTTTCAACCTGATGGAACATTTTTGGCCCGGCCCCTTAACAGTGCTGCTTCAGAAAAAATCATGCATTCCAGATTTAACAACATCAGGATTAAATGAAGTTGGAATTCGAATTCCGAATCACGCCACAACTTTAGAACTTTTAAAAAGCTTACCCTTTCCGCTTGCGGCGCCCAGTGCGAATCCGTTTGGATACATTAGTCCGACAAGCGCGCAACATGTAGAGGATCAATTGGGCGAGAAGATTCCGTATATTTTGAATGGCGGAAATTGCTCAGTGGGAATTGAATCCACTGTCTTGCGTGTTCAAGATAACAAAATAGAAATTCTTCGTTTGGGTGGAATTTCCGTGGAAGACCTTCAACCTTTCACTTCAAATATTCGCATTCAACAACATTCTTCCAGTTCACCCGCAGCGCCTGGAATGCTTACCAGTCATTATGCTCCGCGAAAACCTGTCTTCGTTGGAAACATTCGTGAAATGATGCATTCCTTTTCATCACAGAAAATTGGAATCCTCAGTTTCAAAGAAGATTTTCAGATTGAATCACAACGCATTCTCAGTAAAAAAGGAAGTTTCACAGAAGCTGCTTCCAACTTATTCTCCTACATGCGGGAACTCGATCAAATGAATATAGATGTTATTCTTGCAGAATTTCTTCCAAATGAAAATATAGGACGGGCCATTAACGACAAGTTAAAGCGTGCTTCAGCCAAGTAATTCTTTCGAATTACTTCACAAACACCTCCACCGCCTGCTCAATTTCAATTCCCTCGGCACTCATACCCGTTGAACGTTTGGTATAAGTTACGACGTAGAAATATACCCCAGCGCCAAATTCCTTTGGATCCCAAGAGCCGGTTGGATCGTTTACCTCACCTACCTTTTTTCCCCAACGATTGAAAATTTCCACCTTGAAGTTCGTGATGGTTGGTATGGTTGTGATCGACTGCCAGTTTGGTTGAAGCGTTGGATCCTGAGACAAAAAGCTCAACACATCGTTTCTTCCATCGCCATCGGCAATGACAATGTTCGGCCAATCTAGCAGAGTGTTGTCGATGAACACGTGTATAGTATCTTGGGCTTCACAATTTCCAATTGACGCCGTAACTGTTGTCACGATGTAATCCAAAGGCGGAGTTGGTGATGTAGCATAAGTGTTCTGAATGGAAGTATTCGTAGTTGAAGCGTCGCTAATTCCATCCGTGTAAAAATCCCAATCGAAATTCGTTGCGTTAGAAGTTACATCGAAAGAGAACGTTGAAGGATTTATCGCAGTTGCGTTCACAATAGAAACTGTAATCGGATTAACTACTACAGAAACTGTTGCACCACCGGCACATCCATTTGCATCCAATCCAGCAACGGCATAAGTCGCGTTTGCCAATGGACCCACATCTGTTGTTGAAGCATTCGGAGTTGAAATGGAAGCATCTGCTCCTGCTGTGTTCACCCAATTGTAAGAAACCAATCCGGTTGCTGTTAGCTGCGCAGTTTGACATTCAATAATAGGTGAAGTTGAACTGGCCGTAACGACAGGCTGAGGAAATACAGTTACCGAAACTTGGTCTGTATTCTGACATCCGTTCGCATCTGTTCCTGTTACAGTATAAGTTTGCGTTGAAGCAGGATTTGCAGCAGGAGTGGCTGTATTCGCACCTGTCAACCCCGATGCCGGCGACCATGAATACGTAGATGCGCCTGAAGCTCCCAAGGTTGTTGGAATACCTGGACAAATCGAAACGTTTGAACCTGCATTTATTGTTGGAAGAGGATTCACAGAAACTTGAACTTGATCTACGCTTGTACATCCGTTTGCATCTACACCTAAAACACTGTAAGTTGTTGTTGTTACAGGAGAAGCCGAAGGGTTTGAGATATTCGAATTATTCAATCCAACTGCTGCGCCACCGTTAATGCTCCATTGGTATGTTGAAGCTCCGATTGCTTGAAGTCCGGTTGAAGCACCTGCACAAATAATTGCATCATTGCCCGCAAAAACAATAGGAAGCGGATTCACTACCACATTGCTTGTTGAAGTAACTGTGCAAGGCGCAGATGTGTATGTATAAGTAATAGGAGTTGTTCCTACACCAGCGGTACTTGGAGAGAAAGAACCTGTCAAAGGATCTAGGATTCCCGTTCCAGCCCAGGTTCCACCCGTTGGACTAGCCGTTAGAGTGGTATTCAACGAATTCAAACAAAATGGAGTTGCTTGTGTAATGTTAACCGCAGGAGCACCAACCACTGTAACCGTTGTGTAATCTGAATTCGGGCATAACCCACCAATTGAATAAATGATCGAAATATCGCCAGCGCCAGATAAATTTGGATTGAATGACCCTGTTGTTGGATTCACCCCAACACCAGACCAAGATCCTCCCGGGATGTTGGCAGTTAAAACGATTGGACTTCCATTCGAACACAATTGAGCGAAATTATCATTGATACTCACATACAATTGCTCCAACACCTCCACTGCTATTGTTTGTGAAGACAAACAAACATCATTCATTGTGTATACCAAGTTGTAAGGACCACCGACACCTGCAACATTCGGAGAAAAAGCTCCTCCGGCTGAAACAGCAGGTAATCCAGACCAAACTCCTCCAACCTGATTCGACAAATAATTCACTGGCCCGGAAGAAACACAAACTTGAGCTGGACCTGAAAGTGTTATTGCTACCGGTGAAACTACGTTTACAATGGTGTTGTCACTTGCAGCGCAAGAACCCGCCGCACTTGCTGTAACAGCGAATGCACCCGCCGCTGTTGGAGTGAATACTCCCGTAGTAGGATTAACTCCCGCGCCACTCCAAGTAACTCCAGCCAATGAACTTACCAGCGTAAATGCTGGAGAAGTTGAACACACCGGAGCAACGTCTGTAATGGTTACCATTGGTGTTTGAACAACCAGAATGTTTGCTGTTCCTGCCGAATAACACTGTCCAGCAGCAGGAGTATAGGTTATTGTTTGTGTACCAACAGCAGAGGGAGTAAAGATTCCTGAGGCAGTAACTCCTGTTCCGCTCCAAGTTCCTCCTGCATTGTTGGCTGTTAATGTTACAGCGCTTGCATCTGAACAAAGAGTCGTTGGTGCAGTAATAATCGAAGCCGAAGCCGCTTGAACTTGAATGATGGTTGAACCTGTGTTTGGACAGGCACCGCCTGTAGAATAGTTGATGGTCCAGTTGCCAATACCTGCAGTTGTTGGATTGAATACACCTGTTGCAGCGTTCACTCCAGTTCCCGACCAAGTGCCACCGATGATTGAAGGAGTTAAAGTCACAGGACTAGCCGTTACACATAGCGCTCCTGGATTTTGAACAGTCACCGGAGTGCTTGCAATGTTATCATACAATTCGGTATCACTCGAAGATCCACCACAATTCGCATTGGCCTGCATACCCGAAAGCGTTAACGTGAATTGCGTGTCTTGCGTGGGTGCAGGAACTGTAGCGGTAATAATCCCTGATGCTGGCACAACACCTGAAGCCACTGTGATAATTGGTCCAACTGGATTAGCGGTCCAAGTGTAATTCACATTCATAGGAAGTGGCGTTAAGGTAGACACTGGTAAGTTCAAAGGAACGTTTGAAGTTGTGCAACATGCAGGATTAAATCCAAACGTCTGTGGACAAGCACCATCCGCAATTGGTGTTATAGCTGTTGGTGAAAAAGTAATTGTTGTAGGGACTCCTAATCCATTCGCGCCAGTAATAGTAAGTGTTGTCGTTGGTAAAATAGTTCCAAAATCCGTTGAAAAACAATCCTGAACTCTTAAAGTCCAAGAGCCTTGGGTGGCATCACATCCATTGAATGCAGACCAGTTAATTGGTGTTCCTGCTCCAAGCCCATAAGCTCCATAATTACCAGTCATATTAGCTCCCGCACCGCAGATATTGAAGCTAGTTGTAGACTGATTCGTAAAGCATAAATTCGAAAAATTGTCGAGTCCATTGCAATTAATGGCTTGGCCCATAGAACTACTATAAGGACTAAGCACTGCCGTTGGACTTCCGCAAGAAGCTGGGCCAATCAAAGCAAAAGTCATATCACTATTGAACGTGTGATTCCCCGTGATACAAATACTAATGTTGGTTGAAGGTCCAACGATTACGGGTGATGATAAATCCGCAGGAGAATTATAATAAGGAGTTGCTGAACCCAAATTCACCAGACCAGTCAAACTTAAAGATCCTCCACAACCTGATGGAATTGGAGCAACATCAACTGATGCCGGAGCACTTACTTCGGATACCCACGCCACATCTGAACCTAAAAAAGCCCCTGAAAGAGCATCTGTAACAATGACACGATAACCTCCAGGCCCCATTCCCGGGAGAATATCAGGTCCAAAAACTAATGAGTTCGTGAATGGAAATATCCATGAACCACTACCCGGATCAAAAAACTGCCATGTATAATTGTATATACCAGCAGTACTTGGGGGACCTGTAGCCACTAAATCAGCCGTATTTCCTGCACAAACAAAAAATACTGAATCATTGGGCTGACCGTTCGTGTAACTCGTTGGAGCAGATCCTGCGCAAGTTGGACACGAAAAAATTTGAGCGTTCACACAAATTGAAAAACACGAAAAAACTAGGAACAAATAAAGTGTTCTCATAAAAAGAGCTTTGAAAAATTATTGATTAATCAGGTGGAAATAACGGAGAAAATCCATGGGTTCCACAATAATATTTTGATTCGCTTCGCGAATTTCTATTTGAGAAACTTCCATCGCGCCGAAGACTTTCATCCATACTCCCCAATGCACGCCTTCAACGAAATTCAATGTCAATTCGTTTCCATTTGCTTGAACTTGGAAATATTTCGGGTTGTTTTGGACATAATTCAAAAGCCCTTCAACATTGGCGTTCGAACCGGTTGTTAATTGAAACTTCACAGGGTGAAATCCCTCTTCCACAACAGTAAAATTTGTGGTTGAACTAAATGTCACTTGCGCATTTTGCGCGAATGCCTGAGCACCGCATATCATAACGAACATTAAAAAGGCAAAAAGTTTTTTCATTTTAATCGGATTTAGCGTACGCAATATAAGACTGAAAAGGGTTTCATATAGTTGCCCTCTTCCTCATTTATTTGCCTTCAAACAAATATTTCTATTTCCATGTTTTGAAAAGTACCTTTGCGGCGCAAATGAACTTTAGCCGTCATCTACAAAAAACCGTCTTTCGAGCCGTTCAACAAGCGGCACTGGAGCAGAATGCTGAGGCATTTGTGATTGGCGGATATGTTCGTGACCTTATGCTCAAACGTCTAAACAAGGACATTGACATTGTGACAAGCGGAGATGGACCCGCACTAGCCAATAGAACTGCTGAATTACTGAACGTTAAGCGCGTTTCAATATTTGCGAATTTCGGCACCGCTCATTTTATCTACAAGGGAAGCGAGGTTGAATTCGTTTCCGCAAGAAAAGAATCGTATCGTTTAACAAGCCGAAAACCCGATGTCGAAAAAGGAAGTCTGGAAGACGACCAAATGCGCAGAGACTTTACCGTTAACGCCATGGCGCTTTCTCTTCAGAAAGAATCATTCGGAGAACTTGTTGATCCGTTCAACGGATTACTCGATCTCGAAAATAAAATTCTTCGCACGCCATTAGAACCCGCCATAACATACAGCGACGACCCTTTGCGCATGATGCGCGCCATTCGTTTCGCGGCGCAACTTAACTTCTCCATAGAAGAAAAAAGTCTGCAGGCCATTAAAGAAAATGCAGCTCGATTAGAGATAGTGAGCGTTGAAAGAACAATGGTTGAATTCAACAAGATTCTTCTTTCCAAGAAACCTTCTGTTGGATTAAAACTATTATTCGATACAGATTTGCTTCATCAGTTTTTTCCTGAAATGGTCAAACTTCATGGTGTAGAGAAACGAAATAATTACGCCCATAAAGACAATTTCTATCATACCCTTGAAGTGGTAGATAATCTTCGCGCCAACACCAACAACCTTTGGCTCTTGTGGGGCGCCGTGCTTCACGACATTGCCAAGCCGCACACTAAGCGATTTGAAGAAGGAATAGGCTGGACTTTCCACGGGCACGAAGATGTTGGCGCACGCTGGGTTCCGAAGATTTTTCAACGCTTAAAACTTCCGCTCGATCATCAAATGAAATTCGTGCAAAAGCTCGTGGCACTGCACCTTCGTCCGATTGCATTGACAAAAGATGAAATTTCAGATTCAGCGGTTCGAAGATTGTTGTTTGAAGCAGGTGACGATATAGATGATTTAATGTTGCTGTGTCAAGCCGACATTACTTCGAAAAACGAAACAAAAGTCAAGCGCTATCTTTCGAATTACGAAAAGGTAAAGTTGAAATTGGTAGAGCTTGAAGAGAAGGACCGCGTAAGAAATTTTCAACCTCCTGTAAGTGGTGAACTTGTAATGGAAACGTTCAACTTACAGCCTTGTAAAGAAGTTGGAGAAATTAAAAATGCGATTAAAGATGCTATTCTCGACGGAAAAATTCAGAACAATTTTGAAGAGGCATTTGCACACATGATTGAGCTCGGAAAAGCGTTGAATCTAACGCCGAAGAGCTAGCGGATTAACAAGAGTTTTCCTAACTCTACTTTCGTCTTAAAGACACCGAAGGCCACTGTTGCGGTCTCGCCTATCACTTCCAAAATTTCACCTACTTGCTGCGTTTTTTCCAGACGAACAGTCGCACCCGGAATCATCTTCTTTCGATCTTGAATAACCTTATCTTTCTTCTCTGTCTTCACCTTCGATTCCGTCTGAACTTTTTTCTTTTTACGAGCTTCGTCGCGCGTAGTTTTTTCCACCGCAACAAACTTTTTCAACTCTTCTAAAACATCTTTGTTCTTCGCTCGAAGATTGAATTTCTCTACCAGCTGATCGGCCTTCTTTCCTAAAATAATATACTTGTTATTTCTTTCGGAAGTCACATGCTGCTTGTCTAATTTATCTTGAAGCTTTTCCAATTTAGATTGAAAAGATTGTTCCTCTTTTCTTGCGCTCACCTCTCGTTTATTCGCTTCAGATATCCCTTGCTCCAATTCAGATTTCTGCCTTTGTAAATCCGAAAGCAAACCGTCCATTTCAATTTTCTGCTTGCTCAATTTCTTCTTCGCGCGATCCAATAAATCTTCCGGAATTCCGTTCATCTTCGCCACCTCAAAGGTGAACGAAGATCCCGGCTCACCAACGCTTAAGATGTAAGTCGGTTCAAGCGTTTCCGTATTGAAAAGCATACATCCATTCACCGCATTGCGCAGTTGCGACGCTTTAATTTTAATGGGTGAAAAGTGCGTAGTAATAACACCAAAAGACTTCCGCGCATATAACTCTTCGAAAAAAACTTCGGCCAAAGCACCACCCAATTCTGGGTCTGATCCTGTTCCGAATTCATCTAACAAAATGAGTGATCTTCGATTCGCAGAATCCAAAAAGAATTTCATGCGCTTCAAGCGATACGAATACGTTGAAAGCTGATTCTCGATACTTTGATTGTCGCCAATATCTGTGAGTATGCAATCGAATCGACTCAAGACACTCGACTCATCTGCGGGAACAAGCAATGCGCATTCCCACATCAATTGAATGAGTCCAACAGTCTTTAACGTTATACTTTTCCCTCCCGCATTCGGACCCGAAATAACCATCATGCGCTGCTTCGCATTCAATTCCAACGATTGCGGAATGGTCTTTTTTCCGCGCTCTGCATTTTTTAAAAGCAAGAGCGGATGAAAAGCCTTGTTCAACTTCACAGTTGGCTCTGAAACAAACTGAACTTTCTGGGCATTCATAAGAATAGCCAACCGAACACGCGCTTGAATATTATCCAGTTGAAGAAGGGTATCTAATACCGACTTCAGCATAACCGCATGTCCTGAAAGGTAACGTGTAAGGCGTTGAAGAATCTTACGAATCTCAGCACGCTCGTCGCCGAACAACATTTCCAACTGAGAATTCAAAAGCGTATTCACTCCAGGTTCTATATAGGTTAAAACGCCTGTTTTGCTTGTCCCTAAAACATTTCCTGGAACTTTTCGCTTGTATGCGCTTAAAACACTCAAAACCCTTCGGTCTAACAAATAAGACTCACCCGTATCGCCGAGAAATCCCTTGCCTTGACAGTCTTTCATGACCCGCATGAAGTTCTTCGAAATTTCTCTGCGCGTGGAAACAATTTCCTGACGAATAACAGAGAGCTCATGCGAAGCTTCGTCGCGAACGAGCCACTTGGCATCGAAGATTTTCAGAATTTCAATTTCTATCTCGTCTGTGTATTCGCAATTCTGAATTAATTCGTTCAATCGTGGAACCGAAAAGCGTATTTCTTCGGGAATGTTCTTCAATAAACCAATGATGCGAATACCTTGAAGAATTTTAGCGAAACTTTCTTCTGCGAGCACTGCATCTTTCACACGAAGCAATTTCAACTCTTCACCAAACTCTTTGAAGTCCAATGCTGGAATAGCAATCTCGTTTTGCAAAAGGGTCTTGAGCTCGTGTGTGATCTCGAGGGTCCATTTCCATAAATCGAAATTTCCATAAGGTGAAAGTTCCAACAAAGCAGCAGCAGCCGTTGGCTGTTTCGCGAAGGAAGACAGCACATTACGAATCTCTTGAAATTCAAGGTCTGTAACCAGTTGCTCGTTGAAATATCTCATGGGTGGCTAAAATAACACCGTCCTGTGTGAAACATGCTGAAAAAGGCAGCAATGATTCAAACAATATCACGAAATTAGTTTTATGAAAAAGGTGTTTAATTTCTTCAAGAATCGCTACTTGCTCACAATAGCCCTATTTGTCGTTTACAATCTTTTCATTAACAACATTGACATTCCTTTTATCATTTCTTCTCGTTGGGAGCTGCACAAATTACGTGAGCAGGCATTGCAACTTGAAAAAGACAACCAACGCGCGAAAGATCAGCTGCAGGCGATTAATTCAAAAAGTTTCGAACTCGAAAAATTAGCTCGTGAAGAATATTTCATGAAGAAACCAAATGAAGATGTTTACGTCTTCAAAATAAAAAATTAAATCTCTTCAGAGATTCGAACGGCGCGGGGCCCGAGTTCTACCACTTCCAAATTCGTGATTTTTCCTTTTTGAATTTGAAAACGCATTAACGTGCGCACCTTGTGAAACCCATGTGTGCCAGCGGCTCCAGGATTCAAATGAAGATTACCTTGTTTCTGATTTTTTCCAGCTAGGCATATATGCGAGTGCCCGCAAATGAACACATCCACTTTTTCATCTCGAATAATTTTCGAAACACGCGCTGGGTAAGACGGTGGCCTTCCACCAATGTGAGTCATGAAAACGCGCACTCCTTCTACATCAAAAATCAAGTCTTCCTTGGTCATGGAACGCACACGTGCATCGTCTATATTTCCATAAACAATTCGGGTTACCTTACCCATGGATTCAAGTCGTGTCACTATCTCTTCCGACCCAATGTCTCCTGCATGCCAAATCTCATCGGCATTTCGGCAGTGTTCTTGTAATCGGTCGTCGAAGTAACCGTGCGTGTCGGAAAGTAAAACAATTTGCATTGTTCAAAAATAATTCGAACCAACTGTGGTTATTACATTAATTCAAAGAATTTCGTAACAACGAATTGCATTGCACTAAATAACTATGAATAGAACCCTTACCTCGATTATTTCTTTCTCGCTTTTATTACTAATGAACTCTTGCTTGGCGCAACCACACAAGGAATATAGCATTAAGAATAAGCGTGCAATTTCGAAATACGAAGAAGCCATTACTGCTTATGGTCAATACAATTCGAGCCTTGCTCTAGTCATTTTAGAGGATCTAATTGACAATGAAGATGAATTTGCAGAAGCATATTTTCTGTTGGGACAGATATACACTGAACAAGATAACAAGCGAAAAGCCATTTCAGCATTGGAAAAAGGGTTGGCCCTAAACGCTACTATATTTCCCATGGGATATTATATGCTCGGCGAAATCTACTTCAGTCTTGCTGAGTATGAAAAAGCAGAGCAAGCCATTACGACATTCACAAGAATGCCCAAAGCGAATCCCAACGTGCATTACAGGGCACAATTAATACTAGAAAGTTGTGTATTCGCAAAGGAAAGCATGAAGTACCCGGTGCCCTTCAACCCCATAAACCTCGGACCGAAAATAAATACAGAAAACGACGAATACTTTCCCTGCATTACAGCAGATACCAAAACATTACTTTTCACTCGTTTGTTACAAGATAAACAAGCGTATGAAGGATTACACGAAGATTTCTTCATTGCGGAAAGAAAAGAAGTGAAAAACTTCAATGAAGGTTGGGAACAGTCTGTGCCCATTCCTTCCATAAATACCTTGTACAACGAGGGGGCTCCAACATTGAGTGCTGATGGACAAACAATAGTATTCACCGCATGTGAGTTACCCGGATTGGAATATGGCGAAACAAGATCCGGACTTGGCAGTTGCGATTTATTCTATTCTTTCCGAACCAAGTCGGGTTGGACTCCATCTGAAAATTTCGGACAAGGAATTAATTCGACCAATTGGGAGACGCAGCCTAGTTTAACTGCAGACGGAACCAAACTTTTTTTTATCAGAGGAAAAAAAGTAAAAGGCGGAAAAATTGAAAATCAAAACATCTACTATAGCCAATTGAACAATGAGGGCTATTGGAGCGAGCCATCAGAGATTCCTGGATATGTAAATACGAAAGGAAGAGAAGAAAGCGTATTCGTTCACCCAGATGGACAAACCCTATACTTCTCCTCAGATGGACACCCGGGTATGGGCGGTTTGGACATTTTTGTTTCCCACTTACAATCAAATGGAGATTGGAGCAGGCCGGTAAATCTTGGCTATCCAATTAACACATCTGCCAATGAGAATTCCATTCAAGTTACGGCTCAGGGAGATATTGCCTTAATGGCGAGCAATCGCGAGGGTGGTAACGGAGGACTTGATCTTTACTCCTTCGAACTTCCTGAAAACGTAAGACCGCGTTTCGTGAATTATGTTGAAGGATACGTTTATGACAGCAATACCAAATTGCCGTTAGATGGTAAGTTTCAATTGATGAATTTAAAATCGGGCGAAATTGTAGCCGAAGGATATTCCAATTCAAGTCGAAACGGATATTACCTAGTCTGCTTGCCTATAGGAAATGACTATGCACTTAATGTAACCTCTGAAAATTACCTCTTCTATTCATCGAACTTTTCACTTATAAATTCAACCGATACTAAGCCATTCAGAAAAGATGCTCCGCTTCAACAAATGAATGCCGGAGCAACCATTGTTCTTGAAAACATTTTCTTCAAAACAAACAGTGCGAACCTCGAAAGCGAATCGTTCATTGAATTGACGAAGCTTACAGAGCTTTTGGTTAAGAATGAGACTTTGCGCATTCGCATTGAAGGACATACGGACAGCGACGGAGATGAGGCTGCTAATTTGAAACTTTCACAAGCGCGAGCACTCAGTGTAAAAACATATTTAGAATCGAAGGGCATTGTTGCAACTCGAATAGAATCCGAAGGTTACGGCGAATCGCAGCCGATAGAAACCAATGCCACTCCGGAAGGAAAAGCAAAAAACAGAAGAACGGTTTTCAGAGTTCTTTAAACTCTGTTCTTCTCTGTTCAGTCGAGGCAAACTATTTAATCATATGAAACTCATGACGAACACCCCCGTTCTCATACTCGTACCACAATTCGTGATTTTTCAAACGAATGATATTGTAGTCAGAAGTAGAAACAGTATTAGTTTCGTTCGTTAATTCGACACTTCCAACCCCGTTTAGTTTAATCTGATATTTATTGCTATCAAAATTCCAAGTTCCAACTTGTGTAACTAAATCACCATTGGAATCGATGAAGGTGCGAGACATTGCCCCATCTGAATTGAATGATTCTGTAAAACTAGAAATTAACAAAAGACCTGTCTTTTCTGCACCATTTTCATAATAGGATTCTAATCTCCAAGGGTGTTCAACAATGCGCTTATCCGCCTTTGATACCCATCCTCCATCATCATATTTCTTACATCCCGACACAAAAAAAAGTAGCCCAATCGCTAGAGTCTTTAAGAATAATATTTTTTTCATCATACAAATATTAGATAATAAAAATAAAAAAGGTGTTCGAAATGAACAACTTTTTTTTTCGTTTCAATACAAATCAATTGATCACATTAATAACTCTATTCGGAGCTCTGTACTTTCCTTTAATCACTCCACCTTTGGATGTTCCTTGAATGCTTGTTGATTTCGTAGCTCGATCTAAATAAACTGTTGAAGTTCCTAAGGGAAGATTCGACAATGAATTAATTCCGAATACCATGTTGGTAGCTCCAACACTGTTCGTGAAATTCCAAGTATCATCGCCCCAAGCCCACGAACCAATAAAAACTCCCACTTCTTGTTTTTGAGAAAGCGCTGAACCCACCCATTGAAAATCATAGGCTGCTGAACGACTAATCTCCACAAAATCCGAAGGAAACGCAATCGCCTCAAATGCAGGAACAGTATTGGTAAAAACATTTCCGTCTAAATTGGTGTAAACAAAAGTCCCTGGAGGAATATTCCCTATGTAATCCTTGGCATGCCCACCCCAAAAAATATTGTAAGGCAAGACATCTCCGTTAAAAGTAACATTATCCGTTGAATCCAATTCCAATAAAGTGCCTAAAGCTCCACCAAAACGAAATCTCGCTACAACCGTGGTTACACCTGAGTTAGAATTGTAAAACTGTTCGTATTCCGTGTAAATACGATCTTGATTCACATCGCCCGCAGATTCTCCTGTGCAAGAGAAAAGTGCTACGGAAATAATCACCGACAAAATCCAAATTCCTTTTTTCATAGCGTTTTTTTTTTCGAATTTAATTAAAAAATTAATGCGTTCTTCCTGGATAGACTTCCAAAGCATGACGCAAACATTCAACTGCATTGCGAAGTGCATCTTCGTTCAACACATAAGCCAAGCGCACTTCATTGGTTCCTGCGCCAGGTGTAGCGTAGAATCCAGTTGCTGGAGCCATCATAACTGTTTGATTGTTGTGTGCGAACTCTTCTAAAATCCACTGACAGAATTTATCCGCGTTGTCAATCGGAAGACGAGCAATGCAATAGAACGCGCCCTTTGGATTCGGACACATAACGCCAGGAATGGCGTTCAATCCGTTCACTAAAATATCTCTGCGCTTCACGTACTCTGCCACTACTCCATCGAAATATTCTTGCGGAGTATCCAACGCAGCTTCCGAAGCAATCTGTCCGAATGTCGGTGGAGAAAGTCTTGCTTGCGCAAACTTCATGGCCATAGCCATAACCTCTGCGTTGCGGGTAACGAGTGCACCAATACGAGCACCGCACATGCTGTAACGCTTGCTCACACTGTCAATCATGATCGCGTGATTGTCTAATCCTTCTAAATTCATGACTGAATGCGGAACAGCTCCGTCGTACATAAACTCGCGGTATACCTCATCAGCAATCAAAAACAAGTCGTGCTTAATAACCAAATCGCGCAATTGCTCAAGTTCTTCTTTCGAATATAAATATCCAGTTGGATTACCCGGATTGCAAATCACGATTGCCTTTGTCTTTGCAGTAATTTTTTCTTCGAAAGCTGAAATCGGAGGAAGTGCAAATCCTGTTTCAATGTATGAAGTAACAGGAACCACATTCACGCCGGCCATTACCGCGAATCCGTTGTAGTTTGCATAGAACGGTTCAGGAATAATTACTTCGTCGCCCGGATTCATGCACGTCATAAACGTAAAAATCAATGCTTCTGAACCACCTGTGGTGATCATCAACTGCTGCGGAGTTAAAGCAATATCCTTCGAAGCGTAATAGCCCGTTAATCCTTTTTTGTATGAACCAATTCCATCTGAATTGCTGTATTCAATCACTTTGATATCAAGCGCCTTCATTTTCTCACGCACAATCTCTGGCGTTTCAATGTCGGGCTGACCAATGTTCAAGTGATAAACAGTCTTTCCCGCAGCTTTAGCGGCCTCTGAAAAAGGCACCAGCTTGCGAATTGGAGAAGATGGCATAGCCACCGCTTTCGATGAAATGTTTGGCATAGAAATAAATTTGCTCGGCAAAATTAGGCAATTCCTGTCGGCTTCCTTCTTAACTTGCTCCAATGTTATTCTTTTCACCTGAAATACCCGACGGCAGTTGGAAATTGAACGAAGAGGAAAGTCGTCACATTAAAGTCTTGCGTCTTCGCGAAGGAGAAACACTCAGCTTCACCAATGGATTGGGCGAACGTGTTGAAGTGCAGTTGGACAAGAGCGACAAGCACTGCGTGCTCACCACCTTGAAAAGAGAAACGGTTCCTTCCAACAATCCAATGATTCATCTTTTTGTTGCACCTACGAAAAATTCAGATCGCATTGAGTGGTTTGTGGAAAAGGCCGTGGAGCTTGGCATTCGCAGCATTACCTTCCTGATGTGTGAGCATTCCGAACGTGTTCGCATGAAGCCAGAGCGAATAGAGCGTGTAGCAGTTTCCGCCATGAAACAAAGCATGCAGTTCACTCTTCCGCAATTGAATTTCGACATAAAATTTAACGAAGCTTGGATGCAAGCACCCGGCAAAAAGTTGTTGGCGCATTGCGAAGAGGGAGAGAAAATTCAACTTTCCACCTGGAAAGAAAAACACACTGAACTTTCACTTTTCATTGGACCGGAAGGAGACTTTTCGAAAAATGAAATTGCACTTGCGAATCAAGAACCTGCGCTGTCGTTAGGCGCCAATAGATTAAGAACTGAAACAGCTGCATTGAAAGCATTGATCGCAGCGCACGAATATTTCGAACGATAAAATTCTTTTATGAAATCTCTTTTCAAATTACTGCTTGCTGTTTTTATGTTGAAAGGTCTTTCAACATTCGCGCAAGTAGAAACACTTCTTCCAATGCCAACGAGCATTGCCTATGTTCACGGCAAGGG
Organism: Flavobacteriales bacterium; assembly: GCA_044338665.1. Taxonomy (GTDB): domain Bacteria; phylum Bacteroidota; class Bacteroidia; order Flavobacteriales_D; family Sanyastnellaceae; genus CAIZGX01. The sequence continues at coordinate 35,014 of JBIIWZ010000012.1, forward strand.
ATTCCTCTGGACCGCAGGCACTCGCGCTGAATTTCAAGGCTTATGCAATCAAGAAGTAGACCTTTTCAATGCGTGGTTGAAGGAGAACGAACCTGAAACAGTTGTTGAAGTTTCAAATCAAGGCGGGGAAAAACGCGAACCCAAAAAAGTCATTTTCCAACTCACAAAAAACATTCCTGCGAATACCGAAGCCTATTCTTTATCGGTTCGCGAAAATGAAATTCGTTTAATCTCTCCTACGGAAGAAGGCATTTCACGGGGCATGCAGACTTTGAAGCAATTGCTTCCGAAGTATTTCAAGACGAACGAATCGTTTTCTGCTTTTGAAATTCCGAGCATGGACATTTCAGATGCGCCAGTTTATCCGCATCGCGGAATGCTGCTCGACTGCGGAAGACATTTCATGGATGTTGCTACCGTGAAGAAGTACATAGACGCATTGGCCTTTTACAAAATGAATGTCTTGCATTGGCACTTAACCGAAGACCAAGGCTGGCGCATTGAGATTAAGAAATATCCTGAGCTTACGCGCTTGGGTTCTTACCGCATGGATAAATTCGGAAATCATGTGAGCGAAGGATATTACACGCAAGAGCAGATCAAAGACATTGTTGCTTATGCTCAAGCCAGGCACGTCACCATTATTCCGGAAATAGAAATGCCCGGTCATTCGGTTGCTGCCATTAGTGCTTATCCGTGGCTCAGCTGCACCGGAGAGAGCATTCCTGTTGAAACGGAATGGGGCGTGTTCAAGGACATTTATTGCGCAGGGAACGACAGCACTGTTCAGTTTTTGAAAGACGTAATGGACGAAGTCTGCGCACTTTTCCCGAGTAAGTACATTCACATTGGCGGAGACGAAGCGCCTAAATTCCGCTGGGAGCATTGCAATAAATGTCAGAAGAGAATTCATGCTTACGGATTGAAAAACGAAGCGCAATTGCAGACGTGGTTGATTGAAGAAATGGCGAAATACCTTTATACCAAAGGAAGACAGATTATTGGTTGGGATGAAATTTTAGAAGGAGGAATTCCTGCTGACGCCATGATTCAAAGTTGGAGAGGCATGGAAGGCGGCATTGCTGCCGCGAAGCAGAAGCACGGCGTAGTAATGAGTCCGACCTCGCATTGTTATTTAGACTATGGCCTCGACAACATTAATATGGAAAAGGTCTACAACTTCGATCCGCTTCCTGCAGAATTGACCCTAGAAGAAGCCCAATACATTCGTGGGGCGGAAGGAAATATGTGGACGGAAAGAGCACCGCAAGAGCTTGTGGACAGCAAAGTGTTTCCACGATTGTTGGCGTTGAGTGAAGTGTTGTGGACCGCACCGAAGAAACGCGATTACGAAGCCTTTGCGGCTCGAGTTCAAAAGAACTACGAACGCTTGGATCAGTTGAACATTAAATACGGATTTCCAGATGTTCCTTTGAATTTCCGATCACAAGTATTGCCTAATGGTGAGGTAGAAGTTCGAGCGGTGACAAGCACGAACAGTTTAGTCATTGTTAACTACAGAAAAAACCAAGAAGAATCCTCTCAGAATTATTCAAAACCAATCATTGTAAGCGATACATACACCACGCTAAACTTTGAATATTACTTTCCTTGGAGCACTGGTTTTTTCAATGAATCACGCGTATACACTTCAAACCTCGCAACAGGCAAAAAAGTAACGCTGTCGTACACGCCGAGTGTGTATTATCCGGGCGGAGGTGAGAACGCCTTGGTAGACGGACGCATTGGCACTCCGAATTTCAGAGACGGCATTTGGCAAGGGGTTCAGGGCAAGAACATGGAAGTGGCGATTGACTTGGGCGATGTGAAGCCGTTCGAGCATGTGACTACGCGCTGGTTTCATTATGCGAACGCTTGGATTTTCCGTCCGAAAGCCGTTGAAGTTTATAAGAGCATGGATGGGATTAAATGGGACAAAGTCGCTACGATGAAACCGAACATTGAAGAGCAAACATCAGGAGAGCTCGTTGATCAATTGAGCTTCGGAATTGGACAAGTAAATGTCGCTCGTTACATCAAAGTCATTGGCATAAACAACGGCCCTTGTCCGGAATGGCACGACGCTGTCGGCGAACCGAGTTGGCTGTTTTGTGATGAGGTAGTTGTTGAGTAATCACTTGTTACTCACAAGTGATCAATCACTTCGTGATCAATCAGACTTCGTCTGATCAATTGCTTCGCAATCAATCGCGGAGCGATTATTGTTCCGACATCGATCTCGTCGCCTCATCTAAGCACGGTTGCACGATTCGCTCTAATTCCTTTTCTTGAATGCTTCCTTTGGTATATCTCTTTTCTAGAGCGGTTGCTTTAATTTCAAAGTCGGCCGAGAGTTTATTCATCTTCTCCGTATCGCCAGATTTTTGTGCTTCAGCCATTTCTAATAACGTTGTACATATGTACTTTCCATCAATTTCAATTTGCCACAGCTCCATCTTACTCAATTTAACTTCTTCTTCATCATCCGCCAAAGTGAACTTAATGGGTATGGTCAAGAATACGCGTTGAGGAGTTCCATTTTGGCTTCCAGGAAAAAACCTGCCCAGTTTCTTACATGCATTCAATGCTTCTCTATCCAATCCACTGCCACCTTGAACTCCTCGGGTAACTGTGAAATTCGAGGTCGACCCATCCTTCTCAACCACAAAATTCACATACACCGTTCCTTCAATGTTCTGAGTCTTTTCTTGCTCAGGGTAGGTTATGTTGTTGTATAAAAATTCATACAATGCTTTTTCACCACCCGGATATTTAGGCATCTCTTGAACGAAAGTCAAAGGCGTTTCTGTTTTGGGCTGCCCGTTTACAAAAGAAGATGCCAAAGCAATGACGAATAGTAATAATTTATTTTTCATCTTGAAGAGTTTCATTTTTGAATAAGGTATTCTCATTTTTTCCCAACGGAATCTATGGCAGTATCTAGAATTACTTCCCTGATAAAACGAAATTCACATCGGTCATATAGTCAGCGATGTTGTCCTGAATTCCGGGTTTAGATGGATCCCATTTCCTCGATTTATCAGATCCTTGAACCTCTTCCCCACCTTCCGTGTAGTTTTCTAAAAGTTCTATTAGGTTCTCATTTCTGTCACAATAGAATCGCTTTTCAAAGGTATTGCCTTCGCCACCACCAGTGACAAGAACAAAAAATATCTTACCGTCCTTTTTGTAAATGGTAAGTTGATAACCCCATTCATAACCGCTGAAATCGCCACGAATTAATTCATAGCTCGCATCTAGTTTGCACGTCTTTACAATTTGATCGAAAGGCATTTGTTCAGACTCTGGGTCAAACCCCTCGTACTTCACACGTTTCTTCGTCTCGCAATTCTGCATTCCAATTTTTTGAATATCGGAATACCAAAGTTTGATCTCTTGAATACGTTCTTCTTTGGTTTGTGGCTTCTCTTCAACAACAGGAGCTGGCGCGGGAGTAGCTGCAGGAGCTACCGCTGCTGGTTGAGGAGCATCTTGCTGTCCACCGCAGGAGAATAATGCTACCCCGCAAACAACTAAAAATAAGTGCGTGTGTAATTTCATTTAATAAAAATAGGCAATTGCCTATAATCATCAACCTTTAATTTACGAATAAATCACCTAACGGATGACACAACACGTTGTGATGACCTTCTTCGAAGGATGACACGACTGGTCGTGATGACAATCTGCGATTGATGACGCTCCGCGAAGCGGTCATCACAAAGTGTCATCGGCAAAGCCGTCATCAGCTTTGCTGTAAAAGGAAAAGCCCTCCGAAGAGGGCCTATCCTATTTCTATTGCTAGAAATTATTTTTTTACACGTTCTGCTACTGCTTTGAACGCTTCTGGGTGATTCATTGCCAAGTCTGCAAGAACCTTACGGTTCAATTCAACGCCATGTGCGTGAATTTGACCCATGAATGCGCTGTATGACATTCCGTGCTGACGAGCACCGGCGTTGATACGAGCAATCCACAAAGAACGGAAATCGCGCTTGCGAAGTTTACGTCCGATGTAAGCATAACATAATGCTTTTTCTACTGAGTTTTTGGCTACTGTCCAAACGTTTTTACGTGAACCGAAATAACCTTTTGCCATTTTAAGAACTTTTCTTCTTCTGGCTCTACTGGCGACTGCGTTTTTACTGCGTGGCATAACTTTTTGTTTTTAGGCTAAGGTGTTCTTTCGAACTTAAGACCTTTTACCGGGTTAAACTTTACCTTGCTTCTTTAATGAATGAACATTAGGCTACAAGCAACTGCGCCTTAATCGATTTCTCGTCAGATGGGTTTACATAACCAGTCTTTGTCAAGTTGCGCTTTTGCTTAGTGCCCTTCTTGGTCAAGATGTGACTTTTGTACGCATGCTTACGCTTAATCTTACCGGATCCAGTTACCTGGAAACGCTTCTTAGCGCCGGATTTTGTTTTCGCCTTTGGCATTTTATTTAGGTGTTAGAATTATTTCTTTTTTGGATTTATCACAACAAACATTTTCTTCCCTTCTAATTTCGGCAACAACTCTGGAGTTCCTAACTCTGCAAGTTCTTGAACGAATTTCAACAACAATATTTCTCCTCTCTCTTTAAAAACAATGGAACGTCCTTTAAAGAAAACGTAAGCTCTTACCTTACTTCCCTCTTTCAAGAACTCTTGCGCGTGCTTCAACTTAAATTGAAAATCGTGATCATCCGTGTTAGGTCCGAAACGAATTTCTTTTACAGTTACGTTCACCTGCTTCGCCTTCATCTCCTTCTGCTTCTTTTTCTGATCATACAGAAACTTGCGGTAGTCAATGATTCTACAAACCGGTGGAACGGCATTTGGCGAAATCTCTACGAGATCTGCCTCTAAATCTTGAGCCAGTTTTAATGCCTTTTCTCTAGAATACACTCCAACTTCGACATTCTCACCTACCAAGCGTACCTCGGCTGCTGTAATGCGATCGTTAATTTTGTGTTCTGGTTCAAAGATGCGTCTGCCTCTCATCTCGCGCTTTATGATATTTCCTCCTTGTTTATTAAATTTCTTTCAACATGTTAGCCACTTCATCGTTCACCATAGTAGCGAAATCTTCAACACTAAATACACCCAAATCTCCTTCGCCTTTTTTGCGTGCAGATACTGAGTTTGCTAGCATTTCAGTCTCACCAACCACCAACATGTAGGTCACTTTTGCAAGCTCCGCTTCACGTATTTTCTTTCCCACCTTCTCGTTAGTATCGTCAACGAGGGCGCGAATATCGGAAATTTCTAGCGTATTTGCTACTTTTTTTGCGTATTCGTTGTATTTCTCGCTAACGGGTAAAATTCTTACTTGCTCTGGCGACAACCACAATGGGAATTGACCTGCGCAGTGCTCAATTAAAATCGCCACAAAACGCTCCATACTTCCGAACGGCGCGCGGTGAATCATAACAGGTCTGTGCTTCTGGTTGTCCGATCCCGTATACTCCAATTGGAAACGTTCCGGAAGATTGTAATCCAATTGCACAGTACCCAATTGCCACTTTCTTCCAATGGCATCGCGAACCATGAAATCTAACTTCGGTCCGTAGAAGGCAGCTTCACCGTATTCAACCACTGTGCGAAGTCCTTTCTCATTCGCTACTTCCTGAATAGCCAATTCCGCTTTCTCCCAATTCTCGTCCGACCCAATGTATTTCTCACGGTTAATTGGATCACGAAGCGATACTTGCGCCAAGAAATCATGGAAATTCAAGGTCTTGAAAATGTAAAGAACCAAGTCAATTACTTTTCCAATTTCTTCCTTCACTTGGTCAGGCGTGCAGAAAATATGCGCATCATCTTGGGTAAATCCACGTACACGCGTCAAACCATGCAACTCTCCTGTTTGTTCGTAGCGATAAACAGTACCGAACTCAGAAAAACGCAATGGTAAATCTTTATAGCTGCGCGGCTCTGCGTTGTAGATTTCGCAGTGATGTGGACAGTTCATGGGCTTCAACATATACATCTCTCCTTCTTGCGGAGTGTGTATCGGTTGGAAACTATCAGCGCCGTATTTCGCCCAGTGACCGCTGGTTTCATACAATTCTTTCGAACCAATGTGCGGAGTAATTACGGGTTGATAGCCGGCTTTCTTTTGTGCAACAGTCAAGAAGTTTTGCAAGCGTGTGCGCAAGTCGGTTCCCTTCGGCAACCACAGAGGCAAACCACTTCCCACGCGTTGAGAAAAATGGAACAAGCCCATTTCCTTTCCAAGTTTTCTATGGTCACGCTTCTTCGCCTCTTCCACCTGAACCAAATATTCTTCTAGTTCAGCTGCTTTCGGAAATGTAATGGCATAAACACGCGTTAACATTTTATTTTTCTCGTCACCTCTCCAATAAGCACCGGCAACATTCATAAGCTTCGCAGCTTTAATGAATCCCGTGTTTGGGATGTGAGGACCACGACATAAGTCGGTGAAATTTCCTTGTGTGTAGAACGTTATTTCTCCGTCCTGAAGCCCTTCAATCAATTCTAATTTGTACTGATCTCCCTTCTCTGTGAAGTAAGAAATAGCATCGGCCTTAGACACTTCCTTGCGAAGGAATTCGTTCTTTTGACGTGCCAATTCCAACATTAATTTTTCCACTTTTGAAAAATCTTCTTGGGTGAACGGCTTTCCTTCGAAATCTACATCGTAGTAAAATCCGTTTTCAATCGGAGGACCAATGGCCAACTTCACACCTGGATAAAGTACTTCCAGCGCTTCAGCCATGAGGTGAGCAGAGCTGTGCCACATGGTGGACTTTCCATTTTCATCGTTCCACGTGAGCAACTTTACCGTAGCATTGTCGGGAAGCGGACGCGAGGCGTCTACCACTACTCCGTTGACTTCTGCGGCAAGCACGTTACGTGCAAGACCTTCGCTAATTTGAGCAGCCAATTGCATTGCAGAAGTACCTTCTTCTACAGAGCGAACGCTACCATCGGGTAAAGAGATGTTTAACATAGTGAAAAATGAGGTGCAAAGATAGCAACAACGGGGCTATTCTATTTTAAGAACTTTGCAATATTCGGTTTGAAATAATTACTGCTCTTCATCACCTTTCCGTCTTCACGGTAGATTGGCTGACCATCATCGTCGAGCTTACTCATGTTGCTACGTTGAATCTCTGCGAAGATCTCACCCATTTGCTCTTGTAAACCGTGTGCATTCATTGTCCCGCAGAGGATATAAAGCATATCTCCTAACGCATCTGCTATTTCAACGATATCGCCGTTCTGAGCGGCTTCCAGATATTCTTCGTTCTCTTCCTTCATTAAATTGAAACGCAACGTGTATTCACGTTCTTCCAATTCTCCGGTTGGTGTTTTTCGAACAGGAATTCGAAAGGCGTTATGGAATTCTTCCACGCAACCAATGAGGTGCGAAAGCGACGGATTTTTTTCATTATTCATGCTTCGAAAATAATTCAAGTGCCTCGAAAGATTATTTTTTCTTATTCACACAATTTAACAATGCACGAATTCGTTAGAATAGTAAGGTTCACCCAATCGGGTGTAGGTTTTGGTTAAGGAATCGAAAACGCTCTTCAACGGAAGGGCGTTTTTGATTTTCAAGAAATAAAAAAGGGTTCCGAAGAACCCTAATCTATACTCTATCAAAGTGTTTTTATTTCGCCACTGGGCCGAAGTATTTTCTTTCTTGGATACGGCTTGCTTTACCGGTAAGGCTGCGCAAGTAGAAGATACGTGCGCGACGCACTTTACCACGCTTGTTCACTTCAATTTTATCAATGAAGGGTGAAGCAATTGGGAAGATACGCTCAACACCTACGCTGTTCGACATTTTGCGAACGGTAAAGGTTTCTGTTGAACCTGTTCCTCTTCTTTGGATTACTACTCCAGAGAATGTTTGAAGACGCTCTTTCACTCCTTCAATAATTTTATACGTTACAGAAATGGTATCACCTGCAGAGAATTTTGGATATTCTGCGATTGGGTTAATTCTGCTTTCAAGTTCCTTTATGCGGTTCATAGTCGTCTGATTTTCGTCCCTAAAAATAGGGCTGCAAATATACGCATTATTCTGAAAGGAACAAGAGAGAGTTCATTTTTTTTTGATTTCCCTCCCGAACGTCCCATTTTATTGCTGTTCTTTCGGCTTCTTGTCCTTGTGTTTCCAACGCTTATGCGTCCACAACCACAAATACGGCTCTCTGTTAATATCGTCGGCCACGCAATCATTGGCTAACTGAATAATTCCACCTACTTCGAAATCTCTAGGGCTTTCCGTTAGCACTTCAAAGTGAGATTCGTAATATCCTCTCTTCACTTTATTCAGATGTCCGAATACAACAGGCAGGTTCAAATCTTTCGCATATTTCTCAGCGCCATAATAGGCAGGAGTCTCAATTCCCAAGAAGCTAATCCAAACACATTTCTTAGGATCGGCGGGCGATTGATCCACAGCGAAGACCATTCCCATGAGCTCGCCTTGGTGCTCTTCCAAGTACTCTTTTGTTGCGCGGGTTGAAACCAACTGCATTCCGTATTTCTTGCGCGATTCGCGCATCTTGCGATCGAAATACGGATTGCTCAAGCGTTTGTAAATACCAACAAGCGGCATTTGACATTGCATGGGTGCTGCCAATGCCCACATTTCCCAATTCGCATAATGCCCACCGCATAGTATGATACTCTGCCCCTTTTCTGCATAATTCTTTAGAAGCTCTGGGTTGTGCATCACAAAACGCGCGCGCAATTGGCTTTCAGTTACCGAAAAATTCTTAATGACTTCCAGAATGAGGTCACAGAAGTGCCTGTAAAAATCCCAGGCAATCTGCTCTCTTTCTTTTTTTGTTTTGGAAGGAAAAACCAATTCCAAATTGTACATCACCACCTTCTTCCGATATCCGAAACACACGTACAAAAGGAAGAATGCCAAATCAGATATTCGATAAAGAATGAAGTAAGGCAGCAAACTCAATGGCTTCAAGAAAAGCCAAAACAACAATCGACTCATTCTTTTACAAGTTCTGAATCAGATTCTTCTTCGGATATTTCACCGTGAATCGCAATTGACGTTTCTCGGTCTTCTCGGGTTCAACGGTCATTTTCCACGTTACTTTTCCAGTTGCGGCATCCTGTGTAGCACCCGAAAGTTCTTCCACTGCCACTTCCAAATCTGCATTCTGTGTAAGTGGAACTTGGTCGTAGACTTCAATATTGATAGCTTTCTTCTTCGTGTTCACGATGGTAATTTCGTAAGCTTTCGAAGTAGATTTTTTCACTCCGAAAACACTGGTCTTGCAGAAGTCTTTCACTTGATCGCGCTTCACGGTAATGGCGTTGTCGCGTCCCAATGACAATTGAAGCGTATCGTTTGCAAGGGCAGGATCTATGTATCCATTTCCAACAAAAGTTCCTTTGAAATAAATGTTGCTTTCTCCGCTTAATAAGCTGTATTGCATCCAATCGATGATGTCGGCTTGCAAGTATGCTGCTGCTTCCAACTTCGGAATAGCTACGTATTTGTATGAAGCTTTCAAACGTTGCTTTTGCATAACCACTTCAACTGGCTGGTTGTCGCTTGCGATGTCGTATTTGATTGAAATCTTAAATTCCGTGCTTACTGAATTTGAAGTAATTGTTGTGAAGGAAGCAGACGTTTGCATGCTATTCATTGCCCGAGAATCTTTATCCATTTCCGCTACATATCCTGAAGCCACAGCTGAAGGCTTTCGATAGAATTCATCATTCGCGTATGACTCTCCTTTCGCCCTGCCGCGGTAGGCCTGCGGAGCGTATATGTTCACGTACCAAGGGTTCAAGGCAGGAACCTGAGCGCCAACATTTGGATTACCTGTTGAAATGGTAAGGTTCACACGTTTCCAATCTGCGCCTGTTCCTTGCCACACTTTCGCGCGGTAGGTGAATTCAATATCAGACTCAATGTCTTCTGCGCGCAAGTCATAGTAAGGCGTCCACCCTGCGTTGGTCGCCAAATATGAAATAACAACATCGGCTTTTTTATCTTCCTCTGAAGTTACTACGAATTCAATTTCTCCGGGATTGGTGACATTCTGCGATTGTAATTGCGAAAGCTGCGTTTGCAAATGCTGAAGCTTTTCGTTGTTGTCGCGATCGGTCTGATTCAAATCTAAAATCTTGTATTCAATCTCTTTCATGCGGCTTCTGTAGAAGTCGGCCATCTCTAAAAGGTCTTCACGAATAAGTAAGGCATTGTCTCCTTTTATAGAACGATTCGCCTGCAAGAAGGCTTTCTCTTCCTGATAAACGGCGCGCAAACTGGCGCGTTCAGCAGTTTGAAATCCCAAAAGCTTAATACTATCTTGAATAGCGCGCACACGGGTATTTGAAACCTTCGAAGTGTAATTCAATTGGTGTTTAACACTCAAGATGGTGTAGTCCTTACTTCCCAAAATCTGAATGGAATTAACATCCATACCTGCAGTTAGGCCGGAAAGAACCAACGTGTTCTCCCCTTTCTTCAAGGTTACATCGCCCTTATGGGTAATCTGAGCTCCGCTTAGGAATAGGGTTACATCGGTAATAGGAGCTGTAACGCTCTTTGATTGTGAAAAAGAAACAAACGCACAAAGCGCGAAGAAAAGGGTAAACCTTCTTTTCATGGTTTAATAATTTTTGGTAAAAATAAGTCTTTTGTGAAACAGAAACGGAACTGAATTATTGCCTCGACTTAAAATTGCACCACACGCGTTGCAAATTGCTTATTCAACTGCAATTCGTGAGAGCATAAAAGAACCAGTTTGTTTTCTTCGGTAGCCCACTTCAATAATTCAGCAAAGAGCTCTTGTCGTGCATTCGCGTCAAGGTGCGCAGCAGGTTCATCGAGCAGCACCAAAGGCGCGTCTTGAACCCAAACACGTGCAAGTTGAACACGCTGGTATTCGCCATCGCTTAACTCGGTGAGCAAATTATTTTGAAGTTCATTCAAGTTGAATTTTTCAATGGCCTCTTCCACGCGACTCATTTTCTTTCCATATAAATCTCCAACGGCAATGGCCGTTCTTACTTCGAGCGCAGCAGCTGTTGTTTTTCTAGAAGGAATAAATGAAATGTAATTGGCGCGTTCCGCGAAGGAAAGTTGGGAAAGACTGTTTCCTTCCAACCAAATTTCACCCAGTGCAGGTTGAATTAATCCGGCGAGCGTTTCAAGGAAAGTCGATTTACCCGAGCCGTTGTTTCCTTCAATAGCCACCAACTCTCCGAAAGAAAATGACATATTCAAGTTGGAAAGAACTGTTTTCTTTCCACGAACAACGCTGACTTCCTTCACCACTAACTGATCCATACGCCGCTTCGTTTAGGGTTGAACACAATGTAAAACACGCACGGAATGCCAATTGCCGCGGTAACGGCATTCAGAGGCAAAGCGTAATAGCGGGAAAGGGCGTCAGCAATGACCAACAACAGCGCTCCAACAAATGGAATGAAAAGTACAAGTTGAAGTTGGTTGAAGGTTCGAATGAACATGCGCGCAACATGCGGCGCCATGAGTCCAATGAATGCGATGGGACCGCAGAAGGCCGTTATTGTTGCCGTAGAAATTCCAACTGAAATCAAAAACACCCAACGCAATTTCACCACATCTACTCCGGAAGTCGCAGCAATCTGCTCTCCCATGGCGAAAGCGTTCAACTTCCGTAAGAAATAAAATGTCGGAATGAAGGGAACGAAGGCCCCTAAAAACAGCCAAGGCAATTGCGACAAGGTAAGATTATCCAAAGATCCCATTCCCCAAACTACAAACTGATTGACATTGTTGGCACCCGCCATTTTCTGAAGAATACTTTCTATAGCTCCCGTGAAATGGGAAAAAAGAAGTCCCACAACCAGCAGCGTAGATGCCATTGGAAGTTTTCGTTGAATAACGAGCAAAAGCGAGAGCACTAGCATAGCGCCCGCAAACGCGGGAATAAATAAGGCCCATATTCCTGCATTCAGGAACCAATTCATGCCCCAAGAAGTTAGAAAAATGACCGCCATGGCCAATGAGGCGCCGCCTGTGATACCCAAGACTGAAGGGCCTGCGAGTGGATTACGGAAGATGACCTGCATATAATTTCCGCTTAACGCGAGTGAGCTTCCCACTACTAAAGCACCCAACACATGTGGCAGTCGGTGTTGCCAGAGGACACGACCAGCGGGAGATTCACTTCCTTCAAACAAGGCATTCAAGGAAAGATATTGGCTACCAATAACCAATGCGACTATGCACACCACAATCAGCAATAGGAGCAAAACGAAAAACTTTATTGTTGAATGGGTGAGCTTCATGATTATTGGCAAAATTCACGATTAATTGAAGTGAACACAAAAAAAAGTGGAAGTTTTATGAATACTTCCGACTTTTGCACCTCATTTACTAAACATGAAATTCGATAAAAACACCGTCATTGGACTTTCGTTAATGCTACTTATTGCCGTTGGCTTTAGTTGGTATTCTGCAAAGAACAAAGCTGAAGCGGCAGCAAATGCGCCTAAACAAACCGAGCAAACTGCCCCGCAAGCAAGCACTCCAGCTCCTGAAAGCACAGCGGTTGTTGCCAATAACGACACAACTTCTCAAGCGCAAGTTGCAGTTTTGAACACTGCTAGATATGGATCTTTGGATGCAGCAGCTATGCCTGCAAAAGAGACGTACACGGTTCTTTCCAACAGTAAAATAAAAGTGAAGATTTCTTCTAAAGGAGGGCTTTTACATTCCGCAGAATTGCTTGAGGCCGACTACAAGAAATACAAATCAGAACAGCAAGTTCAGCTTTGGGATACTGCTCAAAGCAAGATGGACATTGCTTGGAAGAATGGCAGCGGCGCTGTTTTATTGTCGAGTGAATTGAACTTCACTGCTTCTACAACCGTTGCCAATGCAACAGATGGCGCTGCTACTGTGGTGTTAACAGCAACCGGAAGCAACAACGCACAATTGCAGTGGACCTATTCACTTGAGCCGAACTCTTACAACGTAAAATGCAGTTTCGAGGCGAAGGGAATGGAGAACGAAATGTTCGGATCTCCTCTGGTATTCCGTTGGTTATTGAACGGATTGGCTCAGGAAAAAGGTATTCAAGCAGAGCGTAGCAAGTCTTCTATTTTCTATCGTGAAGTGGAAGAAGACCGCAATTATTTGAGTGAAGGATCTGGCGATCAGAAGCGTCCTGAGAAAGAATTGAACTGGGTGGCAATGAAGCAAGATTACTTCACTGCTGCGATTATCAGTGCTGAAGGATTCGACAAAAATGCTGACTTAAGTGTCATGGTTCCTGCAGATTCTCAGCACACGAAAACGTATTACGCTGAGCTTCCATTAAAGACCAAAGCCTCTTCAAATGCAAAAGCTGAATTCCAATTTTATTTAGGTCCGAATGAATACAAGGCGCTTGAGGCAAGCGGAGCAGCTGAATTCACGAATATCATTGACTACGGATGGTGGATCATTGGATATGTAAACAAGTACGTTGTTCGTCCCTTGTTCTGGTTCCTTTCAGATTACATATTGGATTTCGGATTAATCATTTTAATTGTAACCATTATTATTAAAATGGTTCTTTTCCCAATTACTTGGAAGAACTTCCTAAGCGGCGCGAAGATGCGTGTATTGAAACCTGAGATCGATGAGATTAACAAGAAGTTCGAAGGAAAAGATCCAATGGAAAAGCAACAAGCTACCATGGCACTTTACCGACAAACCGGTGTGAATCCGTTTGCAGGATGTATTCCTGTTTTGCTTCAAATGCCAATCCTTTACGCGATGTTCCGCTTCTTCCCTGCTGAGATTGTTCTGCGTGGAAAGAGCTTCTTATGGGCAGAAGATTTAGCAGCTTATGATAGTATTTTGAATTTACCATTCAGCATACCCATGTATGGCTCACACGTTAGCGGATTCACTTTATTGATGGCAGCGTCTACGTTTGTCTATTCGAAGATGAGCATGGGTTCACAGCCAACCATGACTCAACCGGGAATGCCGAACATGAAGGTAATGATGAACATTTTTTCGTTCATGATGATCTTCTTCTTCAACAGCATGCCTTCAGGATTGAGCTTGTATTACTTCACAGCGAACGTTATTTCTATTGGCCAAATGTGGGCCATTAAGAAGTACTTCGTGAATGAAGATTCAATTCGCGAGAAGATTGAAGCGAACAAAAAGAAGCCGAAGAAAAAAGGTGGATTCGCTTCGCGCATTGAAGAAATGCAAAAGGCGCAACAAGCGAAGTTGGATGCCAACAAGAAGAAATTAAGAAAGTAAAACGTCAAACATCAAATAAATCAAATGAAAAAAAATCTCATTCTCGCACTAACGGTGCTCATGATGTTTCCAAGCGCAATGTTCGCTACGGAAGGCATGTGGGTGGTGGCTATGTTGAATAAAATTAACGAAGCTGAAATGCAAGGTCTTGGATTGAAACTTTCCAAAGACGACATCTACAACATTAATCAAGCATCTTTGAAAGATGCGATTGTTCGTTTCGGAGCAGGATTTTGCACCGGAGAAATTGTGAGCGACAAAGGACTTGTATTTACAAATCACCACTGTGCTTACGATGCAATTCAATCTTCTTCAACCTTAGAAAACAACATTCTTCAAAACGGATTTTGTGCAAAGTCGTTGGATCAAGAGATTCCGATTCCAGACTTAACACTTTCTTTTTTGGTTCGTGTTGAAGATGTAACTGAAAGTGTATTGGGCGCTGTGAATGCGAACATGACGGAAGCAGAGCGCGAAACGGCAATTATGGCTCGCAACAAAGAATTGGTGAAGGCTGCGAACGAAAGCGGTTTATACAATTCTGAAGTAAAAACATTCTACGCTGGAAACGAATTTTACTTATTCGTTTATCAAACGTATCGCGACATTCGCTTAGTTGGAAATCCTCCTGAAAGCGTTGGTAAATTCGGTGGTGATACAGACAACTGGATGTGGCCGCGTCACACCGGTGACTTCAGCATGTTGCGCATCTATGCAGGTGCTGAAAACAAGCCTGCTGATTACAGCAAAGACAATACGCCTTTGAAGCCTAAGCACTTTTTTCCTATTAACATGGGTGGCGTTAAGCAAGGCGATTTCGCTATGATCATGGGATATCCAGCAAGAACTTCACGTTACTTGACTTCATATGGAGTTGAGCAAGCCGTAGATGTGCAGAACCCAATTTTGGTTGAATGCTTCGGATTGAAATTAGAGACTTGGAAGAAGAACATGGATGCGAACGAAGGTGTTCGTTTAATGTATGCTGCGAAGTATGCAAGCACTGCTAACTCTTGGAAGTACTACATTGGACAAACGCGCGGATTAAAGCGTTTAGATGTTGAAGGAAAGAAAGCAACGACTGAAATGGGATTCACGAAGTGGTTAACTTCTAATTCAACTGCTAACGAAAAATACGGTAATGCGCTTCCTATGTTGAAGGACTTTTACACTTCCACCAACGAAACTCAAAAAGCATTTTTATATGCTCGTCTAACCGGAATGGTTGGAGCCGAGTTCATGGGCTTGGCCTCTGAATTCCAACGCACATTCGAAAAGTATTTTGCTGAAACCGATGCTACGAAGAAACAAGCGATGCTTGATGGATTCAAAGCTTCCGCTGAAGCATTCTTTGTTGAATACAACATTCAAACAGATAAAGATGTGTTTGTTGCATTAACCAACTTGTATCGCAATCGCATTGCTGCAAACGCTCGTCCGTCTTGGCACGCAGTGCTTGATAGAAAATTCAAAGGAAACGTGCAAGCATACGCAGACAAACTTTTCGCTACTTCAGTTATCGTAGATAAAACGAAATTGATGAAATTCCTTGCGAAGCCAAATCAGAAAGTGTTTGAAAAAGATCTAGCTGTTTCAACTGCAAAAAGTGCTAGTGAATTCGGAGACGCTTTAGGAAAACTAATTCCTCGCGAGAAGATGAGCAAAGGTCAGCGTCAGTTTGTTGCTGGACTTCGCGAAATGAATCCAGAAAAGCAATACGCGCCGGACGCGAACAGCACCATGCGTATTACCTACGGACAAGTGAAAGACTACACACCAGCAGACGCTGTTCATTATGATTTCTACACTACAGCTGCAGGAATTATGGAGAAGCGCGACAACAGCAATCCAGAGTTCGTTGTACCAGAAGCGTTGGCGCAGAAAATTCTGAACAAAGATTTCGGTCGTTATGCTAACGAGAAAGGTGAATTGCCATCTTGTTTCATTGCTGACTTAGACATCACCGGAGGAAACAGCGGAAGCCCTGTATTGGACGCAAACGGAAACGTAATTGGTATTGCCTTCGATGGTAACTGGGAAGCTATGAGTGGCGACATTGCATACGAACCAGAATTGCAACGCACTATTGCGGTTGACATTCGTTACGTGTTGTTCATTGTTGAAGAGCTTATGGGCGGAAAGAATATTGTAGATGAGATGTTGTTTGTGAGAGGCCGTAATTAAGACTGCTCTTCTGCTTAGAAGATTATTCTTTTCAAAATAGATTATTTCAAATCAAGATTGAAGATTATTTCAAATCGGGGTGAATGATTATTCACCCCGATTCTGTTTAAGAATAATTCTTTTCTTTTCAATTTATTCTTCTTTCTCAGATTATGTTCATTTATTCAAATAAGAGAATCTTAGAAATTCTCTGTATGAATATTCATAATGCATTCAGAGGATTATTCCTTAGAATAAGCATATCCTCTGCAAACAATGAATCGGATTTCTCTTTGCATAAAAAAAATGCAAAGAAAAAGATTTAACAGAAGATCAATCCGATTGAAAGGATTCGATTTTTCTCAAAGAGGAACCTATTTCATAACTCTGAATTGCATAGACCGGAAACACTTATTCGGAAAAATAAGTGAAGGAAAAATGCACTTAAACAATTGGGGAGTCATAGCTCACAATTGCTGGCTAGAAATCCCTGGCCACTTCCCAAATGTAAAACTCCATGCATTTGTAATAATGCCAGATCATTCCCATGGATTATTAGAGATTACGGAAGACTCTTATCAATTCTCAAGAAATACAAAAATTCAACTCCCCAATGAATCGTGCTTCTATGCTCAAATATGGGGAAATAAAAACTGGAAGGTTGCAGGCTTCGAATCACCTGTAAGAACAATCGGTTCAATAATTAGAAGTTACAAAATAGGTGTAACGAAGGGTGTTCGGAAAGAAAATCCAAATGCCATAGTTTGGCAGCGCGATTATTACGCACACATCGTTCTAGACGAAAGGGCTTTTCAAAATATTTCAAAATACATCAAGGAAAATCCTTCCAAATGGTAAAGGAGCATGAAGAAAATCATCAGTTAAACAATAAATTCATCAATACATAAGTTTCTTATGTATATTTGTCCTATGTATTCATCAGAACTAATTAAAGGCACTCTTCGAACCATTGTTTTAAATCTTTTAAAAGAGAACGGACGCATGTATGGTTACGAAATAACACAACGGGTAAAGGAACTTACCGACGACAAAATACAAATCACGGAAGGAGCTTTGTATCCCCTGCTTCATGCTTTGGAAGCCAGTGAGGACTTGGAAACTGAAGTGGAATTTATTGGAAAACGTCAGCGCAAATACTATCGCCTAACTAAACAAGGCAAGCAAACAAGCAAAAAGAAAATAAACGAACTCCGAGAGTTTATGGAAACCCTTCAAATTCTCTTGGATGCGAATAAAGGAACGAGCCATGGTCTCATTAACTGACGAACAAGTTGATTTCATTCAAAAAGAAATTGAATCGCATGGAATTAGTTTGCCTGATCTGCAAGCTAATTTGATAGATCACATGTGTACAATTATTGAAAATGAAATGTCGGAAAACGACGACTTCCGCTCGTTCTTTTATTCAATCCTTCCACGTTTTTTTCATGACAACTTACATGAAATTGAAATGGAAACCATTCAATTAATTCACCAACAAAAATTCAAACACATGAAAAAAGCATTGAACTACGTGTTAGCCCTTTCCACCATTTTACTGGTTACTGGGGTAATCTTTAAAATATTCCATTTGCCAGGCGCTGCTGCTTGTTTTGTAGCAGGAACAGGCATTTCGGTACTAGCAGGCTTTCCACTTTTATTAATTCTACTTTACAAACAGCCTATTTCCCTTATTCAAAAAGGAGTAGACTTTCTTGGAACCTTGAATGTTCTTTTGTTTTCGGTAGGATGCCTATTCAAAGTCATGCACTGGCCTATGGCAACTATTTTAATGCTCTCAGGAATTTCCTTGCATTGCTTGGTCTATGTACCCCTGTATTTCTATCAACAGCGAAGAACTAACGACGACAAGTGGCGAGGAACATTGAACAGCTTTCTATTCTTACTTCTTGGAATTATGCTGTTCATGTTGTTCAATTTGAAAGTGCAGTTAGGATGGTAAGAAGGTTTCAATGACCGACTTAATTGTTCTTAGAAGCAAAAAGGTCGACCAATGGTCGACCTTTTTTATTTCCTTCAGTATGCAATTACAAATGCATGAATTCTTTTTTCTTCAACAAATATTCTTCCGTCTCTCTAAATTCAGGATCGTCTACGCAGCAGTCAACTGGACAAACCGCAGCGCACTGTGGCTCATCGTGGAATCCAACGCACTCGGTACATTTGTCTGAAACGATGTAATAAACATCCATGCTCTTCG
>JBIIWZ010000001.1:0-152437 GCA_044338665.1 Flavobacteriales bacterium
TCGATGCCCGATATGGATATCGACTTCGAGGACGAAGGACGAGAAAAAGTTATTGAGTACGTACGAAATAAATATTCGCGCAACGCAGTTGCGCAAATCATTACCTACGGTACGATGGCCGCGAAGTCGGCCGTGAAAGACGCTGCGCGTGTGTTCGACTTGTCCATTGGTGAGTCGGAACAATTGACGAAATTAATTCCCGATCGCGCATCGCTTTCCGACATCTTCAACAAAGAAGAGAAGCAGCTGAAAGAAGATTTTTCTAGCGAAGAATTCGAGCGCATGCAGCGCATGCGACTTATTGCTACGAGCACAACACCGGAAGGTAAAGTGTTGCGAATGGCGAAAATATTAGAAGGGTCCATTCGCAACACGGGAACTCACGCCTGCGGCGTGATTATCACTCCTACGGACATCACGAACTTCGTTCCGGTTGCAACGGTGAAAGACAGCGACATGTGGTGCACCCAATTCGACAACTCCGTTGTAGAAAAAGCGGGGCTTTTGAAAATGGACTTCTTAGGCTTGAAGACGCTAAGCATTATCAAAAATGCGATCAAACTCATTAAGCTTTCCCACAACATTGATATAGACATTGACAACATTCCCATCGACGATGAAAAGACCTACGAGCTTTTCCAACGCGGTGAAACAGTTGCCATTTTCCAATATGAAAGTGAAGGTATGCGTAAACACATGCGCGACCTTAAACCTACCGTATTCGCCGACTTAATTGCCATGAACGCCTTGTACCGACCAGGTCCTATGGAGTACATTCCGCAATTCATTCGTCGTAAACACGGTCTAGAAAAAATTGAATACGATCTTCCTGAAATGGAAGACAACTTGAAAGAGACCTACGGCATTACGGTATACCAAGAGCAAGTGATGTTGCTTTCGCAACGATTAGCGAATTTCACAAAAGGTCAGGCCGATGTCTTGCGAAAAGCAATGGGTAAAAAACTCATTGAAGAACTGAACAAGATGAAAAGTTTGTTTATGGAAGGCGCCATTGCAAATGGACATCCAGCAGATAAACTTGAAAAGATTTGGACCGACTGGGAGAAGTTTGCGAGTTACGCCTTCAACAAATCTCACTCGACGTGTTACGCATGGATCGCTTATCAAACGGCGTATTTGAAAGCACACTACCCGGCTGAATTTATGGCTGCGACATTAAGCAATTCCATGAGCGATATCAAAGGCGTTACCTTCTTCATGGAAGAATGTAAGCGCATGCGCATTCCCGTTCTTTCTCCAGATGTGAACGAATCGCTTTCTCTTTTTTCAGTAAACAAAGCTGGAGCCATTCGCTTTGGATTGGCCGCTGTAAAAGCAGTTGGAGAGAATGCTGTAGAAAGCATGATTCGCGAACGCGAAAGCAAACCGTTTGAAACGGTATTTGATTTTTTAGAACGCGTAGACGATAAAGCAACCAACAAACGTGTTCTTGAAAGCTTAGCCATGTGCGGAGCTTTCGACCGATTCGGAATTACACGCTCTGCGTATTTCGGAACCGACAACAAAGGCGAAGGATTCATAGACACGTTAGTGAAATATGCGCGTGCAGCGCGCGACGGCAAGAACTCTTCTCAAGCGTCACTTTTCGGAGAAGACTCCGGCGTGCAAATTCAACCGCCCACCATCCCTAAGGTTGAACCTTGGGATGCGCTTACCGAATTATCAAAAGAAAAAGAGCTTGTTGGAATGTTCATCTCCGGACATCCGCTCGATGATTTCGCATTGGAAATCGAAGCCTTCTGTTATCCAAATTCAATGGAAGCATTAGAAAATCCTGAACCCAATAACGGCCGTGAAATTTCTTTTGCAGGCATTGTGAAAAACGTGCAGCACCGCATGTCGCAACAAGGCAATCCTTATGGAAGTTTCACCCTGGAAAACGGAGAAGGTTCGCACGATTTCCGCTTGTTCCGAAAGGACTATATGGCTTTCAAAGCCTATATGCAAGACAACTTCTTTTTGTATGTACGCGGACGTTTTCAAAAGCGTCGCTATGGACAAAACACAGAAGAAAAAACTGAATTTCAAATTGCAGAAATATCCCTCTTAGCTGAAGTGAAAGAAAAGCTTGGGCGTTATTTGACTATTGGCATTGACTCAGAATTTTTAACCGACAAGACCATTGAAAAACTAGATGAACTGTTGGTGAAAAATACTGGACACGCTCAGCTTCGCATTGAATTAAAAAACGGTGAAGACCGCGTGGTGCTTCCTTCTTCGGAAAGAAATAAAATTCTAGTGACTAAAGAAATTCAAAACGAACTCGAGGCGATTCCCGGAGTATACTCCATTGCCCTTTCTTCGCGTTAACGAATACTAATTTTCTGAACGCCTGATTGTTTTTCAGATTGAAAAACGAGGAAATAAATTCCTGGTGAAGCATTCACTTGGAATTCATTTGATCCCGAATGACTAAAGGTTAATTTACCATCAACGCTGTAAACCTGCACATTCAGATTATTTACTTGCGCTGAAGCTTGAAAGACATTGTTTCCAATTGAATTAAAGGAAAGGCTTTCTTCAGCTGTTAAATCTTCTGTACCCACGTAGAAACAATCGTTATTCACTATGGTCGGATCCAATGCAGAAAGGACTATTGATTCGTTTCGATAAATAGTTGCTTGTTGCTGTCTGTTCAACTGAAATCCGTTTGAACTTCCAACTAAATAAACCGTATCATTGACAACGAGCAAATCCTTGCAGATTTCAAACTTATTTGTCCCGACGGTTCCTCCGCCAGCATATTGACCCAAGACATTGGCTCTGTGCAACACCCATTCTTGCTCACCAAAACCAAAGTCGGTTGTTTCACCCGCAAGGGTATATCCTTCGGAATTTGAATGTGCCGAGTTGTACCACATGTTGAAATTGAAGACATTGTAAGTCTCCGTATTTACTGTTCCATCTAAGTTGAACGCACAAGTATATGGATTGCGAAGTGCTCCATTCAAAAATTCTCCCGCCACAAAAACGCCGTAACTCCAAACTTGCAAATCGTGCCCTTGAACACCCCATCCGGGAACTACAAATGACTGCAGCGTGCTTCCTGCCGCATCCAATTTACGCACGCTGTAATTCGCGTATGTGCCTTCATCGTGATTATTCAATACATACAATTCGCTGTTGTAATATTCCAACGCTGCATTGCTGTTCGCTCCAGTTGGTTCAAGAATAATTGGCGCAGAAATGCCTCCTGTTTCATTCATAGAATACAACACAACCAATTCTTCTCCCGATGGAAAAAATGAATTTGTTACGACCCAAATATTTCCTGAATCATCAATTACCATGTTACGCGCTTCGTCCCAAACTCCTTCACCAAATTCTTGCGACCACAATAGGTTTCCATTCGCATCAACCTTTCCAACTAAATTCTTGTAACCCGTTACGGAATTGCTCAGTACCATTCCGCAGAAATAAATACTTCCATCTGGTGCAACAGCCACATCGTTGCCGCGCTCAATTCCATTTCCACCAATATTAAACGTCCATTCACAGTCGAGTGATGCATTCAACTTCGACAAGTACACATCGGTTTGTGAACCCACTTCTCCGCCGGTAGTTCCAACAGCAACAAATCCTCCTGACGGATGAGCAACTATTGAAGCGTATTCATCTGAACCCAAACTTCCGTAATTGTGAACCATAGGCTGGGCCATGCTCATTTGAGCCAGCACAAGCGAAACGAACAAACAGATGAATTTGAATTTCTTCATGAATTATTTTTTTATCACTGCACGAATTTCCATGACTTGTTCAAGCAGTTCTTCTAATTTACTTAATTGAAGCATGTTTGCTCCATCACTTAAAGCCACTGCAGGATTCGGATGTGTTTCAATAAACAATCCGTCTACCCCAACGGCAACAGCAGCCTTGGCAATGACTCCAATAAGTTCAGGCTTTCCTCCTGTAACACCACTGCTTTGATTGGGCTGTTGAAGCGAGTGCGTGCAGTCCATAATGGCTGGGGCGTATTCTTGCATAACAGGAATTCCGCGGTAGTCGACTACTAAATCTTGATATCCAAACATGGTTCCGCGCTCGGTTAACCAAACGTTGTTGTTTCCGGCTTCCTTCACTTTATTCACTGCGTGTTTCATGGATTCAGCAGAAAGGAATTGTCCCTTTTTAATGTTCACCACTTTGCCCGTTAAAGCTGCTGCTTGAAGCAAATCTGTTTGTCTGCACAAGAAAGCAGGAATCTGCAAAACATCTACATAAGCGGCAGCCATTTCCGCTTCGTCTGCTGCGTGAATATCTGTTACCGTTGGAATTCCATAAGTCTTTCCTACTTTCTGAATAAGCTCCAATCCGATTTGATCACCCAATCCTGTGAATGAATCAACACGTGAGCGATTCGCTTTTCTGTATGATGCCTTGAACACATAAGGCATTCCCAATTTATCAGCAATCTCTTTAACACGTCCAGCAACTTCCATTACCAAATCCTCACCCTCAACCACACAAGGACCAGCCAAAAGCACAAGCGATTTGGTCTGCGCCATCTTCATTACATCTGCACTATTCATTTTCTTTCTTTTTCGTTTTGAATAAATAACTTAATTGAAGCGAAGCACTCATTTCTCTTGCTTCTTTGAAAAAATATCCTGGTGCATTCGTTGTTTGAATTCCAACATAAAACTGATTTGCAATTAGCCATTGCACTCCCATTCCCAATTTCCAATTGCCATATCCCCCGTTTGAAACATTCATGGAAGCCATGCAATTGTTTTTCGGCATGTACATAAAACCAATGGTTGCCAAGGGCTTCATAGGTGCGGCATACATTTCCAACCCTGCAGTGAATCGAATCTTTTCATTCCAGCGATAAACAGATCTCACATAAAAAGATCCGCGCAGTGGTCTCCAAAACGAAACGTTCTGAGAAGTCGTAATCAACGTATCTGCAAATCCTGAAGTTCCGTTCAGCAAAGAGTCGCCGTTCAATATTCCGTTTAAATCTACCCCTGTCCAAGTAAAGGTTGAATCAAAAGAAACCACCTCGCTTTGTCCGTTCCAATTCACCCATCCCAAATTGCGAACACCGAGTGTATTCCACACTTCTTTTTTGTCTTCGCCTCTGTCTCGAACAAAATTGTATTCTCCGTCTATGCTAAAACCAATTCCATTTCCATTCGGTCTTGCCGCCGCGGAATGAATGTACTCTCCCGAGTAATCGAGCTGCAGCGTATCTGCATTTTGCGAAGTGTAAAAAGATGATGGAGGAAACAAACTGAATTGCTGATAGGTTAATCCATTTACCATGGAAATTCCAATGGAACTGAAGGTGCGCTTATCGTAAATTCCAAAACCAATGGATTGAAATCCTTGCATCTCTCCTTGAATAGAACTCAACGAAACACGCTTGCCTTGATAATTAACATTCCCGTTACTGATTAAGTCGAAGGCATCCTTCGAAATTCTTCCACTTCCAAAATATCCTTTTCCAACTTGAATATACAGGTCGAGCATTTCACTTCCGAATAAACTATCTCTTCCGCCGTAATATCTTGCTCGTGCATTTACGTTTCCTCCGAACACTCCTAAATCTGACATTCCTTCTAGCGCTGAAACCCGCGATTCTGCAGTAACTGTTCCGCCGACAACAAAGGGCATTACAAGTTCCTTGGTTAAAAAAGTACTGCCCGCAGCACCACTTCCTTGAAAATCTAAAATGCCGCGAAACGCTTTTCCTGTGGTGTCTGACTTCGTTAACCACAAGTATGACGTTTGAGTGAACGATGTGATTCCGCAAAGAATGAATGCTATTGCTAAAATTAATTTTCTCATTGAATTTCAGCATTAAGAACTACGCCAGCTTTCACGAGAACGTCTATGAAATAGGAGTTGTAAAGATTCACCAATTGTGGAAATGACGGTGTGTTTGAAACGACCTGCATAATTAATTTCCCTTCCGACTTAATGGCGTTCCATTGTTCTTCTGAAATTGGAATTTGTAATGTCGATGAATTCGGAAGTGCAAATGCGTCAATGCTATTGCCACTCGCCACAATCAAATCTGAAGCGATTAAAACGCCCGATAGTGTATACAGTTTTAATTTCCATTCCATGGGGAATGCATTCTGAATGTCCAACGTTAATGAGCTCACACGTGCAGCATCTGTGGTGACTTCAACACTCAGTGTGTCGCGCAAAGTGAGGTCACTTGCGGCTACACGCAGGGGCACATCAACAATAAGCTTTGCTTCGGTCAATTGATTTTCGTAGAAGAAATCGTTTCCGTCGCTTACATTTCCAAACGGATTCAATTGCAAATTTCCTTGGAAAAAAATGGCATTGGGTAAATTCCCCATGAAGGAAGTGATGTTACTATTTCCTTCATTCAGATTAATATCATAGTTGGAAATAGATGCGGTTCCTCCGTTATCAATGGAACGAGTAATGAAGAATGCATCGTATAAATTTCCACCAGAAAGCTGAACGTTATTTCCGGTAGCATTGTTTGTTCCCGAAACATTGTTTATTTTCAACTTACCATCGAATCCCATTTTATGGGTGACGTGAAATCCAAGAGAGGCCTGCCCAATTGCGAGCGATCCAGTTGGCATGTTAGCACCTTCGGCCAGGTTGAATGATTCATCGAATGAATAACTGTCATTTCCAAAATAACCTTTCGCGTAATCGATTACGAGATCCGACATAAGCAATTCGAAGCGCACAGAATCTTGCCCGTAAATGGTGTTTTGATCAGCCGTGGTGTTTTGTTCTGTCTTGATTTCAAGATGCGTTGAAAGCTTGTTGTAATCGAAACCTGAAGTGCCAGAGAGAACCACATATTTGTTCGACATGTCTACCGTGTAATACCCTTCTGTCGGAGCGGCTGAGGTTCCGGGAGTTAAAGCGAAATCAATTTCCGTGTTGTTGCCATACACCTCAGAGACATTGTATAACGTAAAGCTCGGATGCAAGTAGGCATTCACATATGACTTCACGTGCACAATCATTTGTCCTGACTTCACTTTCACCATGCGTAAACCGGTGCCGTTTGTTTCTACAGAATAGTTCTGATTCTGTGTAATGATGGCAGTGTTTCCCGGAATTTGAAAAGGCCCACCCGAAAGAGGCACCACAAACTTCTGCGAAATATTCGTGTCTGGAATCTGTGTCAAATCGCTTGTCCCAAATCCTGAAATTATTTTTTCAAAATACAAATGATATACACCCGCATTGTCGGTATAACCATTATCGGCTGTTAAATCTGAAAGTGTTAATCTACCATGAGCTACCGGCGCGACCCAATTCGATTCCCACGTAGTGGGTTCATCTTTCTTACACGAAGAAAAAAGGGCGATACAAGCAATTAAACTTATGTAAATTCTCGAGTGCATGGTACCAAATATAATCTATCCTTGAACAGCTTTTGTAATTCGGGTAAATCGAACTAGCAAAATCAATTGAGCAACAAGCCAAGGCCCTATTTCATCTGGAAATGTTTGAATTCCAATTGCTGGAATATACACGGCTAAAAGGACATAAGCCGACAAAATCATTTGCACGAAGGCGTATTTCCGAATCCAAGCTTTCAACGAAGCTAGGCGAACAAAAGCAAGACTAAATAACATTGGATTCGCCCAAAGAATATTGAAGTTCCATTTAGTGGTGCTGTGATCGGTTAAGAACCACATGACGAACAACACCACTCCAAGCAACGCGAAGAATCCCAAGAACAAACGCTCAGAGAAATTCCATCCTCTTTTCTTCCACCACAGATAAAGACTGAATCCGGCAAAGAGCAAGGCCGATAATGTGACATACAATATTGGCTTTGCTGAAGGTGATTGCTTTTCGTAAAGCGAATCATCAACCGGAAGAATTTCGCTCGATTTTCCTAACACTTTCTGTCCGTTTAATGTCCAGGCCATCATGTTAGACTGAAGACTATCGGGTAAAAAAGAAGTTTGTCCGGCTTCGGGTGTTTTGTCGCAAGGCATTCCCAAAACCAAATCAATTCCGAAATCGGCCCAGTACTGATGAGCGAGATATACATCTATGTCATGACGGAATTTCGGACGATTAGAAAATGTTTTTTCGTTTTGTTGAATTTCCGGAAAGGCTTTCAAAACAATATCTCTTACGCGCGTTGCGCAATTGTCGTAAAAGAAATCGTATTGAAAATACTTATTTTCCTTCTTTGCATTTTCAATGAGCAAAGCCCCCAAGGATCTTATTTGCTGGGCCGTAAAGTTGAATTCGTTTTCCAAAATTCCTCTTCCGCCAAACAAATACTGCTGTTGAAATCCAGCAAATTCCTCAACGCTTAGCATGTAGTTCAGTTTCCCTCTTGCGAATTTCAAATAGAAATCATCTGAAAATTCAAAGGTCCCGTAATTGAAAACGAAATCTACCCACTCACCATTCAAAGTGTCTGTATACCGAATGGCGCTATGTCCAAAACATGTGTACAGTTCTTCTCCTGGAGAACACGTCAAAAGGGACAAGCGAGGCAGCTCTCCCACGTGGTTATTCACTGTAGCATTGGCACTTTGAGCCAACACAACAAAAACCAAACAAGCTAAAATTCTATTCATGACATCCAATCTCCTTTAAAGACCATCTCGGCAGGTCCGCACAACCAAATGTTTTCATATCCCTTTTCTGTTTTTTCAAAACGAATCGTTAAATCACCACCTAAAGCGTGAATGTGTTTTTCTTTTTCGCTGTTCGAAAGATGATGCATAACAAGTGCACACGCGGTAACTCCCGTTCCGCATGAAAGCGTCTCACCCTCTACTCCACGCTCGTAGGTGCGAACCATTGACTCGTCATCATTCAACAAGGTCAAGAAATTTACGTTCGTGCCTTCCTTTTCAAACTCTTCGCTGTATCGAATTCCGCTTCCCAATTCAATAACATCTATATTTAAATCTTGCACCATTCGCACGATGTGCGGAGAACCCGTATTTACAAAATATTCATTTTCATTTCGAACAAGCACTTCCTTCACATCTGTCATTCGAATGGAGATTTCTTCGCCACTGATTTTCGCCTCATGGTATCCGTCTATGGCTCTAAAAGAAGCTTCTTCCTTTTCCAACATACCCAAACTCTTCGCGAAGGCCACCGCACAGCGGCTTCCATTTCCACAAAAAGATTGCGACCCGTCTGAGTTGTAATAGTTCATGTAGAACTCGGTCTCTTCATCGCCTTCAATCAAAATTAAGCCATCGGCTCCAATGCCAAAGTGCCTGTCGCAAAGCTCGGCCACCTCTTCTGCGGTGGGCAGCCAGGCGTTTTCGCGATTATCGATCATAACGAAATCGTTACCTGTTCCGTGGTATTTGAAAAATTGCATGTTCCAAAGGTAAAACGGTTTCTGTGAACTACCGCGTTGTTGTAACTTGCAGTCCGAAAGAAGATTTCATGGAAAACGAATTGAACTTGAACAGCGACACTTTGCTCTTGGCCTACGAAAAAATGGCCACTGCTCGTCAGCTCTCTGATTTATACGAGGCGAATGCTAAAGTGACCTCGAAATATGTGCACGCAACTTCGCGCGGACATGAGGCTTGCCAGATTGCATTGGGTCTTCAATTAACGAAAGACGACTACCTGTCTGCTTACTACAGAGATGATAGTATTTTGTTGAGCATTGGTATGACGCCTTATGAACTCATGCTTCAGTTGTTCGCGAAGAAAGACGATCCATTCAGTGGTGGAAGAACTTACTATTGTCACCCTTCCCTTAACCGTCCTGACATGCCGAAGATTCCTCATCAATCTTCAGCAACGGGAATGCAAGCCATTCCAACGGTAGGCGTTGCCATGGGTGTTCAATACAAAGAGCTTCAAGGATTAAACGACACCGACATTCCTTCTGTTGTAGTCTGTTCAATCGGAGACGCCGCAATGACTGAAGGGGAGGTTAATGAAGCCCTTCACATGGCTAATTTGAAGGAGCTTCCTGTGTTATTTTTTGTGCAAGACAACGAATGGGATATCAGCGCTCACGCCTCTGAGTTCCGCACAGGTGACGCCACCAATTTGGCGAAGGCCTATCCGAATATTCGCGTGAAGAGTATCGACGGGACCGACTTCGTTCAGTGTTTTAACACCATAAAAGAGATCTTGACCAGCATGCGCAAAACGCGTAAACCTTGGATGCTTCATTGCAAAGTTCCGCTGCTTGGTCACCACACATCGGGTGTACGTAAGGAATGGTATAGACACGATTTGGAAGAAGCGGAGAAGAGAGATCCACTTCCTAAGTTCAAAAAACAATTAAACAATTTCGGTTTTTCAGATAGCACGTTGGAAGATGTGTGGAAGAAAGCCGGCGAAAATATTTTACGCGATTATGATCGCGCTTCAACTGCGGAAGATCCTTCACCTTCTTCGTTAATGGATCACGCCTACGCTCCTACTCCAATCACGGAAGAGAAAGGCGAGCGCGCACCGCAAGGAAAGGAAGCTACCGTTATGGTAGATTGCGCGTTGTTCGCGATGCAAGAAATTTTAGCGAAGCATCCAGAGGCCTTGTTATACGGACAAGACGTGGGCAAACGCCTAGGAGGTGTGTTTCGTGAAGCGGCAACCTTGGCTCAAAAATTTGGTGACAATCGTGTCTTCAACACGCCCATTCAAGAGGCGTTTATTATTGGAAGTACCGTTGGAATGAGTGTTGCGGGATTGAAGCCGATTGTGGAAGTTCAGTTCGCAGATTACATCTGGCCTGGCCTAAACCAATTGTTTACTGAAGCCGCTAGAAGTTATTATTTAACGAATGGAAAATGGAATGTGCAAGCACTTGTGCGTGTTCCCATTGGCGCATACGGAAGCGGCGGACCTTATCACAGCAGTAGCGTTGAAAGTGTGTTGTGTAACATTCGCGGAATTAAAGTGGTTTATCCGAGCAACGGCGCCGATTTAAAAGGCTTATTGAAAGCAGCCTTTTACGATCCGAATCCGGTTGTTATGCTCGAGCACAAAGGCCTTTATTGGTCGAAAGTGAAAGGCACCGAAATGGCTCGTTCAATTGAACCCTCGGAGGATTACATTGTTCCGCTTGGAAAAGCAAATACCGTTCTCACTTCCAACCATAAAAAATCAATCGCAGTAATCACATACGGAATGGGTGTTCACTGGGCATTGAATGCCGCGAAAAACTTCGATGGACAAGTTGAAATTATTGACTTGCGCACTTTGATGCCATTGGATGAAGATGCTGTATTTGCTGCTGTTAAAAAATGCGGACGTTGCCTTGTGTTGACGGAAGAGCCTGCAATGAATAGTTTCGCGCAAGCCCTTGCAGGAAAAATTTCGGAAACCTGTTTTGAATATTTAGATGCTCCTGTAAAAACATACGGCAGTGTGCCTACTCCAGCGATTCCTTTGAACAGCGATTTAGAGGCTGAGCTTCTACCCAACGCAGAAAAAGTAAGCGCAGTTATAGCAGATATTCTGAATTATTAATGAAACGAATTCTTCTCGTCACGTTAGCATTCCTTTGGTTCAACAACGCGCCGAATGAATTCCTTTGTAAATTCACTGCATGAAAAAGCTTCTATTTCTAATTTGCTTATTCTTTATCGCGTTAAATCTTTCAGCGCAATCTGAATCATTCGAAGGATCGCTAGTCTACAGCAGAAAAATGTATAACGGTGCCGAACGATTTGAAAGTTCCTATATCACAAGTAAAATGATATTCACTGTAAAGGGAAGTTTTACTTTAGTAGAACTTTTAGCCGAAGAAAATTTATTGGAAGGGAGGAGTTATTCCATACTAACAGATTCGGATAAAAAAGAATCAACGGTTATGGCTACAATTGCTAATAAAAAAGTGGCTGTAAAAATTGACACTTCTAATTTCAATTCATCGAAGCTCTTTAAAATTGTTTCTGCGAAGGACAACAAAACCCGCAAAATTGCTGGGTTAATATGTCAAGCCGGCTATGCAATAAAACAAACGGAATCCGGCACTCAAGACACCTTGAAGATTTGGTATACTTCAGCATACCATGCAATTCCTTATCAATTCGACACCCATTCAGGACCTGGACTCATTGTTTCTCTGCAACAAGACGATAATTCATATTGGGAATTATCAGAAATCAAGGAAATGGAAATAGACCCTCAGGTGTTTTCAATTCCGATTGATTATGTCCCGATGGAGCAAAGTGAATTTCAAGATTTCATTTCAACCTTAGATCAACTTCAAATCGAAGAAGATTAATGAATAACTGGTACACGCGTAAGTTCGCTCGATTTCTTTCCATCGAACGATTGGTATGGGCTAGTCTAATTGGAATTGGAGTATTCATGCTTGTCAGGTATAAAACGGTGCCCTCACTTGCGCAAGATTCACTCATTGTATTAGACAGTGCCAATGTTCAACATAAACTTGCAAACCTTACAAATGGTGCTACGGTTGTGCATTTCTATGCATCGTGGTGCGGACCTTGCCTGCGTGAACTTCCGGAAATAAAAGAGTTTATGCAAACACCCTTGGGCCAAAAGATTAACTTTGTCTTTATTACGGAAGACAGGGAAGATCAAGTAAAGGCTTTTCATGAACGCTATGGATTTAATATCTACCGTGTAAACAAATTGAAAGAAGCAGATGTTTACTCTATACCCGTGACCTACTTGCTGAATGACAAGCATGAAATTGTGAAGAGTGACTTAGGAAATTGGAATTGGAAAGAAGATAATTTAAAAAATGAAATTTCAACATTAATCAAATAAAGAGATGAGCAAAGTATCTATTACACTAGACAAAAAAACCATTGAATTAGAAATTAATCCAGATGGAGAAACAATCTTAAACGCAGCAATTGACGCTGGATTAGACGCACCGTATTCTTGTCAAGGAGGTGTGTGCACCACTTGTCAATGCAAAGTTTTATCAGGAACAGCCCGAATGGTTGCCAATCACGCGTTAACGCCGAAAGAAGTTGAACAAGGATATATTCTAGCTTGTCAAGCGCATCCGACGAGTGAAGAACTGACAATTACTTGGGATATTTAACGTTACAATTACACGCGAACTGATAATTGTTTCGTCTTACCGAAAGCCTAAATTGTAATTTTGCCCTGATGAAAAAGTACACTTCTATAATTTTCGGATTGATTTTGATGACTCTTGTTTCTTGTAAGCATGAGCCGCCACCGGATTTAGATGGTACAATAGCAGAGAATTGTGATCCCGATACCGTTTACTTCGGAAATACAATTCTTCCACTTCTTGTTTCCAACTGCGGAATGTCGGGGTGCCATGACCAAGGTACTCACGCCGAAGATATTGTCGTTACTGATTATTACTCACTTATGAATTCGGGCATTATTGACATGGGCAATGCCAACAACAGCGATTTGATGGAGGTTATTACCGATTCAGATCCTGACAAAATAATGCCGCCCCCTCCAAGCAGCGCGCTAACAAGCGATCAAATAAACGCTATTCGTACTTGGATTAACCAAGGAGCGAAATTCAACAACTGCGTTGGGTGTGACACGATCAATTACACGTTCAACGCATACATTTTACCTATTATTCAAACAAATTGCACGGGATGTCACAGCGGCGGTTCTCCTAGCGCGAATCTTGCGATTACCAATTACAATGAAACGGTTGCGATTGTGAACAATGGATCTCTGATGCATTCTTTGAACGCAACAGGAGGTTACACGATTATGCCTAAGAATACATCTGGACTTCAGAGCTGCAAGATTATTCAAATTCAAAAATGGATTAACGATGGTGCGCTTAACAACTAAGACGAGCATGTTGCTCTTAACTATGACTATGCTTTTGACAGCATGTTATTACGACAATGAAGAGTATTTGTATTCAGCAACACCCTGCGACAATACGTTTACTTTCACCAGTAGAATTGCTCCACTTGTTGCGCAGCAATGCGCAAGCGGATGTCATGAAGGCGCTAATCCGAGTGCGAGTTTATCCTTAACCACTTACGACGAAATTAAAGCCATTGTCGACAACGGCGGATTCGCTGGATCTCTGGATGGAAGTAACGGATATTCAATCATGCCTAAAGGCACAACAGGACTTAGCACCTGTGACAAAACCGCTATAAACGAATGGATTGGTGCAGGTGCTCCAAATAATTAACGACCAAAACATGAATAAAAAAATAATCATTATTGTGCTTCTCTCCATTATTGCCATTGGCGGTGGAGTTGCATATTACCTGTGGAATAAACCGAAGACCAATGCGGCAGATGTGAAACCGAACTACATCTTACCAGCTGATTCCCTTGGTGCAGCATTTGCTAAAAACGAAGATGCGGCAAATGGCAAATTCGTAAAAGATTCTGTTGCACTCGAAATTCAGGGCGTTGTTGACACCGCATTTGTAAATGAAGGAAACGAAAGTGTTATTCGCTTAAAAACGTCCACTCCAGATTACCCTGTGAATTGCTATTTCAATTCTACAGATAAAGCAACAGCAAACAAGGGGGATTTAGTCGTAATCAAAGGGTTTTGTACAGGTTACCTAATGATGGACGGCGTTCAAATGAGTAAGTGCGCTCGAATCAAATAAGTGGTACAATTAAGTGGTACAATAAATGCCTTATCAAAAAAAAACAATACTATGAAAAAAATAATTTTAGCAACCGCATTAGTTGCATTAAGCTTTGGAGCATCTGCTCAGCGTTACTTTTCGAAAACCGCACACATTAAATTCTTTTCGCACACAAGTGCTGAAGACATTAAAGCGGATAATTATAAATCTACAATCATCATTGACCAAGCAACAGGTGCTGTTCAAGTAGAAACTTTGATCAAGAGTTTCGAATTTGAAAAAGCGTTGATGCAAGAGCACTTTAATGAAAATTATTTAGAAAGTGACAAATATCCAAAAGCAAATTTCAAAGGAAAAGGTGATTTTTCAAAAGTGAACTTCGCTGCAGATGGGACATATTCTGTGAACGTTGCAGGACAAATGACCATGCACGGTGCAACGAAAGATGTAAGCGCCATTGCAACTCTTAAAATTGCAGGTGGTAAGATTGATGGAAGCACAAAGTTTTATGTGAATCCGAGAGATTTCAATGTTCAGATTCCTGATCTTGTAAAAGGACAAATTTCTGACAAGATTGAAGTAACCGTGAAGGCTACATTACAACCACTTAAATAATTCAAATGAATTCAAATCCATTTTCAAAAGGGCTAATACTGTTAGCTCTTTTGTTTTTTTCACAACTCGTCATTCTTGCTCAACCTGGCGATAGTATTCTTGTTAAAACCGATGAAGACGATTTACTTGCTTTGCTTGGAGGTGATGAAGAACAATCCTATACCAGTGCTACTTTCAAGACCACGCGCATCATAAACATGCACAGCGTTGAAAACGCTGCAGCTGGTGTAATGGATTTCCGTATTTCACACCGTTTCGGATTTATAAATACGGGTGCTTATGATTTATTCGGATTGGATCAAGCCTTAATGAGAATTGGACTAGAATATGGGGTAACCAGTCGATTAATGGTTGGCTTTGGAAGAAGTAATGTAAACAAAGCCTACGATTCATTTTTGAAGTATAAAATCCTTCGACAAGGATCTGGCAAAAGGAATATTCCGGTTTCAGTTTCTTATTTCGCTTCAGCGGTTTGCAACACTGTTAAATGGGCGGATCCTAATAGAGATAATTATTTCTCTTCTCGCATGCAGTATACTCACCAGTTGCTCATTGCTCGCAAATTCAACAACGATTTATCTCTTCAGTTAACCCCTACTTTAGTTCACAAAAATCTTGTTCCAATGCTTCAAGATAAAAACGACATTCTAGCCATGGGATTTGGTGGGCGTTACAAGCTTACCCAGCGTTTTTCTGTGAATGGAGAATACATTTACGTGCTTCCAAATCAGATTACCTCTACATTCTACAATTCGCTTTCACTTGGCGTTGATATTGAGACGGGTGGACACGTATTTCAACTTCATCTTACGAATTCAACATCGATGTTGGAACCCGGATTTATTACAGAATCTGTTGGTCAATGGAAAAAAGGTGGAATACACTTTGGATTCAATGTCTCACGAGTGTTTACAGTGAAAGAAAAGCGAGAAAAACCAGAGGAATAATTATACAATAGCTTTCGCTATTTCATCTTGAGTAACAGGTTTAACAAGAAAGGCCTTCATGATTGTTTTCTCGGCATCTTCCATTGTCTTATTGTCTGAATTTCCCGAAATGTAAATAGCAGGTATGTTCAATGTTTGCTGAATCGTGCGCATGGCACTTATTCCATTTGTCCCATCTTCAAGGCGAATATCCATGACAACAACATCTGGCTTAAGTTCAAGAGCCATTCTTACTGCCTGAGTCTCTTCTTCGGCAACACCTACCACTTCATGACCAGCACGTTCAATGAACATCTGATGAACAAAGCGAATGAGCTGGTCGTCGTCTACTAAGAGTATTCTCATTATTTCTTAAATTTAAGAAGGTATCTCAATCCGCCTTCCGACGCAATCTCTAATTCACCCTTCAGTTGTGACGCAAATGTACGCATGAGTTTGAATCCAAGCGAAGCATTCTTACCTTCTTCAAAATCTGCACTTAATCCTGGACCATTATCTGAGATTTCCATTTCAATGCACTCACCCACTTCCTCTAAACGAATTCGAATTTCTGGTTTTTCGACAAAAGGAATGGCGTACTTATATGAGTTCGTTAATATCTCGTTGGCAAACAAACCGCAGGTAACGGCTTTGCTTATGGTTAGTTCAACAGGGGTGCCCATAAATTTCAGTTCTACCGTTTTATCAACTGAAAGAAGATGCTGAAGATGTTCAGCTAAATTCTTCAAATAGGAGAACAATTCAATTGCTTCAAATGAGTTTGATTTATAGAGCATTTCATGCACGAGCGCCATTGCCTTAATTCGCGATTGTGATTCTCTGTATGCAAAAGCAATATCTACATTCTTCTCTTGTATGGCCTGCAATTCAAGCAATGAATACACTACCGTTAAATTATTTTTAACGCGGTGATGAATTTCACCTAGAAGCGCCTCTTTTTCCAACAATGATTTTTGCAATTGTTCCTGAGCTTCGATTACTGCGGTAACGTCCATTCCGAACCCCATCATGTATTTGATTTCGTCTTGGACAATAATTGGCTTAAACCTTTTGAGAGAATAACGTGCCTTTCCATCCGCATCAATAATTTTCTCTTCCATCTCTACCATTCTGCGTTCGCGCATGGACTGTTCGAAAAATTCTTTTCGAACTTTAGCCATTGAATCGTCGGTGCCTTTAAACTCGCAATAATCAAAATCTGTTCTTCCAATGAGCCAATTGCGAACCTCTTTATTTTTAACGGCAAATTCGTTAATGAGCATATAGCGCTGCTCCAGATCAAACACTGCTATATCCACAGCAGCTGAATTCAATACTACTTTATAAAAATCAGCCGAGAATTTCTCAAATGGTCTTTGAATATTTCTCAATTTGAAATAAATGATTTCGCCATTCATTTCATCTTGACTCAATTGAAATCGATGGAATTCATATTCAAGAACCACTCCGCGATAGGTATATGATTTCATGCCACCTGCCTCTCCTTCAAAAACTTCTAAATCGGAAAGTTTTTCCGATATCTCTTGCAGACTTAATCCCTGCTTTCCGAAACGCCTTATAGCGTCTTTCAATTGATGTAAGGGGTGGCTCACTGTATTTTCAAATGAGCAAACCACTTCACCCTTGTCATTAATAAATAGCCACTCTAAATCTGAAGCCGATGAAACCAATTCAAATTTCTTATTTTTCGAAATTGAATCATCCGCTGATTCAATTTCTAACAAATCTGTTTCCTCGTCTTTTTTTATGCAAATCCAACGATTATAGGACTCAACGAGTACCGTGCAGTTTTCAAACCACAAGACACCGTCGAAATGCCGCTTAGCACATCTATCGAGCCTCTCATAATTTTGAAAATAGAATGTCGCTCTATCACCCAAGAGGTAGTTTCCCTCCTGATTGTTCCAAATGAATTGATTCGACTTTAAAAACTGCATACCACTCAAAGATAGTGGCTCTTCAACATAAAAAAAGCACCCGAAGGTGCTTTTAATGTTTAATATCATCTTTTAAATTATGCGTTTACACCACAGAAATGCATGATGTAATAAAACAGCGCACCTAAACCTGCTGAAATTGGAATAGTAATTATCCAAGCAACTAAAAGCTTACCGGTAACACCCCATTTAACTGCAGAGATACGTTTAGTAATTCCAACCCCGATGATTGAACCGGTTATCGTGTGTGTTGTAGAAACAGGAATACCTTTAACTACCTCACCCCCCATTTTCCATGGGAACTTCAATCCTTCTGTAAAGAATAGGGTAATCGCCCCTGCAGTCTCTGCTGCTACTCCTTCGAAAGGTGTAACCTTGGTGATCTTATTTCCCATTGTTTTTACAATCTTCCAACCACCACTCATGGTACCAAGAGCGATTGCAGCGTAACAGGCCAAAGGCACCCAATTCGGCATTTCCTTCAAGGAAGTAATTTCTCCACCCGCAATTAATGCAACAGTAATGATACCCATAACCTTCTGAGCGTCGTTTCCACCATGCCCGATTGAGAATGCCGCCGAAGAAAACAACTGTAATTTCTTGAACCATTTGTTTGCTCTTGAATTATTCAAAGAGCTCATGAACAAAGTAAAAATTCCAATTACAACAACAATGAATCCCAAAAGTATCCACTTAAAGTTCGCTCCATGGAACATCACTTTCAACCAATATGTCTCGAAGTTGTTTTTCAAATTGGAAGTGTCGAAACGCAATTTCGAATCGGTACCTATGCGTTCAACCTTTACAATCTTGTATTGAGTAGAGTACGCAAATCTATTTTCTGAATCCTTAGTTATGATATCGGTTGAAACTACGTCATAGCTATTAACCCCTTGTTTTTTCAAATCCTTAAGTACTTCAACATTCTTGTCATTTGCATAAAGCACAGACCCCAAAGAATCTAACCGAACGATGTAATCCTGGTTTGTAGTAATATCAATACCTAAAGAATCCTTAGCCGGTTCAACAAAAACAATTGCTTTATCACATTCATTCTTTAGTGAGAAAGCTTTTTTCAATTCACTTGACGAAATAGGAGCGTCTGTTTTAACAACTAAATACAAACCACTGCGCAAATCCTTCTTGAACGATTTGTCTAACGATTTTTTAATTGCTTTAGTCAAATCCTTATTTTCATCAGATGAATTGACATCTTTAAGATAATCTGTTCTGATTTCATAAAATTTACCGCTGGCGTCTTCATTTCCGGCTGAATCCTTAGCAACTTTTACAAGGCTAGGAAATTCTTTCATTTTATCTTCAGATTTGAAGACTAGCATTTCCTTCAATTTATCTTTTTCTACTTTGTCACTTAACGAAACGACATAACTGCTGCCCCCGTTAAAATCTTTTTTAAATTCTAACACATTAAATACGGCGTAGGAAACTCCGAAGATAATTGTCAATGAAACAAGCTTCATCCAAATTCCCTTTCTGAACGAATTCAAGAACCAGATAGAAATGAGGTAAGACATAATCATACCTGCTATTGGCGCAACAACAATAAAAATAGCCGTTGCCCAAATAATTCCAGAGCTGATAGCCTTCCAACCGAAAGCAGCAAGGAAAGCTCCCGCAAATCCGCCAATTAGTGTGTGTGACGATGAGGATGGAATCCCGTACCACCACGTGACAAGGTTCCAAGCAACTGCAGACATTAATCCTGCAAGTATCATAGCCAGCGGATGCATGCACTCAACTATGAACTCTTTGTGAACAGACTTTGCAATTGTGGTTGCAACACTGTGGTCCTTAAATATAAAGAAGGCAACAAAATTAAAGAAGGCTGCCCAAACCACCGCTTGAAAAGGGGTCAACACTTTGGTTGAAACAACCGTAGCAATTGAGTTCGCCGCATCATGAAATCCGTTGATAAAATCAAAAATCAAAGCCAGGGCAATGACTGCAATGAGTAAGAATGAATAATCCATTCTAATTTAGATTAAGAGTTTTTAACTAAGATTGATTCTAAGACATTTGCAACGTCTTCACATTTGTCAGTAGCTATCTCCATGCTGCTTAAAACTTCTTTAGTTTTAATTAGTTCTAATGGGTCAGATGCCTCAGCGAACAATCGAGCAATGCTTTCGTCAAACAAATCATCTGCATGATTCTCAAGAGAATTTATGCGGATAATCGCTTCACGAACACGCTGCACATTTTTCATGTTTCTCATATCATGAATAGCGGCATCGATTTCAATAACCTGCTTCAATAAAACTTCGCTCATCAACTCCATTGTCTTTGAGAATTGCTTCACATTGTATAGCTGAATGCGCGTTGCACAACCGTTGATATAATCAGCAATATCATCAATACTTGT
Source organism: Flavobacteriales bacterium (assembly GCA_044338665.1). GTDB lineage: Bacteria > Bacteroidota > Bacteroidia > Flavobacteriales_D > Sanyastnellaceae > CAIZGX01. Next base: position 20,408 of record JBIIWZ010000001.1, read on the forward strand.
TGTCAATGCATGAATGTCCTCTCTATCAAAAGGTGTAATGAAGTTATCTGAAAGCTCCATGAAGATTTGATGAGTTATCTCGTCCCCCTTGTGCTCAAAATCTCTAATTTGACGAATACAATTGGCTATCTGCTCGGGATCTGTAAGCTGAAACATTTGATTAAAAACCTTAGCCTGTGCTACGAGATTCGAAGTATCCTCTGAAAACAAATCAAAGAACATGGTGTTCTTCGGAACCATAAAAGAAAATAGTTTAGAGATTTTCATAGTTTGTGATTTTACGTTGCAAACTACGTCTTCTTGCGTTATGTGAATGTTAAGACGAGGTTGTTTTTATGCTTCAAACTTGACTCACTCCCTCTTTTTCCTTAACATTGTCTTAACATATTGGTAATTCTACCGTAGCACAACGTAAAAATCACACCAATAGTTTTGCCAGCGTTAATTATATGTTACGTGAGTATTACGACTAACCCAAAAAATATGAAAAAACAGGTATTCAGTCTACTTCTAATCATGTTCTCACTTGCCTCATTTGCGCAAACAGACAAACCAAAAGAAGAAAAAAAATGGTTTGAAACTATCTCTTTAAGAGGATACTCTCAAATAAGATATAATGGCCTTCTTGTTACCAATCCAGATTTAGGTTGCGAACAATGTGACAAAAGTTGGGGTGGGGATAATGGCTTCTTTATGCGTCGTATGCGTGTGATCTTGTATGGTCAAATAAGTCCTCGCGCATATGTATACATTCAGCCAGATTTCGCAAGTTCTGCTTCTTCAACGGGTCTTCATTTCGGACAAATAAGAGATGCATATTTCGATTTAGGTCTTGATTCTGACAATGAATTTCGAGTGCGTGTTGGACAAAGTAAAATCCCCTTTGGTTTTGAGAATATGCAGTCTAGTCAAAATAGACTTCCACTTGATCGCAACGATGCATTAAACAGCGCTGTAAGCAACGAACGTGACATGGGGGTATTCTTTTATTGGGCTCCAAAGGAGACACGAAAACTATTCTCCTCATTGGTTAAAGACGGACTAAAAGGCTCTGGAGATTACGGAGTGTTTGGAATTGGCATGTACAACGGACAAACAGCAAATAAACCCGAAGCAAATGAGAACCGTCATGTTGCAGCGCGACTTTCATACCCTTTCCAAGTAAAAAATCAGATCGTTGAACTTGGAATCCAATCTTATAAAGGACTGTATACTTTTTCTTCTTCCCAACTAAGCTCTGGTGTTAAAATAAATGACGACAAGACCTATGCCGATGAGCGAGTTGCTGCTTCTTTCATCTTATATCCGAAACCATTTGGTATTCAAGCAGAATACAACATTGGAAGAGGTCCTGAATTTGACAATCTTACAGACTCTATTTCTACAAAATCCTTAAAAGGTGGATATGCAACTTTTTCATACAAACTCGATCTTGAAAACCAAACGTTCATTCCCTTTACAAGAATTCAACGCTACCAAGGCGGAAAAAAACATGAACTTGATGCTCGTAGCTACGATGTTAAAGAATTAGAATTTGGTGTTGAGTGGCAACCTGCTAAATCATTCGAACTCGTTGTCATGTATACCATGTCTGAGCGCAGATATGAAGACTACGCCAAGCAAGACAATTTCCAGAAAGGAAATCTGATGAGAATTCAAGCACAAATTAACTTCTAATGAAAACGGGCTTCGGCCCGTTTTTTTTATTTCAAAAAATTCTCCGCAACCAAAGCAATGGCCCTATCATTCGGATGACAGCGATCGTTTTCATAATAATTGTCGTTTCGAAGAACATCTGAAACATATTCGTAAGAAGGGAAATAGATTGAATCGGTCATTTCACATAGCTCATGGGCCAATTCAATACATCTCGCTTTGCTGCGCGAATTCTCGACAACACCCATACGCCAATGTTTAACAGGAGAAACCGTCAATACTATTTTCAATCCCGGGTTGAATTGTTGCAAAAGATCAAGGGTTTCCTTTCCAACTCGCATCATTTCAGCTAATGAAATCAATTCTTGCTGGAAATCTTGCTGAGGCAAACGCTGACAGTTTCCAACTAATCCGTAATCCTTGTGTTTCCAAGCATGCGCAGTTCCTAAGGTTAGCACGACTGTATTTGTTGATTTCAAGGCATCATGAAGAATCTTTAAGTTCGAAAGAACGATAGCCTTCAATTCTTCGATTGAATCGGATCGCAAAATTTTTCCTCCACCCAACGACTTCCATTTCTCTTCATGAAAAATCAATTGCATTTCAGAATCGGATATATGATTTTCACAAGCGTATTTCAACCAATTGAAAATGGGAATGGGGTGAAATAAAGTTCCAAAAAGATTAGAGATTACTTCAAAGCCATCTTTCTCGAGATAAGGTTTTAAATTATCAGAAAAGCACGATCCCATTAATACGATTCGATTGCCTGCCGGGCGTTTCCAATCTTTGAAAAGATCTAACATTGGGCTAGCCGATCAATTTGTTCGTCGGAAGATTCACCACATTTAAAATGCCCGAGCGGACATGCCTTCTTCCCGTGCAATCCGCATGGGCGACAAGCTAATTCTTCACTCGCCTCAACAATACGCGAGAATTCGGAAAGTGGGCCAAATCCAAATTCTGGAATGGTGGAACAAAAGAAAGCAGTGGTGGGTGCATTCATTGCTGAAGCGAAGTGCATAGGCGCACTGTCATTAACAAAATTCATAGCTGCATCGCGCATAAGCGCAGCCGATTCCAAAAAACTTAGTTTCCCGCAAAGATTTGTTGTGTTCAAATTATCTACTCCCCTCACCTCTTCACACAAATCAAAATCTGATTTCGCTCCCAATAAAAAAACGTGATGCTTCTTCGACAATTCTTTTACGAGTTGAATGAAATTCGCCTTCGGCCATTGTTTGGTGAACCAAACGGAAGATGGAGCAACGCAGACATAAGACTTGCTTTTATACTCTGCAACTTTTTCAAAATTCCTTACGGAAGGAAACAATCGCGGAGGAAAATCACCTGGAACAAATTCACGAAGCAATTCTAAATTTCTGTTTACTTCATGATATCCATTATTCACTTCATGTTTGAACTTCGAAGTAAAACAAAATGAAAATGGATTTTCTTGAAACCCAATTCTCTTCAAAGCACCGCTTCGCCATGTAAGAAAACCTGTTGAGCCAAAACGTTGTAAATTAATGACACAGTCAAATTTTTCGTTTCGAATTTCATTTCCTAATTGGAATAAATTTCGAAGCTTATTCTGCTGCTTGTTCCATATCCAAACCCGATCAATGAACGGATTGTTTTCAAGCAAAGACTCGTTTCCCTTTCGAACTAAAAAATGAACTTCTGCTTTATCCAATTGCGCCAATGCCTCGGCCATTGGGGTTGCTAGAACCACATCGCCAATGAACGCTGTTTGAATAATGAGAAATTTCATGCTTATTCGTTTCCTAAAAGGCTGACCAATACTTTAACTGGAACATAGGATCTTGAAATCCCATCGAACATATCTAGATCTAGGTATTCGACATATACTTCGCGGTTCAAGTAAAATGAAGGATCAGCCAAAAGATCATCTGCACCGTCAAACCAATACAACCAAAGAAACTTTTCTTCAACCCCATCTACACTCAACACAATGTAACGTTGAGCTCCTCCTTCTTCACGAACAAACCTTCCTGAAGCGGTTCCAAGTTCAGTATCTTCTACTTGAATGTTCTCATCCTCCAACTCTTCTGGGGCTAATTCTTCTTTACCGTTACGGGCCATGATTAAAGATAACTCGACGAATTTAGGACAGACTGCGGCTAATTTTTTCCCAACTTCAATTCCTATTTGGTAACCGCTTTCTTGATTGAATTCCTTTAATTTCATTTCCTTCATGAGCGCCTCCATGTTCTCCATTATTGAAGGAGCCATGCATTGGCCGAGGAAAAGTTCAGCATCTTGTTGAGTCATACTCTCATCAAGTTCAGAATTGTTTATGCAATCGCAAGCAGCGTTCGCCACTTTATCAATTGCAGAGCGTTGAGCAAATGTTGCAACGGATATTAACGATGCCAATAAAAAAAGCGCGATTTTTTTCATTTTGAATTAATGAGGAAATTAAACAGCTACACTATGTTCACGCAATGCCGCGTTGAGCGAGGTTTTCAAATCGGTACTTTCTTTTCTTTTGCCAATGATCAACGCGCAAGGCACTTGGTATTCTCCAGCAGGAAACTGCTTCGAATAACTCCCTGGAATAACGACTGAACGCTCAGGAACTTCGCCGGTATAAATGACAGGTTCTATTCGAGTTACATCAATAATTTTCGTTGATTGTGTAAGAACCACATTCGCGCCAAGGACTGCTTCCTTTCTCACTCTTACGCCTTCCACAACAATACAACGCGAACCAATGAAACAATCGTCCTCAATTATCACGGGAGCCGCTTGAACAGGCTCCAATACTCCACCTATTCCAACACCACCGCTTAAGTGAACGTTCTTTCCAATCTGTGCACATGAACCCACGGTTGCCCAAGTATCGACCATGGTTCCTGCACCTACATAAGCGCCAATGTTCACGTAGGAAGGCATCATGATAACACCAGCTTCCAAATGCGCACCGTAACGGGCAACAGCATGAGGAACCACGCGAACGCCTTGTGCAGCGTAGTCTCTTTTCAATTCCATTTTATCGTGAAATTCAAAAGGACCTACTTCTATCGTTTTCATTTCTTGAATAGGGAAATACATAATCACCGCTTTCTTCACCCAATCGTTCACTTGCCAGTTGCCATTTTCCAGCGGCTCTGCCACTCTCAATTTCCCTTTATCTAACGCTTCAATAATCTCACGAATGGCAGCGCGTGTGTGTTCATTCTTCAACAATTCTCTATTCTCCCAGGCTAATTCGATAGTCTCTTTGTGCTGTATCATGCTTTTACTATAATTTCGTCAAAAATAAGCGAAAACATGTCAAAGGCCTTGGGAATAGATTACGGTGAAAAAAGAACAGGGCTTGCCATTACAGACAGTCTTCGTATTGTCGCTTCTCCTTTGGAAACAATTCCAACTGACAAACTAAAAGCGCATTTGATTCTGCTTGTTCCGAAAGAGAAAATAACCACGTTGGTTTTGGGTGAAGCCAGACATGCCGATGATACAGAAGCACCGATCACAATAAAGCAAAACGAATTCGCAGATTGGTTGAAGAAACAATTTCCGTTGATTGAATTGGTTCGAATTGACGAGAGAAATACCAGCCAACTCGCTGCGGAAGCGCTTTACCAAGGGGGCATGCGCAAAAGCCAACGTCAGAAAAAAGAAAACTTAGATAAAGTAAGCGCAGCGATTATCCTGCAATTGTACTTGAATGCTTGAACGGATCTATTTGCTCCAACAGTTCATTCATTTCCTTCCATCCTAAAATTTCAGCTGCGTACACAAGTGAAAACACGCGCTCTTGTTGAATCTGATTTGGTTGAGTAAACGCAAAGAATTTTTCAAGTTGATTGAACTTCACTTCTTCCTTTGATTTAATTGCCTTCTTTATTTTCTGTTCAATGTTGCTCCATTGATCAAGTTGTCTCTTCTCTTCAGCGCTCAACCACCCAATCAGCGATGCGTCTACTTCCGAAATATAACTGCGTAAATTCTCGAAGTTTTTTGAAGTCAATGCAATTTCATTTTCAAAAGATTTCACATTCATTGCACCCAACATTTTCTTCTGCGCATCGTGCAATTTTTCCTGAATCAATTCCGACATATCCAATTCGTTTTTCGAAACGAATTCAATATCTCTTTTTCGAACAAGGGTCATTGAAATTCGATGAACCAAAAGTGGCATTTGAAGATTCGCTGCTTGAAAAGCGTTCTTCAATTGAAGCCAATAGCCCAATTCTGAAGGTCCGCCGATGTAGGCTATATTCGGAAGAATAGTCTCTTGATAAAGCGGTCGTAACAATACATTCGGACTCAGTTCACTTCGAATCGGCATAAGATCTTCCGATGTAAAATGTTGCGTGGCATCACTCGTTTGAAAAACCTCGTCCTTCAAATCGATGCGCTTTCGAATGATTTTTCCCGACTCCTTCTTCAACCAAAATAAATTGAAATTCCTTGGTTGAATGTTCGGGTTGTAACCAGAATATTCGAGTTCTAAATTGGTTTTCGACACTTCAGAAAAAACGAATTTTTCTTGAATTTCTTTTTCAAAAAGACCACTCGCCAATTCTTTCAGCGCGCTATCATTTCCATCTACACAAACAACCCCGTATTCACCGAGCAATTCATTCACCCAATAGCGTGTAGCTTCGACAAAATTCTTCTTCGAATAAGCCTGAATGAATAGTTCACTTAATCCAATGTCATTGAATTTTCCTTCAGCTCTTTTTTCATTCAACCAGGAAAGAAATTCTTCTGTTGGAAGCTCACCTGCAATTCCTTCGAATTCCGTTGCGAGTTCAACCTTTTCATTTCCCCAATGGAAGTGACGTATCTCTTCAATGTCGTGATCTTCTGTTGCCATCCAATACGCAGGAACAAAATGAAATTCACTTTGTGAAGCATTCAACTCTTGGGTGATTCGAATGGCCGTGAATAATTTGTAAATCAAATAGAGTGGTCCTCCGGCGGCACAAATCTGGTGTCCAGTTACAACCGTGAACGTGTTTTCTGAAAGAAGCGACTGAATATTCTTCTTCAACTTATCAGATAAAAAAAGCTGCTGATATTGCTGAATTAATTGGGCCGACAAAACAGTCCTTTTCTCCTTTGAAAATGATCTATTGCCCGCTGCTGAAATACAATTTTCTTTCGTGAAAAAATCCGAAATGAACGGTCGTACATTTTCATCTTGATTCAATAAATCTAGAACCAACGGAGAAACTTTAAGCGGGATTTCTTGAATAACCTTCATGGCGCGAAGGTACTGCGACTAGCGCATAAGTGTTACATATCCAGACTGACTTCCCTCTTCTCCTGTCTTCGGAATTCTGTATTTTACAACATAGTAGTATGTTCCATCTGGACAAGTGTTCTTCCCGTTAGTTCCGTCCCAAACAGGGTTGGAAACATTTTTCGATTGGAAGAGCACCTCTCCCCAACGCGAAAAGACTTCAACACTTACAATGTTTCCACTATCACCAACAGGCATGAACACATCGTTCTGACCATCGCCATTCGGAGTGAATGAATTCGGAACAAATACAAAATTCACTTTATCAGGTGCTGGACCTTTATCTGAAGAATTCTCATCGGGAACATTATCACCATCTATTTCAATACAGGAAAAATTATCTACGAAATAATATCCAACTTCTGGGTTTCCAGGACCTTCTATTACAATTTCGCGCTCTGAATCAGAACCAAAAACTCCAAGTGTAAAGAATTTCTCGTCATCAATTAAAGGCATGTATTCGAAACTAACTTTCTTCCATGTTTCTGAATAAAAGACGCTGTCAATTGCAAACTGAGGAGAAAAATAAAGCGGATCGAAACCTGTTTGAACAGGCGCAAATATCGATAAATAAACACCTATATGGTCAACAGCTAGACCAGCATTACTGGTTGAAGTTGATTTTCCATTCGCCAAATAAAACGAAATTTTATACTTCTTTCCTCTAACAAGAGGTGCCTGAAGCTGGCATTGCAGATAGGTTCTTCTATTTGTGAAATTTCTACCACACATGGTTATACCAACCATGGCGTTTCCGTTGTTTGCATTCAACAAACCAAAAGGTGTTTCAGGCAAATCACAAGCACTACTCGCCCCAACTTTATAATAATCAGGACCTGCAACATCGCTTCCTGCGTTATTCCATCCGACGATTTTATTCCATTCGCCCAATAACTGAGGCGTAGCGGTGTTTTGCTCGAAACTCGGATTTGGAAATTGTGCTTCCGCAACAAACGAAGCAACTAAAAGAATTAGAACTATGTAATGACGCATAACACGAATATAAGTCAAAGCCACGAATTTATTTTCCATCGTTCATGAGAATTCGAAATCCAAGAAATAGGTTACTGTATTGCGTGCGAAAATTCACACCTGATTCACTCACTTTATTTACAGGAGGAAAGCTCCAATTCGCTTGCACAAATGCATTTAATTTTTTCGTTAAATGAAACTCTGAACCCACTCCGACCAAAACACCAAACTGATTCCAACTCTGATTGCTAAGATTTGCGTTTACATAACTACCAGCAGAATTCATGAAAAGCATTTGATTGGAATTCTCACCGGTGTTTTTCAACTTAAACGAACGGTAGATCGGAGAGATTTCTCCGAATGCTCTCCATTTCGATTTAACAGTAAAATCATTCACATAGAAGCGGAATTTCAGAGGCACTTGAAGCGACCTTAACGTGAACGTTTGCGAGAACGCAGAAAGACTCACGGTGTCTAATTCAAAAACACCAGGTTGCACCTCTGTCTGAAAGACTTGTTCAATTTGATTTTCGCTAGTGAAAAATGAAACAGTGTTACTCGTGTTGTATACCAATGCATTCGATTCACTAGTTGTGCCACTCGATCTCTGAGCAGAAATTCCAATTTCAATATTTTTATGTACTCTGAAGTATGCTCCTAACGCGAGATTTGAGTGGTAAACTGTGTTATTCGAAATTCCAAGAAACTCATTCACACCTATCAACTCTGGGTATACTTGATTCGAAATAGAAAAATCAGTCATCTGCATTCCGTAACCGCCATCGAATCCCCAAACTGGTGCTTTTCGCTTTTCCTTGAAGTCATTCCTTCTTGCTTGATTGAGCGAATCTGTCAATGGCGAATTCCGTTCCTCTATGTATATCACTTCGCCATCAATAATAAGCGTATCTGAAACAACAATAGCCCAAGAGTCTTGGGCTATGATAACAAACAAACTTATTAAGCAAAAATATCGCATGGTATCGCGAATGTACGGATTCACTTCCCGGTAAGCCTTGTCAATTTCAGCGATCTACCTTTCGCCTTAACAACCTCTTTCTTCGGGTAAGGAACTTGAATTTCCTCTGTGATTTTCTGAACTTCAACAGTTTCTGCTACCTCAACAATAGCTGGCTCGACAATAGGAGTGCTTTGACAATTTTCTACCACCAAGGCCGAAACGCTAGTTTCTCCTTGAACAATCTTTGATCTTCTGATCGTTTTTGCTGAAGTCGATTTCGATTCCTTCTCTGCATTCAAAATCACATGGCTATTCGCATCAGCATCAGCAACAACCGGAGAAATTGCTTTTACTTCTGTTGCAGCAGGGGCTGAATTTTGCGCAACAGCAATGGTCTCGCTTCGATTCGAAAAGATCAAAGCCAACACACCTGCACCAATTAATGCGACAACATACACGTTCATGGTGTACCAAGAAAAACTCCAAAAAGACTTCTTCTTATTCAGAGCTTTTTGAATACGATCTTCCATTCCGGATGGAGCTTGCGGAGCGTAATTCTGTAAGTCATTCGCGACTTTGTTCATTAAATTTTCCATATACTTATAATTCTACTGGTATTTTCTGCGCACTCAAATCGAGCAACGCCTTCTGTAAATGTCCTTTTGCGCGAGAGAACTGTGACTTCGACGTGTTCACATCTATTTCCAGCATCTCTGCAATTTCTTTGTGCTTGTATCCTTCCACCGCATACAAGTTGAATACTGTGCGATATCCGCTTGGAAGTGCCTGAACACAAATCATTAGCTCTTCCATGGTGTAGTCTACATCGTGGTGCTCTACCAAACTGCTTGCGTATTCGGAGCGGTCATCAATTTCATCTTCCAACCTTCCGCGCAAATTTTTCCTATATCCTGTTATTGCTGTGTTCACTGCAATTCTGCGCACCCAACCTTCGAAACTACCTGCAGACTGATAGTCTTTCAGATGATTGTAAATTTTAACAAAAGCTTCTTGCATGGAGTCCTCTGCCTCCATTCTATTCTTCGCGTAACGAAGGCAAATTCCAAACACCAACGAAGAAAACTTCTTGTACAACAAGTGCTGCGCCGACTTGTCGCCGCGAATACAAGATTGTATGAGAGTCTTTTCTTCCATTGTTATAGCATAGACAACTCCCCCTTAAAAAGGGTTGCACCACTAAAATTAATAGAAATTACTGATACTTGTACACCCCTTCTCCTTTGTTCTTGGAAAGCATGCGGTAATCGAGGAAGTATATCATTCGAATAGAAACCGAATTGCTGAAAGGCATTTGAGTGGTTTGATTGAAATCGGAAAGCAGATTCGCCTGAATTTGATTGTCTTCATGGATAATCGCATACTTCCATGCGAAAATCATTTCGCTTCCCGGACGGAAGATCCATTTATAGAAAAGATCAACGGTTAATGAATTGAAATCTCTGTTTGCAGCTGAGAAATCGTTCGTTTCGTTGTTAACACCGGTATAGGCAGTAGAACCCAATGTGCCATCTTCCTTCAACCCGAAAAATTCGTGATACCTCGAATATCCCCAATAGTGACGAAAGCGAACGTTCATGCTATTCACGGGATCAAATGCGAAGGCAACGGTTAGCACATTGGTGTGTGAAATCGCATCGCGTCTTCCAAACACAGGGGCGTCAGCATTCAATGGATCAAACGTTGCAAAACCTAAATCATTGAAATGTTGTTGTTTGCTATAAACATAGGTGAACATCCATTTGTCGTTTAAGCGAAAGCGCGGAGAGATTCTCCAATTGAAAACATAACGACCGTCATTTTCATAGGATCCGTATCCTGTTCCTGCATCTATCGCCAATCTCTTACGGTAATCAGAACTTATATATGCTCCACCTCGAAAGTACTTGTAGGTTTGGAATTTCATTCCGTCAACACGTGGCTCAAAGAAATCATATCCTCGGGTAGGTACTGCCTCGTAATTCAGATTGATGTATAGGAACTTGTTCGTGATAACAGAAAATTCTCCTTCAATATAATTTGAAGTAAAAGTTCTGGGCAAGTAAAGGTTTGAACGAGAATAAGAGAAATTCGTCCATGCCTTATTCAATTTCCAAAAGGGCTTGTAAATATTATAACCAACAGTCCCTGAGTTGACTTGCTCATTGTTCGCCTGCAGAAAACCGAGATCATTCGGGTCGAAGGTATTGCTTTCAGTGTAGTGCAGCAATTGAAAATTAAAGTTACCGCTCACTTTCGAAAACTTCACTTCCCCCATTCCACCGCTTTTATTACTTGGAGATTCGTTATACTGATTTAAGCCATTCTTCATTGAGTAAGAGCCATGAACATGCAATTCATAGGTGTTTTTCTTATTTCTAAAAGTGCCTTCCATCGAGCTTACATTGGCGTCATAAGCCTTTCCTGACCGCGTCAAATTTGTATTCGTAAAAGAGACAAACGAGTTGTTTGGTAGATTTTGATCAACGACAAAAACATTTGAATTCGTAATCGGATTTGTTAGCTCTGTTCGTGACTTCCCTGTAATGGTATCTCGAAACTCGGCATAGCTCTCGGCTGTTAAACTATTCAGAAAACCTATGGCCAACCCTTTTGAATTTCGACCACCAATTTTAGTGCTGTTTATGACGCGTTGTTGTGAAGGATTAGAAATTAACACTTCGTTCTCTCTCCTCTTCGAATCTACGGTGTAGTAATCAAAAGGAGTATCACCAATTCTTCGAGAATAAAAAATCTCTCCACGTTGATATAGCTCTAATCCTTCGTTAAAAAAGGGTCGATTGTCCTGAAACTGAATTTCATAAGGAGTTAAATTCAAGATTAATTGATCGCTAATGGTTTGACCAAAGTCTGGAATAAGGGTTGCATCTAGCGTATAAGCTTCATTCAAGCCAATTTTCAAATCCATACCGGCGTTGTATGCAAATTCGTTTGAACCCGACTGTTCCTTCTTGCTGTATGTTGAAATATAAGGATAGAAAAAAATACGCTTCGGTGGAACAATTCCCTTTATCCCTTTCAAATGTCCCATTTGAGCTAAGAAACCGGCACCTGCAGGATCCACGAAACTCCAATTTGCTTGAATACGTGTTCTTCTAATTTCACGAACGAAATTCACATGCCAATGCTGTTCAGGCAGATTCGGGAAACGCAAAGCAGCATAAGGAATCTTAAATTCTGCAATCCAACCATCTTTAACAATCTTTGTTTTACAATCCCAAACGGCATTCCAAGAGGCGTCTTCGCCGTCCGAAGATTGCCGCGCATCATATTGCTCTCCCCTTGGAGAAACCGCAAACATATATCCCGTTACCCCGTCCCTGTAACAGTTCAAAGCAACACCCACATAGTCTGAATTCCCATCTCCGTCTCTTCCTGTCAATTGCTGAAGAATGCTATCTGGAGAAGGATCAAACGCATAGATTCCAATGTAAAGCGCTTCATTTGTGTATACAACTCTAACTTCCGTGTTGTGTGTTTGAAGTCGGCCGGGATATGGCTGAAGTCCCCAAAACTGATCCGTCACTTCAGCACTAGCCCAAGCTTCATCGTTGAGTTGTCCATCCAAGACGGGTGCCTTCTCTGCTTTCACTGCATAAGCTGTTCGATTTGCCAACTGACCTGAGGCCAAAATAGCAAGTTGAAAAACAACAAAGAGCGCAAAAGATTTTTTCATTGGACTGCAAAACTACGATGTAGAACAAATGCAAAAAAATAATGTTTCCTAAACAGGTATAGAATTAACTTCGCAAACGAAATTTCAACATGAAAAATAGCATTTTATTCTTTCTATTCGTTTTCGGCATTGGATCAACAGCACTCGCACAAAACTATGCTGTAAGTGGTGAAATCCGCGATCAATCGACTGGTGAAAGCATTATTGGAGCAACTGTCTTTGTTAAAAGTAAGAACAGCGGATGCGTAACCAACAGCTTTGGATTTTATTCTCTTTCATTGCCGTCTGGAAACTACGAAATGGAAATGCGATGCGTGGGCTATGAAACATTGATAGCTCCATTGAAACTTCAAGCCAATGTTCACAAGGATTTCGAGCTTAAGCCAGTTTCGTTCACCGGAGGACCTGTGATTATTGAGGGAACACGCAAAGACAATGTAGGAAGCACCGACATGGGGAAAATTGAAATTGGAATAGACCAAATAAAAAAGATACCTGTTATTTTCGGTGAAGTAGATATCTTGAAAACCATTACTCTACTTCCAGGAGTGCAAAGCAGTGGTGAAGGAAACGCGGGTTTCTATGTTCGCGGTGGTGGGGTAGATCAAAACCTTATTCTTCTCGACAACTCTACCGTTTACAACGCCTCTCACCTTTTTGGATTTTTCAGTGTATTCAATGCAGATGCGGTAAAAAATATTGAGATTACCAAAGGGGGTGGCCCTGCTTCTTATGGAGGAAGACTTTCCTCTGTCTTAGATATTAATTTGAAGGAAGGAAATAGCAAATCGTATCATGGAGCCGGGGGTATTGGAACCATTGCCAGTCGTTTTACTGTTGAAGGCCCCCTTAAAAAAGACACTTCCTCGTTTATTCTTTCAGGAAGAAGAACGTACATAGATGTTCTGGCCAAGCCGTTTATGAATCCGGAAAGTGGCTTTAACGGATCTGGTTATTTCTTTTATGATTTAAATGCAAAATTCAATTACCGTCTTTCCAATCGCGACCAGCTTTTCGCGAGCATGTACACTGGAAAAGATGTTTTCTCATTCAATAGCGCAAATGCAGGTTTCTCAACTCGCATTCCTTGGGGAAACACAACGGGAACAATTCGCTGGGCGCACCAATCGGCAAGCAAACTTTTCATGAACGCCATTTTAACCTACACGGATTACAAATTTCAATTTGAAGGAAAACAAGACCAATTCACTTTCGGATTAAGCAGTGGTATTCGAGATTATGGAGCTAAAGTTCAGTGGAGCTACTTTCCTAATCCTACCCATCGCATGAAATGGGGAATGGATTACACCTATCACAAATTCACGCCGAACAATACTTATGCTTCAAGCGGAGACGTGAATTTCGATTTAGGAGAGCAGGTTAAATTGTATTCGCATGAAGCGGCTGCTTACTTCCAAGATGATTTCGATTTAAATGAAAAATGGAGAATCAATGCCGGAGTTCGCGTTCCCTATTTCATGCATGTGGGTCCTTTCACAAGATACACCTACCCTCCTTCAAATTCAAGCGTTGGAGGTTCTACAATCCCAATTACAACGGTGTATGACAAAAATGAAAAGGTTGCAGATTACTTCGGGTTTGAACCGCGATTTAATGCGCGTTATGCCATCAATAAAGCTTCTAGCTTCAAAATGGCTCTGTCTCGAAATCTTCAATTCATTACACTTACGAGCCTTTCTCCTTCATCGCTGCCGACGGATGTTTGGTTGCCGAGTACAGACCGTTTGAAGCCACAGCTTGCTTCGCAAGTGAGTGTTGGATATTTCAGAAATTTCTTTGACGACAGCTGGGAGTCGAGCGTTGAACTGTACTACAAGGACATGCAAAACCAGAGCGATTACAAAGAAGGTTCTACGCCCGATCAAACTGTTGGCGACAACATTGACAATCTACTTGTATTTGGAAGAGGATATAGCTACGGTGCTGAATTCTTCATTAAAAAACGAATGGGCGATTTTTCAGGTTGGGTTGGCTATACTTGGGCCAAGACCATGCGCATATTCGAAGAGGTGAATAATGGCAAAGCCTATCCTACACGTTGGGACAGACGTCACGATTTAAATGTTGTTTTAATGTATACCCTTTCACCGCGAGTTGATTTAGGATTTGTGTTCGTCTATGCTACAGGAAATGCAATTACGCTTCCTATTTCCCGATATTTCTTTGAAGGAAATTTAGTGGAAGTGTATGGCGAAAGAAACAGTTTCCGCATGGCACCTTATCACCGCGCAGACTTTTCATTGAACGTAAAAGGAAAGCTAACGCGCTCTCGATTCGATGCTGAACTGAATCAAGTTGTGGAAGAGCCGCGCAAATTCCGTAGCAGCTGGAACTTCTCTGTGTACAACCTTTACAACAGAATGAATCCGTATTTCATCTACTTCGCAACAAGAGACAATGACAACGGTGGCTTCCAAATAACAGCAAGACAAGTCAGTCTATTCCCAATACTACCAAGCATTACTTGGAACTTTGAATTCTAATTTTGAAATCACTACTTAAACTCAATTATCTTTTTTGGAAATATCGTGGACGACTGCTCCTAGGAACCTTGTTCATTGTTCTTTCTACTGCCTTCAATGTATACGCACCCATTGTGGTGGGAGAAGGTGTTGACTTTCTTGCCGAAGCCCTGAGCGCAGCACAAGGAAAAATTCAAACCATTCATTACCCTGAAACACTTGCGCTGTGTAGAACTTGGTTTGGACTGTCGAATGACATTCCGGAAGTGCGGAACAACAGCGCCTTCAATGATTGGGTAATCTACATTGCAATACTTATTGCCGGTCTCTATTTGTTCTTTTATCTCTTCAAAGGAATTTTTCTTTTCTTCCAAAGACAGACGTTAATCGTCATGTCGCGCTGGATGGAATTCGATATAAAAAACTCCATCTATGCGCACTACCAAAAATTAGACGTTTCGTTTTACAAAGTCAATCGTACGGGTGATCTCATGAACCGAATTAGCGAAGATGTTGGACGTGTTCGCATGTACCTCGGTCCGGCTGTCATGTATACGTTGAACCTGATTGTTCTCTTCGCCATGTGTATTGGTATTATGTATAAAATTTCTCCTAAGCTCACATTTTATACTTTGCTTCCGTTGCCTTTCATGATGATCGGAATTTTTCTTGTTAGCAGAAGAATTAATAAGAAGACAGAGCGCGTTCAACGTCAGCAAAGTGAACTTTCAACCACTGTTCAAGAAAGTATGAGTGGCATACGAGTGCTGAAAGGATTCGGTCTAGAAAATCACTTCATTGAGCATTTCTTCAAGCAAAGTCAGTCCTATAAAAAACTACAAATGCACTTGGTGAAAACAGATGCTTTGTTTACACCTGTTATTGGAATGCTCGTTGGACTTTCTACTCTGCTCACGCTATACATTGGTGCCCGTGAGGTTGCTGCTGGAAACATTACTTATGGAGTCATTGTACAATTTATATTTTACGTCAACCTCCTAACTTGGCCATTTGCCAGCGTGGGTTGGGTGACAAGCTTAGTATTGAAAGGAGAAGCGAGTATGACGCGTATCCTCGCATTTTTAAATCAGACTTCTGCCATTCCAAGCGGCAACGAAACCGTTCAAACATTTGAAACCCTTCAATTTAAAAATGTCTCTTTCACATATCCTGAAACGAATATTGAAGCACTTTCCGATCTGAACATGGAGATACACAAAGGGAAAACCGTTGCCTTTATAGGACACACGGGCTCTGGAAAATCTTCTATTGTTCAGTTGCTCATGAAAGCATATATGCCAACATCTGGGGCCATTTCAATGAATGGAATTGATATTGCTCAATTGGAAACCAATGCCTACAGAAGCCTCATGGGTATTGTTCCGCAAGATGTTTTTTTATTCTCAGATACGATTGAAAACAACATTCGTTTTGGAAATGGGAATGCGACGTTAAATGAAATTACACGGGCGGCTCAAACAGCAGATTTACACGAAAACATTCTTGGCTTTGAGGAAAAATATGAGACACTTCTCGGGGAACGAGGAATTAATTTGAGCGGTGGGCAAAAGCAACGACTCTCCATTGCAAGAGCCATTATTTCAAATCCGGAAATTTTACTTCTCGACGATTGCCTTTCGGCTGTTGACACTCAGACTGACGAGAAGATTATGCGCAGCCTGAAAAAAATTAGAGAAGGAAAAACCAATATCATTGTTTCCCATCGTATCAGCAGTGTTCATCATGCCGATAAAATTTTCGTTCTGCAACAAGGTCAGCTGGCAGAAAGTGGAACTCACGAGGAATTACTCGCTCATAATGGACTTTATTCTGAACTTGTTGAGCTTCAAAAAATACAAGAGAACTAAATAGCCTTAAGGGTGTTTTAATCTTATGAATGTATTAGTCACAGGAGGAACCGGGTTTATTGGAAAGCAAATTATTCAAGCCTTATTGGAAAAGGGACACGCTGTCACAAACCTAACCACACAGCGCAAACAGGAAGGTCGTATTTCCGAAATGTTCCAACATGTCTATTGGAATCCAACGTCCAAAGAGCTGAACAAATTACTACTGCCTAATATAGATGGAGTCATTCATTTAGCCGGATACAGCGTGGCCAATAAGTGGAGTGATGCTAACAAAGCACTCATGGTTTCGAGTCGAATTTCATCGACAGAATTTCTTTGTGAAATCTTGAATGAAATGGAAGCCTTACCGAATGTTTTGGTTGGTGCTAGCGCATCTGGATTTTATCGGAATTCCGACGAGATTCAAGATGAAACGGCTGCTGTTGGAAGTGGTTTCTTAGCCGACTTAACAGCGCAATGGGAAGACGCGAGTGCCTCACTTCACCCTTCCGTAAAAAATATTCATTTACGTATTGGCGTTGTGCTGAGCGCAGACGATGGAGCACTCAAAAAACTCACGCCTATTTTCAAAGCTGGAATCGGATCTGCGGTTGGCAATGGAAATCAATACATGAGCTGGGTGCATGAAAAAGATTTGGTTGCTATGTTTATTCATTGCCTTGAGAACACTGTGGAGTCAGGTGTTTACAATGCCACATCTGATATTCCTGTTACCAATTACGAATTTTCTAAAACCTTAGCATCGGTATTAAGAAAACCTTTTTTCCTCCCAAAAGTACCCGCCTTCGTATTGAAAGTACTGTTCGGAGAAATGTCACAACTTGTTCTTGTGAGCCAAAGACTTTCCAATCTGAAAATAAAGTCAACAGCATTCGAATTCCGTTTTAAAACTATTCAAGACGCTCTATCCAATGTCTATGAAAAAAACTAAAATAAACATTCATTGGTTTCGAAGAGATCTTCGCATGAATGATAATCACGCCCTATTCACGGCTCTCTCTGGAGACTTTCCAGTCCTTGCTATTTTCATTTTCGACCCGAACATATTAACGCATCTTCCCAAGAAAGATGCGCGCGTTCCGTTTATTCATTCAACACTTGCATCCATTCATGAGCAATTGAATTCTGTTGGAAGTGCGCTGCGTGTGTTTCATTGCACCCCCGAAGAAGCGCTTGAACAATTAACGCAAGAATTCGATGTGCAGAATTTATATGCGAACCGCGACTATGAGCCCAACGCTAGAAGCAGAGACAAGCGCATTTATGATTCTTTGAAGGAAAAGGGAATAACTTTTATTGGAAAGAAAGACCACGTCATCTTCGAAGCGAGCGAAGTAACCAAAGACGATGGACTTCCATATACTGTGTATACTCCCTATAGCAAAAAATGGAAAACACGTTTGGTATCGCATCCTATAAATTGTTATCCATCGGAAGATCTTCAATCGAATTTCCTTCAAACTAAAACATCTGATTTCCCTTCACTCGAACAAATCGGTTTTGAAAAAACAGCGATCAAATTCCCCTCTATTCAATTGAATGCTCAAGCCATTCAGAACTATCATCTTCATCGAGATTTTCCCGCTATTGAAGGAACAACTCGTATGAGTTTGCATTTAAGATTCGGGACAGTGAGCACGCGATCGTTAGTTCTCTATGGCTTAACATCCAATGAAAAATGGTTGAATGAATTAATCTGGAGAGAGTTCTATCAAATGATCATCTATCACTTTCCACATACTGTTGACAAGGCATTCAAACCCGCGTATGACTTTATTGAATGGAATAACAACGAAAATGAATTTCAATTGTGGTGTGAAGGGAAAACTGGTTATCCGCTTGTAGATGCGGGCATGCGCGAATTGAATGAAACTGGATTTATGCACAACAGAGTTCGAATGGTTGTAGCCAGTTTCTTAACGAAGCACTTGCTCATCGATTGGCGCTGGGGAGAAAGATACTTTGCTGAAAAATTATTGGATTTCGATTTAGCTAGCAACGTTGGCGGATGGCAATGGGCGGCAGGCAGCGGCTGCGACGCGGCACCCTACTTCAGAATTTTCAATCCTACTTCACAGATGGAAAAGTTCGACAAACAAAATGAATACATAAAAAAATGGGTGCCTGAATTCAATACGGCTAAATATTCTGAGCCTATTGTTGAACATACTTTCGCCCGCAACAGGTGTCTAGAAAAGTATAAGGAAGCCCTTCTGAAAAAGTAAAGTCTTTACCTTTACTTCATGGAATTGTTTAAAGGACTTAAAGTTGTAGACTGCTCTTCGGTTTTAGCCGGACCACAGGTAGGCACGTTCTTCTCAGAACTTGGAGCGCATGTGTTGAAATTCGAAAACGCCAAAACAAATGGCGATGTCACTCGCACCTGGCACACGCCCGCTGAGTCGAAAGAAAAAATCAGTTCTTATTATTCTTCCATTAATTACAAAAAAGAAATTCATTATATTGATTTATCGAATGAAATAGATATCGCCCGTATTCACACTGAATTGGAAACTGCGGATATCATACTTACAAATTTTAAAAGCGGTGATTCAAAAAAATTCCAATTAGATGCTGAATTACTTTTCAGAAAATTCCCTCAATTGATTCAGGGAATTATACGTGGATTTGAATTTGAGAAAGATCGATTGGCATATGATGTGGTTCTTCAAGCTGAAACAGGATTTATGTTTATGAATGGATCCAAAGACGGACCTCCCACGAAGATGCCAGTAGCGCTCATAGATGTGCTAGCGGCCCATCAATTGAAGGAAGGAATTCTTTGTGCATTGATTCAAAAAGCCAAAACCGGAAAAGGATCTTGCGTTGAAGTCTCTCTAGAAAAAGCTGCACTTGCAGCTTTAGTCAATCAGGCGAGTTATTTTCTCATGACCGGAAACATTCCGAAACGCATGGGATCTCTTCATCCCAATATTGCACCCTATGGAGAACTAGTAAGGACCCAAGATGAAAAGTGGATTGTGCTTGCCGTTGGAAGCGATGATCAATTCCGAAAATTATGTGGGCTCTTGAGCAATGAAGAAGTGAGTCATGACATTCGATTTACTTCCAACACAGCGCGTGTGAAAAATAGAATCGCCTTACAAGAAATTCTTCAAAATGAATTTCAAAAAATACTCTGCTCAACTTTTGAACTTCAGGCTCAACTCAATGGTATTCCTTATGGGAGAGTAAGAAATATGAAAGAAGTATTTGAACGAGAGGCGGCTTCAACAAGCATATTAAAAGAAGTAATTGAAGGGCATGAGACTCAGCGCACGGCTAGTGTGGCTTTCAGTATACGTATGAACGATTAAAAAAAGATATCGCTTAATTCTTCGAGTGACTGACCTTCTTTATCTTTTTGGGAAAGAATTTTTTCTCCTTCTGGCCATGGGATATTTGCTGAGGCATCGAACGCATTGAGGCAAATTTCCGAATCTTTATCGTAGTAATTCGTGCACTTGTATTGAACAATTGTTTGGTCTTCCAACGTGTAAAATCCATGCGCAAATCCTTCAGGAATGAACAACGATTTGCCATCACCTGCCTTCAATTCAACTTGAAAGCTTTTACCAAATGTTGGTTCGGTTCTGCGTAAATCTACGACCACATCTAAAACACTTCCTGTTACCACGCGCAACAATTTGGCCTGAGACTTCTTAGGTCTTTGAGCATGCAGCCCGCGTAATACACCCTTCGATGAAAGACTTTCATTGTCTTGAACGAATGTAATATTAAAGCCTGTTTCAATTCTGAATTGCGCTTCTTTAAATGTCTCTTGAAATCGTCCGCGCTCGTCGCCGAAGACTGGAAAGTGTATAATCAGTAAATCGCGAAAATCCGTTTTATCTATGCGCATAACTTAATTCGTAACAACGAGGAACAATATTAATGTGGAAGACACTAAGCTCACCAGCGGAGCTATATCCTTAACAAACTCATTCGTGATTTGAGGCACCGGTTCAACATAAATGATATCGCCTGCCTGAACAATCATTTTTGCGCTTTCCACTCCCTCTATGGTTGAAAGATTCAATCGATACACTTCGTTCGCACCATTTTTTCCTCGAATTAATTTAACCTTTGAAGCATTTCCTCTCTCTCTAATACCTCCTGCAAGCGCTATTGCTTCTAGAACAGATATGTTCTGATTTGCCAATGGCACAACGGCACCAACACTTCCTTCACCCGTAAATACCATTACCCTTCTATTCAGTACTCGCACCAAACAAAAAGGATCGTTATAATTGATAAACTTCGACTCTAGAAATTTCTGTGCATCGGGTATCGACAGACCCGCAAGTTTTGTTTTACCTAGAACGGGTAAATCTACTTCTCCATCTTTATCAAGAATATAGAACAAATCAAAACCACCATAGTTTGGCTGACGCTCAATACCACTTGTAGTATATTCCAAAATCATAGCACCATCTCCTGTGAAAAGACTTATTGTTATGTAATCAAATGGAGCCAGTTTGTACTCCTTGTTTGTTGAATCGAGATCTGGCTTTTTGAACTCATACTCTGTATCTGTTTGAAACATTATGTTCTTGTTGATACTGCAACTACTTAAAACTGTTGCAACAAAAGAAAGTATAAATAAAGTTCGCTTGTTAATCATAGTAACAAAGAAACGAATGTCTTTCATTATCTCAATGGCATTTATCTTATTTTTGATGAGAATACACATATATGGGGAAAATTTACATTTCAGAAATTACAAGAGAAGACCTTCCATATATACATTGGGTTGAAAATTTAGAGGAGTATTGGCATATTAATGAGCACCCGGGACCCTATACCCTCGAAGAAATAACTGATTGTTTTTTTCCTGCAAGAATTTACCCTCTTCACAAACAACAGCGATGGGTTATTTGGGAAATGGAAAAAAAAGTGGCCATTGGAATCTTAGACGCATTCGATTTCAATGAAAACGAAAAATCTATCGGAATAGGAATACTCATTCCAAATAGAAGTCTTCACAACAAAGGATTCGGCCATGAGTCTATAAGTCTTTTAATTAAAAAACTTACATTTGACAAACACATTGCAAAAGTTTTTGCGCTTATAGATAAAGACAATGCATCCAGTATTTCTCTTTTTGAAAAATCAGGATTTGAATTTCGCGGGGAACAAATGTGCCTTAACAGAATTGTAAACAGATATGAAAAATTACTTTAACAGAAACAAAAAAACAGTCATTGCCATTCTTGTAGGAACGATGTTTGTCGGATTTTTTATTTTTATGTTTGTCCTCACTTCATCGCCTTTAAATTCTGGAGGAAAAAAATTCACGATATTCATTTCTGCAAATAACAACGGAGCCGAAATTGAAAAGATAATTTTAGATTCACTCTACCAGGATTCTGAATCCCCTAAAATTTTGTACTACAAGTGGGAAATAACATCTTTCTTTAAATCTCCAAAAAAATTCCCTCCAGGAAGATACACCTTGAACGGAGATTTATCTGCTCGTTCTATATTCAATAAAATTTTAAGCGGAAACGAAGATCCTATTACTCTGCGAATCGACAATATTAAATCAATATTTAATCTCGCTCAGAGATTTGGAAAAAACTTCGAGCAAGACAGTTCGAAGTTTATGAACTACGTAAATGAAAACCTAGATTTACTTGCTCCAAACACAACGGATTTACCCAATGAAATAAGACAGCAACGCGTTTTAGAGAGACTAATCGGCGATACTTACGAAATGTATTGGTCCAATTCACCCGCGATATTTTTCTCACGGATGAATAAGATATATACAGACTTTTGGAATAATGAAAAAAATATACTTGCGTCTCAAATAGGACTCTCCGAGCATGATGTATATGTTTTAGCATCCATTGTCCGCGGTGAAACATCAAACAAAGATGAAGCTCCCGAAGTAGCGGGACTCTATCTAAACAGAATAAAACAAGGAATGCTCCTGCAATCAGACCCCACTGTTTTATTTGCTATCAACACCAAAGAAAAAAGACAACGTGTTCTAAATGAAGATTTGAAATTTGACTCTCCATACAACACCTATGTCTACAAAGGGTTACCCCCAGCTACAATACATATTGTAGAAAAAAGGTATCTAGATGCTGTGCTAAACCCTGTGAAACACGAATACATTTTCATGTGTGCTCAGCCAAGAAAAACGGGCAAACACAACTTCGCTAAAACGTATAGCGAACATTTAATGAACGCAAGACTGTATAGATCCTACTTAGACTCGATTGACATTCAGCGATGAAAGAAAAAATTATTTTTATCGTCCTATTATTTTTTGGTGTTCATGCATCCGCTTTTGAAAAAGACACACTCGCATTAAACCTTTCGCAACAGAAAAAACACAACACTATTTTCTCTTCATTGGCTATTGGCGCTGGTGCAACTTCGTTCATCGGATTGAATACTTTGTGGTACAAAGACTTTCCGCAAAGTAATTTTCACTTCTTTAACGACTCGAAAGAATGGATGCAGATGGACAAATGTGGACATGCTTTCACATCTTATCAAATCGGAAGAAACTTCTACAACACGCTTCAATCAAGCCCTTCAAATCGCAATAGAAATATTTTTCTCGGCGGTGCTTCCGGATTAATTTATCTTACTGGTATTGAAATTTTAGATGGAAAATCTGCGCAATGGGGGTTTTCAAAAAGCGATATGATTGCGAATACTTTCGGATATTTTTTATTCGCTTCACAAGAATATTTTCTTCAACAACAATTCATCTCGATGAAATTTTCTTATCAAAAAAGTGAGTTTGCAAACATGCGTCCGGAAACATTTGGTCGTAATTTTCAACAACGTCTTTTGAAAGACTACAACGGACAAACGTATTGGCTCTCTGCACCACTATCTCTGAACCGCTCGAATACCAAGCGATTCACGAGGTGGTTATGCATTTCATTTGGTTACAGTATTGATGAAAATTTATACGCAGATAATAACATTAATAGTGTTAATAATTTTCACGCGACACGTGAATTCTTTTTTTCTTTTGATGCAGATTTGAATAGAATTGAATGGCGAAGAAAATGGATGAAGAAAATTGCAAGTGTAATCAACTTCATAAAAATTCCAAGCCCAACAATCGGGATAAGAAGTGACGGAAAAGTGAAATTGTATCCTGTGTATTTTTAAGTTCACTTATAACGATGAGTGGACGATTTGAAAAGAAAATAATCAACCGTTTATTTTATGAAAACCAAAACCAAAGCTAGCGCGCCAAAGGCCGCTAAAAAAGCTGCCGCTCCTAAGAAAGCTGCTGCTAAAAAAGCTGCTGCTCCTAAGAAAGCTGCTGCTCCAAAAAAAGCTGCTGCTCCTAAGAAAGCTGCTGCTAAAAAAGCTGCTGCTCCTAAGAAAGCTGTTGCTAAAAAAGCTGCTGCTCCTAAGAAAGCCGTTGCTAAAAAAGCTGCTGCTCCTAAGAAAGCTGTTGCTAAAAAAGCTGCTGCTCCTAAGAAAGCTGTTGCTAAAAAAGCTGCTGCTCCTAAGAAAGCCGTTGCTAAAAAAGCTGCTGCTCCTAAGAAGGCTGCTGCTAAAGCTGCTCCTAAGAAAGCTGCGAAGAAGAAATAATATTCTACTTCAGAACATTAAAAAAGCCGTTTCTTGCGAGACGGCTTTTTTATTTGACTTGTTTTTTTCGTGTGATTAATTCACATGCATAAGTATAGGCAAGTGATCACTGTAACCTCCCTTGTATGAATCACCCACATAAGCTCTAGCTGGGGATTTCACACCATCCTTTGATGTGTAGTATAAAAAATCATACGACACGACTTCGAAAGAATTCGCACTAACACATTTGTTATCGAACATTCCGTAGCTAACCATAAACTGATCTAGCGGACTCCACTCTCCTTTGTAAAAATGTGTTCCCTTTTTTAACGCTTCGAAATCTGACATCATATTGAACAATACCGAATGTTCATTCGATACACCCGCTTGTAAAACATCGTGTACACTTTTGTTCGAAGGGAAATCATTGAAGTCTCCCATGCAAATAATATTCGCCTTCGGATTTACTGAAAGAATCTGATCGACTTCTTTTCTTAAAACACTCGCAGCTTTTATGCGATGCATTTCAGATTCATCTTGCCCACCTCGCCGAGAAGGCCAGTGGTTCACGAACAAATGAAAATCTTCACTTCCAACTTTAACAGATACCTTAAGAATATCTCTTGTGTTTGGGTCTGATACACTTTCTAAAACAACAGGAATGGGTCTGCTTCCAATTATGGCTACTTTCTTCGAATCATAAATCAATGCTACATCGATACCCCGCTCATCTGGACCTTCATACCAAACAACTTGATAACCTTTTCCTTTCAAATAAGATGTATTCACCAAATCATTCAATACCGTTCCATTCTCAACCTCAATCAATCCAACAATAGCCGGAAAGTTTGCACCCTTATTCGTTATTGCGTCAACCGTATGATTCAAATGCTCATAATACTTCGCTGTATTCCATTGCAATTTTCCTGAAGGCGTAAAATCCTCATCAACCTTATTTGGGTCGTCAATCGTATCAAACAAATTCTCGACGTTGTAACTCATCAAATCAAACTTGACTTTAGCTGGAGCATCGGAATACTCTTTGTATTCAACTTTACTGGATTTGCACGATCCCATTAGTGCTATCAAGAATAACAAACCTATTTTTTTCATAACTCAAAAGTAGAACAGAACAATTCTACTTCCACCTACTCTATTTTTGTTTGAATGAAATTTAACGGAAACATATTTTTCGGAAGTGTCCTTGTTCTCTTTGTGTTTGTCTCTTGCGGAGCAAAACGCAGCGACAATAAAAATGTTTTTTGTTACAACGAAAGCAATGGCATAACATCGCTTGACCCAGCTTTTGCCCGTGACCTTGAAATCATGTGGGCCACCAATCAACTGTTCGACGGCCTAGTTGAGCTAAACGATTCCCTTCAGATTGTTCCTTCGGCCGCAAAATCATTCTCAATTTCCGAAGATCTTCTGTCATACACCTTTACACTTCGCAATGACGTGCGTTTCCACAACAACAGATGCTTCCCTTCAGAGCAAGGAAGAAAAGTTGTCGCCGCTGATGTCGTTTATTCCTTCAATAGAATATTAGACAACACTGTTGCTTCTCCGGGTAAATGGATTTTCGAAAAAGTAATTGAAAACGGATTCTCTGCGCCGAATGATTCAACATTCATTATTCAACTTAAAGAACCATTCGCTCCGTTCCTCGGCTTGCTCACCACACAGTACGCCAACATTGTTCCGCACGAAGCTCTTGAATTGTACGGAACCGATTTTCGAAATCATCCCGTTGGATGCGGACCTTTTCAATTTGCATTCTGGTATGAAAACGTTGCACTCGTTTTTCACAAAAACCCGAATTACTATTTGAAAGATGAATCCGGAAATGCGCTTCCCTACTTAGATGCGGTGAAAATAGATTTCGTGAAAGACATGTCCGCTGAGTACCAAGGATTGCTTCAAGGCAAGTACGATTTCATGAGTGGCATTCACAATGCATTCAAAGATGAATTGCTAGATCCGAATGGGAATTTATCGAGGGCATACAGCTCTCAGTTGTACTTGCAAAAAACTCCTTTCATTAAAACAGACTATCTCGGATTCGTTGTAGACCCGTCCCTTCAAGCGAACAAAGCATTGCTCGACCCTCGCGTAAGAATGGCCCTTCACCTTTCCATAAATAAAAAAGATATGGTGAAGCATTTGCGCAACAACACCGTTATTCCAGCTGACTTCGGATTCTGTTCTCCTGCTGCCGCGAAAAACTTAAATACGGAACAGCTCATTTCCTTCAACAAAAAACAAGCACTCGAATTATTGGCAGAAGCAGGATTTCCCAATGGAAAAAATCTTCCAACTATTGTATTGAATACTACGAGTGACTACGCCGACCTCATGGAATACATTCAACATGAATGGCAACAAATTGGTATTCCTTGCGAGATTCAACAGCTTCAAGGTTCGGCCTTTCGCGATCAAGCTTCGAAATGCCAGCTTTCTGTTTTTAGAAAAAGTTGGTTAGCCGATTACGCGCATCCTGAAAACTTTTATTCCGTCTTCACCACTTCTCGATTTACCCCAAACGGACCGAATTACACGCACTTCAGCAATCCTGAATACGATAAAATCTATTCGAGAATGGGAAAAACGAATTCAACCGATAGCACGTTAATCTACAGCAAACAACTTGAACAAATAATTCATTCCGAAACGCCGATTATTCCGCTTTACTACGACCAAGTCATGCACTTCATTCGTTCGAACATCAAGAACTTCCCAACGAATTCAGTAAACATGCTCGATTTACGCCGAGTAAAAAAAGAATAAAAGAAAGCGTTAACTTCGCTTCACGAAAAACCGCCGTGCTAAAAATAGACACCCACACCCACATTATGCCCGATCACTTGCCCAATTGGAGTAAGGAATTCGGTTATGGAAAATTCATTCACCTCGACCACCACAGAAGTGGCTTTGCACGCATGATGCAAGGCGATCAGTTCTTTCGCGAGATAGAATCGAATTGCTGGGATCCCATTTTACGCATCGATGAATACGCGAAATACAACACGCAAGTTCAAGTGGTTTGTACCATTCCCGTTTTGTTTTCGTATTGGGCCAAGCCCGAACATACCCGCAAAGTTTCTGAGTTTCTAAATGATCATATTGCAATGATTGTGGAAGAGCACCCGAAAAACTATGTGGGTTTGGCTACGCTTCCCATGAACGACATTCCAATGGCTATTGTTGAATTGGAACGTGCGAAGAAAATAGGTTTTCGTGGAATTCAAATTGGATCGAATATCAATGGTGTTAATCTTAGCGACGAAAAATTTCTTCCACTTTGGAAAGCTTGCGAAGACTTAAGCATGTGCGTCATGGTTCACCCGTGGGAGATGATGGGCGAAAACGACATGAAGAAATATTGGCTACCTTGGTTGGTGGGCATGCCCGCGGAAACAACTCGCGCTATCTGTTCATTGATATTTTCAGGCGTGATTGAAAAATTTCCAAAGCTTCGTTTTTTGTTTGCACACGCCGGAGGTTCTTTCATTCCGACATTGGGAAGAATTGAACACGGATTCAATTGCAGACCAGATCTTGTGGCCTTAGATAACAACGTTGCTCCCAGTCATTACTTGAATAAATTTTGGATCGACAGCGCAACGCATGATGACGATTTACTTCGTTACATTATGACGAAGCAGTCGACGAAAAAAATTGCATTGGGAACCGACTATCCATTTCCGCTAGGAGATTTACACATAGGACAATTCATTGAAGAAATGCAATTGGAACAATCCGATTTAGAAAACATTATGCACGGTTCTGCATTGGAGTGGTTAGACCTCCCAAAAAATTTCTTTAGTTAAAAGACTTTTTAAAACTGAATTCATTTCCAACTTTATCAATCACCTTGAGATTGAACTTGTGTGGCAAGCCGTCACTCATTGATGCAGGTAACTCAACAAATACCGCGTTGTTCTTCGCATCATACTCGTAATACAACCATTTATTATCAAGGGTTGGACGAATGGTTGAAATTCCGCTTAACCCGTCACGCACTGTAAGTCTAATGTTACCCTTCGCCCCGCTCTTTGGTACACTCTGACTAACAAAATCTATGCTCGGCGATTCATTATCGGTGGCATACGAGAATATTCCCAAAGAAGAGGCCGTTGCTACAATGTTTGTGCCTTCAACAGACCCGCCTATTGACTTTCTATTTGCACCTTCGCCTTGAACAACTACCACCTTCTTTCTTCGCTCTGAAGAGGTTTTACTTAAATCGAATTTGACCTTCACTGGGGTGTATAGTGCAATACCTGAATGACCGATATCCACGACTGGAGGCATTAGCGAATCATGAACACGCTCTATCATTTGCAAATAAACATCGTCAAACAAACTCGAACTTTGAAAGACCATGCTCCCGCCCTTAAAAGAGACAACTTTCTCTTCACCAGCTGGAATTAATTTATCTCTTGAAGATCTTTTCCAAGGCGCCTTCATTGCGCATACATATCCGTTTGCTGTTGTTATCTTGCCATTCCAATCTTCGGCCTCAAACACCACCTCGTGAACAGCAGTGTCTTGGATATTTATTGGAGTGTAACTGCTCTTGACTTCATTTTTTAAATGCTGCACTTCGGGCAAGGAACAACGGTACCACTGCCCTGATTTCGATTTATAAATTCCCATTGGAACAAATCCATTAATCGCTTTCGTGGTATTGAAATTCACCGATTGAATTTCCATCGAATACAACAAGGCACCATCTACTTTAACACGAATCGACTGCACTCCGCATTCACCACTGCCTTTCACATATCTATCAATAATGCGAACAGCTAATTCAAGATTTCCTTTTTCAATGACAAGGGGCTGATCTCTGGAAGAACCTTTGCCTTTTGTGAAGCTTGCAATTTCGGGAAGAAAACTTTGGCTCAACTCACTCGCCGCTCTTCCCGACCAAGCGCTGAAAGATTCAAGGGCAGGAGCTAACGTATCAAGCACTGGCAATCCGAATGAAATCGGATCTAAACATAAGTCTGTTCCATTCTCACGCACTTCAAAATGCACGTGTGGTCCTGAGCTTGAGCCTGAGTTTCCGCTGAGCGCAATGACCTCTCCCCTAGAAATTTTCACTTGCCCTTCTTTCGGATACCAATCCAAATCATACGATTCCTTTGCAAAATGTTGCAACCTCACCAATGAATCTAATCGCGGACTGAACTTTTGAAGATGTCCGTACACGGTGGTGTATCCTTCAGGGTGGGTTATATAAATTGCCTTGCCGTATCCAACCGGAGAAATCTTAACTCGAGAAACATACCCATCACCGGACGCGAATACCTGGAGCCCCTCTCGCTCATTTGTTCTTAAATCCAGTCCTGAATGAAAATGATTCGACCGAATCTCAGCAAAAGACCCCGCGAGATGAAGAGGAATATCTAAAGGAGATCCGCAATTCCATTTTGGTGCTTGTGCAAAACTTAGCGAAACGCTAAAAAGCAAAGCAACGAGAAGTTTATTTTTTAGTTTACTGAAAGTCATAGTGCAAAATGGGTGAAAAACACCAAAGGCGTTCGTTATGCCTGAAATTTTATTCACAACGCCCGCGTAAAAAAAGCGAAGGGCTATGGACTCTTTTTAACTAACTTTGTGACGCTTCAACAAAAGCTATACGTATTTATGGAATCGGCTCAACACTTTGAAACACTTACAGCAAAAATTCACGAATTGGGTGAATCTAAGCGCAATGCAGTAAACGCATTAGCGAAAGTAAACGAAGAATTAGCCTCGGTATACAAAATCAACAAAGGTCTCCAATCTCAGATTGAGGACTTAAATGTTAAAATAGAAGAGTTAGAAGCAAACCAATCGTTGAGGAATGAAACACAAATAGATCATGTTCATTCAACTAAGCAGAGAATCAACGCATTGGTAAAAGAGATAGACGAATGTCTTTTACTATTAAACAAATAGTGGAACAATGAGCGAAGTAACCCTACAAATATCCATTGCTGGTAAAAATTACCCCCTCTCGGTGAAGGCTTCTGAAGAAGCTGCAATCCGCAAAGCAGAGGCGCAATTGGAAGAGGCCGTTTCCATGTTTCAAAAAAACTATTCGGTAAAAGACAGAGGAGATTTACTAGCCATGGCGGCTTTACAAATCATAACTAAACTAAACAACACCCCTGCCCAGGTTATAGAAAAAACCATTGAGGTTGTGGTGGAAAAGGAAGTCATTGTTGAGAAAGAAGTTACGATTGAAAAAGAAGCTGCCGCACCCGATTATACCGAGCAATTCTCAGCATTAGAGAATCTCGTTAACGGATACTTGGCGAACTAGTCCACTATTCTCTTCCACTCTGCTTTAGGAAACGGACCCGAACGTCCGCATGTGGAACACTAATACTTTTACAGTATGGATGGCAGTGTATTGATTATTGTTTGCTCAATTACCGGAGTAATCAGTGGCGCTCTTCTTACCTACTTTGTTTTGAATGGTGCTTTAAAGTCTAAGAAAGACGGCATTATTGAAGAAGCGAAGAAAGAAGGAGAAACCCTTAAAGAGAAAAAAATTCTTCAAGCCAAAGAGAAATTTTTGGAGATGAAGTCGCAGCATGACCGTGAGGTTGGCGAGAAAAACAACAAAGTGAAACAAGCGGAAGACCGCATTAAGAATCGCGAACGCGAAATTTCACAGCAACAAGAACAACTGAAGCGCAAAGAAAAAGAGGCCGATGCTCAAAAGGAAAACGCGACGAAGTTGATCGAATTGAATGAAAAGAAGTCGGGAGATTTAGAAAAATCATCACAAAAAATCATCGCTCAATTAGAAGACCTTTCTAAACTTTCTGCCGATGATGCGAAAGCACAGTTGATGGAAATGTTGAAAGAAGATGCGCGCAACGCTTGTGCCTCTCAGATTCAAGGAATCGTGGATGAAGCCAAACTTAAAGCGAACCAAGAAGCGAAGAAAATTGTTATTCAAACCATTCAACGCACCGCTGTAGAGCACGCTGTAGAAAATAGCGTTTCAGTATTCAATATTGAAAACGACGAAATCAAAGGACGTATCATTGGTCGTGAAGGACGTAACATTCGCGCGCTGGAAGCAGCTACCGGAGTTGAAATTATTGTAGACGATACACCTGAGGCGATTGTCCTTTCTTGTTTCGATCCAGTTCGTAGAGAGATTGCACGTCTTTCTCTTCACCAATTGGTTACAGACGGACGTATTCACCCAGCGCGTATTGAAGAGGTTGTTGCGAAGGTTAGCAAGAACATTGAAGAGGAGATTGTTGAAGTTGGAAAGCGTACCTGTATTGAAATGGGTATTCACGGTCTTCACAGCGAATTGGTTCGCATGGTTGGACGTATGAAGTATCGTTCTTCTTACGGACAAAACTTATTGCAGCACAGCCGCGAAGTAGCCAACCTTTGTGCTACCATGGCAAGCGAATTGGGATTGAATCCGAAAGCTGCGCGCAGAGCAGGATTGCTTCATGATATTGGAAAAGTTCCAGACACTGAAAGCGAATTGCCGCACGCAGTGTTGGGTATGAAGTTGGCAGAAAAATATGGTGAGAAGCCAGACGTATGCAACGCCATCGGGGCTCACCACGACGAGGTTGAAATGACTACCTTGCTTTCACCAATTATACAAGTTTGTGATGCTATCTCAGGAGCTCGTCCTGGCGCTCGTCGAGAAGTGGTTGAAGCGTACATTCAGCGTTTACGTGATTTAGAGAATTTAGCTTTGGAATATCCTGGCGTGTCTAAATCCTTTGCTATTCAAGCAGGTCGTGAGTTGCGTGTAATGGTTGAGGCAGATCGTGTAACAGATGATCAAGCAGATGCATTGGCGATTTCATTGGCTTCTCGTATTGAAACTGAAATGACTTATCCTGGCCAAGTCCGTGTAACGGTTATCCGTGAAAAGCGTGCTGTGGGAATTGCGAGATAATCTCTTGCATTAGACGAACAAAAACGCCCGCGAATGCGGGCGTTTTTCATTTCAATTTAGATTTGCATTCAAGCCTATCCCGTCTTCCAAATTTCCGATTAAAATCTAATCGGTAAAATAAGCCTGTGCTAATCTGAAAATTTGCTTTCCCCTGAAATTGTGTTCGAATTCCCAAGTCTGTGACCCAATTTATATTTCTAACTCCTATTCTCAAACCCAGGGAACCGTAATATTCACTTGGTCTATTCCAATTTGATCCAAGCGTTTGAAGGCTTTGGTATTTAACGCCTAGCGAGTAATGTAAAAATCTCGCCGATAAGCCATCCAAACACAATTGATACGCGTATTGATTTGAGTGAACCATTAAAGATGTGTCTCCTACTCCAGTGTAAAACGTAGATGGATAATCGAAATAAGTGAATTTAAATCCAATAAAATCAGCGTATTTAACTTTTCGTCCTGAATTATGACCGCTGAATTTCTGAGTATTGTACATCTTATAAAGGCCACTCGAATATGCGAAATTCCAATTTGTAACTTGAAAATTCTTCACCGAATCCAATAACATTTCATTTGAAAACAGTTCCGTCCCCAGTTGCAAAGAATAATTAAATGGCCTATTCTGTTTCTCTTTCTTGATTAAATCCCTAACAATATGACCGCCCACCTTTTTCTTTAGATGCGTAATCTCAGAGTCAGATTTTCCAAAGGTTTTTTCTAACTCCTTTATCGCATCATAAGCCCCCTGATAATCTCTTCGATTGTATAACGCCTCTGCCTGCTCTAATGCCTTGTTTCGTTCGTAATCAGAACACTTATTTTGAATTTCTATATACTTCTTGAGATTCACATCCTTCAGCCTATCAATTTGGCCTTTAAATTTATAAATCTCGGTTTCTAATCCCTTCTCAATTGCATTTTCCAGTTGAACATAAATCTGATCAAAATAGGCCATTTGCAAGCTTAACTTCATTTCTTTAATCTCATTTTCACATGACAGCAAAGAACAATATGCGTCGATTTCTTTTAGAGCCATTTCGTACCTCGAATTAGATTCATAAAGGAGGACATCCCGCTTCAGCTTAACCTTATAATTTAATTCTGCAGATTCAAGCTCTTGTAGAATAATTGGATCATTCCTGAACTGCTTCTGCAATCTGCGAAGCGTCTTAATCGCATAATTGTATCTTTCCATTCCAAGAGAGTCACGCACATAACCCATTTCCTCTTCATAATGCAACTGAACTTGAGATTGTCCCAATTTTGCAATGGCATTTTGACAATCATTATAAAAATTATCAAAACTCTCATAGTCTATATCTGGATCTAGATAAATAGATGTTTTCATATGCGAATTCAATAACTCTAGCTTCTTTCTATACATACTTGCATCCACATTGCTCGAGGAATTATAAGCCGCATTGATCTCGCCTTTCAGCCCTTTTACAGCGCTCAAACAATCGGCGTAATTAGCTTTAGCCAATTTCAACTTGTCAATTGTGAAACGACCGAATAATTTTTTCGATTTGTGATCAACACAAAAAGTAAAATCACCATAACTCAAATTTGAAGATGAATGAATGTCAACATGCGAATCGAAATAAGATGACAACTTATCATTCACCTCTATGACTTCACTGCTTGTCTGGGATTGCACACTAATTAAAATCTTTTCTGACATTTCTGTGCGCAATTTCACCTTCAGATCTTCTTTCGCCTTGTTTATTTGAACTTCCTTATCCCTATCAAAAGTACTTTCCAAATGTGCTTCAATAATTTCAGACGAAAATTGCGCATTCACAAAATCAAAGCACTGTCCAATACCAGTGAAACTTGTCAATAAATTGAATAAAATAAAAGTTAGTCCATAAAATAATCTCACTTGTCAATATTTTTTTTTAAAACTACAACGCTTGCGCCAAGTCCGCAATAATATCTTCAGAATTTTCAATACCTACGCTCAAACGAATCATTCCCTCAGTAATACCCATTCCAATTTTATCTTCATCTGGAACGTCTGCGTGAGTCATGGAGAACGGATGTTGCGCCAAACTCTCGTTACTTCCCAAGCTTACCGCCAACTTAATGAGTTTGCAGCTATCGAGTACTTTAAATGCCTCTTCTTCTCCACCGCGAACAGTGAAGCCAATCATTGCACCTGGGGCCTTGCATTGCTCTTTATAAATTGCTATTTGCTGAGGCGAGTTTGTCGGTAATCCCGGAAAACAGACATGCTCTACTTTCGGGTGTTTCAATAAAAATTCAACAACATCAACAGCATTCTTCGTCTGTTGATCCATTCTAATTTTCAATGTCTCAATGCTGCGGGTTAGCAACCACGCGGTGTAAGGCGCTATCATGTTGCCTAAAAATGTACGTAATGTTTTTATTGCTGTTATGTGCTCTTTCTTTCCAACCGTAACACCCGCAATTAAATCGCTGTGCCCACTTAAATACTTCGTAGCACTGTAACAAACTACATCAGCTCCCCACTCCATTGGCTTCTGCCAAATAGGTCCCATGTAGGTGTTGTCAACAGCGTATAAAACTTTGTTGCCTGAGGTGGCTTCAATTTTATTTCTGAAATCCTGAATGGCCTTCAAATCGAATAAATGATTTGTTGGATTCGCAGGTGTTTCGGTGAAAACCATTTTCACACGACTTAATTTATTCTCTGTATGAAGACGATCGTACAATTCATCCAATGAGTCATTTGGACCAAAAGATTCCCATTGAATACCGAAATCGATTAGCACTTGATGAATGAAGTGATGCGTTCCACCGTAGGTTGGATGGCTGCATACCAAGATATCGCCCGGACGCAAGTATGCTAACATGGTGGTAGCAATGGCGCTCATTCCACTTTCGAAAGTTGCGGCTTCATCTGCCCCTTCGTACAAGGCTAAACGCTCCTCCAAAATTTGAAGGTTAGGATTATTCAAGCGGCTGTATATTAAACCAAGCTGCTCGCCTTCGTTCATAGAATCCTTCCCGTAAGCTAGCGCAAAAAAGCGTTTACCCTCAGCGGCTGTATTGAATACAAAAGTTGATGTTTGAAAGATCGGGGTCTTCACAGATCCTTCGCTCCATTTCGGGTTATACCCATGGCTCATCATCCATGACTCGGGGTGTTTCTTTTCCATTTGCCGAAAATACGCAATCTATTCGTTATCTTTGGGCTTCGAAATGCAATTCGTACATCCCGAAATACTTTGGGCCCTTACTGCTCTAGCCGTTCCGGTTCTTATTCACCTCTTTAATTTTCGTAGGTATAAAAGAATTGCCTTTTCCAATATTTCTTTCCTGAAAGAAGTACAATCGGAAACCACCAAATCTTCGAAAATTAGGCACATCATCATACTAATTTGTAGATTGCTCGCCTTCACTGGTATTATTCTGGCCTTTGCTCAACCCTTTTTTCCAACTGCACAAAGCGAAAAGATGAATGGCGTTCGTGCGGTAAGTGTATACATCGACAACAGTCTAAGCATGCAAGGCCAAGAGGCGGGAGTTTCATTTTTAGAAATTTCCAAACAAAAAGCCACCGCATTAGTTAGCTCTTTTTCAAACAACGATCGTTTCCAAATCATTTCAAATAACTTCAAAGGCGGAGATCAACGTCTTCTCTCTAAAGATGAAGCACTTCAATCGATTCAAAGCATCTCGTTCAGCCCTGAAACAAAACAAATCAGTGCTGTATTCGAACGTCAGCGAGACCTGCTGAACAAATCGGCAGCTGACATTCACCTCTATTACTGGCTCTCTGATTTTCAACGCAACACCAGCGAAATTCAAGAACTTGCAAATGCTGAAAATGAATTTATCACGGCCATTCCTGCAACAAGAGACGTTCAGAAAAACTTAAGTGTTGACTCCCTTTATTTCTCAACCCCCCAGCGCATTTTAAACAACTCGGACACGCTACTCGTTGTGATTCAAAATCACAGCGCTGAACTTATTGAAAATGCTCCCCTCAGTCTTGAACTTGATGGATTACAAAAAGCAGTAAGTGGCGTTACCATTCCACCCAAGGGCATAGCTACAGTGCCAATAGCTTTCAGCACAACGCAAACGGGATTCCATTACGGCAGCGTTAGAATTAACGATTTCCCTCTTGTTTTCGACGACGTACATTATTTCGCATATTCCATTTCAGAAAAAATTAATATTCTGAACCTCGTAGGAAGCGAGCAGCAAAACGTGTCTCAACTTTTCGATAACGACCCGCAATACAATTTCAGCACAGTCAACGAAACTTCAGTAACGACAGAAGCTATTCAAACTTCAAACTTCATAATTGTTCAAGGAATTCAAACACTTTCTCCTCAACTCATTGGTGACCTTTCAAGTTACATAGACCAAGGGGGATCCGTCTTTATCATTCCGCATACGCTTTCAGACTTATTGAGCTACAACAATTTTCTTGGACGGTGCAATAGTGTTCAGCTCAGCGCAAAATCGAACACAGCATTAGCGGCAAACATGGTGGATTTAAGCAATCCGTTCTACAGTCCTGCCTTTGAAAAGCTTCAAAACAACGCCTCACTTCCATCAGCAACTTTACACTTCCCGCTAAATAATGGAAATTTCAAATCCATTCCATTAATTTCTTTTCAAGACAACTCTCCATTACTCGCTCTAACAAACCATGGAAAAGGAAGGTTGTTTGTCTCATCCGTAACCAGTCTAAAAACAGAAAGTACATTTCTGTCGCACGCGTTGTTTCCAGTAAGCTTGCTTCGTGCAGCAGAGACAAGCGCTGAAGTACAAGCCTTGTACTATCAATTAGGAAAAGAATCCTACCTAACCTTAAGTCACACACCAACTTCGGCAGAAGGACTATTCGAGATTAGCGCAACAACCAATTCCAAAACTTTCATTGCACAATCGCGAAGCCTCGGTGGAGAAACAGATGTTTTTCTTCCCATTGAAATGAGCGATGCTGGCTTTTATGTCGTGAAGGAAAATGGAGTAAATGTTATGCCCTTGGCTATGAATTTCAACAACACCGAAAGCAATGTCGAATTGATTGGTGCTGATGAACTCATGAAACTGGCGCAACAAATTGGATTGAATAATTTCTCTATAAAAGATGCCGACCCAGAAATGCTTCAAGCACTTGCCACTGAATTAGGTGGAGGCATTTCATTGTGGAAATATTTAATCTACGCAGCACTTTTGTTTATTGCTTTGGAAATCGTATTCATTAAAATTTGGAAATCGAAAATATGAAAACACTGATTCAAAACGCCAAACTCTTTTCGCCTCTTTCGAAGCATCATTTAAAGATTATGGATGTAGAATTAACCAATGGAATTATTTCAGCCATTGGTAAAAATCTACCTGTTGGAAAATCAAAAATCATAGCCGGAAAAGACCATATTTTATCGGTTGCCTTCACTGATCTTCGAGCTAATTTCGGGGAACCAGGATTTGAACAAAACGAAACATTGCGCAGCGGTATAGCCGCAGCTAAAAAAGGAGGATTTACGCGCGTCTGTTTGATGCCCTCACTTATGCCGGTGACAGACAATCAAGGTGCTGTTCAGTTTCTAACGAAAGAAAACACACCTGCCTTTCAACTATTACCTCTAGGTTCTCTTTCAAAAGAGATGAAAGGAAAACAACTCACAGAATTTTCTGAACTTCAAAAAGCCGGTGCTGTTGGATTTACAGAGGATGAGCATACTGTATCTACTGAGCTCATGATGCGCGCACTTGAGTATTCGAAGCAAACAAACACTAGAATATTCGTTGCACCGAATGATTATTCGGTACATCCAAAGGCACAAATGCACGAAGGAAAAACCAGTGTGAAAATGGGATTGAAAGGCGCAAGTGAATTGAGTGAAACGTTAAGAATTCAACGTGATCTCGCCTTGTTGAAATACACAGGAGGAAGCCTTCATTTTTACAGCATTTCCACCGCAAAGGGAGTTGACATGATTCGGAAAGCGAAGAGGGATGATCTTCAAGTGACTTGCTCTATTGCAGCTCACCAGCTTTCCTTCACGCATGAAGATATGATTGACTACGATAGCAATAAGAAAACATGGCCGCCATTCCGCAGCACTGCAGATAGAAAAGCTCTGATAAATGGTTTAATTGACGGGACCATTGACGCTATAGAAAGTCAACACACACCTTTGGTTATAGAGAACAAAGAGCTCGAGTTTGAATACGCCAACTTCGGAATAAGTGGAATTGAAATTTCCTTTCAAACCATTTACAGTGCGGTAAAAAACGAAGTACCCATTGAAACTCTGATTGAAAAATTCACAATTGGTGCAGAATTCTCAGCGAACATTCCTCCTATTCAAATGGAAATTGGAGAACCTGCGCGGCTCACTCTGATTTCCACTAAAGGCATAACCAAAGTATCAAGCAACACCTGGACATCCCGGGGAAAGAACACGCCGTTTTTCAACACGGAATTAAAAGGAGCAATAACTCCTCTTTTCGCTTAAGCTTGTCCCTGCGGTCCGCCGAATGTCATTGGGAACTGGACATCTGCAACACCTTCTTTAATAATTCCGTTCTGAGCTTCAAACTTAGAAATATTTTCTTGCAAAGCTTTCATTAAACGCTTCGCATGTTGTGGGGTCATGATAATTCTTGATTGAACTTTTGCCTTTGGCACATTCGGCATAACGCGAATGAAATCAAGCACAAACTCTGAGGTGCTGTGTGTAATAACAGCCAAATTCGAATAAGTTCCTTCGGCTACATTTTCAGTTAATTCAATGCTAATCGGCTGAGGAGTTTCGTTGTTGTTTTCCATGTTACAATATATTTTTCAATTCATTCAATGAGTGTATGGTAAAGGTAGGAACATAGTTGTGTCGCACAGATTTTCCGTTGTGTAATTCTGCCAAACGCTTCTCTGTAGCCGTGAAAAAGACTTGGTCTATCCCCGCATTTCTAGCGCCTAGTATATCGGCATCCCAGTCATCTCCAATCATCAATGCCTCTTCAGCCGTGCAATTCGCGCGTTGAAGCGCTAAATCAAAAATAGCCTGATGGGGTTTGCGCACCCCCGCCTCTTCGCTGTATACAACTGTAGAAAAGTAATGCTCTATCTCTGCAGCTGCCATTTTAAATCCTTGAACTTCGATGAAGCCGTTGGTTAAAATAACATGAGTATAGTTGTTTCTCGAATGGTCCAAAATCTCGCGAGCCCCTTCAATGAGATGAGGAAGTCTCGGGCAAACCTCTAGAAATGCGGTGGCGAATAATTCAACGAAATCCAAATCGTAATCCGCATTCACTTCATCAAACAAATCAATGAAACGCTTATTTCTGAGTTCTTCCTTGGCTATTTTCCCTTCGCGGTACAACGCCCAAACCCTTTCGTTGTGCTTGGGGTAAGCATTTAAAAAAAACTCCAAGGATGTGTTCTGAAAACGATCCGATTCAAAACGTTTATACAATTGCGTGAGTGCAATGGTTGTATTTCCATTTAAATCCCAAAGAGTGCCATCTAAATCCCAAAGGATTGCTTTATACTTTTTCATTTAAAACCATTTGATATAATAGGCCGCTGAGGAAAGTATGAACGACCAAACCATGAATCCAATTATTAGCCAAAGCGGAGTGAACTTGTTGTGCTTAAAAAACTTCGCCGCCAACAGGGAAGTGATTGGCACAGAGATAATAACTGAAATAGCAATGAATCCAATGAGACCGAATTTATGTTTGATATATACAATTCTTCGTCTTCCCTTTGTAAAAACTGGCTTAATCTTTTTCGACTTCCAATGACTCGTCCACTTAAACAGATAGGTTCCGCCATAATAAAACAATAACACACCAAAGGCAGCGCCTGTACTTGTTGTTAAAACCACTTCGCCAAATTGAATCGTGTCTTTTCCTGTTGCATAAATTGTAAAAGGAGTAATGACAAATTTCACTACTGCTAAAAAACCATACAATATGAATTGATAAAATTCCATTTAGTGCTTCATTAATTTTTCGGCTGCGTCTAAAAGTCTGTTGCTATAACCCATTTCGTTGTCGTACCACCCGACTACTTTTATCATATAACCAATAACGGAAGTTAATTCAGCGTCGATAATACAACTGTGTTTATTTCCGATAATATCTCTTGAAACGAGCGGTTCATGTGACACTTCAAGAATACTCTGATGCGTATTCGCCCAATTTTCAAAAAGTTCATTGACTTCATTAGCAGTCGTTTTACTTCGAACCATAAACGTTAAATCGGAGAGTGAACCGTTAGGAACAGGAACGCGAATTCCACATCCACCTAATCTTTCACTTAAGTGCGGAAACACTTTCGTTAAGGCACGTGCTGCCCCTGTTGTAGTGGGTACTATCGAAGCAACTGCTGCTCTTGCCCTGCGCAAATCCTTGTGCGGCGCATCGTGCAGCTTTTGATCACCTGTGTACGAATGAACAGTTGAAATATAGCAACTCTCAACACCGTAGGCATTGTCTATCAATTGAATAACGGGTGCTGCATTATTTGTCGTGCAAGAAGCACATGAAATAATTTTTTGATCCAGATCAATGTTGTGATCATTCACTCCGACAATCCACATGGGCATTTGATCTTCCGAAGGGGCCGACAATAGAACACGTGCAGCTCCATCAGAAATATGCTTTTCACATTGCACCTCAGTTTTCATCGTCCCAGAACATTCAAAAACCAAATCAACGTTCATCTCCTTCCACGGAAAATCAGATACACTTTGAAAAAAACGAATCGTTCTTCCTCCAATAAGAGCTGTATTTTCTCCAACCGATTCAATTGACATCTCAAAAATACCCTGCGTTGAATCGTATTTCAGCAAATGCAAGAGAGTATGCATATCGGCCAAGTCGTGCACGGCAACTATCTCCAACTCATCTCTACGTAAAGCTTCTTTGAGCAAAGTTCTGCCTATTCGACCAAATCCGTTTATTGCTGCTCTGTGTGTGCTCATTTCCTTAACTCAATTGCTTCTAACGAAAGTAAGTCATTAAATAGAAAACACCCTCAAAAAAAAGAGGCCCCACAGGGCCTCTTTTCAAATATTGAGATAAGCTTATTGCTTAATGAATTTAGCAGTTCCACTCGCATTGCCTGCAAATGTTTTCACTATATATGTTCCATTAGACAATGACTCAACGCCTAAGTCTATTTTATGGGAACCTGGAGTCAATTGTCCAACATTCAAATTCTTCACCAACTGTCCGTTTACATTGTAAACTTGAACATATGCTTGGTTCACCGTTGAAGTCACATTCAAGTTAACGAATGCTGTGTTTGTTGTTGGGTTTGGATAAACCGACAAGCTAACGTCATTTCCATCAACACCAGCACCGTTATTTTCAGCAACATCTACAGAGAAGAAATCATCGCTGCGGAAGATTCCACGTCCGTGAGTACCAGCATAGATTACTCCGTAGTTCTCTGGGTTCATGTATGGACGTTGTCCAACTTGTTGTTGACGTAGATCGAATACAGGAACATAAGCCAATGAACCTACGCTTG
This sequence comes from Flavobacteriales bacterium, assembly GCA_044338665.1. Lineage (GTDB taxonomy): Bacteria > Bacteroidota > Bacteroidia > Flavobacteriales_D > Sanyastnellaceae > CAIZGX01. The sequence goes on from JBIIWZ010000001.1 coordinate 62,312, forward strand.
AACCTGCCATTGGCTCTGCAGGAATTCCTGTCGAAACACCTGAACTGTGCGTCCATGTTGTTCCACCATCATTGGTAGCCCAAACGCCATACTCTGTACCAAGGACGATGGTGTTTCCTGAAGGATCACTCACATCGATAATAGAAGAATAAATTGGCATTTTGTTCAACGGTGAAGTGTTGTACCAAATATTAGTGAATGTTGGAGATGCCGAAGTAGCGTTGAATGATTCTCTTACCTTTCCGCTACCCACACTTCCATATCCACCAACGGTAAGTACCAGGTGGTCTGGATCATTCGGATCAGAAGCAATACTTGTAATCGTACCACCCGCGTTGGTAATCAGTGTGGAAGTCGTTAAGTTCGGAATATCATCTACACTCCAAACCTGATTGAATCCGGTTACTCTATACAACGTTCCAGTCCAGCTGCTGTAATACAAGGTGTTACCATCTTTGGAGAACTCATAAGCTTTCACACCTGATCCAGGGGCATTTCCTATTTTCCACCAATCAGGAGATGTATTAAAGTTTAAAGCCTGACGAGTCATCCACAATCCTTCTGTTCCAAAGAATCCTGTAACGAAGATTGAGGTAAACTTATCTTGTACCTGCCAGCGCTCACGAACATTTTCCAACTGATCTGCGGCGTAATAGTACCATGTTGTAGTGGTACATTGAATGTCTAAAACAGGAACAGTCATGAAAGTTGTATCCACACCAACAACTACAATTGAACTGTCGTTAACAATGATTTGAGCTCCTGTTATTGGGTTTATAATAGTATCTGACCAATAAATGGTAACTGTTTGTTCTGTAATCTGATCAATAACGTCAGTGTATCCAACGATGGTTGTATCACAGATGGTAGAATCTACAGTAGATGTCAATGCTTGTGCCTCCAACCAAGGATAGTTAGGGTCTGCTGTTAACGGTGTGGTTGAATAAACAGCGGGACGGTCTAACACATCCCAGAAATGAAGGGTATCTCCAACAGGGAATCTGTATGGGAATGGCAACGTCATGTTCTGCGTGTACAATGTAGTATCCAACCACGTCGTATCTGTTCCGTTTACAGAACTAAACAAATCGAAGTCACGGTTATTCACCAACCAAACGTATTGTTGCGAGTTTTCATCGTTCGTGTTTTCGAACAAACGCATAGTCGTATAGAACGAACCTGCCTCACCGTCTGTTCCAATTACACCCAAAACTTCGTCATCGTAAAACTCACCGCCTGACCCTTGTGCATTGAAGCGGCTAATTGCTCCAAAATAAACAGATGAGAATGCAACATTCACTCCTGGAACTGTTACGTTTGAAATTTCACAATCAAATCCGTCACCACCGCCAACTGAAACACCTTGTTGCCAAGAAATTGTGTTAAAGTTAGAATTGTCCATGCCAGGAATTAGAATTGTCCCGTTGTCTTGAGCACCACCCATAGCTGCATATCCACCGCCATGAGCAATTCCATAAAACTGCGTTACGTTGTAACCACGATTAATGGCCGTAAATGTGTTACCACCATCGATAGATTTGAATACTCCACCGTCGCAACCTATGAACCAATCTCCATTTGGAGCAATTTCAAATGTTTGAATATCACTGTGCACATAATACTGAGAGCTTCCGAAATCGAAGTTCGCGGCAATTTGCTCCGGTTGTGTATTTGCTCCAGCTTTCCAAAGTGTTACACCTCCAACCCAACATACTCCTGGATCACCTGGCTTAACCGCCAATGCTAAATCATAATAAGCCTGACCGTTTTCACCAAACACTTCATATACGTTATCAATACCCGTTGGCCATTTCACTGACCATGAATTTCCTTTATCATTTGTGTAATACACGCCACCCATAATTCCGCCTTGTGCGTACAATACATAAGCAACGTTTGAATCATCACGAGAAATAGAAATACGTGTGCGTTGTTTGTTGCTCATGCCAGAAGATGCACCCACTTGTGAGAAACTTGTTCCGCCATCTAAAGAGCGATAAATACGTCCGTTTGATACTCCAACGTAACAAACAGTTCCATCGGTAGACCATTCAACATCATGTCCACCTGTATTCGGAATTCCAGAAACACTCATGTTTGGAGCGGTCATACCTGGCTCCCAATATCCAACACCGTCTGCACCAGCGATCCAAATTCTTCCTGCAATGTTTGCATCTGCATTAACATCATTGATATAAGCCCAGTTGTCACCCGTTGTGAATTCAGCTGGGTCTGTTCCTGGAACCAACTCCCAAGAAGCACCTTGGTCCGTTGAACGGTACATTCCACAACCGATTGCTCCACTAGATCCGCTACCGTCTCCACTAGATTCAAACTGACTACCCGTTGCAACGTATATCGCACCGTCTTCAGTAGCATCAATCGAACTAATGGACATTACTCTTCCGAATGTGTCCAATGATTCTATTCGTGACCAGTTGTTTCCGCCATTGGTAGATTTGTACAAACCACCGGTTACAGAACCTGCGAATATCACATTATCTGTTAAAGCCAAAATTGCGCGGGTGCGTCCACCGATATTATCCGGACCCATTTCCCACCAACTCATATTTAATTCACGATTTCCTTGCAAACGATCAATGTCGTTCACCGCCGCAGTCATTTCCATAACGTCAGCTACTTCAAAGTTTCCCGAAATTAGGTTACCACGAAGTTTCTTGAGAATATCCACAGATTCGTTATAACCTTCAGCTTGAATGTTACGAGGTGCAAAGCTTGCACGTTGACTGTTGGTATTCACCATAACAACCGCCACAGCAGCTGCACAAACAAATCCAGAAGATAAAAGTAAATTTTTTAATTTCATAAATGCTAGGTTAAGCTAATAATTCAATTCGGCGCAAGATAATTGAGAAATGCTTATTCAAAAAACGATTCGACTCTTTTTATTTGCTTTTTTTTCCTTTCCACCGAAAATTCTTTAAAACAGGTGTTTTTCAGCATGATAGGAAGAGCGGACTAACGGCCCACTTTCGACAAATCGGTATCCCATCTTCAGTCCAATTTCTTCGTATTCCTTAAATTGCTCTGGGGTAATAAACTCCTGAACTGGCAAGTGTTTACGCGTGGGTTGAAGGTATTGCCCCAAAGTTAAAATGTCGACTTGTACCGAACGCAAATCCTCCATGGTCTCTAACACCTCGTCCCTCGTTTCGCCAAGACCTAACATTACTCCACTTTTCGTTCGCATCCCGCCTTTTTTCAATCGGAACAAAACTTCGAGCGAACGATCATATTTCGCTTGAATGCGCACTTGTTTGGTCAGTCTGCGCACCGTTTCTAGATTGTGAGAAACAATATCAGGGGCAACATCAATAATGCGTTGCAGATTCTCCCAATTGCCTGCAAAATCTGGAATTAAGGTTTCCATGGTGGTGCCCGGAGATTTAGCGCGCACAAGCTCTACTGTCTTTACCCAAATCTCTGAACCTCCATCCGCAAGGTCGTCGCGGTCCACAGAAGTAATAACCGCATGCTTAACCCCCATTAATTTCACTGAATTCGCAACACGAGCGGGCTCAAATGGATCAGCCTCTAATGGCTTTCCCGTAGCCACAGCACAAAACCCACAAGAACGCGTGCATATATTTCCCAAAATCATGAAGGTCGCTGTTCCTTCTCCCCAACATTCGCCCATATTCGGACAGTTGCCGCTTTCACAAATGGTATGAAGCTTATGCTCATCGACCAACGATCTAACTTTTCGATAATTCTCTCCAGTAGGAAGCTTCACTTTAAGCCACTTCGGCTTTGGAATTCTCTGCTCTTCTTGTTCCATATTTCAATTCCTCTCTTCTGATGATTGATGCTAATTATACTTTCTGCCAAAATAAAAATGGACATATCCTGAAACAAATAACCAATGATTCTTGGCGCCATCGGGGTATGAAGAAAGAACTTGGTTCGACATAATTTCTATTCGCTTCGGATAGGCCTCCCCGGAAATCCCCACCTCAAATCCCTTTATTCCATCACGGTAATTACTGTACTCGAAAAGCATGGATGCTTTGGCCGAAAACCCTGGTACAATAGACAGTTCGCTAAAGCCTAAAAAATTACTCGCTCGACCATATATGTTATCTACGAAATGTTTATTCGGATCGAATTTCTCCGTTGATAAACTATATCCATTCAAATTCGGATCAATGACCAGCACCTCCAAATATATTGGTCTAAGCAAGGAAACTGATGGACCCATACCCCAAGCATATGATACTTGAACGCCAGATTTACGCTGCTTTTCGGCAATTTCTTTTTTATAACCGAAGTTCAATTTGAAATTGTAAACAGCGTTTTTTTTCCCGAATACAAATGGGCGAGCACTCGGGTCTTGAAAATAGGACTTCTGTTCTTTCTCGTGTTTAACAAAGTTAAAGTCGTACGAAACCTGCCTTACGTTAAAAGCACCTTTGTTCTTGCCTTTCACATATGTACCGCCCCAACCGTTGGTTCGGATAACAAGCCCGCCATAAACTTGACGCGAGTAACGGCCTACCCCATGATCCTTAGTCTCATTTTGCGCATTCGCTATTGAAACAAAAAAAAGTAACGGTATAAGGAGCAAATGAAGGAAGCGAGCCATACTACAAAGTTAGTGCACGAGAGTTGAACATATCCTGCTAAAAAAAACTAATTTCATTGCTTCTATGTTAGTTTTGAAAAAAAAAACGACCATGACCAAAATGTCTTTAAAATATTCCGGTAACTTAAGATGTGAAGCTATCCACGATCAAAGCAAAACGTCTCTTGAGACCGACGCTCCACTAGACAACAAAGGAAAGGGTGAACGATTTTCACCAACAGACCTCCTTTGTACTTCGCTTGCCACATGTATTCTTACAACAATGGCAATTGCTGCTGAAGAAAGAAACTGGAAGTTTGAGGGGGTTGTTGCAAATATCGAAAAAAGAATGAACCAAACTCCTCGACGTATTGGGGAGATTAAAATCCATTTTATTTTCCCAAATTTAGATTACGACACAAATATGAAGGAAAAAATACAGAGATACGCACACGCGTGCCCTGTGAGTCGCAGCCTCAGTAACGAAGTGCTACAAACCGTAACATTCGAATTTAATTGAATACTACTTTTGTGGACTTACTTGATCGTAGGCAGCGCATTTCTCATGCTTTCTCTTGCACGACTGAAGACTAAAGACTCCTAAACCAAGTAAAACAAAAAACAAAACTCTTGCAGATTTTTTCATGTTATTTAATTGAATTACGAAATTACTTCAAACTAAAGTTAATCAAGCCCATATTTGAAAAGCAGTTATCAACATATCATTGTAAGATGTACTTTTTTGCTTTTAGCATTTGGGGTTTTCTCTTCACACGCTCAACCATCAAGACCCAGCCACAAATATTTCGGCTTAAATCTCCCGATTCCAAAGAACAAAAATCCAAATGAGTTATTGCGCTGGTTAAACAACAGAGGATACCCCTATGCTCAATTGGAGCTGGACACTTTATTGTTCAATGAAAAAAGTTCTGAATTTACTTGGGACATTTCCTCAGGTAAACGAATCTTGCTTGACACAATAATTACTCCTAACATCCTATTCAATAAGAAAATCTTGCAGCGCTGTTTGAATTATGAACCGGGCCAACCCTACAGCACTGACAAAGTTCAAAGCATAGGAGCGGCTTTAAGTCAAATTTCATTTTTAAAACCGAATGCGCAAGTTTCAGTTCGCATGCACAGCGAGACATTCAGTTTAACCATCAAAGCCGAACGCAAAAAAAACAATGTCATTTCGGCGCTTATTGCTCTTCAACCCAAGCCAAATTCGAGTCAATCAATTTTAACGGGTAACATAGACCTCGAATTATCCAACGCACTTAAACAAGCTGAGACTATTGAATTTCATTGGAAACGACCCCAACCTAAAAGTCAAAGTCTCGCTTTTAAATTAGGCAGTCCATTTACCGCTGGACTGCCCGTTGGGTTTCAATTTGAATTCGCGTCGTTCTTGCGCGACTCTACTTTTTCTTCAACCGATCTGTGCTTTAGACTTCTAACTAAAACAAGCGATCTCAATGGTTTCTCAGCGGCAGTGGGAAAATCTTCACACACACACTTTGGATCCTCCTCTCTTTTCGGAAACACTCAAAACAAAACTTATTCGCTTCGTTATTCAAAAAACAACAATTCAATCAACAGCTTTAATTTCTTAATTGAAGGGCTTGCTGGAACTCGGACCATTCAATATGAAACAAGTGCTTCAACAAAAAAAATATACGCTCTTCGAGCCAAAGCATGGTCGAAATTCAATTTAAACCAACTGCTCTTTGCCAATGTAAACCTCGAAGCGAATGCACTTTTCAGCGACTCTCTTTTTTACAACGAAATTTCAAGACTTGGAGGAACCAAAAACCTAAGGGCATTTATTGAAGAGAGCATTTATGCTTCCCAATACGCCATGCTAAATTGTGATTTCGGAATTAACCTTGGACCCGAAATACAATCGTTTCTCTTTGGTGATTTAGCAAAGGTTCAAGCACCCGTTTCGAAGATATATTATGATGCCGGTTTGGGATTTCGCTTTCAACAAGAAAACGGTTCCCTCTCCGTAACCTACGGTGTTGGTAATATTGAAAACACTGGACTCCAATTAAAAAATGGTCGTGTTGGAATTACGTTCTCTTCACGTTTCTAAAAATACTTTTCCACAATATTGAAATGCCCTACTCATCAAGGTAATTTTGAATTATGGATATACTTTCTCTTTTTATCGGGGCGATTTCAGGCGGAGCAATTGTTGCTTTTGTTTTTACATTGAATAGAAAAACCGCTTCAGACCAAACCAACGTTTCATTTTATAAGACCGAACTTGAAAATGCAAAAGCTGAAACCGCCGCCATGCGCGTTCGCGTGGAATCGCTCATTGATGAAAAAGCCACAACCAAAGCAGCATTAGAAGCTACATATAAAACGCTTGAATCTGAAAAACTCTTGATGGAAGATTTGAAGGCAAATCTCAAAGTTGAATTCAAAAATTTGAGTAACGACATTTTCGAAGAACGAGTTAAGAAATTAAACGAAGCGAACGAATCTCATTTATCAGTAACTCTCACACCGCTTCGCACAACCATCAATGAATTCAAATCGAAACTTGAAAAAACAGAGCTTGAAAACGTGGATCGTTCTGCTCGATTGGAAAACGAGATAAAGAATCTACGCGAAGCAAGTTCTAACATAGGCGCTAACGCCGAAAGTCTTACACGCGCCCTTAAAGGAGATAATAAGACCCAAGGGAATTGGGGAGAAATGATTTTGGAATCTGTACTGGAAAAAAGCGGCTTAGAGAAGGGAAAAGAATTTGTAGTTCAGCATTCCGATATGAACGATGACGAAAAAACCATTCGTCCCGATGTTATTGTTAATCTCCCTGAGAACAAGCATATAATTATAGACTCCAAAGTTTCTCTAACTGCATACAACAGCTACGTAAACACGCAAGACGACAAAGAGAAAGCAGTGGCTATGCGCGCCCACTTAGAAAGTGTTCGCTCACACATAAAACTTTTGAGTGAAAAGAAATACGAATCGGCCGACAAGCTAACGACTCCCGAATTCGTCTTGTTGTTCATGCCCATAGAGCCCGCTCTTATTGCAGCATTCAACGAAGATAGCAACCTATTTTCATTTGCCTGGGAGCGAAATATAATCTTAGTTTCTCCAACAACATTGCTTGCCACTTTAAGAACTGTGGCAAGCATCTGGGCGCAGGAGAAACGATCAAAAAACGCCGAAAGCATTGCGAAAGAAGCCGGAACTTTCATAGACAAACTCGAAGGGTTTGTTGGTTCTCTTGAAGCACTTGAAAGCAATCTATCAACTGCACAAAAGACCTTGAATAAGGCAATGGGACAGCTGAAAACAGGCAGTGGCAATCTCCTTGGGAAGGCTAAGAAAATGAAAATAATGGGCGCTAAAACAGGGAGCAATTTCGAAAAACGCTTACCTTCGATTGATAATGAAGAAGACGAATCAACCGATGAACCAATCTAATTTCTCTCGATTAATCACTTTTCTTATCGTCCTTCTTTTCTTTTCCTGTTCGGCGCCAAAAAAACTTCGCGATAAACAATTCGGCACAAACGAATTTTACTTCAAGCCTCTGGCAAACCTCATTCACAGCAGTAACGATACTTCTAATTTACTACTCGAATTCGACGCTGATCAACTGCTTTATTCTCGCAAATCAACGCATGAGAATTTCACAGCTCAACTTGAGGTAGTCATTTCAATAAAGAAACAAGAAACTAAAACCGATACCCTTCGATACAAATTTACTCCACCCCAAATGCAAGAATCAGGTGTTTGGCGTGAAGAAATTCCTCTTCCTATTTCATTCGGAAAATCCGAGGTAACAGTTACGCTTAAAGATCTGAACCGACGAGCGCAGCATGAAAAGAAATTTATTTTCTTAAAAAATGATCAGCCAAGCACCTACGACATTCGGATTACAGCTAATTCCGTCGAAGTTCCAATTTACGATCAGTATTTTAAAACTGGAGACACCATTCACCTAGACTTCCCTCGGTTTGCGCATTCTGAATACCCTCCCGTTGAGATTTTTGCGCTTACTGAAATTCCAAATCTTCCTCCCCCCGCCTTCTCTAACAACTCTCCCGTCATTCCCGATTCAACCTCATTCAGCTTAACAAATTTGAGTTTCGATGGAACCCGATACAACTTCATTGCTGAAAATAAATCGTATCTCTTTCGTACTAAAAACTCTTCGCAGCTTTACTTGTATTCCAATGGGGAATTCCCATCGACTACAGCGTTAAAAGATCTTATTGCCCCTTTACGATACATTACCTCGAAATCGGAATTTGAATACATCTACAATGTCCGTGATCCCTACGCTAGCTTTTGCAACTTTTGGAAAGACTGCGGAGGATCAGAGGAAAAAGCGAAAGAGCTTATTTCTATTTTCTTTCGAAGAGTGAATACATGCAACACTTATTTCTCCACAACCGTTCCAGGGTGGCGAACAGATCGCGGTATGATTTACATTATTTACGGAAAACCAACACGCGTTGAAAACGTAGGCTACAGCGAGCGTTGGATATACGGAGACGAAACTATTCCAGGGTCATTCTCATTCCTATTTCGATATCAAAGAGACAATCTTTCTGACAATGTACTCGTGCTTCAACGAGACGGTCTATACCGCACAAGCTGGGAACAAGCTGTAAACACTTGGCGTCAAGGTCGTGTTTTCCGCGAATAAGACTTACTTTTGCACCGTGAGACCTACTACATCAACATCATCGAAATCGAATTTAATCATTGGCATTCATCCATTGGAAGAAGCTCTTGATGCTGGGAAAAACATTGACAAAGTTCTTTTCAACAAAGAATTGCGCAGCGACAAATTGCGTCAGTTGAAAGACCGCTTGAAAAAAGAAAAAATCCCTTTCGTTCTTGTTCCTGAAATTAAACTCAATAAAATAACCCGATCGAATCACCAAGGAGTTCTTGCTTTCATGGCTCCCATTGCCTTTGCAGATTATGAGAATGTGGTTATAAATGCAATTGAAAGTGGCGAGCCCCCTTTGTTTCTTATTCTAGATCGGGTAACCGACGTTCGGAATTTTGGTGCTATTTGTCGTTCGGCAGAATGTTTCGGAGTGAAGGGAATTATTGTTCCTGAAGTAGGAGCTGCTCAAATCAACGAAGATGCACTCAAAGCCTCGGCTGGTGCACTTATGCATTTGAATATTTGTAAAGTTAAAAACCTTCTTGATGCATTGGACTATTTGCATGCCTCAGGAATTGGGTCGGTGGTTCTTTCTGAAAAGGCCACTGTGAGTCTTCAAGAATTTCAAAAAACTCGTGATCAAAATTTGGGAATGTGCATCATCATGGGTTCTGAAGAGGATGGAATTAATCCGCAGCTCATGAAACGCGCACATCAATTGGTTACCATTCCAATGAAAGGACAAACCAGTTCTTTGAACGTTTCCGTTGCAGCCGGAATTGCTCTTGCCTCATTAACTGCTTAAAATCTCACTCCAAAAGAAAAACTAACTTGTACGAGTAAGTTGTCGATGCTTGCCATTGAAATCAATGAGGGGTCATAAAGGAAATAACCATCCTTGTTTTTTGTAATCATCAAAGCTCCATCGCAATAGAAATCGTCTTTTTTATACCCTCCACCGACATTCCAATTAAACAACGGCTCCTTTGATTTACCGGCAAGATCAGTAAATACCGACGTACGATAACCGATTCCAGCTCTCAAGCGATAAACATCACCTAAACGAAACTCGGTTCCTAATTTCCCTTTGTGCACTCGCTTATAATTCTCTTGAATAGCCATATTCTCAGCGGCGAATTCCGCAATACCACCTGTAATTCCATACATAACCATTTTCGAAAAATCTGTTGACTCGTAATCCGCAGAAACAATTCCGAAATTTCCTAGAATTAAGGCTGCTCCAGCACCAACGGTTGAAGGAACTTGAACACCGTAATCAAATACATTTTTGTCTGAAGAATAGTTATAGGGAGTCGAACCAATGGTGCTTTCCATCTTCGCTAAATAATTATCGCTTATGGATTGTTTGCATGAAGAATGCCAAAACCCTCCAAGACGAACATAAGGACTGGGGACATATTGAATCCCTAATTTAGCTTGAACCGAAGGGCCCTTCGTAACAACATCAGAAGTGCTATTGTCTTCTGTTAGCGTGTAATTCACTGCAGTGCCATTGGAAGAAAACGATTCAGAATACGTAGAGTTTTTCTCATAGACAACTTTTCGAAAGGCAAATGAAGCTCCAACAAACAACTTATCCTCAAAAGCTCGAGCAATACCTAATGAGGTTTCCCGAATATAGCCCCTCTCTTCTACATGTTGGCGGCGAGTAAACGTATTATTATCAATTCCAACATGCACATAGGGATCAACAGTTCCCGGATTAATCAAATAAGTCTCCCATGCTAACCCTGCGCCAAAAGGAAAAGTTGAAGAAACATCTGCATTTGCGGGATTGTAGTAATTCAACTGGTCAGTATAAACATCGAGCAAGGAGGATTGATTGTCACTCGACTCTAGATTGTAATCACGCTTGAATGTTTGTGTTCTTCCATAAGCCAATCCGTAAATCCAGGGACCCCAACCGGAACCCGCTGTGCCGAATGTAGAAGTATAACCGAACGTATTTACTCCTAATCCCGTTGTGCCGGTTGAAGAAACTCGGTTGTTAAAATCGACATGTGTTGAACGCGAAAGCAAACTCAATCCAAACTCCATGTTCTGCTTTTTGTAAGCAGCAATACCCGCTGGATTTTGAAAGAAGTTCGTGATGTCGGCACCTAGCGCTGTGTATGCTCCACCCATTCCCAATGCTCGATTGGTATATGCGCCAAACGTATTCGAGAATCTCAATGCATCGTCTTCATTCTGCGCAAAAACAACATTAACACTCAGCAAAAAAATACATAAAATTGAAACAACTCCCCCCTTGCGAAGGACCTTGTGCAACATCTTGCAACGCAACTTTTGAAAAATCTTGCTTCGCATTAAGGTCTCTTACCCGGTGAAGATGAACGAGACGGGGCACTGTGAGAAGGACTCGTGCTGCGAGAAGGAGCTGTGCTTCTTGACGGCGTGCTATGTGTTGGAGTGCTGTGCGTTGGTGTTGATCGTGAAGGAGAAGGAGTGTGACTCGGTGTTGAACGAGACGGACTACTGTGCGAAGGGGTCGTTGTACTTGGAGTTGATGTTGAGCGCGACGGAGTAGCGTAAGTTGGTGAATTGTAATTCGGAGAGGTACGCCCTGAATTAGCAGGAGCAGGACTATTTCCTGGAGAGGTATATTCAGGAGTTGCCCCTGCGCGCGAATTTGCAGGTGCCGAATTATTTCCGTTGTTACTCACTGCAACAGGAGTGCGTGCTGTTTCTGTGAGGGGTTGAACCAAGCTTTTTTGCAAAACACCGCGGTGATAGGTGGAAGAATTTCCCGTTCCAACGCTAGTTGGTCTGCGGTGATGGTGCGTAACATTCGCAGTTTCCCCGTTCCCTGTTGAACCGCCCCACAAACCGCCATTGTTGTTATATCCATTTCCGTACCAACCGTTTCCGTATCCATTTCCACCCCATCCTAATCCACCCATTCCATAACCATAAGGGTTGTAACCATATCCACCACCATAGGGGTTGTATGAACTGTAAGGATTGTACCCATATGAATTGTAACCGTAAACACTGTTTCCATAACCGCCGTAGCCATTGTTAAAACCACCTGAACCGAAACCCATTCCGTAACCACCGCCATTGCAGTAATTCGAAAAAGCATTCAAGCCATAACTCAACTGCCAACCGCTTAAAGGATTAAAAGTTGCTCTTGGATTGGTGCCACCGTTAACAGTATTTGAACGCGTTACAGAATTCGGATCGTAGTAATCATCTCCTGAACCTGAATTGCTAGCCAACAAAGAATTGTCGTAAAACATTTCCTTGCCATTCCAATACATCTCATCGTCCTCTGCACGTGTACGATCGTCTGTCAAATTTTCAAAACTTGCACAAGAACTCAATGCAAGAACTGCCATTAAGAAGTAAAAATTTCGTTGTAACGCTTTCATAATCGTATGGATTTGATAGTTTAAAGGTAATAAGGTTTTACATTTGCAACTCTGAAAAAAGAAAAAAAATGGCCGAGAAAATTCCGACTAGAAAAGAAGATTACTCTAAATGGTATAATGAACTTGTGATGCAGGCCGATTTGGCGCAACACAGCGAGGTGAAAGGATGCATGGTTATTAAACCTTATGGCTATGCTATTTGGGAGAAGATGCGCGATCAACTGGACATTCGATTCAAGGAAACGGGACATCAGAATGCCTATTTCCCTTTGTTGATTCCAAAAAGCTATTTGAGTAAAGAAGCTGCGCATGTTGAAGGATTCGCCAAAGAGTGTGCCGTTGTAACCCATTACAGACTTAAGTCAGAAAATGGGGGTGTTGTTGTAGATCCAGATGCAAAATTGGAAGAAGAATTAATCATACGCCCAACCAGCGAAACCATCATTTGGAACACCTACAAAGGTTGGATTCAGAGCTATCGCGACCTGCCGTTACTAATAAATCAATGGGCAAATGTTGTTCGTTGGGAAATGCGCACTCGTCTATTTTTAAGAACCGCTGAATTCTTGTGGCAGGAAGGACACACCGCCCACTCAACCGCGCAGGAAGCGATTGAAGAAACAGAGCGCATGCTTGATGTATACGCAGAGTTCGCAGAAAACTTCATGGCCATGCCTGTTATCAAAGGAAGAAAATCAGAAAGTGAAAGATTCGCGGGAGCAATAGACACCTTGTGTATTGAAGCTTTGATGCAAGATGGAAAAGCACTTCAAGCGGGCACTTCGCACTTCTTAGGACAGAACTTCGCCAAAGCGTTCGATGTAAAATTCGCAACGAAAGAGGGAAATACAGAATATGTTTGGGCAACCTCTTGGGGGGTGAGCACACGTCTAATGGGCGCGCTAATCATGACACACAGCGACGATAAGGGACTTCGTGTTCCGCCGAAGTTAGCGCCTATTCATGCGGTTATTGTCCCTATTTACAAAGGACTTGAGCAGTTGGAAGTGATTCGCGAAAAAGTTCTTCCACTTGTCAAAGTGTTGAAGGCAAAAGGCATTGTTGCAAAATTCGACGACGACGATAGCAAACGAAGCGGATGGAAATTCGCCAATTACGAATTGAAAGGGGTTCCTGTTCGTTTAGCTATTGGACCGAAAGATTTGGAAAACGGAACCGTTGAAATTGCACGTCGAGATACTTCTGAAAAATTTACGGTTGCTTTCGAAGGAGTTGAAAATACCATTGAGCAATTGTTGGAAGACATTCAAACGAATATGTTCAACCAAGCGTTGGAGTTCAGAAATGGACACATGACAGAGGTTGACGATTACGAGACATTTAAGAAATTGCTCGACGAAAAAACAGGATTCTTCTCAGCGCATTGGGATGGAACTGCAGAAACGGAAGAACTGATTAAACAAGAAACAAAAGCCACCATTCGTTGCATACCGTTCGACGGACCAACAGAATCTGGTGTTTGCATGGTGACAGGAAAACCAAGTGAGCGACGTGTATTATTCGCTAGAGCCTATTGATATGGAAACGAAGGAACAAATACTTTCATTACTGCGAAATAAAAGCGTTTTAAAGCAAGACGTCTTTCATAACACCATTGCGCAGTTCAATGCATTGAAGGAAGTTTTAAAAAACACCATTCAAGAATTAACATATCAATTTGGAAATACCGATTCGCGGGTAACTTTTGAATACCGCGATAGAGGAGCTTTTCAATGTGAGGTTCGAATCGCGGGTGACCTGCTTATTTTTCAAATGCACACCAATGTTTTTCAATTTGAACAAGAAAGTAGTTTTTGGCAAACCGGTTATTTAAAGGAGCATCCGGAAAACAGTTATGTTGGAACAATCAACGTGTACAACTTCCTTTCAGACTCTTTTCGTTACGACAGAACAGCTGATGTAGGCTATTTGCTCGCGCGCGTTTTCATTAACAAAGAAAACCATTTTGTGGTTCAAGGAAAGAAGCAACTGGGAATCATGTTCAACGATATCGTAGCTTCAAACTTCGATGCTGCTAGCCAAACGAAATTTATTGATCAAGTAGTTCTATACGCCTTGAATTTCGACCTGCTCATTCCGCCTTATGAAAACCTTCACCAGATCACTGTAGAGGAAATGCAAGACATTAATCACAGCGGAAGTTTAGCAACGGGAAAAAGAATGGGATTTCAATTTAGAAAGCAATAAAAAAACAGCCACTGGTGTGGCTGTTCTCTTTCTGATTTAAACTAAACTTACTTCTGAACTTTCTCTTTTGGATGAGCTTTGCGATATTCCTTTGCAGCCAACCACTTTGCCTTTTGCGCTTCATCGAGAACTGCGAATGCATTTTGTTCGTGAGAATATAATATGGCTTCTTCTTTTACCTCGAAGTCTGGCGCTCCTTTATAATTCGAAACCAAATCAGACAGTTGGTTTTGAAACTCTTGGTTCACCTTGAACATTGCATCTTTCTGAGCTGGAGTTAAACCGTAAATATCAACCATCTTATTGGTGCCAATGCCACAGCAACTGAACTTAACTTCAATGAATAAATAGAATTCGTCGATTTCTTTACATCCGCTGTGCGAACGTCAGAATCGACAAGAGTAGGTTTGTTTTCCATAGTTGTTGATTAATGTTTAGCACAAATGTGCCTTATTAAACTCCGCATGGAAATACTCCTTAAGTAGTAATTTCATATCATTTGCCAACCCTGTATTAAGAGAATCTTAATGTTAGCGAAGATGCGTTCTGTTTACATCCATCTGGAAAAAACAGCACACACTGCAATGACTGTCCAAGGGATCGTAACATTATCATATCCTTTTGCTGAAAAGGCCTCAGCCAAGGTACTTGAAACTGCTATCGTAAGAATTAACCACACATGAGCAGAAGTCATATTTCCACCTAAAAAATAAACCGACAAGATTGTACTTACTAGTAAAAACGCAAGCGAACCGGCCACACTCTTTTTCTGATTTCCAACAGCATAAGGCTTCCACGGCCAGCGCTTACCAACAAGGGCAGCTGCAGGATCGGCCAATGCCATAATTAAAATTGGCAGATAAAAGAATAAGTTATTTCCCTTCCAAACACTCGCTAAAAAAGAGGTGTAAACTGCCAAAGGATAACACAAGCTTCCAACCGTATCTCTATCTACGGCATTAATCGATTTCAAAAAATTGAATTTGATACTTGTTGAAAGTAGAATCGCGAAGGTTGCGCAAAGCACCAAGACCCACCAATGATTGCTGAGCATAGCTGGAAATAATAGCGTCAGAAAACCAGTTCCAACGTGCGACCATTTCCGAGTGAGTTCAGCTTTCACTTTGAACACATGATAGAATAATTCTCCGCATGCGAACAAGACTAAAAAGGACGTGGAAAGTAAAATTGTATTTGTTAAATCTCTTCCTAAAACAGTATAAAGTGTTTCCATATTCAAAAATGAAAAAAGTATGCTACAAAAGACAAGACCGTCCAAACCGCAAGAAAGCTATCGAATCGATCAAGCACTCCACCGTGTCCCGGAATGATTTCACTGAAATCTTTCTTACCTGAAAACCGCTTCAACCAACTGGCAAGCAAATCTCCGTATAGACCAACCACCGCCATAGCTATTCCAATTAAAAATAAAAATTCTCCTTCCAAAATCCACCATGTTGTGAAACCCATAACCAAAGCGCCACCTATGAAACCGCTTCGAGTTTTATTTGGACTCATGCTCGGTGCAAGTGCTTTGCCTTTAACTAATTCTCCGACTGTTTGTGAAAAACCATCGAAAACCACAATTAAAAAGAAAACAGGTAAAAGTAATTCTCGCAATTCATAAGAGAGACCAACACCCATTAAAACGAATGAATATACTAAGGCAGAAATAACTTTCACTCGAGCCAATGCTATTTCTTTCCAACTGGAAACTACTTCGTATCCACCAATTAAAGAAATGATGCAAATGAGCGCAAAGGCAATGTCTACAACATATTTCATGCAAACAACCAAGACACTTACCAAAACCAAATAAACAAAAAATTTCAACCACAATCGCTTTCGCGCAGCAGTATCTTTCTTCTTCGAAATAATATAAAAACCTATTCCAGTGATTAAATAATAAGACAACAGAATAGCGGCAACTTGAAGAAAATCGTATGATAGGAAAATCTTCATTCTATTTCTTTCTTCCCAACTTTTGGTGTGCACTTGTAAAATGTCCCACAGACAATGCTGCAGCAATACTTAACTCCCCTGATAAAACTACCGCTGCACAAATCTCAGCAAACTTCCTTGCCTTATCCGCACCATAGCAATCCATCATTTCTAAACATTCTCTTTGAGTTGGTAATCCAGTTCCACCGCCCACAGTTCCAACAATTAGATTGGGTAAGGTAACAGCTGCGTACAATCCACCATCTTCTGTTACTTCCATGCGTGTAATTCCAACAGAAGCTTCGCTCACACATGCGGCATCTTGACCCGTTGCGATAAATAAAGCCGCTAATCCATTCGCGTAATGCCCTTGCGCACCAATGCTTCCCGTTTGAATGGCCCCAACCGTTGAGGCCTGCCAATATTCGGCCATCTTCGCTGGAGTTGTTTTCAATACTTGATTCACAATATCATAACTCATCTCTATTTCAGCGCTCACCTTCTTTCCGCGAACGTGAATGAAAGAAATGGCGGTGGCTTTTTTATCTCCTGAAAAATTTCCTTCGATGTACCAAGTCTTCGGTTGAATTGGTGCGTTTTCAATTAGCCATTTGCAAATCGCATCCGTACAAATGGTAACCATATTCTGTCCGCTTGCATCACCGGTAAAGTAACCGAACGTCATAATTAATTGATTTCCTTCTATGTTAGAAGAGATATCTTCTAGCTTCGCAAATCTGCTGGTGGCAGCGACAATCTCATGCATTTTTGCCTCTTGTCCTAAAGCCCAAACCACAAAGGTCCCCAAATCGGCAATATCATTAAAGCGAAACAGTGGAGCCCTGGAAACGTTTTCAGTTAAGCACACCGAGCGAATTCCTCCGGCCAAAAAAGTCGCTTTTGCCCCACGCTGATAACTAGCAATAAGAGCTCCTTCACTGGTAGCCAGAGGTACAAAGAAATCGCCGTGCGCAGAGGTTCCAACAACACGAAGGGGGCCTATTACTCCGGTAGGCACTTGACTCATACCAATGTAATTTTCAATATTGCCCTCCAACGTTGATACATCTTCAAACTTAGATTTTCCGCTTAATGTAGCTAACTCAGCACCTGTTATTCGCTTTAAAAAATCCAATCGATCTTGCTGAAATTCCGCGCTGAACATTTCACGTGTTGGCATTTGCTCATGTTCATTGCTCTCGAACGGACGTTCTTTCAGCTTTTTCAAAAGCGAATTAATTTCTTGAATTGAATTAATTCTCCAAAGTGCTTTCAAAGATTTTTCGTAAGGATAGGACATATTAAAATTTCTTGTTGGTGTGTTTAGCTGTTCTGAAAACAAAATCGACTCCGCTCATTGCTTTTGCCTGATTGAACCATTCGCTATAACTAGGTTCCTTCGGCACATTCAAATCTATTTGGTCGAGCCAATAGGCAGGCATTCCCGGATAAACATGATGAGCTTCGTGTAAATTGAAATTGAAAAGAAAATATTTCGAGAGGAAAGGCCACGTGTAAAAACTACGCGTATACTGAATTTGATCTTTGTATGAAATGGGCTTAACCTCTTCCCCATTCGAAATTGGAATTTCAATGTGGGTGTGTTGCGTGAGAATGATTAATTCCTTCCAAACTAAACTCAATAAAAAAGCAGGTAAGAAAAAATGCTTCACTTCCCTCCAGAAAAAATAAAATACCACACCGTAAAAAACTGCGTAAACTACCACTGAAAGAACAGCCAAGCGATACTGATAATCATTCAAGAAGCGACGCATCTTTCCCAAGTTCCAATAGTTGCTGAACATGTAGAACAAATAGAAAATCGGGATGAATAAAAACCAACTCACATTTGCGACAATGCGCATAACGGGGTTCTTACTTGGCTCAACAGTTTTCTCGGTGGTTGGATCCTTATCGCGCCATCCCGTCCACCGATGATGCAAATTGTGCATGTGTTTCCATGAATGAAAAGGAATGAAAGAAAACAATCCGAATATATTTCCAAACAACGAATTCAATCGATCATTCGCGAAAAAATTCTGATGTCCGCATTCATGCACAAGCACAAATGTTTGTGTAAGAAAAAAAGACAAAACTAAAATCCCCAAACCGTAAATAAATCCTGAAAAAGAAAAGCACAACCACACGCCCATTCCTAAAAGTAGAGTTGGAGAAATCAAGAACACCAATGCTCTTAAGTTGTTTGCTTTGTAATCAGAGATTTTCATTTCAATCTGAATTAATTCTTCTTTGTGCAAACAACTGTCTGCATGGAAAGGTTAAGGACTCTGCTGAACAGTAAAACCGGAGTAAGTAAAAGCTGGCCAAGAAAGTAGGGGAAAATAATTTTATCGAGATTCAATCCTTTCCCTAACAACTTGAAATACGCTCCTGTGAAAATATAGAAATAAGCAGGAAATGCGCCGTAAGGCATATACTTCTCTACCACAAATCCATTTGCTTCAAGCAATTCAATAAGCTTCTTCTTTGAAAACAATATAGTGTGCTGTGGCGCTTGAACTCCTGGCCATTTCTTGCCATATAATTTGAAAGTGAGTGAATCCAATCGAGGCACTTCAATGATTAGCTTACCATCGTCCTTCAAAACCTTCTTCGCCATTTCCAACGAACGAATGGGATCATAATCGTGCTCGAAGAAATGCCACATGGTTACAATATCCTTTGAATTCTCTGGAATAGGCTGCTCATAAAACAAACCCTCGTAAAAATTAATTTTTTCGAACCCCGGATAGTTTAATCCATCTTTAAAATCGACTCCATGAATACTACAGCCGTGCTTTTTATTCATGTGAAGCAGGAACGTCCCAACAGCGCAACCTACATCAAGCAATTCAGTCCCCTCATTTACCTGCGCATATTTGCTCACGAGTTTATCTTTTTCTCGATCGTGCTTATTCATGGTCCATTCAAAAAGCGGAGTTAAAATGCCCCAATTCTTTTTCTTTCTGTGAGCAATGTATTCAGAATCGTAAAACTCTTTTATTCCTTCAATATTCAATCTTGGGTTCTGGTAAACCAAATCACAAGCGATGCATTTCACATATAAGAACAATCCTTCCTTTCCGGTTAGGTCATCTTCACCAATGAGAAATTCGCTGCAATCTTCAGAACCGCATGAATAACACTTCACACGTTCGAATTGAAAACGATCAGGATTCTTCAACTCCTGCATTCGTTGAATCGGATCAAATGACATAATTGTTCAAGATTAGTTTGAATATTAAAATTAAGAATAACCAAACGATTGGGACTATTTCTTTTTTCGAGTGAACAACAATAAATGCAGCCGCAAGTATCGCCAATCCCGATATTAATGAAACAACGTTCACACTCGCAAGAAATAGCAAAGCAAGGCAAAAGACAATCATAAAATACAACACAACCGGAGGCTTATCTGTTGATTGATTGTCTAGCAAATCAAAGACAACAAAAGCTAAAAACAAAGCCGTTGCACTGGTAATTTCGATGTATGTTATTTCTTGATTGAAACCGAAACTGAACGACATATAAAAAAACAGAAAAGGGTACTTAATCAGCGGAAGAA
The DNA here is from genome assembly GCA_044338665.1 of Flavobacteriales bacterium. Classification (GTDB taxonomy): domain Bacteria; phylum Bacteroidota; class Bacteroidia; order Flavobacteriales_D; family Sanyastnellaceae; genus CAIZGX01. The sequence goes on from JBIIWZ010000001.1 coordinate 82,654, forward strand.
CAAATGCCCAGAAGCTTCTGTGCACAAGAGCCTTATACAATACGTGATTTACAATTATAAAATACAACCACAAGGCTGCACTAGAAAAATCTAGACTATCATTCAAACAGAAGCCAACGCTCAAAGCCATGCTTAAAACGAGTGGAAGAATGAGTTTCGAGCGAGATTCAGATTCCGTATAAATTCGTTCGACATGTTCAACATCGTTTTCCCATTGCATGACATCGTCATACAAACGCATGACCCACAGCATGAAAAACACTTTAACTATATCAATCAATGAAAGGGGATTGAATGCATGCAACGGAACTGAAAACAGAAATAGGAAAATAGCCAGACTAAAAAACATCAACGTGGAAAATCGTTGTGCTATATATATGCGAAGCGTTTCAATCATGAATGACAATGGTGCCTTTGTCGGCGTTCAGTGTTATTAAATCTCCGTCTTTCAATTTTTGCGTTGCGAGCTCAACTCCTACTATGGCCGGGATTCCAAATTCACGTGAGACAATGGCTCCGTGAGAAAGCATTCCTCCACGCTCTACAATAAGTCCGCTAATTAATGGAAAAACCGAAACCCATCCCGGATCTGTTTGTCTTGTAACTAAGATATCTCCCATCTCCAATTTATCCGCTTCCATTATTGTTTCTAACACTTTCACTCTTCCCGTTAATACTCCACCACAAGCACACAATCCTTTCAAATCAATCGTCGAATCAGTACTTACCTCCTTTCGTGTGACTTGATCGGGAGAAGTGTACTTTCCAAATGTCGTATAAAAATCATCTGGATAAATCAATTTCGATTCAACTTCGAACGCTTGCTTACGCGATTCTAGTATTTCAGTGCTTGCAGGCGAAGCCATTTGAGAAGCATCGAGGTGCTCGACAATTTCAGCATAATTCAAAAAGAAAACTTCTCCTTCCACTTTCAAAATGTTTCGTTGAAGAAACGATTGCTCCACCTTCTTCAACGCCAACTTAAATCCGAAATACAGTTGTGCTTGTTTTAAGCGAACGCGCTCACGCGAGTAGATTCCTCTGCACGCATTCTTCACCAAAAAATTCAATTGCCAAACATGAAGAATCGATTTCAAAAGATTCAATTTATTCTTCTTGAAAATATACTTTTTAAAATCTCGCTTAGCCTGCACAGCTTCAAGGTACTTCATGTGCATGACTTCTTCCGGATTCTGATCGGGAAGTTTTTCGTATTGCATTAACAACGCAATGAAGCGTTCGGGTTCTTCTATGTAATTCTTAAACGTAAGCATGAGCTCGCCTGAACAGCGGAACCCCCATTTGTTCAGATATTCATGAATTCCTTTGCAGACAACACTATCAGCACATTCATCATTCAACCAAATCCAAAAATCAAGTGCGTTCACTTTTTGAAATTTCATGTAAACACTTTCATTTTTCCGAATGGAGACCACAAGTTCGTACATGTCAATAACCGGACGACTGCTTATTAAATTCGGAATGGCCTGTATGAGTTTATTTTGAATCCCTACTCCACCTTCACCGTAATACTTCACACACAACTTCCCTAACAAACCGTGAAAGGCCATTGCGAAGAAATCGGCCAACGACGCCCGATACCAGCTGTGCATGCGAATTTCAATAAATCCATGAAATAACTTGCGAATATCGGAATGCGTTATTGCTCCTTGAACATCGGTCATGTAGTCCGAAACTATTCTTTCGAACTGAACTACATTCATTGGAAGCGCCTTATTTTGCTTCAGCACATTTCGAACAAAAAGAAATTTCTCTTTTTTGGTTGAAGGGATTTTAGCAGCCTTCGCGCCTTCTGAATATCCAACAAAATTATCGAACGACTGAATGAGCGCTTCAGAAAAAGGCGATGCCGAAAGAATCGCATGAATGCTACTCATGTTGTAATACATCTTCCCTCCGAATACACCAATGACATTCGTGAAGGATCCTTCCAGCGAGCGAATTGATTCTTCCGAAACTTGAAAAAGTCTTGAAAGATTTTTGAAATAATGATAATACGATTGTCGCGCTATGGAATATAACAAGGGCGAAATGGCTTCCGGATAATTCTCATTCACATTGGTATTCGACCAATACACTTCGGGCTCTTTCCAAGGCGTAGTAATCTTCCGCGCTTGAACAACATAAAACTTCTCATCTTTCAACGCCCATTCTATGTCCATGGGCATGCCGTAATGCGCTTCAATCTTCTTTGCTACATGCATACCTTCTTCCAACGCTGGAAGAAATTCTGCATCTGCACTTCCTTCACCATATCTGTAATGAAAACGCATGGGAGTAACTTCTCCTGAAACCAATTTCTCTCCGTGTCCTTGAACGTATTCCACCAACACTGCGTTGGCTTCCAAATACGAACGAGTAAAAATAACGCCTGCATAATCTGGGTCTATCAATGCTTGCACCACAACGCCCATGCCTTCGAGCCGCTTGTTCGAAATGGCCTCGTAGGTTTTTACATTCTCCTTCTCATAAGACTTCCAACATTTTTTTATATGTTGAAGAATCTCGTCAATATCGTTTTCACATAAAAAAGAATCGAGTTGTCCCGCGAACGAATTCTCATCGGAATCCTCGCCAATAGCAGAACTACGGACCATGAAATGCGAAGCGCCGATTCGATTCAATTCAAACTGAACATCACTCTTTATCTCTTCAATGGAAAAATTCTCTTTTTCGAAACGTTCGAAAGCCCGCGTAGAAATAACAAAACCATCGGGAATAGGAAATCCCGCTCGCATCATGCGTGAAAGCTGCGCGCCCTTCCCTCCAAACTCCTCAACTGCAATATTTTTATTTAGCGACAGCAAGTACATAGGTTATTGCTATTTTTGATTCATCTAAAATAGACAAAATACAAAGCGGAAAATGATACACACCTTAAAAAGGCCAAACGAAATTCGCGTATTGCTTCCCAAAGACAAATTAAAGTCTTGGCATAATGTAAGCACCTTGCGAGGCGTTTTTTCAATTATTCTTGAATGGACCGCTATTGTGGGATCCGGAATCTTGTGTGAAAACTTTTTCTCTTGGCCGTTGTACATTGTTTTAGTCTTCTTCCTTGGGGCTCGATACTTGGCATTGGGACTTATCATGCACGAATCGGTTCACAATCTAATTTCGCGAAACACGAAGTTGAACGATTTCCTTGCTGAAGTTTTTTGTGCTTGGCCACTGTTCATTTCTATGCGCTCTTATCGCATTAAGCACTTGGCACATCACCGTCATCTGAACACCGACGAAGATCCGGATTTCGTTGCGAAAGACGACGACAATTGGAAGTTCCCCATGTCCGCAAAAAAATTCTTCAAAATTATTTTCATTCAGTTTACCGGCATTGGAGTTTTCGAAACACTTAAGGTGATGTCCGGTAAACAAGTGAAGCGAAAAAAAGAACCGACTCCAGTGAGCTATAACGTTGCGCGGATTTCGTTTTACTTAATTGTTTTTTCAATCTTCATTTATTTCAATCACGGCATGTGGTTGCTGCTGTACTGGATTATTCCTTTTGCGACTTGGACACAAGTAGCGAATCGCTTGCGACGCATAGCGGAGCATTCGAGCATTGAAGGGTACGACCATTCGATGCAGACCCGAACAACGACGCACAATTGGTTTGTTCGTCTATTCTTCTCCCCGAAGAACATCAATCTTCACAACGAGCATCACCTCTACCCGGGTGTACCATGTTACAATTTACCTAAATTGCACAAGGAGCTCATGAATAACGAATATATTCGCAGCAGCTTGTACGTTAGCAAATCATACAAAGACGTTTACAACGATTGCATAAAAAATTAAATTATGAAAAAATTATTTTTTGTATTCATCGCTTGCCTAACTCTTTCTACACTTTTGAATTCCTGTTCAATCGAAAAACGCTTGCATCAAGATGGTTATCATATTTCTTGGAGTCATCGTTTATTCTCAAATAAAAATGGGGGAAGCTATGAAATTGCAAAAAAGAAAATTGTCGATCATGACATTTATTCAACTGAAAATTCAATAGACCAAAATCCTGTTAACTTACCGTCCGAACCGAATAATCATTCGGTTGAAATAATTTCCGCCAACACTAGCGAAACATTGACTCTTAGCGCAAGAAAAAAAAGTATAGTAAATTCTCCCATCGATACTATAACTCCGAAAGAGGAAACTAAACAAGAGGAATACTTCAGCAACAATTACACGAACCCTCTTCCAACAAATGAGTTGCAAGACACAAAACTAGCCAACTGGGCATTGGGACTGGGAATTGGAGCCGTATCATCACCTCTTTGGGTAACGCTTCTCTTTTTGCTACTGTTCGCTCTAGTGGGTGCTACTTGGTCTGGCGTTAGTGCATGGACAGCTTTGGGGCTTGCAATTATTGTAGGCGGAGGAATATTCATTACACTTGAAATATTAGCCATCACCTTTGCCATTCGCTTTCTGCGTATGCATGGGAAAGACCCGAACTACCGCAAATACCGCAGTCGCGCAATCACCGGTCTAATCCTCGCAGGTATTTATCCAGCAATAATGCTTCTCAACATTATTATTGGATTAGCGATGATTTGATGTTTCCCGAATCTTCTGAACTGCGTTATTGGAAAATCGAAGATTTTATTCCTCCCGATAGCTATCGGGATTCGTAATACCTATTTCATAATTGGAACTTCGTTGATAAACCCTCGTCCGAAGGACCATCGCGATGCAATCGCCTTCGCAATGCCTGTTGCCCTCGCAAAGCATTCGCCATCGGCATTCGTCAAAGACATTTGTTCAAATGATTCCAAATAACAACCATTCCATAGGAATCCCGCTCGCAATATTTGAGTAACGCCGTTCTCGTCTCTTCCCAATTCCCTTCGAAAGAACCGGTACATCTCGACTCAAAAATTGAACTCGCCTCTCCGCCATTTCCTATTACCAAGTCTGAATAGCTAAATTCTGGGGCAATAGCTGGCAATACGTTTTTGATTGAGTAACTTCCTTTCATTGCGGGTAGATAATAAATATTCTGAGGACGAAACAATTCCATCAAATCAACAAACCGAGAAATTAAGTTGTCAAGAAAATCAGCTTCGCTTGGGAAACGTTTTTTCATATCTTTCAATCTGTTTTTTTCAAATGTTGCATTGTAGGCAACAATGCTTCCCTCTGAATGAAAATCAACTTTCATTTGCTGAATCAATTCGAACTCTGTATTCACGCCTTGCAAGATTTCATCAGGGTTGGCCAAATATTCTTTGTGACTATTCAATTCGTTTGAATGAATAATATGCATGGAATACTGGAAAGCCAAATGACAAAATGGGCTTATTCCTTCAGCAACAGGTATAGCCGGCCAAACAGTTTCAAAATCAAAAAAATGTAAGGGGTATTCTACTTTGCTTAAAAACTTCCGAATCGGCTCCTTATTCAATATCGACTCTCCCCTTTTCACACCATTGACTTGTGGTATTTGACGAGTTTGCAGCGGATAACTTGAAGGAATATCTTCAATAGAATAAATTCCTTTGTTATGCAAGTCCCAAACTTTTTCCGCTGAACCTCTTAAGCTTGTTATTGGATTGACCTTCGGCAAGTGAGCACTGCAGTGAGCATAGAACGAACAGCTATATGGGCTGCTGCAATGCGGACCAATTTCTCTTTGAGGTTCAATTCCTGCCGCAAGCATCGCAGTGAATTGCAATACATTTCCTTTAATGCTTTCTTGAAGATTAACTACCCTGTCGGTAATATCAACTTTCTGAAACAATTGATTTACGTCCAATGTCCTTTCGCGAACATAAGCACCGTCTATTAACAACAGATAGAACCTTTTGGGTTGAAAGCCCAATTGCGACATGACATAATATTGGTATGCAGCATCCAAAACATAGATCTCCTTTGCCTCTTTACTGCTTTTCACCTCAATTGCTACTATATCATCTTCCTCTCGAACAAGAATATCTAACGCACAAAAGCTGCCCTCAAATGAAAATGCACCTTCATAGATAACCGGACACTTTTCATCTAAAAACAATTGGGTTGAATTTATCCATTGCTTAAAATCTCTTTCTCCTTGAGGCTCGGCGTTTACTCCGCCGGGGAAACGCTGCTGCGCAAGCGCTCCGACTCTATGGCCCAAATTAAATTTCGACTCTTGATCCGACGAAATGGGAGTCTTCAATTCTGGGTGATTCACCTCTAAAAACAATCGCTTCTCGCAATTCAGTCCGGCTAAAAATTTCGATTTAGATATTCCCACAATTCTTCTGGATCAAGTTATTATTAAATTAAATCACCTTCATTGAATGCTCATAGCTGCCAATTCAAGGAATTCGCAAATTCAAAAAAAAGGATTACCATTACAAATAAACACACAGACCAAGTTAAATTTACAATTGTTGTTATATTCGTACCTCCTAAATCTTTAAACCTATTAATCTTTATGAAAAAACACTTTATTTCTATTCTTATTCTGTCTCTCGTTGTTTTAGTATCATGCTCAAACAATGAAGCCGGAAATGCGCCTGCAGTAGATAATAACAATGCTGCCGAGCTTCAAAAAATTGAAGCTGAAAAACAAAAATTAGAGCAAGAGCGCCTAAAACTTGAAGAAGAAAAACTCAGACAAGCAGAAGAATCTCGTAGGCAAGCTGTTGTAGAACACGCCAAACTTGAGCAACAATTCCCACCCTATACTGAGGGCATTGTAGTCGTTGGAAAAACTTTTTTCCACGGTTCTGCAGATCCAACAACGGCTAGAGGTGCATTTCTTGTTTCAGGTGACATGTGTGTAATAACAAAAGTAAGCAACGGTTTTGGCTATACGGACTTCTTCAATTCAAACAATGGCAAAACAACTTCAGGCTGGATAAACCTTCATGATTTAGAGCCCATGTATGGTGACTAATCTTTATAAATCGAATCAACAAAAAACCCTCAACTTTCGTTGAGGGTTTTTCTTTGTAGCCCGTAGGGGAATCGAACCCCTGTTTACAGAATGAAAATCTGCTGTCCTAACCCCTAGACGAACGGGCCGTTTTGGTTTTGTGGGTGCAAATATATCATCTTTTTGCTTTCCCACAAGTATTCAATCAAAAAAAATTACAGTCCGATAACAATACCTGCCTTTACAAGGTAAGGACCTCCATAGGCCAATTCAAAATTAAACCCAACTTTCTTCCTGCGCGGAAAACCACTAAACCCTAAAGCTACCAATTGGTATTCAGTCACACGGTTGCCGAACGAATTTTTATTAAAATTCACATTTGTTGTATTTTCTTTTACTCCGTACCAATTCAAATTCCCACTAATACCCCAATACAACAAGTAATTACCTTTTCTAAAACCGAATATTTTCTTGTTTCTAAGCTTTTTAGATTTTTGAAGGTTATATGAAAATAATAATCGGGCACCAATGGTGTTCTTTGTTATTGCCCAAGAAACAAAAGGATCTACTGTTAAACCTCCCGTCTGATTTATATAACGATAATCTGTGGCATTTACCGTTAACGATTGTGAAGTAAGACCAAAACCAAATATAACGCGCCACTTATTTTTAGCTTTCTTATTTAAGGAAAAATCTCCAGATAAATGCAAGGAAGGCAACATTGATTTACTTACAGTTGCGCTCGAATCACCAAGCTCACTGACATTCGCAGCCGAATTAAATTGACTGTATCCCACACCTATAGATATTAGGCCGTCCATTTTTTTCAATTGACCTTGAACTTCAAAAGTGCACAAAGTAACAAGAACAAATAATACCCTCAAATGCAATTTGACCATTTCGGTTAAGATTTAAGCGAAGATAATATCTTTTGACTAAATTCGTGATTATGAAAAACCTACTAAAAAAATCTCTTCAAATTCTGTTTTTATTTATTCATTTCAGTGCATTTGCCCAAACTGAGAAGGGTGAGGCGTCATTTTATCACAATAAATTCGATGGAAGAGGAACATCCAACGGCGAAATTTTCCGACAAAACAAGTATACATGCGCACACAAGACTCTTCCTTTTGGCACTTGGCTGAAGGTGACACGAGTAAAAAACAACAATGTCATTTATGTTCGTGTGAACGACCGCTTGCCAAAATCTTCAAAAAGATGCATCGACCTATCTTTTTTGGGTGCTGAAAAACTAGATTTTATAAAAAACGGACATACACCAGTTCAACTTGATATTGTTAAGTCTGAAGATGTGCCTGAAGAATTTAAGTCTAAAATAGAGCTTAAGCCAAAAGCCCCGAAAAAAAAGAAATAAACGCCGCCGTTTGTTGCTATTTTCGTTGCGGAAATGAAGAATCAAATTCCTAAAAATCTCGTCCTAGCTTTGTTGCTCGTGCTTTTTCTTGCACAGGGAGGAATAGGATATTGGGTACTTCAACATAAATTGTGGTTGGTTAAAAAAGAAATGAAGGCCATTGTTCTAGGCGGCGTTGAAGAAGATAAACTTACACCCATTCATTTATCAGAAGCTGAATTCAAACAACTGGAATGGCCCGAGCCTTGGGAGTTTTTGTACAACGGAAAAATGTACGACATCTCTCGAAAAGAATTTCACACCAACGGTTCTGTTACACTTTACGCCGTGCTAGATACTGAAGAAAATGAATTAAAGACTTTGGTTCGCTCTCTTGTGAAAAACTCATCCGACAAAAAACAAACGCAGGAGCAACTCAACTTCTTCTACAAATTCCAATCGCAATGGACATGTGATATTGATATTATTCAAATTCCATTTTTCGAAGTGAACACTTCTCATTTCGCCATAAATCGTTTTTTCGTTTCATCTCCGCACGTTCGTGTCAACGAGCTTCCTCCCAATTGTTGAGTTTTTTTTTTCTTGCGAAGCACCTTGTGAAACACCTTTCCGCAGGAATCTTGTACAACATCTTTCCAAAGGAATCTTGCTTGCACCTTGTGAAACACCTTGCTCGCATCTTTTAAAGAAGTCAACGACTAACAAATAAAATTTACAATGACACGTATATTTCTATGCGCCATGCTAGCTATTGCTAGTGTATTCAGCGCGCATGCCCAAACCATCACGGTTAAAGATTTAACAACTCTTGAAGTAATCTCAGGAGCTTCTGTTTTCATTTCAGCAAACAACATTGAACTTCCTCAACAAATTGGAACCACCAACAACGAAGGTGAATTTCGAGGAAGTATTTCAATGGGAACTGTTTTCATTTCTGCAAATGGATATGAAATTCTTTCCATTTCAACTTCAGAGCTCGCAGATAACTACACCGCTTATCTTATCGGCTCTAACGCTACTCTTTCCGAAATGGTAATCTCTGCAACACGAAATGCAAATCACTTGAAAGATATTGCTCAACCGATAAGCGCTATTCAACGCAAGGACATCCAATTCATTAATCCAGCGAATGCGGCAGACCTTCTTGCACAAACAGGTACAGCACTCATTCAAAAAAGTCAGTTAGGCGGCGGCTCTCCTATCCTTCGCGGATTTGAGGCAAACAAAGTGCTTTTTGTTGTAGACGGTGTTCGCATGAACAACGCAATCTACCGCGGCGGACACTTACAAGACATTCTTAGCCTAGACCCCATGGCCATGGAAAATATTGAAGTAGCGTATGGTCCAAGCGCTGTGGCGTATGGTTCAGATGCATTGGGCGGAGTCATGAGCTTCAACACAAGAACTCCACGTTTTACCTCCGGAGACAGGTTGGTTCGCGCCGGAGCTATGCTTCGATACAGCAGCGCCGATCAAAGCGGAGCTCATGTAAATGTTGAAACAAGTAATCCGCGTATCGCGACTTTCACTTCATTTACCTTCAACAATTTCGGAGACCTTCGACAAGGGAATAATCGCAACCCCGGTTACACTTCTTTCGGACAACGACCTTGGTATGTTGAACGTGTTAACGGAAGAGACAGTGTTATGACCAACTCGAATCCGAATGTGCAGGTGGGGTCTGCATACAAGCAGTATGACTTCATTGAGAAAATTTCATTCAAGCAAAGTGAGAAACTCACGCACACGATGAATATACAATACTCAACAACGAACAATGTACCGCGCTATGATCGCTTAACACAAGTCTCAATAGGAAACCCACGTTTCGGAGAATGGTACTACGGTCCGCAAACACGAGCCATGGTTGCCTATCACGCTAATCTCAACAACGGAAAACGGCTGTACACGTCAGGGAGAATTACATTGGCTTGGCAGAACATTGATCAATCGCGTCACGATAGATTATTCAATAGCCCAAATCGAAACAACCGTTTGGATAACGTAAAAGTGTATTCTGTGAATGCAGACTTCTCGAAATCAATTGGAGAAAAATTAACAGCGAATTACGGTTTGGAATATTACTTCAACGATGTAACTAGTACCGCAAATTCAGAAAATATTTTAACCGGAACTCAAATCGCTTTAGACACGCGATATGCAAACGGCGGATCGACCATGACTGGCACTGCGGCCTACGCAACGGCTATTCTCAAAGCTACACAGAAAATTACATTGAACGCCGGACTTCGCTATTCGCTTGTCAATCTAACAGCCTTGTTCACCGACAATTCATTCTTCAACTTCCCATTTTCAGATGTCAATCAATCGAATCGAAACCTAAACGGAAGTATCGGAATTATTGTAGCACCTAATAAGAAATGGCGCTTGACAGCCATAGTCAGCACAGGCTTTCGCGCCCCGAATGTCGATGATCTTTCAAAAGTTTTTGAGAGCAATGCGGGGAATTTAATTGTTCCGAATAACGAATTGAAACCTGAAAAAGTAAGCAACCTGGAAGCAACCATTGAACGTAAATTCAATGGAAAAACCACTCTCACTTTGAACGGTTACTACATGAATTACACGAACGCTTTAACCACTGGAAAAGCGCAATTCAACGGAGAAGATTCTATTTTTTACGATGGCACGTTAAGTCCTGTTTACACGACTATCAATGCAGGCCAAGCCTACATCTATGGGGGGAACCTTAGCTTGAATTCTCAAGTGAACGATCACTTCAGTCTTCAATCTTCTGTTATTTATACATACGGCAGAATTGAAACAAACAACGGTGATACCCCTTTGGATCACATTCCTCCTGTATACGGAAGAACAGGAATCACAGTCCAACAGCAAAAATTCCGAGGTGAGTTTTCTGTGTTGTACAACGGTTGGAAACGAATCGCAGATTACCGCTTGAACGCCGAAGACAACGAGGCTTATGCAACACCTGATGGCATGCCTGCTTGGTATACACTCAACACTCGCGCAAGCTATCAAGTGCACGAAAACATTCAATTGATGGTTGGATTGGAAAACATTTTAGATGCGAATTACCGTGTCTTCGCTTCGAATATTTCTGCCGCAGGAAGAAACGTTACGTTCACACTTCGCGGTCGTTTCTAACGACTATGTTCAACGAATGTTGAATTGAAATAACCATCGGAGAGAATCCAACGAACTCGCCGTCCATATCAATAGGCATCGGAACTTCGGTTTCGATGCTTATTTTTTTTGCTGAAAAATATTGAATCTTGTGATAGGAAAGCTTCTTGCACTTCCGCACTTTCGGAACGAAATACAAGTATTCGAAAATATTCAAATCGCCAATGACAATAACTTCCAAAAGCCCATCTGCTACTTGGCTTTCTGGAGAAATACCTAAACCCGAACCGAAATACTTCGCGTTGGCAACCACAAAATTCATGGCACGAGCATCGTACTTCTTGCCATCTAAATTAAAATGAATGATACGCTTTTTAAATCGCAGAAGATTCTTTACAATGAGCCACTGGTAGGTGAAAAACGAACCCAAGAATCTTTTGCTTCGCATCATGTCATAGGCCACACATCCGCCTAGACCAAGATCTGTAACATTCAAATACGCCCGTTTCTTTCCGTCCCATTCCATACAAGGTAAATCCACGGCTTGAAAATTTTTCGATTCAATACACAATCGCAATTCCTGAAATGATCTGGGAACAGATACTGACTTTACAAAATCGTTGCCTGTCCCCGAAGGCCAGATGGCAAGGGGTGTATGTGGATTTTCAGAATGATAAATTCCATTTGCAGCTAGGTTCAAACTACCGTCGCCACCACAAACCAATACCACCTCGCACGATTCATGGCACAGTTCTCGCGCAATTTTTTCAGCGTGTTTATCGTACTCCGTTACACGAATTTGAAGATCCCAATCGGAAAATGTTTTCTCGATTTCTTTGCGTTGCGCGTGCCTGTTGCTTTTCGCGCCGTGCAGAATAACGCCTAACTTCATTCAACAACAAGAATTGTCCCCTCCACAGTTTCTTCAACCGCAGTTCCACAATCTGTTTTGTAATGAAATAAATAGAAATACGTTCCTGGAACAACTTCGCTTGGCCTCCAATATTTTTGGGTAGGCGTACTTTCAAACACAATCCCACCCCAACGATTGTATACCGTTAAATCGTATTCAAGAAAAAGCACAGTTAAATCTAAGGTTGGGTCAGAGGCCAATAAAACATGCCAATTATCATTCAAGTTATCTTGTTTCAAAGTAACAATATTCGGTAAAAGCATGGTGCTTAAATCCAAAGCATAAACATCTCCCGCAAAAATCTCTAATGAACCCGAATCGGAACAACCATTGTCTAAATTCGTAACCACTAAATTCAACACCCCAGGAGCCGTTGCAATTGGATTTGCAATTGTTGTGCTTGTAAGACCCATGCCTGTCCAGGAATATGAAACATTTTGAACAGGATTCACTTCCACTCCTAAAATTTCTACTGATGAATTTAAGCACGTAAGTGAATCTTGTGAAGGAATGGCCACTTGAATATCTTGGTTCGGCACAGTCACCGAAATAGCACGAAAACAACCGTTTCCATCTGTAATGGTGGCTGTGTAATTTCCACCTACAACATTCGTAAGATTGAACTGCGTCTGATTCGTTCCGTTGAAGTTCAAGGTGTAATTTCCATCTCCACCGATTATGTTCGATACAGCAACACTTCCACCAAAACCGTTGCAGGCAGTGGTTGTTGCGACTTCGAAATCAATGGGATCGCTAATTTCAAACGTAATGCTCTGCGTACCCAGATTTCCACAAGCGTCTTCAACGAATCCAGTGGTGTTCGTAATGTTTAAAGTATATGTACCTCCAATTAAAACTTGATTCACCAATTGAATGGTGAACACATCGGCCATCGTAGGATTGTTTGCTGTTACAGATTGCACAGCAATGGTTCCACTTGGACCTGTTACCGTAAAATCGCTTGGCTGAACAGATGTTCCGACAATGGGTTCGCTGAATGTTAAGATTACCGTTAGATTACTGCAGTCTGTTGTTGCACTAATGGGAACCGGCGGCACTTGATCATACAGCGAAGCAGTAGATTGTCCAAAGTCTATGGTGTATCCGTCTAGGCTGTTCGACCAATTCATGACAACCAACGCGTATGTCTGTCCAACAACAACAGGCAAATCAGCATTGAACGGAGGTCCGAAGGTGTTGCCAGGTCCGTTGGAAGTTCCAATACCTCCATTTGCCGAAGAAATTCCTGTAGGCCCATTGAACGTAAAATCTCCGTAGCTGTTGCATTCAACTTCAGGTGAAGTTGTTCCTAAACCGCTACAACCGCCTGTTGTAATATTAAACAATCCCCAATCATAATCGTCAACATCGTTAATCGGATCTAATATGAAACTCAAGTTCCCATCGGCCTGAACCGTGAAGGTGTACCAAACAGAACTCTGCTCTAAACCTTGGTTGCAAGAGCCCGTTGCCTCAATCACATTTCCTGTGTTAAACGAAGCCTGTGTCTCGGTGTATAAATCACCACACAAAACAATGGCTCCATCGCAATCGCTAATTGAGGTTTGCGCCCAAGTAGAAATTGAACTCGCACACAAAACAATAAACAATAATTTACGCATGGTTTTGATTTAAGATGGAAACAAATATAAGTCTTACAGTTTAATAAAGTCTTTCTTCACTATCGACCCCGAATCTTGAATCTGCATTACATAAACTCCAGGCGCCAGCCCCTCGAGATTTAGCTGCTGTTTTGCAAACTGAATACGACCCGCCAGAACCTGCTTTCCTTCCGCTGAATAAACAATGTATTTCGTTTCATTCAACACTTCATGACCCAAGTTAATATTCAATTTATCTCCAGTTGGAACAGGGAAAATAGAAACTTGATCCAAGGAATTCTCAATCACATTTATCGCTGGAGTTTCGCCAATAGTGAATACACCTGTCGCGGGTAATTGCAATGTGACTTCGTATGCATCGCCTACCAAAGTCATTGGATAAACTTGCAAAGCCGTTGATGTGTTGAATCCTTCCGATTCGCTGATTATCACATTCACATCATTCAATCCTACCAAGTCTGAAGCTTGAATGCGCAGCGTTGAATTGAATGTACTTCCTGTTCGGTTAAATGCATACGTGCGTTCAATTCTATTCGAGATAAATGGATAAACGGTATTGCTCACGTTCATTCCGTTCACATCGTTTCCCACCAATAGATAATTCCCATCTGCCATGGTGCCAACAGCGCTTACTTCTAGAACGCCCATTCCTTGGGCCACTTCGTGCTTGTCACCTGAATTCTCCTGCCCAACACCAATAACTTCTTCAGCATAATTCGGATGGAAATAGCGCGCTTGCAATCCTAAATCCATTCCGTATTTCACAGCTAAATAATTATTTACAATGGTGTGATGCGAAAGAAACAATCTGCGTTTGTACAAGATGTTTTCACCCATTCTTCCCTTTCCAAAACGATCATCGTAATCCCAACCAAAGCGAATATCAATTGGGGTGGTGTTGTCACGCGCGCCAATGTTCACTCCAGGAAACGGATAAAGGTGATCATCAAAAATGGTATAGAACAACTGATGCAAATCGTCTTGCTCATAGATTAATCCATAGATATGCGGAGAAGTAGCTTCACCGATGTAGAATATCGGAGAGCTCGAATAATTCGATTCCAAATCTAAAACTTCGCTGTGGTAGTAATAATCATTTTTCCAAGGATGAAGCAGGTATCCGTTTGGAACACGCGCACTGGCGAACCATCCGTGATCATTGAACAAGATAGAATCTGTTTCAACCACACAATAGGCGCTGGAACTTCTTCCACCTAAAACGCCATTCATTTGCAAGTAATCGTTATCGCCGTCGAACTCGATTCCAGGGCGAGAGTATACACCGTTGTTTGCGACAAATGTTGGACGTTGATTCACGCTTCCCTGTGACGCGGAGTTGTTGTTTCCGCTCTGGTCTTGCCACACGTAAACCGGATCTCCGTCATTCGCTGAAAGTGCTCCATTCATTAACGCACCCTTATCAGCTCTCATCCAAAAAGCAAGATCATCGCTATCACCCACACCGCCCGGACCTTTGCTTCCGAATGCAGCAGGTGCCTGCATGAAGACCAATGTCAATGTATCACTTGTAGCATTTCCTGTAAAGAAATTATCGATTGCAGTATTGCTAGGAAGAACTACTCTTACTTGACCAAAAGTAGTGGGTGTAATATTTATCATATAGTTGGAAGCTCCACCTGAAACAGAATTCACCGTTCCATTTTCAATATAAAAATCGGAAATAGTTAAATCGCTAACATCGATATTTGTCAAATTCCGATAGAAGAAAATCTCTGCATCGAAAGTTCCAATAACCTCCCCGGAAGTACTTGGTGAATTCCAAACAGCGCTTGTTGGAAATACATTTGTTTCCGGACTGTACAAATCACTTTCCCACATGCCTCTTCCGTAAGTAGATGCGCGAATTCGCTTTGGTGAATCGTATGCAATCTCCAATTCAGTCACTCGAGCAGCATAAGGAAATCCAGATGAGAAATTCACCCATTCCGTCATGCTCGCATCCCAATAATAGATACCCAAATCGGTTCCGATGTACAGATTCTCAAGCACAGATGAAGTATCTGAAACAATTGTGTTCACTGCAACGTCTGGTAAATTCGGAGTCATGAGTGTCCATGAAGTTCCTCCATTCAAACTCTTGTAAACATTTTTATTGAAGGCAATGTACACAGTTAACGAATCTGTTTTGTGTGTTTCAATAGCATTCACTGCAACAACAGAACTCGGCAGATACGTGCTAATGTTTTGCCACACCACCGTATCAGCCATTGCATTATCTGTTCTTCCTAATTTACGCGACCCCTTCGAAGCGTACAACACATTTCCTTTCGTGTAATGAGCGCGTATTTGATTGCAATTCGTTGTATTTGCGCTTAAAAAATTCGTCGATATTTTTTCCCATGTGATCGAGTCCTTTTCAACATGTTTAATGTTCTTCGATCTCCAAATATTTTTCATTCCAACAAACATGGTTGCGCTGCTGTCTGGGTGCAAGCAAAAAGGTGTGCTCCAAGCTCCCTCTTCGGTCATGTCGTTTGTTCCGTTGCCCGCAAATTTCTGATTGATATAGCTTGTTGAAGTTCTATACAATTCACCGTAATAAATACTGCTGTATCTACGTCCCTCTTCCTCGTAATCATACATGCACTCAAAGCCATCTCCACCTCCCGTTCTTACCCAACGTGCGCCTTGAAACTCCGCTGTTCCATTGTCTTGAAATCCGGTCAATGCTCTTGCCCCGTCATGCGGAGACTGGCCCAATCGATAAATTTGTCCGTTTACAATGCCGCTTGAAATGTCTTGCCATTCGCTGTTGTTCACATAGCGATAAAGTCCACCGTCGTTGCATACGTAGATATCATGGTTATGAGGATTAACAACTATTTCATGTTGATCTACGTGAACAAAATTCGAATTAATGTCTTGCCAAGTTACTCCTCCGTCAACACTCTTTTTCAAACGTATTCCTCCGCAATAGATAACGTTAGGATTTAAATCATCGCCCGCTAAACAGAGGTCGTACCATGCCTGTCCGCCAGTACTAGAGCCATCGGCAGACCATCCCATTATATTCGGAGTGCTGCTCATTTGTGTGAAGGTTAATCCTGCATCTTCACTTTTAAATGTTCCTGTATAAGAATAAGTATTTGTTCTTAGAATATAGACCGCATCGGGTTCAGAAGCATTTACAGCAACGCACATGCGCGTACCATTTGACATGCCCGAATTGCTCTGAGCCCATGTCAATCCGAAATCTTCACTTCTATAAAATCTTCCCGCACCTGTGGCGTAAAGTATGTTGTGCGCTGTCGGGTGTTGCGCTAAATCTTTGTATTCGAAAGTGTTGTTTGAAACTTGTGTCCAAGTAGCCCCGCCATCTATGGATCTTCGAATTCCCAGGTCTGTTGCAATTACCACACTGCTGGCTTGGTCGTCGCAAGCTATGATTCCACCGACGGTGCGGGTTGAGATTCCTGTATTCACAAAATTCCACGTATCACCAGCGTCATCGCTTCTTAGCACGCCCATTCCCGGAGAATCACCTGCATCACGATCACCTGTTCCGGCATAAACTACGTTCGGATTCAGAGGATCGAAAGCAAAAGCACTGATTCCGAGTGTAGGCAAATTATCTGTATTTGTAGACCAGGTAGCTCCGCCATTGGTTGATTTCCAAAGTCCGCCTGCAGGAGTGCCTACGAGCATGATCTGATCGTTGGTTGGATGAAAGGCAATGCATGAAACTCGGCCAACGCCTTCAATATTATCTCGAGTAGTTACACCGTCAAGGATAGGGCCTAATGGGTACCAATTGCCAGATAAAGAACGTTCCCCTGTGTAACTCTTCAGCGAAGTCCACAATTCCAAGGTTTCTCTTCCATTCAACATCTTTCCGCTTTCATCGGCGTGCGTTTCCATTAACCATTTGAAGCGTTCAAGAGGCTTGTATCCTTGGCCCTTTTGGGTGGGACGTTCCGGCCAAGCGGTATCCATTTCTGAAATAAAATCTAAAACAGAAATCTCACTGTGCATTAAGTCGGTCCACATAGGATGATCCTGCGCTAGTATGCTTGCTGAAATTAAACTTACAAAGACTAAAGAAAATATACGTTTCATCATAATTACAAGAATACGGCACAAATAAATTCACAACATAAAAAAAGGGCTCCGAAGAGCCCTTTTCATTCAACATATATTGAATTAGTGATTTGAAAGATAGGCGGCAACACCTTCGTGATTTGCTTTCATTCCTTCACTGCCCTTTGACCAGTTAGCAGGACAAACTTCTCCGTTCTCTTCAAAAAACTGAAGAGCATCTACCATACGCAATGCTTCTTCTACATTTCTTCCCAATGGAAAATTGTTAATCAACTGATGCATAACCACACCATTCTTGTCAATTAAGAACAATCCGCGGTAAGCAATCATGGGTCCATTAGCTACTAAGTTTCCATCAACATCGTAATCGTACTCTCCGGCTAAAACACCGTAATTATCTGAGATAGTTTTAGAAACATCTGCAACGATAGGATAAGTAATTCCTTTGATACCGCCGGCATTCTTCTCCATTTGCAACCAACCCCAGTGACTTTCTTCTGTATCTGTAGAACAAGCAACAACTGCGCAATTACGCGATTCGAATTCTGCTAACTTCTCTTGAAATGCATGCAATTCAGTTGGACAAACGAATGTGAAATCTTTTGGGTAGAAGAAAAACACAACGTGTTTCTTTCCGATGAACTGATCCAATGAAAAATCACCCACTACAGTTCCTCCGTTAGTGATTGCTCCTGCCTTAAATGAAGGCGCTTTTTTTCCGACTAATGATGACATAATATTTATTTTTTGCAAAGTTAACACGTTCAACGAAGTAATTGTTCTCCGCTCTATTAATTATTCGTTTCCTTACGAAATGCCATGGCGAAGTATACCCAAGATGCTACAAAGAACATACCTCCTATTGGAGTAATGGGACCAACAACTTGCTTCAATGCGATTGGCAACATGTCTGCAAATGTCAATAAATACAAAGAACCAGAAAACCCGACAATCCCTGAAAGAAATAACATTCTCAATGTCTTCAATGCTTTCTCTCCTTTCAAAACATAGGCAGTCACCAATATCCCTAAAGAATGAATGACTTGATAGTAGACAGCTTTATTGAAAATTTCAACGCCATTAGCTGAAACAATATTTTTCAAACCATGAGCTCCGAAAGCTCCAAGGACTATTGCGAGTGCCATAGAATAAGCGCCAATTGCCATAGAATTCTTCATATTTCGTATCTTTAAATTGGAATGGAAAATTACTTAGCGAATTTGCGATGTATTTTTACAATTCCTACTAAATTGGAAGACCATTAGAAAATTTATTTCCATATTACTTCTTGCCCTTTGCATCGGAAATCTCTATGCACAAAAGCCTATAGACGAAAAGACATTGGCTGCCGAGGCAAATGTTTTTTTCGAAGAGGGTAACTATGTCCAGGCCTATGCTGCTTATTCCCAGTTGGTGTCCTTGTATGGAAGTAATCCTATATACGCGTTTCGTTTTGGTGCCGCAGGGATTTACGCAACAACCGACCGCGAAAAGTGTGTGTTTTTTATGAAAGATGGCGTGCGCAGGGGATACACGGAACCTGAAACCCATTACTATTTAGCTAGGGCCTATCACTTGAGCTATAACTTCAAGGAAGCTTTGGCAGAATATGAAAAATTCGAGACCTCTGCTGAAAAGAAACAACTTGCAAAATCAGATTGCAAAGCACAAAAGCTTTCTGCTGAATCAGGACTTAACCTCATGAACAGCATTAAAGATGTTCAAGTCCTTGAAAAAACAGAAGCGGAAAAATCGAGCTTTTATAGATACATGAACATTGACGCCGCTATAGGTAAAATTATCTCAACACCGAAAGAGTTGCTTTCGAAACTGGATTTAAAGTCGAAAGAAGAACATGTTTTTTTCCTCCCTTCTAACGGAAAGAAAATTTTCTTTTCGAGCAAAGGAAAAGACGGGTTAACAGGAAAGGATATTTACACGACCTCTCGGGTCAATGGTACTTTCACGCCACCTGTAAAACTAAAGAGCTCCGTTAACACTGAGTTCGACGAAGACTTCGCGTTTATGCATCCGAATGGAAGCACCTTGTATTTCGCATCGAAAGGACACGGAAGTATGGGTGGATACGACATTTTCAGATGTGAATGGGACGCTACAATCAGCGATTTTGGGCCTGCAATTAATATGGACTTCGCCATTAACACGCCAGATGACGATCTTTTCTTTATAACAGACTCACTCAACACAACTGCTTACTTTGCAAGCAGCCGCTTGACTTCTCCCGATAAACTATACGTATATCGCGTTTTTGTAAATGGAATTCCTATGAATATCACCTACCTCAAAGGTGAGTTTATTTCGCGTGTTGACGCAACGCAAACCGAAGCGAAAATTCAAGTGTTCGACGACTTAACCAATCGAAAAATCATGGACACGCAAGCCCGCGAGTCGAATGGGCAATACTTACTTTTTATTCCAACAGCAGGAAACTACACATACAAAATTCAACCACCGGGCAGCCCTCAAATTCATGAGGTACTGGTCAAAATACCAGCTGCAGAAGGTTCCCAAGTGTTTCGACAAGAGATTGTTTTCACGAAAACAGATGGACGTGAAAAAGTTGAGGTGAAGAATTACTGGAACGACCCCTTGAATGATAATGTTGAAGATCTTCAACGGCAGATGCTTCTAGCCAAATCACAACTCGACGTGAATGCTAGCGTTGATCAATCCGCTTTCGCATCTGCAAATTCATCAAGTAATAATTCAACAGCCGGAAACTATCCAAACCCAAGCGGGTCTAATCAACGAATTGAAATAGACACTGTACTTTCTTCCCAAGAAAAAACAATCGCCGCATTAAAGCTTCAGATCGCTGAAGCTGAAGAAACTTCGAAATTGCTTCTTCAATTTGTTCAGCAAACTCTTTCGGAAACAGATGAGGCGTATGAAGAGTTTCAGACCGTGCGTTTCGAAAAAGCTGAATCTTTGGCTGATAGCGCAAAATTAGTAGAGGCACGCAGCAACATGATTGCAACGCAAGACAGAAGCGTTGCCGCTATAGCAGCGTATGACATTTCTAAGAACAGAGAGCAGGAACTCAAAAGAAAGCTAGACGATATTCAAAAAACGAACGCACAGATCAAGCAGTCGCTCGCAGAAAAAGACTCTCCCATGGCGGCATATTTGGTGAATGATTACGTTGCAAAACACCCAAAAAGCGAGCAAGGAATAGTAACAGAAGTTAACCCAACTTGGGAATCACAAACCGCGAAAGCAAAAGTTTCCAGCAACAATGCCAAGGCCGACGATAGCCAACTGCGACTGAATACCAAGCTCAAAGAAATAGAGGAACTTGAGGCGAAGGCGAACGAAGTGAGCAAGCAAATGTCTTCAACGAAAAAGAAAAAAGACATCGAGCGTCTTGGGAACGAGCTGAACACCATTGAAACTGAATTCGCATCTATCAAGGAGGAAATTGAATCAGAGAAAGAAAACCTTCGTGTTCATCAATTAGAGCTTCAGGAGTCTGTAACCTTATTGAAGTTGCTTCAAGATTTAGAGAATGAAAAACAACCGGAAGTAAAACCTGAATTCAAAAGTTTAACGAACACTGTAAATATTGAATCGTTAAAAACAGAAATTAACGAATCCAAAAATCGCGTTTCAACGGCTCTAGAAAACTCTCATTACGAAAATCCAAACGCTAGTTCTAACAACGCTAGTTCCAACAACGCTAGTTCAAACAACGCTAGTTCTAACAACGCGAGTTCAAACAACGCGAGTTCTAACAACGCGAGCTCCAACAACGCTAGTTCAAACAACGCTAGTTCTAACAACGCTAGTTCTAACAACGCTAGTTCTAACAACGACGGTTCCAACGACGCCAGTTCCAACGACGCCAGTTCCAACGACGCCAGTTCCAACGACGCCAGTTCCAACAACGCTAGTTCCAACAACGCCAGTTCTAACAACGCTAGTTCTAACAACGCTAGTTCTAACAACGCTAGTTCAAATAACGCTAGTTCAAACAACGCTAGTTCAAACAACGACGGTTCTAACAACGCCAGTTCTAACAACGCTAGTTCGAATAACGCCAGTTCTAACAACGACGGTTCTAACAACGCGAATTCAAACAACACTAGTTCCAACAACGCCAGTTCCAACAACGCTAGTTCTAACAACGACGGTTCTAACAACGCAAGTTCCAACAACGACGGTTCTAACAACGCAAGTTCAAACAACGCCAGTTCCAACAACGCTAGTTCCAACAACGCTAGTTCCAACAACGCTAGTTCCAACAACGACGGTTCTAACAACGCCAGTTCCAACAACGCCAGTTCCAACAACGCCAGTTCAAAAACTTTCACTGCAGCAGAAACTGTAATTATAAACAGCCCTGGACAGTCGAATTATCAGGATGAAAATATTTTTGAAGAACTTAAAAACGACAGTGTTGAAATTTCCAATCGTATAGAAATTGAAAAACTCTACACTGAAATCGAGACGATCAATCGCAGAATAAAAAGTGAAACCGCACCTGAGAAAATTGCCGAATTGACTGAACAACGGAATCAACTGATGTATCAGAAAATGCAAGAAGAGGATAAGAACTCAGAACAGATAGCAGAGCACAACTCAATTGCACTTATTGATCTTCAATCGGCTTGGAAAAACAACATCTCTGCTCCAACGAGCAATGCAACCTCGGAGGATAAGAAGGCTTACGACACAGCGGTTTCCTATATGAAAGAGGCCAGCACACTTCGTGCAGCAGCAAAAACAGAAACTGATTTCTTTGAGCGATATGCAAAGAATGCACGCGCCTTTGCGCTAGAACGAAATGCCAAAAACGAATTGCAATTTTTGGTAGAAAAGACCACTCCATCTGCTAACACTGCAAGTTCAAACAACGCTAGTTCTAACAACGCTAGTTCAAACAACGCAAGTTCAAACAACGCAAGTTCCAACAACGCTAGTTCCAACAACGCTAGTTCTAACAACGCAAGTTCCAACAACGCTAGTTCCAACAACGCAAGTTCCAACAACGCAAGTTCCAACAACGCAAGTTCTAACAACGCCAGTTCAAACAACGCTAGTTCCAACAACGCTAGTTCCAACAACGCTAGTTCCAACAACGCTAGTTCTAATAACGCTAGTTCAAACAACGCTAGTTCCAACAACGCAAGTTCATTCACAAGTATTCCTGCGATCATTCAAAAAACACTTTATCAAAAGCAAACTGTATCGGCTTATAGCGACGCGAATCCTATTCCAATTGGATTACCGCTTCCCGAAGGATCATTTTATACCATTCAAGTGGGTGCCTTCCGAATACCTGTTGCAAACAATACTTTTAGTCAATTCGCTCCTGTTTATGCAGAACGTCAAACGAATGGATTCATTCGTTACAGCACTGGATTTTTCTCGTCATACACTGAGGCCATTCAAGCGCGAAACGAAATACGTCAGATGGGTTATTCAGATGCATTTATTGTTGCTTATAAAAATCGCGAGCGCGTTCGCTACAGTGATCTAATGACCGCAGCTGAACGGGCGAATTCAAATAGTAACTCGGCAGCATCAACCAACACGACCCCCGCTCCTATTGTCACTCCTAACACTAATTTGGATGTTAATTACTATTCCGACCCGTTAGCCGTAAGTGCCAATCTAATCGAAACAACCGAGGGTATATTCTTCACTGTTCAGGTGGGTGTTTATGCTAAACCTTCACGAAATAAAATCTTAAATACATACTCCGATTTACACGTTGAAAAACTTTCGAACGGGCAAATCCGTTATACAAGCGGTAAATTCCAAAGCATAGCAGATGTCATTAAGCAGCGTGATTTTGTTCGTGCCAATGGAATTCCAGATGCTTTTATAACGGCCTATAAAAACGGTAAGCGCATTACAGTTCCGGAAGCGAAAAAAGAATTGGGAATTCAATAACAGATATGGAAATAATCTTCCTTTGAATTGAATTCAATGCTATTCACTTAACTTTGGGGTAACATAGTTGATGAAAATGAAAACCTTGAAAATATTGTTCTGTTTTTTGATTGTTCCATTCTTCGGAAGTGCTCAACTCCAGTTGAATGAAATTTTGGCTTCGAACAATTCAAATCAGATGGACGAGTTTTTTGAATTCGACGATTGGATTGAAATCTACAATCCAGGGGGAATTATTAATCTAGCAGGTTATTATTTATCTGACGACCCCTTGCTTTTAACAAAGCATCAAATTCCTGCGACTGATCCAGGCGCAACGATAATGCTTCCTGGAAGCTTCAAGGCAGTCTTCGCCGACAATGACAATTTAACACAAGGAGCGCTGCATCTAAACTTCACATTGAGTTCGAATGGCGAACATGTATTTTTAACTGCGCCTGATGGTGTAACTATTATTGACAGCATTTCATACCCCCAAATGGCTTCGGATATTAGTTACGGACGTGCTTGTGAAGCTTGTACAACCTGGCAATATTTTAATAATGTTACCTACTCTGCTCCTAATTTAGAACTTCCTCAAACTTCAGAATTACTTTTCTTAAATGAAGTTCAACCCGAGAACACTGGAATCTATCATGATCCCGAATTTGAATATGACCCTTGGATTGAAATTTACAATCCAAATTCGTTTCAAGTGAATTTGGGTGGATATTATCTTAGCGTTGACGGAACTCCTTCACAATGGCTTATTCCTACCAACGAACCCTACAATACTGTAATTGCTCCAAATAGTTTCAAAGTTTTTTGGTGTGACAACGATCTAGCTTTTGGCGCAACACACACACCTATTGTTTTGAATCCCGCAGGAGGCACGGCTTCACTTACTGGTCCCGATGGAATAACTCCTGTAAGTTCACTCGTATGGGGAGCTCTTTCTGCAGGCCAAAGCGCTGGGTGCACATCAGACGGCGCACCTTCTATCACAACCTTTAATCCGGCTACTCCGATAAACAGCAACACCTTAATCTTTATAACTCCAAAACCTGTTGTTATTAATGAAGTTATGGCAGATAACATTTTGACATTCGCGGATAACTATGGACAATTCGATGATTGGGTTGAAATTTATAATCCATTGAACTACGATGTAAGTCTAGCCGGCTACTTCTTGAGTGACGACAGCAATAATCCAAGAAGGTGGCAAATACCAGCAACATTCGTAGATAGTGTCACTGTGCCAAGTCTAGGATGGCTCACTTTTTTTATTGACGACAGTGGTTCACAAGGGGTACGACACGCAAGCTTTAATTTAAATAACAACAATGAGTTTGTTGGATTATACAGTCCGGATGGATTAACCCGTGTAGATGAAATCGCATGGGTGCACATGGATGCCGACACCAGTCTTGGTCGACTTACAGACGGAAGCCCTGAATGGGTAAACTTCATCGTCACTACCCCTGATTTCTCCAATAACCAGGGTGTCATAAGCGTTCAAGAAATGAATGCCTCTGAAAAAATATTTTCAGTTTACCCTAACCCAACCAGAGGCATTGTACAATGCTCGAAGAAAAGCAACATTCGCGTGTACTCTATTCAAGGGAATTTAGTTGAAACCTTCTACGGTGTATTGCAAATTAATTTCAGCAACTACGGCGCTGGAATTTATTTGGTAACAGATGAAGAAGGAAATAAAATTCGGGTAGTGAAAGAATAATAATTATTCAACTCCCATGTATTTATGAATTTGAAGACCCACACGCCAGTGTGGGTTTTTTAGTACCCATTCGAAAATAAGCGGAAGCATAATCTCTCGCTTGTCCCATTCAGGTTGCATAAACCACTGTGCATGTTCATTCATACGCGCAGACAATTCATGAGACCATTCAATGTCTGACTTGTGATTAATCACTACTTTCAATTCATTGGCTAGTTGGAAATATTCTTCCAAAGGCGCCTTAAATTTTTTGGGTGAGAAGGTAATCCAATCGAAAAGTCCAGTTAATTTTTGAGTGCCACTTGTTTCCAAATGTATGCTCATTCCTTGATTTCGAAGTGCCTCTGTCAATGGCGATAAATCATGCATCGTAGGCTCTCCACCCGTAACTATGACCACTTTCACTCCACTTCCAACAGCTGCTTCAACAAGGGAATCTAAAGATAAAAGCGGATGCTTTTCTTTATCCCAACTTTCCTTAACGTCGCACCAAACACAACCAACGTCGCATCCAGCCAATCGAATAAAAAAACTCGGAACACCTGTGTGAACGCCTTCACCTTGAACACTGGTGAAGGTTTCCATAACTGGATATTTCACTTCAGAACTCACGCCTTAATTTTTCCAATTAAATCGTAATGCTCTGCATTAACAATTTCTATGTCGGCAAAATCACCCACACGCAAATATCCTTCAGACTTAGGAATAACTACTTCATTGTCTACTTCAGGAGAATCGAATTCGGTGCGGCCGATGTAATAATCGCCTTCCATTTTATCTATTAAAACCTTGTAGGTTTTTCCAATTTTGGCTTCATTCAATTCCAACGAAATGTGCGATTGAACTTCCATAATCTCATCGGCGCGTTTCTTCTTTGTCTTCGCTGAAACATCATCCTTCAAAACAAAGGCTGAAGTATTCTCTTCATGGCTGTAGGTGAACACACCCAAACGTTCGAAGCGCGATTGCTCTATCCACTTCAGCAATTCTTTGTGATCGGCAGGGGTTTCCCCGGGAAATCCAGTAATCAAGGTCGTACGAATTGCAATATCCGGAACCTTCATGCGAATGTCTTGAAGAAGCGCATCGGTCTTCTCTCTCGTTATGCCGCGCTTCATGGCTTGCAACATTTTTGTTGTTCCATGTTGAAGGGGCATATCTAAATACTTACAAATGTTGTTGCGTTCGTTCATGACGTCTAACACATCCATTGGAAAACCACTAGGGAAGGCATATTGAAGACGAATCCAATCGATCTCCTCCACATCTGAAAGACGCTTCAACAATTCTGAAAGCGTTCTTTTCTTTTCAATGTCTAATCCGTAAAAAGTTAAATCTTGAGCAATGAGCACCAATTCCTTCGTTCCGCTCGCCGCCAAAGATTTAGCGTTCTTCACGAGCTGCTCCATAGGCGTACTCACGTGCTTTCCGCGCATAAGCGGAATGGCGCAAAACGAACACGGACGATCACATCCTTCCGCAATTTTAAAATAAGCGAAATGACTTGGTGTAGTTAACAAACGCTCTCCAACCAATTCCGTTTTGTAATCGGCTTTTAATGTTTTCAATAAACGAGGGAGATCACGCGTTCCAAAGAATGCATCAACTTCCGGAATATCCTTTTCCAATTCAGGCTTGTAGCGTTCACTCAAACATCCGGTGACATATAATTTCGAAACATTTCCCTTTTCTTTTTCTTTCGCCCAGGCCAAAATGGTATTGATGCTTTCTTCTTTAGCATTATCAATGAATCCGCAGGTATTGATGATTACAATTTCCGAATCGGTTTCTTCCGACTCATGCTCTACATCGAAAGCATTCGCTTTCAACTGCGCCATCATGATTTCCGAATCGAAAATGTTTTTCGCGCAACCCAAGGTTACTACGTTCACCTTGTTTTTCTTGAGTGTTTTCGTCTTCATTATTTTGTTTTTCCTGCGAATAAACTATCTACAAATTCAAATCTATTGAAGACTTGAAGATCACCAGCTTGCTCCCCCACTCCAATAAAGCGAACGGGGATATTGAACTGATCTGAAATTCCAATTACAACTCCGCCCTTCGCTGTTCCATCTATTTTCGTAATGGCCAGAGAAGACACTTCGGTAGCTGCCGTAAACTGCTTCGCCTGTTCAAATGCATTCTGTCCGGTTGAACCGTCTAAAACCAACATCACATCGTGCGGAGCATTCGGCACAACCTTTTGCATCACTCGCTTAATTTTAGTCAACTCATTCATGAGTCCAACCTTGTTATGCAGGCGACCCGCAGTGTCAATAATTACAACATCGGCATTTTTAGAAACAGCAGACTGCAGCGTATCGAAAGCCACAGCAGCAGGATCAGCATTCATGGCCTGCGCTACAATCTCAACATTCGCGCGTTCAGCCCAAATTTTCAGTTGATCAATAGCCGCTGCGCGGAAGGTATCTGCCGCACCCAGCACCACCTTCTTTCCTTGTTGTTGAAGTTGGCAAGCCATCTTTCCAATAGTGGTAGTCTTTCCCACACCATTCACTCCAACCACCATAATTACGTATGGCATTCCATCAGTAGCTGGAATATAAATTTCCTCGCTCTCCTCTCCTTCGTGACCAACGAGCATTTGCGCAATCTCATCGCGTAACACTTGATTTAATTGATCTGAAGGCATTGATTTCTCTTGACGAACGCGCTCTTGAATACGCTTAATAATCTTTTCAGTTGTGTCTGTCCCAACATCCGATGTGATTAGAATTTCTTCCAACTCATCCAGCATCTCTTCGTCTACATGGGCTTTACCCGTAATAATACGTGCAAGCTTCCCGAAAAAACCTTCGCGGGTTCTTTCAAGACCAAGATCTAACTTGTCTTTTTTTTCTTTCGAAAAGAGGCGTTTAAAGAAACTCATAGTATGGGTCTAAAATAAAAAAAAGGCCTTTCCAAAGGAAAAGCCTTTTAACATATTTCTAACAGCGATTAGCCTTTAGCAAACCACTCGCCGATTTTGTCGTTGTGTACAATTTCCTCTTTGAAGGAATATGATCCTGTCTTTGCAGATTTGATCATTTTAATAACCTTGGTGTGGTTCTTTCCACCACCAGTTTGAAGGGTCGCAACTACTTTCTTTGCCATGACTTAATCTTATTTGATTTCTTTATGAACCGTCATTCTCTTCAAAATCGGGTTGAATTTTTTCTTCTCTAAGCGCTCAGGAGTGTTCTTCCTGTTCTTAGTAGTGATGTAACGGCTTGTGCCGGGTTTGCCAGACTCTTTGTGTTCTGTGCACTCCATTATAACTTGTATTCTATTACCTTTCTTAGCCATTGTTGCAGAAATTGGACGGCAAATATACGTAGAATATTGAGAATTGCAACATTGAAATTCTTTTTTTTCACCTTCTCCTTCGCACTGCCTATCGAATAATCACAAATCTATGTTAATAAGACACTACAACCCTTGCTTTTTCTGTTGTTCTACTGAATAATTTCACACATCCATACAACTGTACATTTTGGCTAAAAAAAGAAAAGGCGAGGCAGACACCTCCGCCGAATTTGAAGATAGAAACGACCACTTACAACGCGACGAACGGTCTTATCGCATAGCGGGGCTTGCTGTGCTGTTGATTTCCGCATACATTGCCATTGCCTGTGTTTCCTATTTGATTTCAGGTTCCAATGACCAAGATATTTTAATAGGCAACGGACCTCAAAACGTTTCCTATCAAAATTGGATGGGTGGCATCGGAGCTAGTTTAGCCCATGCCTTAATGTTCCATTTCGCCGGTATTGCAGCGCTTTGTCTTCCTTTTCTAACTTTTTTAATCGGCTGGAAATTCTTAACGGGCAAGCACCTTCTACCCTTCTTCAAAACATTTCGTATTTGCTTAGGAATAATGCTTTTCGTGCCGCTCGCTGTTGGCTTCTTTGCTCATCATACCAATCCCATCCCCTATGATCACATTGAAATTTCAATCAACGGACTATTTGTTGGCGGGTACGGCGTGGTTGCCACCCACTTCTGCGTTTCGAATTTAGGTTGGATAGGCACCCTACTCGGAATTCTTTTTGTAGTTGTCGTTTTCTTCATTGTGAACTTCAATCATCACGTAGACACCTTCATGGCCCGATTGGCCGTGTTGTTCAGATCGAAACCTAAGCCCGATAACCCGCGACCTTTTGAAAAAGAATATGAGGAAGAGGAAGTGCCTTTCAGTTCTACTGTAAACACCGAAGAGACCACCGTTGAAGTAAAGGCCGAAGCGGTGCCAACCTTCACACCCGAGCCAGAACCAGAACCAGATACATACGAATTCATAGCTGAAGAAGACGCGCCTAAGCAAACAACTTCCTTCGACTTCGACAATCCGATGGAACCACAACCGACATTCGCTTTAATTCCAGAAGAGGAAAAAGAATCAGATGAATTTGAATTAAGTCCTACATCCTCAGGAAATTCAACCATTTTCGAAGATGATGATATGGGCGATTTAGGAATTGAAATTGCTCCACTTGTTCAAGCCGAAGAACTCAGTTCTGACGAAATTGAAAGCACCGAATTTGGCGAATACGATCCCAAGCTGGACCTTTCACGCTACCAACTTCCTTCCATTGATTTACTTCAGAATTACGGAGGAAATGGACCTCAGATTTCGAAGGAAGAACTAGAAGAAAACAAAAACAGAATCATTGAAACACTCAATCACTACAAAATTGAGATTGCGAAAATTAAAGCTACCATCGGACCTACCGTAACGCTCTATGAAATTGTTCCAGCACCTGGAGTGCGTATTTCCAAAATCAAAAGCTTAGAAGACGATATTGCGCTTTCACTTGCTGCATTGGGCATTCGTATCATAGCGCCTATTCCAGGAAAAGGAACGATAGGTATTGAAGTTCCGAACAGCAAACCCGACGTGGTTTCTATGCGTTCGTTGATTGCAAGCGACAAGTTTCAAAATGCCGACATGGAACTTCCGTTGGTATTGGGAAAAACAATTTCAAATGACATCTTTGTTACCGATCTCACGAAGATGCCTCACTTGCTTATGGCCGGTGCTACTGGACAAGGTAAGTCTGTTGGATTGAACGCTATCTTGGTTTCCTTGCTGTATCGAAAGCATCCTTCACAAGTGAAGTTTGTGCTCGTTGACCCGAAAAAAGTTGAGCTTACCCTTTTCAATAAAATTGAAAGACATTTCTTGGCGAAACTTCCCGACGAAGCGGAAGCCATTATTACCGACACAAGCAAGGCCGTGAAGACCTTGAATTCGTTGTGTGTTGAAATGGACGAACGCTACGAACTTTTGAAAACAGCGGAGTGCAGAACAATCAAGGAATACAACGCGAAATTTATTTCAAGAAAATTAAATCCGAACAACGGTCACCGATACCTTCCCTACATTGTATTGGTAGTGGATGAGTTTGCCGATTTAATTATGACCGCTGGACGAGAGGTGGAAACACCGATCGCACGTTTGGCGCAATTGGCTCGTGCCATTGGTATTCACCTAATCATTGCCACACAGCGTCCTTCCGTGAATATTATTACTGGAACTATCAAAGCCAACTTCCCAGCGCGTATAGCGTTCCGTGTAACGTCTAAGATAGACTCGCGTACCATTCTCGATGCAGGAGGTGCCGATCAATTAATTGGACGCGGAGATTTGTTGTTAAGCACAGGTAATGAACTCATTCGTTTGCAATGCGGATTCGTTGATACGCCTGAGGTACAGGCCATAACCGAGTTCATTGGAAGTCAACAAGGATACGCCCATGCTTTTCATCTTCCTGAAGTTGCTGATGAAAATTCAATGGAAATAGGTAATTTTGACAACTCGGAACGTGATTCATTGTTCGAAGAAGCAGCCAAGGTCATTGTGTTAAGTCAACAAGGATCAGCATCTCTTCTTCAACGCAAACTAAAATTGGGTTATAACAGAGCAGGCCGTTTGATTGATCAATTGGAGGCTGCAGGACTTATTGGCCCATTCGAAGGAAGCAAGGCTCGGAAGGTTTTAATACCCGATGAGATATCTTTGGAACAGTTCTTGAAAAACCTGCGTGATTAATAAAAAAACAAAATGAAAAATCTATTTCTAACGTTCGCACTTCTTGCAACGTTCTCTCTTCAAGCACAGACATCTAAAGAAATTTTAGATAAAATTTCTACGAAAGCTAAATCGTGGGCAACCACCTCTTCAGACTTCAGTTCTGAATTAAGCAATCCAAAAACTGGAAAAGTGACCAAACAAAACGGCACTGTTAAAGTAAAAGGAAAAAAATATCAACTCGCCCTTCCAGACTATTCCGTTTATTGCGACGGCGCGACTGTTTGGACTTACAATAAAAAATCGAACTCTTGTTCAATCGATAATCTCGCCGATGTAAAAGATGGCGGATTCGACCCTTCAGAGATGTATACCATCTGGAACAAAGACTTCAAGCATGAAATGAAAAACGCTAACGCTACAATTGACGGCATTGCTTGTTACGAAATTGCTCTATACCCTATAAACCCTAAATCCAAATCGTTCCACACTGTAACGTTATACGTTGACAAATCGAAAATGGAATTGGTGAAGGTGAATGTGAAGACACGCGAGAATGCAGATGTAACCTACAAGATTAAAAACTTCAAAGCGAATCCTGCTATCAACGACGGAGACTTCAAATTTAATCAAGCGGGATTCCCTGGTGTGAAGATGGTCGACAATCGCCTTTAAGCGATTGATGACCGCAAGCGGATGACGCTACGCGATGGTAGAGCGTAAGATGTTTAGCGTTTTTTCTTCGGGAGAATTGGGTTCGACTTGAAAGTCGTATTCCCAAGAGGCGAATTTTGGAAGACTCATGAGAATACTTTCTGTTCTTCCTCCGGTTTGAAGACCGAAGAGTGTTCCTTTATCGCAAACCAAATTAAATTCAACATATCTGCCTCTGCGAAGCAATTGCCATTGCTTCTGTTGCTCGGTATACTCCAAGTTCATATTCGCTTCAACAATCGGTAAATAAGCCTTATTGAAAGTGTGACCTACGGCATTGTTAAACGCCCAAAGTTCTTCCATGGATTTCTGTTCGGAAGGCTTTTGATAGTCATAGAAAATTCCACCTACACCACGTGTTTCTTTTCTGTGTGGAATGAAGAAATACTTGTCGGCCCACAACTTAAATTCTTCGTGATTCATGTCGTGAACATCACAAACGTTTTTCATTTCAGTATGAAAAAAATCGCGTTGATCTTGGTTGACGTAAATCGGAGTCAAATCTATTCCTCCGCCAATCCATTGGTCTCCGGCATCACTTTCAAAATAGCGCACGTTCATGTGAACGATTGGAACATGTGGGGAAAATGGATGAATAACCAGTGACACTCCTGTTGCGAAAAAAGTCTTCGCTTCGGGATGCATACGCTCTTTCATCATTGCTGGAATGGGTCCTGTAACGGCTGAAAAATTAACACCCCCTTTCTCAAATAAAGATCCGTTAAGAACACGCGTTCTTCCGCCGCCACCGCTAGTATGCTTCCAAATATCTTCGTGAAAATCGGCCCCATCTAAGGTTTCCAATGCCGCACAAATACTGTCTTGAATTTCCAATAAATCGTTAACTACCTTTTTCTGAAACGGTGTTAAGTTTATTTCGATTTGTTCTTCAATCCCCATCTTCCGTTCATTTTTTGAACCACGTTCACGTATGCGTTCTCATATCCTGTCTTTGGTCCTGTTTTAAAAAAATCGAATCCCATGAATATTAATCCCGGGCACTCGACGTCATTTAAATGATTGTTCAAATCCGTTCCGAACATCTTCAAACCTGTTCCATAGAACAAAATAACATCGTGCATAATTGCAGAATACTCATCGGGTTCAGCTCTGAAGTTTTTTCTGTATTGCGCAATCCACTTCAAGTGGTCCATGTTGTAATAATCTAGCATAACCGATTTGGTTCCGGATACTTTAGATGAACCCTTCGAATCTGATTTCAATTTATCATCGGAAGCATAACTATCGCCACCAATAATATTTATATCTAAACCTGTTAGTGCCGAAGAAACGGAGGAGCTTAACTTTTTATCGGAGTTCATGTCTAAAACAACCACCTTTTTACTTTGACCTTTTACGAATTCGTTGAGTTTAACAGCTCCATTCGTTACATCGAACATCATAAGCGAATCCAATCCACCATCGGCGAATCCTGCCATTGCCGCAGACATCGAAAAGTCATCCTTCCCCTTTCCGTAAGCACCTACAATTATTGCATTTGGAAACTCTCGTTTTGCATAGCCAGCTAAATAATACCATTGCGAATTGGATCCTGGATAAGCTTTGCTCATGTGTTCAGACAACAATAAAATCTTATTGGTAATCTTTATGGGCACAACCAAATGTGAGTTTCGACCGCTTACCCATTTTGCAACTTCAACCAAGGGATCATTGAACAAGGGACCAATAACTAAATCAACATCATTCGCTTCTAACCGCTCAACAGCCCTAGTGCCGCTAGCAACGCTATTTCCCACATCGTAAATACTAATCGTTGCCCGAACACCGTTTTTATTCATAGCGCTTTGCGCCATGACTGCACCTCTGTACATGTTAATCGCCACGGAACGCAGCTTTGCAGCTCGCTGATCCAAGGAATCAGCATTCGCCTTAAAGCTTGAAAACGGCAACAACAAAGCAATGGAATACATGTCCTTTTTCTTTGGCGCAAGACTATCAGGAACTTGAATAGGCACTTTCGAAGAATCCCCATCAAGTTGAACAACTTCAACAAATGAAGAGTCTATGACTGGTAAAACTGGAACTTCGACTTTGGCTTCAGCTGGTAAACAAATCTTCTGTCCGACCTTCAAAGCTGCGGTTAAGCCGGGATTTAGTGATTCAACCTGAGCAACAGTTAAGCTATATTTTTTTGAAATTCCAAAGAGTGTTTCTCCGCTTGAAACCATGTGATAATTCTTGCAATTCTGTCCAAAAGATAGATTCGCAAAAAAGACAAAAGCAAAAAGAAACAGCAGTTTTCTTAAAAATAATCCTTGCGGTAATTCCATTCAAATATTATTTATTGACATAAAGGTAAGGAATTTTATTCCCATTCGATAGTTGCGGGTGGCTTACTGCTAATATCATAGACTACGCGGTTCACACCTTTCACTTTATTGATGATGTCGTTGCTCACTTTCGCTAGAAATTCATAAGGCAAATGAGCCCAGTCTGCGGTCATTCCGTCGGTGCTCGTTACTGCGCGCAACGCAACGGCATTCTCATACGTGCGCTCATCGCCCATAACACCCACACTCTGCACTGGGAGCAGGATTGCGCCCGCTTGCCACACTTCGTCGTAGAGATTCGCTTCTTTCAATCCGTTAATCCAAACGGCATCTACTTCTTGAAGCACACGCACTTTTTCGCGCGTGATGTCTCCTAAAATTCGAATGCCCAAGCCTGGACCTGGGAACGGATGGCGAGATAATATTGCATTTGGAATTTCAAGCTCGCGCCCTACTCTTCTCACTTCGTCTTTGAACAACAAGCGAAGCGGTTCAACCAACGAAAGCTGCATGTAATCTGGAAGTCCGCCTACGTTGTGGTGACTCTTGATGGTTTGCGAAGGACCTCCGGAAACAGAAACCGATTCAATCACATCTGGATAAATGGTTCCTTGTCCGAGCCATTTCGCGCCCTCCACCAATTTACTTTCGGCATCGAATACATCGATGAATGTTTTTCCGATTGCTTTTCTCTTTGCTTCAGGATCTGACAACCCTTTCAAGGCATCATAGAACATATCGCTTGCATCTACGCCTTTCACGTTCAAACCTAAATGCATATAGCTGTCGAGAACGCTTTCGTATTCGTCTTTGCGAAGCAATCCGTTATTCACGAAAATGCAATGGAGGTTTGGTCCAATGGCTTTGTGAATAAGCACTGCAGCAACGCTGCTATCTACGCCGCCGCTTAAACCAAGGATTACTTTATTGTCTCCTAATTTAACTTTCAGATCGGCAATGGTTTCGTCTGCGAAAGAAGCAGGCGTCCAGTCTTGCTTGCATCCGCAAACATCAACAACGAAGTTCTTCAACATAATTCCGCCATCTGTTGAGTGGAATACTTCCGGATGAAATTGCACTCCGAAAACTGGACGGTCTTTGAAGGCGTATCCTGCTACTTTAACATTCTCTGTGCTACAGATGATATCCATGTTTTCACCTAGACCCGTTATGGTATCTCCGTGCGACATCCACACTTGTGAATTGTCAGGAATTCCTTGAAACAAAATATGATTCGATTGATGGCTAATTAAGTTTGCGCGTCCGTATTCGCGGTGCGTGCTGCGTTCCACTTTTCCTCCGTTCAATTGTGCCATCAGCTGAGCGCCGTAGCAAATTCCCAACATGGGTAAATTCGGATTTATATCGAAAACTGCGGGAAGAGGAGCACCCTCTTGGTGCACGCTGAATGGACTTCCAGATAAAATAACTCCAACACAATTTTCTGGTATGGAAGTCACCTTGTTCCAAGGTTTAATTTCACAATAAACGTTGTGTTCGCGAAGGCGACGTGCAATAAGCTGAGTGACTTGCGAACCGAAGTCGAGGATAAGAACTAATTGATGCATGCGCGCAAATTTACGATGTAAATTTGTAGTCATGGAAGAATTATTACCGTTGATGAACAACTACAAGTTAGTCTTGGGATCGGGCTCTCCGCGAAGAAAAGAATTATTAGCAGGCATGGGGCTAACCTTTGAAGTTCGGGTTTCCGATGTAGACGAAAGCATTGATCCCTCTTGGCCCTTGGCTGAAGTGGCGCAGCGCTTGGCAGAGCGGAAAGCGGAGGCCTTGTTGGAAACCGCATCAGCCAACGAGTTGGTGATTACCGCAGATACTGTTGTTCATGTTGAAGGAACTTTGCTGAACAAGCCAACTGACTTTGAAGAAGCGTTAAGTATGCTGAAGCAATTGAGTGGAAGAAGTCATGAAGTGTATACGGGTGTGTGCCTGTCCACTTCCACATGGAAACATTCGTTTACCGATTGCACGAAAGTGACCTTTGCCGAGATGAGTGAAGCTGAGCTTCGTCATTACATTGAGCACTACAAGCCCTTCGATAAAGCAGGAAGTTATGGCGCTCAAGATTTTATTGGATTGGTTGGAATAGTGAATTTGGAAGGAAGTTATTTCAATGTCATGGGATTGCCTACGCACAAGGTCTATGCAGCGTTGAAGGAGCACTTCGGGAAGGATTAGAAAAAAAATTTGAAATATAGGAATGTCGGTTTACATTTGCAATCCTCGTAAAAGAGGATCAGCCGTTAGGAAAGGTGGGTGAGTGGCTGAAACCAACAGTTTGCTAAACTGTCGTACGGGAAACTGTACCGGGGGTTCGAATCCCCCCCTTTCCGCGAAAATTATGCCGACGAAATGTCGGCATTTTTTATTACACTCATTCCCATTGTCCTACTCATTCTCATTCTATTTTTAAGAAAGAGAAACAGTAGGAGAAAGAGAAAGAGATTTTTTCAATCATTCCCATTGTCCTACTCATTCTCATTCTATTTTTAAGAAAGAGAAACAGTAGGAGAAAGAGAAAGAGATTTTTTCAATCATTCCCATTGTCCTACTCATTCTCATTCTGTTTTTAAGAAAGAGAAACAGTAGGAGAAAGAGAATGAGACTTTTATCTGACGAATAAACAGCATATAACTTGCATATAAAAGTTAGTGGGGTTTTCAGATTTCTGTCGAAGATTTGTTGAATGATAATTACTCCCCCACAACAACAATTCGACTTTCAAAAATTGGAAGTCTATAAGAAAGCTCAAATATTTCATGTTACTTGTAACGCAATATTACGCTCTTGCAAAAACGAACGACACGTTAAAGATCAATTAGCTAGAGCATCATACAGTATTGTATTGAATATTGCTGAAGGGTCGGGGCGCTTAACGCCCAATGATCGTCGCCATTTCTTCACCATAGCACGAGCCTCAATTTTCGAATGCGTTGCAATATTCGATATAATGCTATTAGAAAATCAAATAGATGCTCAACTGCATGTCCAACAAATTCAGGTTTCAATAGAGCTATCAAAAATGTTGTTTACTATGATTAAAAATTTATCTGAGAAAATCAAAGGTTGAAAGAAACAGAAACAGTAGGAGAATGAGAATGGGATAAAAACAATCACATTTAGATTAATTCTCAAGTGTTCTATTTGCACGAAACCTCATTATCTTCGATTACAGATAAAAAGCAATGAAAAACACACTTAGCATATTGTTCTTTTTTACTCTTTCTGTTCTCTCTCACGGACAAATTACTGATTTCGAGAAATTCAAACAGCAACGCGAAAAAGAAATGAATCAGTTTGAACAGAAAGTCAATCGCGAGATGGACTCGCTGCGGAGTGCGCATGACAAGGCCTTTGCGAAAATGTTAGAAGGGAATTGGAAGCGAGAAGATTTATTCCCTTCGAAACCCGCAAGTGAAAAACCGAAGCCAACGGCACCGCCGGTGTTTAAGCCAGATGTTTCACAAGATACTTCGCAAGGTCGTTCCGAAGGTGCTTCGCAAGACCTTCCACAAGACCTTCCACAGGACCTTCCGCAGGACCTTCCACAAGACCTTCCGCAGGACCTTCCACAGGACCTTCCACAAGACCTTCCGCAGGACCTTCCACAAGACCTTCCGCAGGACCTTCCACAGGACCTTCCACAAGACCTTCCGCAGGACCTTCCACAAGACCTTCCACAGGACCTTCCACAGGACCTTCCACAAGACCTTCCGCAGGACCTTCCACAGGACCTTCCGCAGGACCTTCCACAGGACCTTCCACAGGACCTTCCGCAGGACCTTCCGCAAGACCTTCCGCAGGACCTTCCACAAGACCTTCCGCAGGACCTTCCGCAGGACCTTCCGGAGGAATTAGCATTCAACAAAGCGTTTCAATTTCAGAATGAAAGTTTGTTTGGAAATGAATGGAAGATGATATTGATTTCGAGTAATTGGCCAACTTTGAAAGGCAATCCAGACCCGAGTTCGATTACGACGTATTGGAAGAGTTGTTCCGAGAAAGAGTATGATTTGATGTTGGCGTATTTCAATTATCAGAAAAGTGAATTTGGACTTTCAGATTGGGGAGTTTACCAGATGGTTCAAGCGGTAGCGAAAAATAATTTCTCGAGTAAAAACAATCAGAATTTATTCTTGTGGTTTACGTTGGTTCAAATGGGATATGACGCGCGGATTATGTACGGTGAAAATCAGATTGTACTAACCCTTCCCTTTAACGACATGCTTTATAGCAAATCGTATTTTGAATTTAACGGGCACAACTATTTCATTTTAGAAGCGAAATCCCCGAGTTCATTGTACACCTATACTTCACAACATGAAAGCGCGAAGAGTCTTTTCACATTGGCAAATACGCCTTCTGCGAAGTTTCCGGAAAAGTGGGTCGATCGCGGATTCGATTTTAAATTCAATCGAAACACTGAGCATGTGACTCTTCCTTATTTAACGTATCGCACCACTTTCGACGCGACGATTCCTCAGACTGAATTGGACTATTACTTCGGTCAGCCTTTGCCCGCTTCATTCAAAGAAAGATTACACAAAGCTTTGGATGCAAAGCTTGCCTCATGTGGAAGTGAGCGAGAGAAGGTTCGTTATTTATACGCTCTTGTTTGTCAGAGCATTCCTTACAAAACAGACCAAGATCAATTTCAATATGAAAAGTTTTGCATTCCTGAAGAAGTCTTGGCTTATCCGTTTGCAGACTGCGAAGACCGAACGTTTTTGTTGAATGCGCTACTCACGGAATTGGTAGGCGTTGAAACAATCGGATTGAATTATCCCGGTCACGTTGCCATGGCTGTGAGATTGAAAGATCAGAAAAACACAGACGCTATTATTCAATACAATGGAAACGATTACATCTACTGCGACCCAACTTACATTGGTGCTGATGTTGGTATGATGCCGGAGTCTTATCGTGGGGTGAAGCCGGAAGTGATTCGTTAAAATGTTTCCCGCAATTTCAAATTTGATATTATATTAGTGTCACCTTAACATCAAGACTATGAGACACTTCCTTGTGATTTTACTCTCTACCCTTTCTTCTTTAGCGTTTTCACAAACAGTGCTTTATTCGGAGAACTTTAATTCGGGATTCGGGAGTTTTTTCGTCAATACTCCCGATATGAGTTCCGCTGTGGGTGGATACAACCAATGGTTAGTGAATTCCGTTTATGCAGGAGGAACCTTTGTAGAATCTTGCGTTGGCTTTGACGTTTCTATTCCTAATACGAGCAATCAACCTGCCTCTATAACCGGCTATCCGCAGAGTGGCTATATGCACATTGCGAGCACAGATGCTTTGAACAGTGGCGTGAGCTGCACCTCCTTTCAAGCCAGTGATGGTGGTTTACTTTGCAACGGCGATGAAACGTATTTCGCTAAAATGTCGGCAGATGTTTCTACCCTCGGACAAACGGGAATTTCCTTTTCATTTTACTGGCTGTGCAGTGGGTCTGTTTCCAATTACGGAGAAGTTTATTACAGTTTGAACGGAGGATTGACGTGGAGCCTTCAAACGGGGTCCTATTACAATTCTCCAAACTGGACTTTAGCAACACTCACCAATCCGCAGTGGGATAACCAATCACAAATCAGATTTGGTTTTCGTTTTGTGAACCAGCAATCGTTTAGCGCTGCTGATCCTGCTTTTGCAGTTGATGAATTAAAAGTTACAGCGGCAGGAAACGCTGGAAATGTTAGTACTCAGATTACCGGTGTAGGTGGAATATCTTTTTGCCCGGGGTCTTCGTTCGATGTGAATTATGGTGCTACTGGAACATTCAATTCCGGCAATATTTTCACCGTTGAATTGTCAGATGCATTGGGAAATTTCTCCGTCTTTCAAGAAATCGGAAGTATTGCAAGTACATCTGGAGGCTTTATTAATAGCACCATTCCAAATGGAACGGCACCGGGAACGAATTACAGAATGAGAATTCGCTCTAGCAATCCCAATTTCGTTAGTGCTGATTTCGGAGTGAACTTTACCGTATTGCCTGTCCCTCCCGTTGATTTCATTTCTACTTCCACAGGAAATAATTTGGAATATTCTTTTGGTTGCAGTAGTTCGGGTTTCATTGATTGGCAATGGAATTTCGGTGATGGCGGCTTGGGTAGTGGTGTTACAATCAACCACACATTTATTTCATCAGGCGTTTATCAAGTGTGCCTCGAAGCTACCGCATCGAACGGTTGTATAGCCACATTATGTAAGCCATTGATTGCGGTTTCAACAAGCGTGGATGAGCTGGCATTAACAACCAAAGCATTTCCCAATCCGTTTATTGATCGTCTGTTTATTTCTTGGGAAGGTCCGCGAGAGTATTTTGAAATATTCGATTTATGCGGTAGAAAGATTCTTTCTCAGAATGTTTTTGGTAACTCCGTTGTTCTTGACTTAGGCCATTTAAAGAATGGCGTTTATGTTTTAAGAGACAATCTTGGGCGTTCGATTTATGTTGTGAAGGAGGATTGAATTAACAGCAATCACCTTCGGTGATCAATTGCTACGCAATCAATCTTTCAGATCAATCACTTCGTGATCAATTCTTCGTTGTTTAATAAAACATGTTGCTCTAAAGTGAAACTTATTTATTTTTGCAAACTCAAGTATTCTAGGCAATGAAAAAGAAAAACACACAAACCCTAAGTGAAATCAAAGAAAAACACTTTGGTAAAAAAGGAACTAAAAAACGTGATGACCTCGATACTGGATATGAGTTATTCAAATCAGGTGCTCTAATTCAGCAAACAAGACAACAATTAGGAATGACCCAAGAAGAACTGGCCATTAAAGTTGGAACCACGAAATCTTACATCTCGAAAATTGAAAACAACCTCAAGGAAGCAAGAATATCAACCCTTCAAAAAATATTGGAACTTGGGTTTGGGGCGAGATTGGAGATTAATGTAAAGTTCTGATTGGAACTTCATTATTCCTACTTCGTAATCTGAACTTCGTTATTCCTATTTCATAATTGGAACTTCGTTGTTATCAAATTACAAAGTAGGGATTGTGAAACAGGAATTACTTAATAGGAATAAAATCTTCGATTTTCTAATTACGTAGTTCTAACCTTTTAATAAATTACTCAACAGGCAATACAAGCCGGACCCCCTTGCCGTACCTGTAGTCTGGAACGTACCCAATCCGAGCCGCAGAGCGACAGTAGTTCGCACGCAAGACACTACTACCACCGCGAAGCACACGGAACTGACCCAATGAAGCACCCGTTGGATTTGTCTCACTGTAACTGGTGTATGTACCGTACCAGTCGGAACACCATTCCTCAACATTACCGCTCAAATCATAAATTCCCAACTCGTTGGCTTGCTTGCCTCCGACTGCATGCGTTTTACTTCCACTGTTGTCTGGATTCCAAGCCACAGAATTTAAGTCGTTCGACCCACTGTAGGCATAACCCTTGCTGCTCTTGCCTCCCTTGGCTGCACATTCCCATTCCGCTTCGGTTGGAAGACGATAATTCTTACCCGTTTGACAGTTTAATTTATAGATATACTGCTGTACATCGTTCCAACTCACATTCTCTACCGGACAATCGTCGCACCCTGAAAAACCACTCGGGTTATTTCCCATTACCGCTTTCCATTGCGCTTGGGTTACTTCATATTTACCAATATTGAACGAACTTAGGGTAACAAAATGAACGGGTTTCTCATCATCTTCCCCCGAATCACTTCCCATTTGAAAAGTACCACCTTCAACGAAAACCATTTCGTGATTCAAAGGATCTTTTTGTGCCACAGCAGATTCAGCTGTTCCAAGAAAAAATAATATTGCGGCGACTAAATGTTTCATTTAAACGAAGTTTAAGTAAATATAATAAAGTTCACATCACCTTCGGTGATCAATCACTTCGTGATCAATTCTGCGAAGCAATCGCAAGCGAACCAAGGAACTACGTAATTGGAACTGCGTAATTGGAAAACTTTCAGTTTTATTCCTATTTCATAATTGGAAATTCTTCGAATTTATTCCTATTTCATAATTGGAACTTTGTTGTTGGATAATTACGAAGTAGGAATTACGAAGTAGGAATTACGAAGTAGGAATTACGAAGTAGGAATTACGAAGTAGGAATAAAATCTACGATTTTCTGATTACGCAGTTCCTACCCTTTCTTAACTTGTCTGTAGAAGAACATCACAATCAACGGCGAAAACAACAACTCGGCGAACAAGGCTATGAATAGCGTTAAGCTAACGAGTAACCCAATGTAATGCGTACCCAAGAAGTCACTGAATATTAAAGTGAGGAAACCGCCGCTGAGAATCAGTGTGGTGACAATCATGGCTTTTCCTGTTGTGAGGAAGGTGCGCTTTACGGCGTAGTTTACGCTTAAGCCTTCGCCCAATAAACTGCGCACTCGCGCTAAGAAGTGAATGGTATCATCTACCGCAATTCCAAAGGCTATGTTGAAGATGATGCTGGTACTAACTTTCAACGGAATGCCCGTGAAGCCCATGATACCTGCAACGATTAGCAACGGAAATAAATTCGGGAGAATGGTCAGCGGGATCATGCGCCACGACTTGTAAACGATACCCATGATGATTCCAATAACCAATACACTGATGAGTAAATCCCAAACGGTGTTCTCGA
Source organism: Flavobacteriales bacterium (assembly GCA_044338665.1). GTDB lineage: Bacteria > Bacteroidota > Bacteroidia > Flavobacteriales_D > Sanyastnellaceae > CAIZGX01. Next base: position 125,932 of record JBIIWZ010000001.1, read on the forward strand.
TTAAACTGCGGTTGTTGACGTCGATTAAGTGAGCTGTTCCGGTGATTTTTCGATTCAACAAATCTGGACAGTTCGCATCAATGAACGCATTCAACTTCGCATTGCACGAATCGAAATGCAATCTTCCGATGTCGCCAACTTTTCCGCTGATGCGCAAAGTGCGTGTGCTGTCGTTGTATGCGAGTCCAGTAGCGCGCGCAATGGGTCCTTGTTGCAACAATTCTTCAATGGCTCTAATCTCTTTCAGACTGTCTGGAATGACATAATACTCTTCCATTCCGAAATTCAATGTCTTATTCGCTTCCTTTACCAATTGCGCATATCCGAGCATGGCCCCTACTCCGTATTCATTGCGCAAATAAGATTCCAGCGTATCCAATTGCTTCAACACTTCCACCGATTGAATTGCAGAATCGTTCGGCATAACAATACCCAATTCAAACGGACGACAACCCGCGAATTCCTTTTCCATGAAAGAAAATTCTTGCTTCAAGACGTGGTCGTCTTTCAAGTCTTCCAACATCATGTTGTCTACCACAATGGTTGAAACACCCCATGCGCTTAATCCAAGAATCACGATTCCTCCTATCCAAATCGACTTCCGGTTTCGAAGCACCCACATAAATCCGTTGTGCAATTTCGAAGTCCAGAAATCATCCGACATGGCGAAGTCGTTCATGCGCTTCGGCTTACCTAAGATTAATATAGCTGGAAGAAGCGTGTATGTTAGTCCGTATGCCAAGAGCACTCCTACCGCAGTGTATATACCAAAATCAGAAATCGGTTGAATGTTGGAAAACACCAAAGTGAAAAATCCAATAGCTGTAGTTAACGCAGTCAAGAAAGTAGCCAAGCGAATGCTCTTAAACGCATAACGAATGGCTTCAATTTTCTCCTTCCCTTTTCGAAGTTCTTGCATGTACTTGGTGAGTACGTGTACCGAGTCGCTCATTCCAACTACAAAAAGAATCGTAGGCAAAACAGTAAGCATAAGATCCAAATCTTTGCCCATGATCTTCAAGAATCCGAGCGTCCAGATAATGCTCAACAGCACCACCGTTGTTGGAATAATGATTCCCCATCCGCTTCTGAAAGCGATGAACAGGAAGATTGTCGTTAGCACTAAACTGATTGAAATGAAAAGCGCCAACTCTTTAATCATGAGCTCTACATAGAGCTTCTGTCCGAGCGCGCGACCAATGACGTGCGATTTTTTGAATTGAAATTTATTGACTTCCGCTTGAATATTTTTTGCCAAGTCATCGCACTTTTCCTTGCTTAACATTTGCGTGTGCTTCATGTTAATGGCGACTGACCTTCCGTTCGTTCCGAAAAAGACACCTACGTATGACGGCGAGTTCCAGATGGTCACGGAATCTTGTTTGAACGATTGAGAAGAATTCGCGGAAAGTAAGGGTGTTTCGAACACCCCGCCAAACAAGGGGTCTACGGCGTAGGTCATTAACGAAGTTGGACCTACACACTCCTCAACATTCGGTAACGCCTGTAGCTTTTTGGTGAGTGAGTCGACGTGAGAAAGAAAGGTAGAATCGAAAACACTTCCGTCGTTTTCAAGAGCAACAATGAAGAAGTCGTTGTCTGTTTCGAATGACTTCCTGAATTCTAAATAATACTCGGTTTCAGGATCGTTCTTCGGGAAGAAATCTTCAAAATCATAATCGAATTTCAAAAGAGAAATCAAGTAGATGGAAGTCATGGTTCCCAATGCAATGAATGCAATAGAAAGCCAGGAAATTCGAACGTCAGACATTTTCATACTCTTCCAACAATCTTACTTCGAAAAGGTTTTCAATTCGTGATTATTTAATGAAGGCGCTCAAACGCGTCTTTTCCTTTCGCAACAAAGACATGGCATTCGCTTCTTCACCCTTCAACAAAAACTGAATGGCTTCAGCTGTGTTTAACTCTTCGCGGGAGTGAATCGGCTCTTCAAGCAAAGCCAAATCTGACTTCAACAAGAAATCTTCCCAATCGGTTACGGCTCGCTCCAACCCCTCCAACGCATAATGCATCTCATACACCCCGCTCGCCTGAAAGACCTGCTTAAATCCTAGACTCACCATAGCCTCTACGTTTCTCAAATGCTCTAACCAACTTCCTCCTTCCTTCCAATAGGCTGGAGCAAAATTGAACTCGTTCATGCAGAGTCCGAGGGTGATATCGGTAGACCATTCTTCAATCTTTTTCAGATGTTTTCTGCGTAAAAGACGCACACCCATGCGCGAACGAAAGAGCTTCGCCTCTTCAAAAGCAGCGTTGTACAGGAACTCTTCCAGCTCCTCTTCTGAAGCCACATCGTACTTTAAAAGAATAGATTCACGCATATCCGAACAAAGCTATTAAAGTTGGTGTTATTTTTGTCTTAGAAATTTCAAGATGAGAAAAACACTATTCGCCCTTTCACTACTTCTTTGCAGCATTGCGGCCTTTGCGCAATCTCACGTCATTTCTGGAACAGCTACCTACCCCAATGGAACAGCGATTCGCTTGTGGAAAACCACAGGAAGATCCCTCGATGTAGCAGATTCTACTACGATAACCAACAACAGTTTTCAATTCAAAGGGACATACGGAGAAGGCCTTTACGCGCTCGGTCTCACGCCTTCCAACATGGCCATTATAGCCATGGACAATGCAGAAACAGAAACAGTATTCGCCATTCAAGGCGCGCGATGGGACAACGGTTTAACCTGCACAAAAGGAAATAGAAACATTCTTTGGAATGAATATGTGAAGAAAGAAAACGAATTCAATCAGAAGAAAAAAGCATTGAACATTCGTTGGAAAAAAGACAAGGACTCAACCGCAGAAAAGGAGTTGCTTGATCTTGAAGCATCGTTCAATGCTTACCAACTGGAATGCATGCAGCGCGAAAAGCAATCAACAAAAACTTCGTTCGTTTCACAGCTGATCGACTGGAAAAGGGAGCCTTCGAAAGACAAAGCACATTATTGGGACAATCTGAATTTCAGCGACGCACGCGTGTTACACACAACTGTGCTAAACGACCGCATTCAAAGTTTCATGCGCCAGTTCAGCAAAGGAACCGAAAGCGGATTCATTGATTGCATTGGACTACTTACCGAAAAAGCGCATGCAAACGACCGTGTGTATGAGTTTGTGTTGAATGAAATGCTCACAGGATTTTATGAAAGCGGAATGGAAAACATTACGCTTTACCTCATGGATAATTTCATTAACGACGAATCGTGCGGCGATGATAATTTCTCGAACGTTATTAAGCGAAACGCTGAAAGCATTGAACGCGTAAGCGTTGGAAAAACTCCACCTAACATCACAGGCAACGACATGAACAATGTTGCTTTCGATTTGAAGAAGACTTGTGCTGCGAATCAATATACCCTTCTCATTTTCTGGAGCAGCTGGTGCAGTCACTGCAAAACAGAAGCACCGAAAATTGCGAAGTTGAGTAAAGATTATGCTGGAAGGAAAATCGCATTCGTGGGATACTCAGTAGACAACGATGCCAACGCTTGGAAACAAGCAGTAACTGAAAGGGAATTCACCTTTACGAATTTATGTGGAATGCGCGGATGGGATTCGAAAGGAGCAAAAGACTTTCGGGTTACGAAGACCCCGGCTTTCTTCATTCTAGATAAAAACATGCGTATTGCTGCGAAACCGAAAACGCCCGAAGAGATTGAAATGTTCTTCAAACTTTCAAAATAAATTTCGCTCTTCTTCCACAATTAATTTTTCTTGAAACCCAACAAGAAAAACTTCCTTCTGCGCACGTGTAAGCGCTGTATAAAACCAACGATTCAATTCCAATCCGGCCATCTCGTCGGTCAGATATCCTTGATCTACAAACACACAGGGCCACTGTCCACCTTGGGCTTTGTGACATGTGATTGCATAAGCGAACTTCACATGAAGGGCATTGTAATACGGGTCTTTTTGAAGGAGCTTTCGCAACTGTCCTACAGTGGATGCATCTGGATAGTCCAGCGCGCAGACTTGCCAAAGTTCTTGCATCTTCGCCTTCGACAACTGAGCAGATTCTTCCCAAATGGTTGTGCATAATAGAATGACTTCCATCTCGGGCATTTCCGGATAGTCGGCCATTTTCACAATGGCCTTGCAGAATCTGAAAGCACCTCTTTCTTCGAATGATTTTATTCGATGAATATTCAAAATATCTCCGTTGGCAATGAAGCCCACTTCCTTCGATTCCTTTTCATCGAGCCAGAAATAGTTATTCTTCAAAACCATCATTCGGTCGCCCGAATTAATCTCTTCTTCGTTCCCTAAAATTCTAGAACGCACTTGCTGGTTGAACAGATTCGCGCGTTTGTTTGAACGTGTTATGATAACCAAATCTTCAATTCCATATTCTTGCAACGCCTCTTCCACAACGGGCTGCATATCGGTGTCTACGCGATGAATATCGTTGAAGTTCAATGTTGAAAATTGAGGCAATTCGTTCCCTTGACTCACAATTAATTCGCGCAAGGAAGTGGCATTGATTAAAATGCCAGAGCCTTCTTTTTGACGAATAACTTCAAGCAATTCAATGGCTGCAATGTTCAACGAATAGTTGTCGCGAAGTACTTCCATATTCAACGCAGGGCTTAACGGACAACCGACAGGAGGAAGCTGCGCGGTGTCGCCAATTATCACCAACCTGCAACGCTCGCCGCTGTATACATGCGAAAGCAAATCGTCCAATAAACTTCCAGCATCGAAACTATCTTCTGAAAAAACAATAGTGTCTTGTCCAATCATGGAAGCTTCATCCACGAAGTAAACCGTATCAATGTTTTCGTTTTCCTTCAATTCGAACCAAACGCGCCCGCTGCGGTCCATGCGCTTCACATAAATTTCTTTGTGAATGGTACTTGCCTTTCGGTTGGAATAATTTCCCAAGACCTTTGCTGCTCTTCCCGTTGGCGCTAGAAGCACCGCATTCACGCGATGTTCCGCAAGCGAATCAACCATGGCTTTTACGCAGGTGGTCTTTCCCGTACCAGCGTATCCTTTTATCATGAGTGCCAAGCGCGCCTTCTCGGAATACATCATTCGCGCAAAGGCGTGGAAGAGCTTCTTTTGTCCTGCTGTGGGCGCAAAAGAAAAATTCTGAAGAAGTAATTGTTCGAAGGCGGTGTGGCTCATGATTTTATTCTCGCTTGCAAAGAAAGACTAAGCGCGGCAATGATGTAAATTAGCAAAGAAATTAATTATGCGTATTTTTTCAAGATGAACACTGAAACCTTTCAAATTCCGACGGCTGTTGTAGAGAACAGCGCTCGTCTGCATGCCTCCGTGCATCTGGAATCTTTCTTTGTTTCCATCGCTTTCGCTCAGCCGGAAGATGGCGTTGTCATATTTACGCATAACCAATCGTTTCCGATTGGAGAAAGTATTCCTTTCGCAGAAAGTGTCGCCTGGATTCAAAAACACTGGCCCAGCGCGGTTTTCAAGAAGACCATACTCTCGGTTGAGCCCTTGGCCTTCAACCTAATTCCGAAAGCCATGTTCAACGAAAGCGAGATGGAGCAATACCTTCCGCAAATAACATCGAATGAATTCTTGGCGTATCGTTTCAACACACAACAAGATGTTGTCGTTGTTTTCGCAACGCATTCGTCGGTTGTGAATTTGGAAAGATTCATTGCTGGAGTTGAAATTCTTGCGCTTCCAACCCTACTCCTTCCCGGACAGCGCGCACATGCGAGTTTGGTGCAATCGAAAGCAACGCTTTGGGTTGGAAAGGAAAAACATTATTTGTGTCTTGAAAAAAACAACGCCCTGGTGTTGTTGAATGAATACGCCGGAAATACGGCCGAAGATATTTTGTATTTCTTAGCGAACGGATGTATTCAATATGGAATTGATTTAGCAGCTTTGCCTGTTTTTGTGCAGGGAACACATTTCGATTCGAACTATGTTGAAGTTTTTGAATCGTATGTCCGCAACGTTCAGTTCTCTGAAAACATGCAAGCGAATTCGTTGAACGACCTCTGGAAATTGCACATGCTATGCGCATAATTGGAGGCGAATGGAAAGGTCGCATAATTAAGGTGGACAAATCATTCACTGGAAGACCCACGACCGATTTCGCGAAAGAAGCGTTGTTCAATGTGTTGCAGCATTTGGTGGACTGGGATGACGTTTCGCTTATGTGGGATTTGTTTGCAGGAACAGGGGCAATTAGTTTGGAAGCCGCTTCGCGTGGGGTTCAGCGGGTAATTGCGGTGGAAAGCAGTCCAAAGCATTCAAGGCAATTGCAACAAGTGAAGCGCGATTTTCAAGCCGATGGAATGGATATATTCACGGCAGATGTCCGAACTTTTTTAGGAAGACAAACAGACTTACCGCAAGTTGTATTCGCTGATCCGCCTTACGATTTACCTTGGTTGAAAGAATTGCCCGCATTAATTTTCGAAAAGAAAATGGAACAGTTTCAACTCTTGATAATTGAACACGGGAAAGACATAAAATTCGAAGACAGTCCGTATTTTTGGCAAGCACGCAGTTACGGACATGTGCATTTTTCATTTTTCAAAATAGAAAATAAATGAAACGCATAGCAGTATTTCCAGGATCTTTTGATCCGATTACTACAGGACATGAAGACATTGTGCTTCGGGGCGCAGCGTTATTCGATGAAGTAGTTGTAGCCATTGGTGTGAATACCACAAAGAATTATTTATTTTCTTTGGAGCAACGAATGGCATTTGTTGAACAAACATTTGCTGGTCATGCAACTATTCGTGTGGCGAAGTATGAAGGATTGACCGTAGAATTCTGTAAATCTATTGGAGCAAAGTATATTCTTCGAGGATTGCGCAACAGCACCGATTTTGAATACGAGAGCACCATTGCGAACATGAACAAAGCCATCTCAGATGGCATTGAAACTATCCTGCTTGTTACTGCTCCTGAGTTGTCGCATGTTCAAAGTACAGTCCTTCGCGAGATCTATAAAAATAACGGCGACATTTCTTCGTTCCTTCCAAAAGGAATTCAGTTATGAGAACCATTTGCATTCTAGCGGCAATTATTTCCACCTTATTCACTTCTCTTTTCGCCCAAGACGTTGTGATTAATGGATATGCTTCATTGGCAAAAAACAGTAAGGTATATGCCTTTGAAGTGATTGATGAAATAACCAATCAGCGCAGTCTTCTGACTCAAACTGTTGGCAACGACGAGGGGAATTTTAGTTTAAAAATCCCTGTTAAAAAAACAAAATCAATTATCATTTGCACGGGAAACGGAAGAACTCGAATGTGGGTTGATCCGGCGCAAAAGTACACTCTCACCTTTCTTCAACCAGACACTACTATTACCCAGAACGGATTTGTTCAATTTTGGGAGTCACGAATTGAATGTGAATCAAATGTTGCAACCAATGCTTTAATTGGAGTGATAAACATTCAGATTGCAAATTTCATTTCAAGCAACGCCTACGATTATTTGCTTCTTAAGAGCAATACCAACAAAGCGTTTGTTCAACGAATTCGAAACAAAAACCCTAAATCAGATTTAGCAAAATTCGGAGAATCTAAGGATTCAAGTATTAAAGCTCGGTCGAATTTTTATGAATCTCTAAGCAACTTCGAAACCACAATCAAGAGCGACTTAAAGTTGGTATTGGAACAAAATTCGTTTATTGAGAACTATCTCTTTTGCAAACTAAGTCAATTAAAACTGCTTACTTCAGTTACTGATTCTTACGAAGATATGTCAACCAGGATAGATTTATCAAACCCTGCATTTTGCGAATGGGTGGAAATATTTGCAAGTAACTATCTGCAACCAAATTTGAACAGAACTGAAAAGCAAACGTTCGATAGTCTATTGCAAGTGAGTATGCATCCGGAAGAAATTATTAATTTTTTAAATCAAGAAAACAAGTATAATCTGCAGCTCGACGAATTGGTATTTGTAGCCGCGCTTCGAGGTAAATATTACGCTAATGAATGGTCGGCTGCATTAATATCAAGATTGAATCAGAATGTAATTAGAGATTCCAAATTCGAATCGTCTAAAATACTTTGCAAAAATCTCGACCAAGAACTTTCCGAAAAATCTCAAACAGAAATCAGTGACTTTACTCTTATTGACGACCAAGGGGAAAAGTGGATTTTTGGTGACCAATGCAATAGAAATATGTATCTCTATTTCTTTCGCTCTAGCAAATCTTCACAGCGAGACCTTGCGCTGTTGAATCAGCTTTCTTCTAAATACAAAAACGACTTTCATATTATTGCTATCGGCATGCATAATACTTATGAAGAATACGAAAAAGCTATAAAACCTCTGAAGCTTCCTAACATCACAACTTTGTATGGAGGAAATGACTATCGATTAATTGAAGGACTTGGCATTCAATCCGTCCCGTATGCAATTCAGACAAATAACAAAAAGAAAATTTCTTTCAATTATACGCCACTACCTTCCGAAGGTATTCAAGTTAAATGGGATGAGATACTTCGTAAAAGCAAAAAATAAAAGCTGTTCGACTTATTGTACAAATTACATTATTATATTGCAGTCTAAACCTTAAACCAAAACAACATGCAAAAAGCACCTAAAGGCGCGTTAGCAACATTAATTTCGATTTTCTTTTTCTGGGGATTCGTTGCGGCGAGTAATGACATTTTAATTCCAGTATTCAAGAAAGCATTGAACCTTTCGCAAATGCAATCGCAATTAATTTCGTTTGCCTTCTATGTAGCGTACACTGTAGGTTCACTTTTGTATTTCGCTATTTCAGCCATCATGAAACGCGATATTTTGAATTCGCTTGGATACAGAAATGGCTTGGCACTTGGACTTTTAATTTCCGCATGCGGAACTTTGTTGTTTATTCCTGCTTCGAACACGGCTTCTTTCGAGTTGCTTATTTCAGGACTCTTCATTGTTGGTTTAGGATTTTCGCTTCAACAAATTGCAGCGAATCCATTGGCTATTCAAATGGGTGATCCTGCAACGGGTAATCAACGTTTGAGCTTGGCTGGAGGAATCAACAACGTTGGAACAACCATAGGTCCGGTTATTGTTTCGTTTGCAATCTTTGGCGGAATTGGATCTGGACCAACAACCTTAGACTTGAAAGCGGTTCAAATTCCATATTTGATTTTAGGTGCTGCCTTTGTGCTTGCAGCTGTTATGTTCAAGTTCTCTTCGGTTCCAGATAAAATTGAAACCGTGAAGTCTGAAGATGACAACGCAAGCTTGCTTTCAATCTTGAAGTACCCACAACTTTCATTGGGTATGCTTGCCATCTTCTTGTATGTAGGTGTTGAAGTGTCTACTGCAAGTAATCTCCCTGAATTCATGAAGCAAAAATTAGGGACAAATGAAGATGCTATCGCTCCCTTTGTTTCTTTGTTCTGGGCGAGTTTAATGATTGGAAGATGGACGAGCGCTTCTGCATCTTTGAACATCTCTGAATCTGCAAAGACAAAACTGAATATTCTTCTTCCATTCGGAGCATTTGCAATTTTCTTATTTGCCAATTTCATAGCTGGACATGAAGTCCAAAATTTCTACCCATATTTATTCATTGTAGTTATTCTTGCAATTGCAGATACAATCAGTGAAGGAAACCCTATAAAGCAGCTGTTGCTTTATTCAATTTTAGGAATGACCGCTCTTTTGGTTGGCATTTTCGCAAGTGGAATCATAAGCGTTTTCGCATTTATTTCTGTTGGTTTGTTTTGCAGCACGCTTTGGCCATGTATTTTCACATTGGGAATTTCAGGATTGGGCAGCAGAACGAATACCGGTTCAAGTCTTTTAATTATGATGATTATGGGCGGTGGATTTATTTCTGTAACGCAAGGAGCTTTAGCCGATGATAAATATTTAGGAATTCAATATTCTTACTTCGTAGGTGTTGCATGTTTTGCTTACTTGGCCTTCTACGCCTACCGCGTGAAAGGGATTTTGAAAAAGCAAAACATTCAAATTGGTGAAATGGCTGGAGGTCATTGATGGAAAAAGATTTGAATGTATTGCAAGCGGAAGTAGACGCATGGATTAATACGGTTGGTGTTCGCTATTTCAGCGAGCTCACCAACATGGCCATGCTAACTGAAGAAGTAGGCGAAGTCGCTCGCATCATTGCCCGCCGCTACGGCGAGCAAAGTGAAAAAGAAAGCGACAAAGCCAAAGACCTCGGCGATGAAATGGCCGACGTTCTTTTCGTTCTGATTTGCCTCGCAAATCAGACAGGCATCAATTTACAAGAAGCCTTCGAAAAAAACATGGTGAAGAAAACCGAGCGCGATGCCACGCGACATTTGAATAACGACAAATTGAAATAGTTTCAACTTCGTTGAAATAAATAAGGGCCTCCTTCGGAGGCCCTTATTCTTGCAGGTTACCCTGCTCGCTCGAAAGCGAGAAGAGTAAGTTTACGCGTCAATCTTCGCGTATTTCGCATTCGCTTCAATAAAGGCTCTGCGAGGTGGAACCTCGTCGCCCATAAGCATCGAAAATATCTGGTCACAAGCCGCAGCGTTGTCAATGGTAACTTGACGCAATGTTCTTGTCGTTGGATCCATAGTCGTTGTCCACAACTGCTCGGCGTTCATCTCTCCAAGACCCTTGTATCGTTGAACGTTCACACTTGTTTCAGATCCCGCCCCACGCATTTCTTTCACCAACGCATCGCGTTGCTCTTCAGTCCATGCGTATTCGCCTTTGTTTCCTTTCTTCACTTGGTACAACGGTGGAGTTGCAATGTAGATCATTCCTTGATCGATCAACTCTTTCATGTGACGGAAGAAGAAAGTTAAAATAAGCGTCTCAATGTGAGATCCGTCTACGTCGGCATCACACATGATCACAATCTTATGGTATCGAAGCTTGGCAGTGTTCAACGCTTTGCTGTCGTCTTCAGTTCCAATGTATACCCCTAGAGCAGTATACATATTTTTTATCTCTTCGTTCTCAAGAATACGATGTTGCATCGCCTTCTCCACGTTCAAGATTTTTCCACGAAGTGGTAAAATAGCCTGGAACACACGGTCGCGTCCTTGCTTAGCGGTTCCACCCGCCGAATCTCCCTCGACAAGAAACAACTCTGATTTCGTAGGATCCTTTTCAGAACAGTCAGATAACTTACCTGGCAATCCACCTCCAAAGCCTACTCCTTTTCTTTGTATGGTCTCACGCGCTTTTTTCGCGGCAATACGCGCCTGCGCTGCAAGAATTACTTTCTGAACAATTTGTTTTGCCTCAGCAGGATGTTCTTCCAAATAGGACTGAAGCATTTCACTTACCACTTGAGATACGGGAGCAACGGCTTCCTTGTTTCCCAATTTGGTTTTGGTCTGACCTTCGAATTGCGGTTCTTGAACTTTAACAGAAACAACAGCTGTCAATCCCTCGCGGAAGTCATCACCTACAATCTCCACCTTCGCCTTTTCCAACAAGCCACTCTTGTCTGCATAGTCTTTCAGGGTAGAGGTTAATCCGCGCTTAAATCCTTGCAAGTGAGTTCCACCTTCGTGGGTATTGATGTTGTTTACATAAGAGAACACATTCTCGTTGTATGAGTCGTTGTAGGTCATGGCCACTTCCACTGGAATAGCACCGTCGGTGCGCTCCATGTGAATGATGGTTCCAATGATGGTTGGACGACTTTCATCTAAATACTTCACCATTTCAATTAATCCAGCTTCGCTGTAAAACTCTTCGGTTTTGAATGAACCGTCTTCGTTTACTACGCGCTCATCTGTTAGGTGGAGACGAATGCCTTTGTTCAAGAACGAAAGTTCACGAAGGCGATTTGCCAACGTGTCGAAATTGTATTCCGCTGTATCGAAAATGGTATTATCTGGAAGAAAGGTCACAGTGGTACCGCGAAGTTCCGTGGTGCCGATTTCCTTCACCGGATACAACGCCTTTCCACAGCTGTACTCTTGAACATACATTTTACCTTCACGAAAAACTTCTGCCTTCAGAGCAATGGAAAGTGCATTCACGCAACTCACACCAACACCGTGAAGACCACCTGATACTTTGTACGATCCTTTATCGAATTTTCCACCCGCACCAATTTTGGTCATTACCACTTGAAGTGCGCTAACGCCTTCCTTCTTGTGCATGTCAACAGGAATACCACGTCCGTTATCTTTAACCGTAACGCTGTTGTCTGGATTAATGAATACGTTAATGGTATCGCAATGTCCAGCTAACGCTTCATCGATACTGTTATCGACAACCTCGTAAACCAAGTGGTGAAGGCCTCGAGTTCCAATATCTCCGATGTACATAGCGGGACGCATACGTACGTGCTCCATTCCTTCTAACGACTGAATATTGTCAGCGGTATAACCCGGGGTAAGGGTATTTTCTATTTCTTCACTCATTCTCTCTTAGGACTATTAATTATCTAACTTTTTTATTTCAAATTGAAGATTGGGACAAGCCCATTTTTTCAAGGTGACCAAAGTTACGCAAGGCCCATTGCTGTAGCAAAAAACGGGGGCCGAAGCCCCCGTGGTTTTATGAACATTTCGTTAACAAATTGCTACTTTAAAACGAATAAGAAGCTCCCAAGGCAGCAAAGAAGCGTTGCGTTGGAATTCCGCTGTAAATAGCGTATCGCTGCGCCAAAATATTATTGAACTGCAAATAAGCCGAAAGGCGCTCATTGTAGGTATAGGTTGTGCGCAAATTGACATCTACGAACGCCTTCATTTTATAAACATAAGACAGGTCAGATTGCAATGCTGCGTCTCGTCCTGTCACAGGCAAAACCGACTTCGCCCAACGCTCTCCGTAATAGATTCCTTGGAAATTGAATTTGAATTTTGAATTCAAATTGTAAGATGCCTCAGCCGAGAACTGAAGATTCGGCAACTGCCATGCGTATTGCTGATTGGTTTCGAAGTAAGAATAAGAACCGCCAACTTTTGCGCTCCATCTCTTTCCTCCCAAGACTTCAATCTCACCTTTTACTTTTGCAACACGCAAGTCATCATAGAGAACACCTTGCATATTTCCTCTCGAGAATAAGCTATCATTGAAGAAGAAAGCGAAATTCTCGATTTTATTCAATTCTCCGCCCACACTGTAATTCACACGTCGAGAAATAGATCCGTTCACACCACCGTAAAACTGCAACTTATTGTTCTGATTCAACAATTGGGGTTGCACAACCACGAATGGATTCTGTGTATACAAGCCGTAGTAAGTTGTAGGTGCCAAAGACCCTTTAATTCCAGCGTAAGGCACGAACATTCCATCCAGGATGCTATAACTCACTTCCGCTTGCGGATAAAAATGCCCACGCTGCTCACCGCGCGACTGCATGTACAGTCCCATTCCAATTTTCACTCGAAGATCTTTATAAACGGTGTATGCGGTTGGTATGAATCTCACAATTGCATTGTCGAACCAACGCGTTGTGCGAAGAGAATCACCTTCCCCCCAAATATTTGCATTATCAGCTGACCAATCGAGACCATTGGAATTGAATTTATTGTAAGTAATTCCAAACTCACCGCTAAACACTTCAGTCTTCACGAGCTTGCTTGCGCCACCACTTACATCCACAAAATGTTCATTGGAATTAAAAGCGTCAGCTGCTAGGCGGTATCCTGCTTTACCCCACCAATTCAAGTCGTTACTATCTCTGTCGAAGGTTCGAATACCCAAACCTCCTGTGTACACATTCATGGTTTGTTTCAGCTTGGAAAAATCAGGAAAATAATTCAACTGTGAAGAATCTACACCATACCAGTTGGTGACATTTCTGTTCCAATTGACTTTAGCATCAATGACTGTCTTTTTAAAAAAACGCTTGCCCCATAACGTTGCATTATTCTCACTGAATGTGGTGGGTAGATCGGCGCCTGACAATACTTCAAAATTGGAATGAGCACTTTGATGACCGTAGCGAATTCCCCAGTCTCCTTTCTTTGATCTTCCATCGGTGTAATAAGCGTCAACCTTCGGAGTAACATAACTTCCAAAAGAAACATCTACCCAACCGTTTTGCAATTTTTTCAATTTCCCTACACTGGGAAAACTTGAAGAAAGAATTGTTGCCGGTTGCGTAAAAGAAATTAAACGAGTAGGCAGCATGTTGTACTTCATAAGCGCAGCATTCGTCTCCGTTTCAATTACGAAAGGTTGATTCGAAATTTTATTCGCATCGCGCAAGAATATATTCAAATCTCCTTCGAAAGTTGCGCTTTGAATAAGCACACTGTCTACTTGCGCATTGGCTTGCCCATTGGCTTGTAAACAGGCAAAAGCCCACGCCATTAACACTCCTAATTTTTTCAATTTATTCTTCATGGAACTCATCGTTTTGAATATTCTCATCTGTGTTATCAATAGGTATTTCCACAGCTCTTGCCTTCGGATTTTCCAATTCTTCTAAATCAAGTTTTTTCTGTTCGGCGCGCGCTAATATTTCCGGATTTTTCGATTTGGAAAGTACCGCGTCGATGGTTTTTCTTGCTTGATAATAATCTGGTTTAGCCACATAAACATCGGATAGAAGAAGCAAAGCTTCAAAGGTCCATTTTTCAAACGAAGAATACTTTTCTATTATTTTAAAAATTGCTTTCTCAGCTTTTGCCAATTCATTTGATTTGAATTCTACAAATGCATTTTGAAAGGCCGCTTCTGCAGCGCCTTCTCCACCACGTTTAGACACTTCAGCGTAATCTTCCAAAGCACTCGCGAACTCTTCTTCTTTCATCTTCATGCGACCTCTCCATAAATAAGCCTTCGCGCGATTGTCGGCATTGGCTGTGGCGTCAGCAATAACCTTATCTGCATATTCGCGCGCCAAGCCCATTTCTTCAATGCTATAATAAGCTACGAGTAAAGCCATTTGCGCATCCTCCACTTTCTTCTTAGAAACTGCGGCACTTTCTATCTTCAACAAATGACCAATAGCGTTCGCATACTCGCCTTGTTGAATACGAATGTCCGCGGCGTTATTTAAGGCCTCTTCTGTGAAGTCTGAAAATGGTAATTGAATTACCTTTTCGTAATAATCGACTGCCGATTCTTTGTTTCCTTCATTCTTGAAACAATCGGCTAGTAAGAAGTTCGCTTCTGCTGCATGAACCGCCTGCGGATACTGAGTTAAATAGGACTCTAGCTTCCCCTTAGCTTTTGCACATTCACCCGCGTATGCCGGAGCTGAAGCTTTGGTAAATACACCATCTTCAATTTCCAAAGCACTTACATCGGCCACTGCCAAATGCGTAATCTGATTTTGGAATTCAACATCATCAATCAACACCGGTTTAACAATTTCCAATGCATCGAGAATTATTTTATCGTTACCGTAGTTCGTATAGAGCGTATTCCAGGTTGACTTAACCTTCGCATCGTTTTCGTCGTTGCGATAAATCAAACAAAGATTCACTAAAATTCTTCGTGTATAGTTCGAAGTTGGCTCGTCGGCCATGAGTTGAAGAAATACCGTTTTTGCTTCTGAATTGTTCCCTGCAGTGAGGTAGGTTGTTCCCAATTCAAACGCTGCGTCTACCTTAAATTTCGAATTTGCATCGGACTCTACCAAGGATTTCAACAAGCTTATTTTCGCTGAGTTATTCCCTTCGTAACCCTCGCACAAGGCTTTTTGATAAAGGATGTAGTCTTTCTGTGCAGGTGTACCTTTGGAGTAGCTCTCGATGGCCTGCTTGTAACTCTTCGAAACGAAAAAACAATCACCAATTCGCAAATACGCGTCACCTTTCTTAACCTCATCGGCTTCATTTGAATCGACATATTTTCTAAACGCTGTGTTCGCATTCGCATAATAAGGTTTCGAAGCGTCGTAGTCTTTTTGCGCAACGCCTAACTTGAAAAACGTATATCCCAAACTGTAGTTCGCTAGCGCATAATACTCAGAGTTGAAGGCTGCCGGCTCGGCGATACAGGCCTGGTAATATTCCTTCGCCTTCGGGTATTTGTTTTGGCGGTAATTAATCTCACCCATCCAATACTTCGCCTGTGCCATGAGGTAGGTGTTTATTGGATATTGAAGTGACTTGGTAAAAAACTCTTCTGACTTTGAAAAACTCTCTGCCTGATACAATTCCACACCTCGGTTAAAGGCAACAATCTGATAAGAAGTTTTCGCACGAATGTCTTTCACCTTCATTTTATCCAATGAAATCAATGCGCGTTCGTAGTTTCTGGTTTTCAAGTATACATTCAACAAGAACTCATAGGCTTCGTCGTGACGTGCAGAGTTCGGATATTTTTCCAAGTACCCTTCGAAAGCTGAAATAGCTTCATGGAAAGGATTGTATGATAGCTCGAAGGCCAATTTCGCATAATTGAACAAGGCGTCTTCTTGCACATCAACGTTATGCGTCTGCTTGGAAGCCGCTTCGAAAGCGGTTCGTGCGTATTCTTTTTGCTCCAATTTCAAATAGCAATCGCCAATGTTATAATTGGCCAATTGCGAAGTTGGTGAGTCTTCTTTCGTGCAATGCGAATAAGCATCTACAGCGCGTTCGAAGTTACTGTTTCGATAGTAGCAAAAACCCAACTGGTAATAATCCTGTACCAAAGGTTTTGCTGTTGGCGACATATGATATTTTTCTAAATACGGAAGAGCTTCTTGGTATTTTTCTAAAGTAAAATAAGCGTCCCCAATCAGGTGTGCAATTTCTTCATTCGCATTCGGATAATTGTTTTTTATATTTTCTTCAGCGTTAATTAATGGCGGTGCATAGGCCAATAACTCGTCAAAACGCTTCTGTAAATAATAAATCTGCGAGATAAAATAAGGAACCACAGACTTAAAATCTTTATCTTCTTTCAACTTCGAAAAAGATTCTAACGCTACTTGATAATCTTTGTTGGTATATGCGAGATAGGCATAATAATAAGTCGCCGCTGAAGCGAATTCAGAATCGCCGTCTTTCACTTTCGCAAAATCAACACGAGCATCAGAAAATTTCTTTTGATCGAATTTCACGAAACCTCGTTTGTAATAAAATGATGGGCTCTCTTCCGCAAGAAGTTGTTTTTCTTCCACTTTATCAAACCACTCGAGTGACTGTTTGTAGGACTTGCTTTTGTATTTGAAATTCGCCAATTCCAGATACACACTCTGACACCAATGCGAATCGGGATGGTTCCTTACGAAGGTGGTGAGTAGGTATTCCGCATCTGGATGAAACAAGTTCATGGCGCAAAGACCTTGGTAATACTCGGCATCTGCGCGATAGCCGTCGTTACCCGAGGTTAGTGCAAGATACTTTTCGAACGACTCTTTTGCCGGAACGAATTTTTCATTTTCGAAAAGATTCAGTGCTTCGCGATAGATACGCTCAGGCACAACTTTTTCAAAAGACTTTTGAGCAAACACAGACGTGCTGCCTAAAACCATTAATACAATACCCAGTGCAATTTTTCTCATAGTCACAATTTGTCAATGTGAAATTACCAAGACCACTTTCGTGAGGATGGGCTATTTATGAAACTTGCGAACGAGCAATTGTTTATGGATATTGTTCAGGGATTCCACTCCCCCGCCCCTTGGCGAACAACCACCGGATTCAATCCAGAAAAATCCACGACCGTAGAAAGTAACATTTTCGAGGTGTCTTCAAAGAAAATTTCAGCCACATCGTTTGACCAATCTTCTTCAAGATCGATGGCTTCAAGTGGATATTCTTCTAAATTTTCTTTGCGATGAACCGACGAAACCACAAGGGGTTCACCCAGTTGGGTGAGCACGCGTTGAAGAAAATCGTGATCGGGAACACGAAGACCAATGGTAGTTCTGCGTGAAGTAAAAAGTTTTGGAACGAGGCTGCTGGCTTCCAACAAAAATGTAAACATACCCGGCGTATGTCGTTTCAATGCGCGATAATACGGTGTTGAAATGGGCTTGGTGAATGTGGCTAAGTGAGAAAGGTCGTTGCAAACAATAGAAAAGCGCGCGTTATCTAAACGCACGCCTTTCAATTGAGCCATTTTCTCTATTGCCTTTTTATCTGACAACGCACAAGCGAAAGCATAAACTGTATCTGTTGGAAGAATACAAACTCCTTGCTTACGAATAATCTGTGCCGCCGTATAATCGGCGTTGTTGTCTGATATTGAAATCAAAGTTATTTCGCTTCAGCAGCTTTCTTATGATCGGCAAGGAATTGAGCCAATCCAATGTCTGTTAACGGATGCTTCATCAATTGCAAAATCACGCTTAATGGACCGGTCATAACATCTGCTCCAATTTCTGCACAAGCAATGACATGCATTGGGTGACGAACAGAAGCCGCAAGAATTTCCGTATCGAATCCGTAATTATCAAAAATGGTTCTGATTTGTTCAATCAAATCAATACCGTCTGTAGAAATATCGTCCAAACGTCCTACGAAAGGGCTAACATATGTCGCACCTGCTTTGGCAGCAAGAAGCGCTTGTCCTGCAGAGAAAATCAACGTGCAATTCGTGCGAATTCCTTTGTCTGTAAAATAACGAATAGCTTTGATTCCGTCTTTCGTCATTGGAACTTTCACCACGATATTCTCGTGCAAAGCAGCTAAATCTTCTCCTTCTTTCACCATACCGTCGAAATCGGTAGCAATCACTTCCGCACTTACATCGCCGTCACCAACAATTTCGCAAATGTCAACGTAGTGTTTCATAACGCGATCTGTTCCAGAGATGCCTTCCTTCGCCATTAAGCTAGGATTGGTTGTTACTCCGTCTAGAACGCCTAAGTCTTTTGCTTCTCTAATTTGGTCAAGATTTGCTGTGTCGATGAAAAATTTCATGGTGTAATTATTTTTTTGCAAAGTTAGCCATTCGCATGAGGAAGGTCAAACCGACTTTTCAACCAAAAGCACACACAATTTATTATGCTTTGCGTTGTTCTTCGTCGTGACTATCTTTGAAGCATGCGTAAATCTCTCGTAATATTAGCTTTTGCCCTTCTTGGGAATTCCTGCTTTGCGGGTATGCTGCTTATTCCAATGGACGAATCGCAGCAGAACCACATTAAGTCTTATGGCATTGCCTATTGGGTTTTGGAGCAAAAACTTCCGATTGAATGGTTGTTGAATTACCGAGGGGGAAGTTTCTTAATGGATAACATTCCGAGTATTCAAAAAAAATGCACCGAGCGAGGAGTCAGTTTTCAAGTGATTGCCGATGCGCAGGTTGACGCTATTTATAGAGAAATTGCCGACCCTGAAGTGAACATGGAAAAGGTGAAGTTGGAAGTGGCACCGAAGATTGCCGTTTACACTCCGCTGGGCAAGCAGCCTTGGGACGATGCGGTGACCTTGGTTTTGACTTATGCTGAAATTCCATATACGAGTATTTATGACGAAGAAATAATAACTGGAAAACTTCCGGAATACGATTGGCTTCACTTGCACCACGAAGATTTTACGGGTCAATATGGAAAGTTTTACGGGGCATTCAACATGGCTCCTTGGTATAGAGACGAAGTTCGAAATCAAGAAGCAACAGCTGCTAAACTTGGATTCAGCAAAGTTTCTGAAATGAAGCGTGCAGTGGCAGTGAACATTAAGAACTTCGTTATAGGCGGGGGATTTCTGTTTACCATGTGCAGCGGTACAGACTCCTATGACATTGCGCTTGCGGCTCAAGGGACAGACATGGTGGAAAGTGTTTTCGATGGAGATCCGAGCGATCCGAATGCCCAGAAGAAACTCAACTTTGCTCAGGGGTTTGCCTTCCAAAATTATAACATCATAAAAGACCCGATGGTTTACGAATTTTCGAATCTAGATGGAACCGAAGATCATTTAAAGGTGAAGGAAGAAAATGACTTCTTCACCCTTTTCGACTTTTCAGCAAAGTGGGATATTATTCCAACCATACTCACACAGAACCATACCCAAGTAATTCATGGATTCATGGGACAAACGACTTCCTTCCGTGAAGGGTATATCAAAAGTGAAGTCACCATTATGGGTGAATCGAAAAATATTAAATGTGCGAAATACATTCACGGCGAATTGGGACAAGGGCAATGGACGTACTATGGCGGACATGACCCAGAAGACTATCAGCACCGCGTGGGTGATCCACCAACAGACCTTTCACTTCACCCGAATTCAGCGGGTTACAGACTTATTCTAAACAACATTCTTTTCCCTGCTGCGAAGCGGGAAAAGCAGAAGACGTAATTTTTTTTTAAATTATTGCAACCTTTTTCAATCTTAAGCGTTATTACTCCATAACGATATTCTTTCGTTATAAGTTTAGTTAAGGTTTAGGTTAAGGTATTGAAAAGCTCGGAAAACGTTCCGGGCTTTTTAATGCCCAAAACTTTCGATAACAAAAAAAGAGCAGCCGAAGCTGCTCTTTTCAATTCAACACATGCCTTCATTACTTTTTATGAAGATGCGAGTTCTTTCTTGAATAACCGAAGTAGATCAACAATCCAACTGCCATCCAAATAGCTGCAACCTTCAATGTTTGCTCATCTAAAGAAGCTATCATGGCGCCACAAACCAAAATACCAAGTATTGGAACCAACGGAACCAACGGCGTTTTGAATGGACGAACAAATTCAGGGTTCTTCACACGCATGATCCATACTCCAGCACTCACCAGAATGAACGCGAACAAGGTTCCGAACGAAGTTAAATCACCCGCAACACTTCCAGGTACGAAAGCGGCGAACAATCCAACGAATACGAATAGAATCCAGTTGGCTTTGTACGGGGTGTTGAAACGCGGGTGCAATTCTCCGAATGCCTTCGGCAATAAACCGTCGTTACTCATAGAATAGAACACACGACTTTGACCCATTAACATCACCAAGATTACACTCGAGAATCCCGCTAGGATAGCCACATTCACTGTTGTTCCCAACCATTCGTATCCTTTCATGTAGGTGGAAATCGTGTACGTTACCGATGCTTCTTTTCCTAAAGCAGGATCACCGAAGTCAGACCAAGGTGCAACACCTGTCAGCACGTGTCCGAACAAAATGTACAAGATGGTACACACCACCAACGAACCTAAGATTCCGATAGGCATATCGCGTTTTGGATTTTTTGCTTCTTGCGCTGCCGTAGAAACGGCATCGAATCCGATGAAGGCGAAGAATACAATTCCTGCTCCACCTAAAACACCGCCCCATCCCCAATCGAAGAATCCTTCGTGGCCTTTCACCCCTTCAGGGATTAAGTAAGGCGAGTAATGATCTGGGTTAATGAACTGCCATCCGATAACAATGAAAACCAATACAATCGCGACTTTCAAGAACACGATAATCGCATTTACAAAAGCAGACTCTTTGGTTCCTTTTATAAGAAGTAACGTCAACATAAATAGTATCAACAACGCCGGAGCATTGATGATTCCGGATGAAGTCTGAACTGCACCTGCTAACGTCGGAAGTTTCTCCAATTGCTCAGCAGATAAAATCAATTTTCCGTGGTGAACCGATTTCGCCAAATCAGGAATCAAAGCAGTTGCTTGATTCATGGCCTCTCCGGTTAAGTACTGAATACTTTCAAACGGCGAGTGACACCATTCGTAAGGTATGGTTCCTCCAAAGAGATTATTCAAGTATTCGCTCCATGCGATAGACACGGTAGCCGCGCCCAGTGCGTATTCCATAACCAACGCCCATCCGATAATCCAAGCAACCAATTCACCCATGGTAACGAAAGAGTATGCGTAAGCACTTCCTGAAATTGGAATCATTGCTGCGAATTCTGCGTAACACAATCCAGCGAAAGCACAACCGATAGCGGCAACAATAAAGGAAAGGGTTACTCCATTTCCAGAAGCCTCTGCAGCGGCAGCGGCAGTTCTAACAAATAATCCGGCTCCGATAATGGCGCCCACTCCAAGAGCTACCAACTGAAAGGCGCCCAACGTTCTCTTTAATGATTTCTCTCCGCCTTCTGCATCTGCGAGCATCGCGGCTAAATCTTTTTTCCTCCAAAGTGACATAATACTAGGTTTAGGTATTCCACAAATATAATGGATTCGAACAAAGTTCAGTTTAAGTGGTTTAAACTTTACAATAGAAAAAAATGACACACACAGAAAAAGAGCTGATTGCAATACAAATAGATGAAATGGGAGATCAACACGTGATGACCACGATTGAGACTCCAATGAGGGACGATGCTTTCTTGCTCAGCGATGAAGAGAAAATTGAGCAGATTGAAGAGAAGTTCAGAGACATCATGAATATCATGGGACTTGATCTTACCGACGATTCACTTCAAGGTACTCCGCACCGTGTGGCGAAAATGTATATCAAGGAAATTTTTTCTGGTTTGAATCCAGCGAATAAACCAGCAGTAAAACTTTTCGAAAACAAATACCAATACAAGGAAATGTTGGTGGAACGCAACATCACGTTCTATTCGAATTGCGAACACCATTTCGTTCCAATCATTGGAAAGGCGCATGTGGCATACATTTCTGGAGGAAAAGTTATTGGCCTTTCTAAATTGAATCGCATTGTGCAGTTCTTCGCCAAGCGTCCGCAAGTGCAAGAGCGCTTAACCATTCAGATTGCTGAAGAATTGAAACGCGTTATGGAAACGGAAGATGTGGCAGTGCTTATAGATGCTGTTCACTTGTGCGTGAGCAGTCGCGGCGTGCAGGACTTCAACAGCGCAACAGTTACCTCTTCGTACTCGGGTGCTTTCAACAACGAAGCCACTCGAAATGAATTTTTGAAATACGTTAACCTCGACAAGTAATGAATTATTTAGTTATTGGTGGTTCGAAGGGCACTGGTGCTGCTACGGTAGAATTGCTCGAAGCGCAAGGACATACGGTTTACTTCACTTCACGCGAAGCGTCTTCCCATGTGAACAGTTTGGTTTGGAACATTGAAGACGATGCCTTGAATCTTCCGGAAGGATTGGTATTAGACGGATTGGTTTATTGTCCGGGGAGTATTAACTTACTTCCTGCCCATCGTATTTCTCACGAAGTGTTTCTTTCCGACATGAACATTAATGCCTACGGCGCGCTGAAGGCGACGCAGTTGGCACTTCCCTATTTGAAAAAATCAGAGTCTGCATCCATCGTATTCATTAGCACAGTAGCTGTGAAGTTGGGCATGCCCTTTCACGCGAGTGTGGCTATGGCGAAAGGCGCATTGGAAGGATTGGGCAAAAGCCTAGCAGCTGAACTCGCTCCGAAGATTCGTGTGAACGTGGTTGCTCCTTCATTGACACAAACCGGACTCGCCGAAAAATTCATCAACACTCCAGAAAAAGTTGAAGCTTCAAATAAGCGTCACCCATTAGGCCGCATTGGTCAACCCAACGACTTGGCTGAAGCCATATCATTCCTTTTAAGCAACAAAAGCAGTTGGATGACGGGGCAGGTTTTAGGGTTAGATGGAGGCTTGGGATCGCTGAAAATGCTATAGGCGTTGCGAGGGCAAATGGCTTTGCGAGGGCGATTGCATCGCGAGGGTCCTTCGGACGAGGGTTTAACAACGAAGTTCCAATTATGCAATAGGAATTACGTAGTAGGAATAAAATCTTCGATTTTCCAATAACGTAGTTCAAACAACATAGTTCAAAGCAAAAGCATCCGCCTCTTCCTCCTGATTTTGTTGTTTATCTGAGTATTCCACTTTCTCTAGGAAAATATCTTTTTTTCCGTGCAGCAGAATGTGTCCGACCTCGTGAAAAAAGGTGAACCAAAAGGCCTCAGTATTTTTGTATTTATCGCTCAGCTGAATAAGTGGGGTGTCTTTTATCCAGCGGGTTGAACCACTGATGGGGACCTTATTTATTCCTGGAGTAATGACCACCTTTACTCCAACTCGTAAACAAATCTTCTGCACGATATTGAAATAATCTTTTCGCTGATTGAACATGATTTGCTGCAATTCCGGCAGAGACTCTTTGAATGCTTTCGAATCGTATTTTTCGGATTGAAGTTCAGCTGCTTGAAATTCTCCTTTGCGCAGCCACGCCGAGATGGTGTATGGATCAACGGTTTTCTTGAGTGAAATGCGGAAAGCAACTTTAAGTTGTTGTTTAAAATAATATTCCTCCCACGCGGAATGATTCGAGAAACTAAAAAAATTCAGCAGCTCAATGGTTTTCTCTTCCATCGTTTTCGAAGGCGGAAGCCAACCCTTCCGAATCATTTCAGCGAGTGGAAATTTCTTTGCCCAAGGGATTGCAGCAGCAATATCTTTTTTACGTTTCATTCGCGCTACGAATTCATCGTAATTGCGTTGATGGTTCATCCAGAAATTAGCTGGAATCATGGTCACTTGTTCAAACTGCACAGCCATATCTGGCGTTATTGCACTCTTGCCATTTAATACTGCGATGATTGTTTTCTCGGGCTTTCCGGTACGAAGGGCAAACTCTTTCGGCCCCATATTCATTTCTTCCAGCTTTTCGACCAATGTCTCACCCGGATGAGGTCTTGTCTGCGGGAAGAATTCATGTTTTGTTTCCATTTTATTTGTGATTAATGGTAATCCTTTATTTCTAAAATCTCTACTCCTGTAATTTCGATCCAAATGAATTGACCGTTTTCATTGGTCGGAATTGGATCTTCCATCGGCTTAAAAATGAGACGATACGGATGATCTAAATCACAAGCCCATTGCCCTTTTCGATCATGTTTCAACTCATGGTAATTTCCAGGAAGATATCTAACCTCTTCAATGTTCATAGCATCTTCCAATTGCGTAAGTCTTAAGAGGAGTTTTTTACTTCGAATCGTCCCAAACTCCTTAAGCAACTTCCGATTGTTTTCAAATAAACCTTTAAGCCTTTTATCTCTAAATGTAATATTCACAACAAATATAATTATTTTTTGATTAACACAATCTGTAAGCCTAAATAAATTATCGCTTACATTGAATCAAACTTACATGTGTTTAGAGAATCACTGAGCAAAAGGTTATGCGCATAACAGCAAAGCGAATGCCCGAAGGGCGAATATCCTATGGACGAATGCACTTCGTGCGAATGCTTCGCGAATGTCTCTATAAAAGGTAAGAGAAATTAAGAGAGGGTAAGAAAAGGGAAGAATAACAATGCAATTCCAATTACGAAGTAGGAATTATGAAATAGGAATTACGCAGTAGGAGTAAAACCGGAGGTTTTCCAATAACGTAGTTCCAACAACGAAGTTCTAACAAAGCAATTGATTCGTACTTTCGCGACATAAAATTTTATTATGGCGCTTATTGAAGAGATGAACAAAAGTGGAAACTGGCTATTTCGTTGGCGCAGCTTTCTTCCGCTGGTATTGTATGTGTTGGCCGCTTCGGTTATCTGGTTTGAAATGGACACCGACAATCCACTGTTCGATAAAACATGGGCTTGGACGTGTTTAGGCATTTCATTTTTAGGACAGCTCATTCGTGTAATCACAATTGGATATACGCCAAAAGGAACTTCTGGAAGAAACACCAAAGAAGGTCAAGTGGCAGAGGTTTTAAATCACACCGGCATCTACAGCATTGTTCGTCACCCACTTTACTTAGGGAACTTCTTCATGTGGTTGGGTATCATCATGTACGTTGGTAACTGGTGGTTCACCCTTACCTCTTGCCTACTGTTCTGGTTGTACTACGAACGCATTATGTTCGCTGAAGAATTCTTCCTTCGAAATAAATTCGGAGAGGTCTACATCAAATGGACCGAAAGAACTCCGCCTTTCTTCCCACGTTTTTCATCTTGGAAATCTGCTCCGGTAGAATTTTCACTTCGCAATGTTCTAAAGCGCGAATACAACGGATTCTTCGCGGTATTCATTTCCTTCGCTTTGCTAGACGCACTGAAGAACTACGTACATTTCGGATATTTCGGTTGGAAGGAAATCCTTACTCCGTTTTGGCACACCGCTTTATTCAGCGGATTCATCGTTTTCATTGTTCTTCGTAGCCTGAAGAAATACACCAAAGTGCTAAACGTAAAAGGAAGAGAGTACAACGTGTGATGAAAACACTTTTTATCATACGTCACGCCGAAGCTGAAGACCTTTACGGTCAACCCGACAGCTTCAGACCGCTAACAGAACGCGGAAACCTTCAATCTTTAGCGCTTGGCAATCACTTGGGACAACTTCCAACGAACTGGATGGTGAGTCCTGCCGTGCGCACCTACTCAACCGCGCATACGCTAGGTACCACGCAAAGCCACAAGCCCATTCTTCATCTAGAAAAAAACATTTACAACGCCGAGCTTTCAGACTTGCTGGAAGTCATTGAACTTCTTCCAAACGATTGGAATGACGTGGTTCTTGTTGGACACAATCCGGGTGTTTCAAACCTGTCGCAATTTCTAACCGGCATGCAGCATCCGTTTAAAAAAGGTGCGGTTGTAAAAATTGAACTCGACATAACGGAATGGAACCAACTGATTCAGGGCTGCGGAAAAGAAGACTTTTATTGGTTTCCTTAAAGTAAAGTTGCATCTGACTTAACAAATGGGTTAACTTTGTCTCCCGTTATGCAAAAAAAGCAAGCGGTATCCTCAAAACGTTCCAAATATATCTTCGTAACCGGCGGAGTAACCAGTTC
>JBIIWZ010000013.1:0-50848 GCA_044338665.1 Flavobacteriales bacterium
AGCATGCTGGCTTCGGCTGTCTCCTTTAAGGCAACCGTCAATAAGTTCTTGTTGAGAGCGTTCTATTGACACCAGTAATTTGTGATTAGACGAGATTTAGTTTAAGGGTTGCCTCAAGCGGCTATAGCCAAATGTAATTCTTTCTTTTTGTTTATTGAAGCTAATTCAAGTCTCTCACCTAATTTTGCAAAATGAAAAGGGTAGTGGTTGGCCTGTCTGGCGGAGTAGACTCTGCAGTTACTGCACATTTGCTGCTTCAGCAAGGGTATGAGGTAATTGCGGTGTTTATGCGCAATTGGCACGACGAGTCCGTTGTTATCAATAACGAATGCCCGTGGATCACAGATTCGAACGATGCCATGCTCGTTGCAGAACATCTAGGTATACCCTTTCATGTTCTTGATCTCAGCGTGGAATACCGCGAACGTATTGTTGAATACATGTTCCGCGAATACGAATTGGGAAGAACACCCAATCCAGATGTGCTCTGCAACAGAGAAATCAAGTTCGATGTGTTCTTGAAAGCGGCCGAGCAGTTGAAAGCAGATTATGTTGCAACAGGACATTACGTGCGCAAGTCTGAAACAATAAAGAACGGGGTTACTCAATATCATTTGCTTTCAGGCGCAGACGGAAACAAGGACCAAAGCTATTTCTTGTGTCAATTGAATCAAGCTCAGTTGAGCAAAGCGCTTTTTCCCATTGGTGAATTGACCAAGCCGGAAGTGCGAATCATTGCCGCAGAACTCCAACTTCCAAACGCAGATAAAAAGGACTCGCAAGGACTTTGCTTCATTGGGAAGGTTAAACTTCCGATCTTCCTTCAACAACAATTGGCGCCGAAAAAAGGAAGAGTACTTCGCATTAAAGAAGACTTCCTCCCCAAATTAAATGAATTGGTGAACGATACTTCTTCGGCCCCTGCCGTTTTATCAAGACCGCAAGTCTTTACTCCCGAAATGTGCGACGATGTTGGAGAGCACAACGGTGCGCATTATTATACAGTAGGGCAGAGAAGAGGTTTGGGAATTGGTGGACAAGCCATTCCGTTATTCGTGGTGGCCATTGACGTAGAGAAAAATATTGTTTATTCGGCGCAAGGAGAGACTCATCCGGCCTTGGCCCGCAGAGGGTTGGCCATTCGGAACGAAGAGGCTCATTGGATTCAAGAAAAGTTGAAACCGTTGAATGGAAGCGTTTTAGAGGTCGAATGCCGTATTCGTTATCGACAGCCTCTTTTCAAGGCGAATGTTTCAGTTGGAACTGATTTTACCTATGTGATTTTTCACGAAACCCAATACGGTGTTGCGAAAGGACAGTTTGCCGCTTTCTATATTGGAGAAGAATTAATTGGAAGTGGCGCCATTTTCGAATAGGTATTTTTCCACAATTCCAACAGTAAGCAACTTTTTTAGTGAATGAAATGTCTGTTTTAAAGCGAGTCAATATATATTCGTGACACTAATTTTAAATTATGAAACAAACTTTACGTATAATTTTATTTGCTTTCTTGGTCGCTTCAGGATTTGCAGCACAAGCACAAGTAGTTGGAGACAGCACTTGTACGCAAGTTTCTTACACCGTTACACCCGGAGCTTTTCCAGGTGAAATGAGTTACACAGTAGTCAATACCACCACAGGAACCGTTGTTGCAAACGGAACAGGTTCAACTCCGGGTGGAGTATGGTGTTTACCAGTTGGATGCTACGGCGTGAACATGTTCGATTCATTCGGAGATGGTTGGAACGGCGGTGCGTTAAATGTTTTTGTTATGGGTGAAAGCTCATACACAGGATCATTTTCAACAGGAAGCCAAGGACAGTTTATGTTTGGAGTGGGAGTGGCGAATTGCGGAACTGCGTCAGTGCAGGGATGTATGGATCCTGCGGCTATCAATTACAACCCAATTGCGAACGTAAACATTGGCTGCTTGTACGAAGGCTGCACAGATCCAGCGGCTACCAACTTTAATGCGAACGCAAACGTAGATGATAGCACATGTACTTATTGCAACGGAGCAGGAAGCGTTAATGTTTCTCTTTACATCTGCACGTTTTCAAACGGAAATCAAGTTACCCTGAACATATTGAATTCAGCTGGAGATACCGTTTGGTCTTCTCCTTCGTTGGGTAATGTTGCCATTTATTACGCAAGTGTTTGCTTACAAGCGGGTGAGTGTTACACAGCAGTAATGTCTAACAATGCAGGTTTACCAAGCTGGTACAACGGGTACTTCTGGATCAACAACGGGCAAGGTGAAGTGATTCACACAGGATTGGCTGACAACTTAGTTACACAGTCGGTGAACTTTAGTATTGACGGAACATGCGGTGAAGTTTTCGGATGTACAAACCCATTGGCTTCGAATTTCAATCCAGCTGCAACCATCGAAGACGGTTCTTGCATCTTGGTATACGGTTGCACAGATTCAACAGCGCTTAACTACAATCCATTGGCAGTTGCCGATGATGGTTCTTGCTTCACAGGATGCACCACTGGAAACGAGACAATTGTTTCTTTCAATCCAGGAATGTTTGCGAACGAATCGATGTATACAATTACAGATTCGAACGGAATGGTAGTAATTCAAAGCACTGTTAATGAACCTAACGCATACAATATAGCGTATGGCTGTCTTGCAGATGGATGTTATACCTTGCACATGTACGACTCATTCGGAGACGGTTGGGACGGTGGAAGTTTTTCAGGAGTAGGTATTGACGTAAATGGCGTTGAGTTGGTTTATGCCGATTTGCAAACTGGAAACTACGATTCTCAAATTTTTGGAATTAATTCTGAATGCACCATCGATAGTGTTCCATGTAACATCTCAATTGAATTAATGCCAGACTCTATGGTTGAAATGGAGAACGCTGTAATGATCTACTGGAATGAAGATCTTTCCAATGTAAGTTATGTTTCTTGGGATTTTGGAAACGGTGCAACTTCAAATGAGTTCTACCCGGCTTACTTCTACGATTCAATTGGAACATACACAGTTTGTTTAACTGTTTATTACTTCGACGGATGTTCAGCTTCAAGTTGCGTAACCTTCACTATGGATGCAAACGGAACTTCTGGTCCTGGCGGAGCACAAATGAATGGTTTCTGGTTGAACACCACCGGAACTTATCCGAGCAATGTGAACGAGCTAACTTCTAATGCTACTTCAGTAAACATGTTCCCGAATCCAACTTCAGGAAGTGTTGCGGTGAAAGCATCTCAATTGAACCCAAGTGAAAACACAATCATTCGCATCTATTCAATCGACGGAAAAGAGGTGTTCGCAAACAACTTCGGTAACGGAGCTGTGAACAACATTTTCCAATTGAATGTTGCTGAATTGAGCAACGGATATTATTTCTTATCGCTTCAAAACGGTAATCAAATTCAACGCGTTCCTTTCGTAAAAGAATAGGTTGATTATTCATTTACGAAGAAAAGAGCTGTCCAAGAGGGCAGCTCTTTTTTTTCTCTTGTTGAAATGAAATCTTCATTCAATCAGTACATTCGTATAAATTCTTCAACATGAAAAAGATTTTTCTATCACTCATTGTTATCTCAGTTGTGGCCTCTGTATTACTCAGTTGCGATAAATATCAAAAGGGTTATGACTGCACGGGAAATATTCCAACATACAACTACGACATTAAACCGATTTACGATGCGAATTGTGCTACTGCGGGTTGTCACAGTTCGCAATACCATTCGTCGGGAATAGACTTAAGTACTTATTCAGGGGCCGCTTCGGCAAATAACGATGCCATTTTGGGCTCGGTTGAGCACGATGCAGGTTACAGCGCTATGCCCAAGAATGCGGGTAAATTAACCGACACGCAAATCAAGAAAATCTATTGTTGGATGCAGAACAACAAGCCAATGTAGGCGTTGTAGTGGCCGAAACGGTTCATAAGTGCGTATCTTTGCCGCATGAGTTATACTATTGTTATTGTTGGTAGACCGAATGTAGGGAAGTCATCGTTATTTAATCGTCTTACTGAAACATCAGATGCTATTGTAGAACCAACGGCAGGTGTTACCCGTGATCGCAAATACGGAACGGGTCAATGGGGTGGAAAAGAATTCATTGTTGTAGATACCGGTGGAGTAGTTACGAACAGCGACGACGCGTTCGAGCAAGACATTAATAGCCAGGTTCGTTTGGCTATTGCTGAAGCTGATCGCGTTCTATTCATGGTAGATGCGAAAGAAGGAATGACCGAGTGGGACGAAGAAATTGCAGACATGCTTCGTCGTTCAAACAAACCCATTCTCTTGGTTTGTAATAAAGTAGATACATCAGACAAAGAAATATTATCAACTGAATTTTATGCGTTAGGATTCGGCGAAAAGTTGTTTAGCATTAGTGCGAACAACGGATATGGATCGGGAGATTTACTTGACGAATTGCTTCAAGAAATGCCATCGATAGACGAGACAGAAATGCCTGACTTACCTAAGATTGCAATTGTTGGAAGACCAAACGTAGGAAAATCTTCGTTGTTGAATACGCTGTTGGGCAATGGACGAAGTATTGTTTCCGAGGTTGCAGGAACCACCCGCGACGCGGTTCACACGCATTTCAAGGCCTTCAACAAAGAGTTGATGTTGATTGACACGGCGGGATTGCGCAAGCGCAAGCAGATTGAAGATGATATTGAATTTTTCAGTGCCATTCGTACCATTAAGTCTATTCGCAACTCGGACGTTTGTATGTTGTTAATTGATGCGGTGGAAGGAATTACCAAGCAAGACTTAACCATCTTCGGTGAGATTACTGAAGCGAACAGAGGTATAGTTATTTTGGTGAATAAGTGGGACATGGTAGAGAAGGATCACAAGAGTGTTGAAGTCATGACGGAAGAGATTAAGAAACGTATTGCGCCGTTTACCGACGTTCCTATCATCTTCACTTCGAACATTACCAAGCAGCGTATTTTAAAAGCATTGGAAGCGGCTATGGAAGTTTATGAGAATCGCTTGCAGCACTTCTCTACTTCTAAGTTAAACGATATTATGTTACCTATTATTCAAGCCTATCCGCCACCGGTTGTGAAGGGCAAGGAAGTAAAGATTAAGTACATTACACAACTTCCAACGAAGAGTCCGGCAATTGCATTTTTCTGCAACACGCCTCAGAACGTTGTTTCTTCATACCAACGCTTCCTCGAAAACAAGCTCCGCGAAAACTTCCGTTTAACGGGAGTGCCTGTTAGGTTGTACTTCAGACAGAAATAATGTGCGAAGCACGAATGTCTTTGACGAATGTTGCGTAGCAACGAATGCCGTAGGCGAATGTCTTCGACTGATTTTTAGCAACGTAGTTCCAACAACGTAGTTCTCACAACGAAGTTCCAACAACGCAGTTCCAACAACGCAGTTCCAACAACGCAGTTCACACAACGCAGTTCTCACAACGTAGTTCCAACAACGTAGTTAGAATACACTCATTGATTTTTCTATTTACTGCGCTTATCGGATGTAATTTGTTTATTTCTTTCGAAAGTCAATGTTTATATGCTTTTCGATGCGATTTTCAGAAATTTACGCATAACCAAATTTTAGACTGTCACTTCATTAGGTATAATTTCGATTTGGGATAATAGGATAGTCCTAAAAAGATAAAAAATATTTATATGACTGAGGCACAATCAAAAATTAAAGTTCAACATTCAGAAGTGAGTGTAATTCGCAGAGATGGTAGTGATTTTTTTTCGCTTACAGATATTGCAAAGTATAAAACCCCGAATGAGCCATTTTCGGTAATAAATAATTGGTTAAGGAGTAGAAGCACTATTGAGTTTGTCGGGTTGTGGGAGAAACTAAATAATTCGAATTTTAAACCTATCGAATTCGAGAGGTTTAGATCAGAAGCTGGAAGTAATTATTTCGTGTTATCCCCTCAAAGATGGATTGAAAGTACCAATGCCAAAGGTATTATCTCAAAATCGGGACGTTATGGCGGAACCTTTGCGCACGAAGATATTGCCTTCGAGTTTGCTTCATGGATTTCGTCTGAGTTTAAGTTGTATTTGATCACCGAATTCAAGCGACTTAAACGTGAAGAAAACAAGAATCTTGAGTTGGATTGGGGTGTGCAAAGAACGATAACTAAAATTAATTATCGAATTCATACCGACGCGATAAAAGATAATTTAGTTCCTAAACTTCTGACTAGGGCAGAAGCCTCATCTGTATATGCCAACGAGGCCGATTTGTTAAATGTGGCTCTTTTTGGAATAACTGCAAAAGATTGGCGAGATTCTCAGACAACTAAGTCTGGAAATATTAGAGACCATGCCACATTGGAGCAATTGGTCGTTTTAAGTAACATGGAAAGTATAAATGCTTTGTTAATCCATCAAGGACAGGCTCAGACTGATCGGTTGATACAATTAAATAAGGTCGCAATTACGCAAATGAAGTCTTTGGTAGAGCACAAAGTGGTCGAGAAATTTAAGATGATCAGAAAAGTTAAGTAGTACTTTAGAAGTACTTTTTTCAATCAAATCAAAGCCTCTCCGTTAAGATCCGTCGTAAGAATTTCACTCCTGTTATCAAGGTTTCAATTAAAAAGTTACAACCACAAGTTTCCGCCCTCCTTTCATCACAAGCGTGTATGCACCTTCGGGAAGATTTGAAACATCAATAGTCGTTTGAGTCGATTGAATTTTATTCGTCAGAATCAATTGCCCAACACTGTTGTATAACGAATAGTTTTCGCCAAGGAGTGCTTCGGATACTGTTATGTTTAGTTGGTTGGAAGCGGGATTTGGGTATATGGAAAGGGAAGTTTCGGATAAGAGAATTTCCACTGCAGCGGGTAATTCAAGAACTAGGCAGTCGGCTAAGTCTTCGTTGAAGAATTGCTTCACGGTATTCATGAATGTCACATTTACGGTTTCAACAGAAGTGCCAGAGCCAAGTTCAGCTTGCGCGAAGACATAGGCCAAATCAAGGAAATTGCTTTCGCCGGGTTCATAGGTGAAAGGGAGGGTGGTTCCAACTTGACGCACGTCGTTTGGAGGAAGTCCGTTATCGCTGTGTATGAATTGTTCTGAATCTGGAACGAGTTCGTTATAGATGTCTGAGGTGCCCGGTGCCCAATAGGTCACGGGGTTTCCGGTGGTTGGATGAAAGACCTCTGAACCATCGATGTGTTTTCCAAGCATAAGGTTGTAGTGTCCAGTGGGGTAGCTTCCGTTGGGTTCTCCCAAGACGGGATTTGAACTGTTTAGGTAGTTCACGCTTCCGGCTAATCCAGAGCGTTCGTTGTCTACGATTCCGTCGCCGAATCCAAATCCTCTTTCACCGTAACTGTTTAGCGCTTCGGCAATCACGTTGGTGTAGTTGGCATTGTCTATTAAATCGGCATCTAGCAAAGGGCCGCGAAGTAGAAGCATGCTTTCCATGGTGGGAACATCTCCGTATGAAGGAGCCCCCGATAGTGAATAATCAGTGGCAGCGCCAGTGTAAGCATAGACAGCACCGTAGGCTGCGTCTGTGCCACTGTAATCGTTGAATGCATTTCCAATGTCGAGGTCATTCATTTGTGAAATGCGCGTGTTGTAATAGGTTTGATTGGATTTATTGGTGAATTTGAATTTCGTGAAAAAGGTATTGTTCACCGCGGGTATGTTAGGAGTGTCGAATGCATAGATCCACATCTCCACCTGATTTCCCATTTTCGGAATAGGAGAATTCCCAATGTCGTTAACAATCAAATAAAGACATTCATCTCCGCAAATGGTCGGATAGTCTCCGTCTTGCGGGTTGTACAGGTTATCGCTGTTGTAATCGAAGAAAGGCGCAAGGTAGAATTCGTATCCATTCGCAACGTCGCCGTGTGCAGGCCAGGTCAAGAAGTCAGCCGGAATGGTATATCCATTAGGAAAAAGGATCGCAGTAGTGCCGTTTTGTAGCGATTGAAAGTAGGCCACGTGCGTATTTATTTCATTTTGTTTAATGTTCCAGACGTAGTTGAACGATTCGCTAATGGCAGAGTCTGCGGTAGTGTTTTGGGTAAGTGGGCCGTAGAACCAAGATTGATTTTCAGAGAAGACGTATTGCGTGGTAATAAGCAATTCGCCTTGGTCGTTTGTTCCGCTAATCCAAGGGCTTGCAGCGAATATGGTTCCGGCGGAATCGTTAGCGGGCATCCAGCTTCCTTTTTCCAACGAAGGGTGATAACCAATTACCCCGTTTGCCGAAACCACAACTTTCACATTGTTTGTGTTCAGGGTTGAATAGTTGGGTAATGTCTGTCCGCATGCGCTTGTCACAACAAGGCAGAATATAAAAGCAGAAGTAAAGTAAAGTTTCATCATCGAATTATTTGAATCGAAACTACCTCGGTAATTTGAATTTAAATTTCGAAATAAATGGAATAATTACGGGTCTACCGATGCTTCGCGAGGGCATATTGCTATGCGATGGTTTCTGCGAAACGAGGGCAATTTCGTTGCGAGGGTTTAGCAACGTAGTTCCAACAACTCAGTTCACACAACGTAGTTCCCACAACGCAGTTCCAACAACAGAGTTCTAACAACGCAGTTCCAACAACGCAGTTCTCACAACGAAGTTCCAACAACGAAGTTCACACAACGTAGTTCCCACAACGTAGTTCTAACAACGCAGTTCGAATTTGCGCAGGTAAAAAGAGTTCATTACATTGGAGCGAAATTCAATTAACTGAAAAGGAATGAATCTATCTTTTTTGAAACGTTTGTGGGCGAATTATCCAACATGGATCATGTTTGGCATTTGTTTGCCAATCTTTTTTTTCGAAGCGAAGACAAAAAATGATTTTGATATTTTCATACAGGCTTCGCGCGATTGGTTAACTGGGAAGAATCCGTATGTTGAATTGTACCACGAATGGTATCATTATTTTTATGACGTAACGTTTATCTCTGTTCTCTCGTGGTTTCAGTTTTTGCCGAATTATTTCATTAAACTGGGATGGCTCATTCTCAACTTTTTCTTTCTGGTAAGCATCTGGAAAATAGTGAGTGAAAATCTGAATTTGAAACGTCTTCACGAGAAGCGTTTTCTTCTTTTCGGATTCGTTTTTTTTCTATTTAGTTTAAGGTTGTTGCGCGACAATATTCATTTGGGGCAAATGACTATCCTGATTCTCTTTATCATGATGAAGGCCATGGATCTTTTCATGAAGAATAGAGTGGTAGCTGGAAGTCTATTGCTTTCGTGGGGAATTGTAGTGAAGATTTTACCTGTTGTTGTTGTTCCTTATTTAATTTATCGAAGGAAGTTTAAGGCAGCTGCTGCTGTTGTTGTATGTGCGTTTTCATTTTTAGTGTTGCCTTATTTGTATATGGAAAAAGATACGTATTCGAGTCTTTTGCAGAGTCGTTGGGAATTGTTGAATCCGTCAAACGTAGAGCATGTGTTAGATACCTCGGAACGAAGTTTTCATTCATTAACGACTTTGGTAGCCACGCTTTTTCATGAGAAGTGCGACGACACGCATGTGTTGAAGATTCGCAGGCACGTAGCCGATTTCGATGTTCAAACGGTGAATTGGATCAGTCTAATTGTTCGTTTACTTTTTGTCGCCACCTTTTTATGGGTGTTGCGTTCAAGGCCATTTGTAAAGGCCATGAGCAAGAAACATGAATTTGTTGAATGGGCTTATCTGTGTATGCTTATACCGCTTATTTTTCCGCATCAACAGCATTACGCGTTTCTCTTGGCATTACCTGGAATAGCGCTATTGCTTGAACCATATTTTAACGGTGAGAAAGAATTTAGTTGGAGGAAAGGATATTCATGGTTCATGGTATTTGTTTTTGTTTCTTTCAACATAGGATTTTTATTGGGGAATTTTAGCGCGTATTACAATCACTTTAAATTGCTAACGTACGGAGGCATTGTTGTTCTGTTGTTGTTGCTTGTTAAGAGAGATAACGTCGCGGAAGAAAATTCAAGTCGTGAATAAATTCAATTCAAAGCTTTAGTCAAACCTATTATATTTAAAAAATAAAATTAAGCACTGAAGTATGCGCGTTCATGTATTGAAATCAGTTGAGGTCAGCATGGCTCGTTACGAAGAGCTTATGGAATTGTTGGATTCTACTCCGGGACCGGTCTGCTTCGTTGCTTCTGAATATATCCCTTCGTTTGAAGACGATGAACATGAGGTTCGAGTGATTGAAAATGGAAAGAAGGAGGAGTTAACGGAGGTAGATTTTCCAGATGTTCCTTTTACTTCCAATTCTTTGTTTAGCGAGGAAATCTCAGTGAATGAAATGCGAATGGAAATTGAAAGTTCTTATTCGCGTCCCTTTGAATTGGAGGTGTATACTTGGAATGATATTTTTGAGAAGTGTTTAGAATACAGACGACTTATGGATGTTGGAGATGATGAATTTGTGGTGTTGATTACAGACAACGGCAATGAGTATAACTGGTTTACGGGTCACGATTTAACGGGTAAACGGAATTTATTTGTTCAGAGCAGTGGTTGGGGATTCTTCACAGAGGGGCAGTCGAAATATCCGGTTGCCTATCATGTTGTAACGGGGGTGCTGCGTTATTTGATGGTTGATAATTTAAATGAATTAACCAAGATGGTTCATCGGTCTGCAATTGGCTGCATGAACGACTTGTGTATAGATAAGAAGGACGTCATGTTCAAGATGCGTACAGGAGATATTTGTCCGGCTTGCATCAGTCGTATTTCAAAGCGAGGCATCAGTCCGTCATGGGTATCGCAGTTGTTTGGAATTATGGAATCGACGCGCACACGGTTGTTGTTCCGTGATAGGTTTGAAGTGACTCAGCAGGTGAGTCGAATTTCCATTCGGGGAATTAGAAAAGAGATTTATTTAATAGATTTTGGTAATGCGCAGTTCAAGTTCACCCCTCTTGAAAAGACAGTTTATTTCTTTTTCTTGAATCACCCGGAAGGGGTCGAGTTCAATCGTGTTCAGGATTACTATCAGGAGCTATTGAACATCTATTCTGAACTAGCCCCCACGAAGACTACCGAGCAGCTTGAAGGAAGTATTGCGGCCTTGTGCAATCCCATGGAGTCGTCGTTGTCTGAAAAGGTGAGTAAGATTCGCAGCAAGATCATTTCGGTCGTTGGCGACCGCATGTCGGAGTTTTATGTCATTTCTGGCGAGAACAGCAGTCCCAAGCGCATTGGC
The DNA here is from genome assembly GCA_044338665.1 of Flavobacteriales bacterium. GTDB lineage: Bacteria > Bacteroidota > Bacteroidia > Flavobacteriales_D > Sanyastnellaceae > CAIZGX01. The sequence continues at coordinate 11,172 of JBIIWZ010000013.1, forward strand.
ATTGATCGGGGGTTGGTTGAGTTTGGGTGATTTTCACAGGGAAAGAATGTCTGCGACTAATGTGGCGTAGCCACGAATGTTACGAAGTAACGAATCTCTTCGAGGAATGCTTTGCGAATGTCTTCGACTGGCATTAATTACGAAGTAGGAATTATGAAATAGGAATTACGAAGTAGGAACAACGAAGTTCCCATTACACAGTTCCAATTACGCAGTAGGAATAAAATCTCCGATTTTCCAATTACGAAGTAGGAATTATGCAATAGGAATTACGAAGTAGGAATAAAACCTTTGGTTTTCTAATTACGCAGTTCTACCTAATCTCCCCATCTTCCCCCACATGCATCGTTAGCCATTCGTATTTCCGATTGTCAATGCAATCGATGACGCTGTTTTGAAGTTGAAGCTGTGACGGAGCAGTGGTGAATTGATCCAAGAATATGAGGTTCTTGATGTAGTCGTTGTGCATGCCGTTGAAGACCAGGAAGTCGACCGGATGAAACAACACCTTTGCATCGTTCGCATCGAGGCGAAGAGGCGAGAAGATAGGGTCTATTTTCTTAATGAGTTTCTTCGCGTCTTTTCTTCCTGACTCACGAGCCACTTCACGAGCAGCTTCAATCTTCTCCATAATCTTTTCTTCCATGCGGTCGAGCTTTTCCATTTGCTTGTCGAGCTCGTCTTTCCAATCGGCTTCAGGCTTGGTCTGATGGTATATCTTACAATCGCTCAAACGGAAGACGGTGTCGCAACATGGACAATACCCGAAGAGTCGGCGCAGCTGCTGAAAGAAATCTACTATTGGATTACTGGCCATAGGTCTTGAATTTAAGTTGATTGTTTTCCACGGCTTCCTTAATGGCCTTTTGTTTTTTCGAAAGTCGCGCATTCCCGGTTTTCACATCCACGAAAAAGATCTTGTCGACTTTCCCTTTTTGCGAAAGTCCTTCGAAGATCACATAGTCTATCGGATCGAACAATGAGCGACAATCGTTTCTATTGAATTTGAAAGAAGGCAGCGTAGGAGTGAGTCGTTCCAAAATGAATCCGACATTCACAGCTTTCGCACCCTTTTCAGATTTCGAAGCGCCTTTTTCTTTGAGCTCTTTCAGTTCAGCTTTTTTCTCGCGAATGAATTCCAGTTGCTGTTCATACCATTCCAATGCCAATGGCGAGAACTCATCGTCTTGAAAGATCTCTGTCTCCTTCAACTCCAGCTCCTCACCGCAATGCGGACATTCAGCAATGAAGTTCGATGATTTTAATGTTTGAATTAATTTCTTTAGCATTTTATGAAGGTAGTAATTTCGATTGAACGAATTTCTTTTAATAGGTAAGAAAAGTTAAGAGGTGGGAAGAAAGGTTAAGAAATTACAACGAAGTTCCAATTATGAAATAGGAATTACGCAGTAGGAATAAAACCGAAGGTTTTCCAATTACGAAGTTCCTATAGTTTTCAACAATTCAATTTCGCTTCCCACAACCCAATACTTTCGACGGTAAATAAATCATTTACCTATGGCACACGCTTATTTTGAAATTGTATTCGACGATAGTAAAAGCATGAACAATGCTTTGGCGGCTAGTACCCGCTTGAAAGTTGCTAAAGAATTGTTTGAAAAGGAGATTCTTCCGCTTATTGATAGCAATACAGAAGTGGCTGTGAGACTGCTTCGAAGAGAATGTTATGGAGGTTCATATTATCAGAATTTTGGATGTGATATTGATGAATGCCTGAATTTTATTCAGGAAATTGTAGCTGTTGGTGATTGCACTCCATTGTTCAATACAATGAAAGATGCTCTAAAGACCACACTAGATAATAGGGCGCATTATAAGACCATCTTCGTGCTAACCGACGGTGGAGACAATTGCAGTAAATCAATTTCAGATGTCTTATCGGACGAAGAGCTGAAGTACTTCAAACAGATAAATGTTATTCTTGCACAATTCACAGTAAGTAATGGCGGCGATGTGAATCAGCTTTCACATTTAGCAAATACCATTGGTGCGAAGACCTTCAACTTCGCTTCTGGATCTGGCGCAAGTATGTCGAGCATACGCACTGAATTGAAGACCGCATTGAATGTGGTCGGAATGAATCGAAATGAACCGTTGAAGCATTGCTTCGAAGAGTTGCCGGGAGATTTGGTTTATTGGAAGGACATTGAAGCCATGGGAATTCAATTGCATCAGGCGAGAGTCTTGTACGATGAACATTTTTTAAGTTGGAAGCCTGAATATCCGATGCGCGTGAATCCATTGCAGTTGGCTGAATTGAAATTCTTGTATGGCATTCGTTTCAAGACGGGAATAGGCGTAGAGATGATGCGCACCATGCTTTCTCAATTGGTTAAGCCTTATTATTACAACAGCAATTGCATTTATTGGCATTTCGAAGAAGCGCGTTGGAAGTATTTTCCACAGCCTGCGCCTATTGTGGTGGAAAGAGTTGTTGAGAAGGAAGTAGAGAAGGTGGTTGAGAGAGTTGTTGAAAAAGAAGTCATCAAAGAGGTTCCGGTTGAAGTGATAAAGGAAATCTATAGGAAAGAAAGGTATTGGAAAAATGGTTGTTATATGGTGAATGTAGAAGCAGATTGGAACGATAAGAATCAAAATGACATGCCAATGAAAGATCCAGAATACTTCAAACTTAATCAATGTGATAATGATAAATCGAGAGTCTTATTAATTACAGAGGGAGATATCTTGAAATACGTAGATAAAAAACCAATAGGCAGACCAAAGAAAAATCAAATCATATGACAACTAAACAACCCGTTGGCGCCATTGAGCAGCGCCTCATGAAAAAAGAAAACTGGAGCATGGCAGACAGTGTAGATTGTTATTGGCATGAAGATCAATGCAACTGCGACCTCTGCGGAAAGAAGATTTCCGGAAGGCATATGATCGACGGCAAACGGGGAGATTCGTATGAATTTGCGCTCATGTGTCCGAGCTGTCACCGCAGTGAAGGAGGGAAGTTTGGAGATGGAATAGGTCAACTATACACTCGAACCAGCGACAAGCGATGGCTCTTAACTTTTGGATTCACCGATGACCAGCTTGCCGAATTCGGAGATGAGGATGATGACGACAATGATTTTTAACTATTGAAATGAAGTAACCATGGACTTACAACTTGTATCTGAAGAACTTGCATTCATTCGATCGGAATTGAAGCGCTTGGACGAAGCTTTTATTGAAGCCGCGCAGAGTCAGTATTATGAAAAGGCCTCTGAGATTCGGTTTGAAAAACACAAGCTGAAACTGCGTTGGCATGAATTAAAGTATTTATGCACGGTTTATCTTGAAGAATGCGAGTTTAAATGGTATCGCTGGAGACCATTGCAAGAGGTGCGATTGTTTATGGAGAGGGAGTTTGGGTGATTTTGATTAATTGTTTATTCTTAGTTATCTTCGGTGTAAGCGAAATAAATGTGCGCATATATATCCTAAGCGGGATGTTACGGATAGATTTATTGCGCTTATAAGTACGTTAGCACCAATATTAAAAAAACAAAAACAACATAATGGGCATAAAGCAAGATAGAATCATTAAACTAAAAAATGTATGTTCTGAAATAGCTAAAATTAGTTATGCTGACTTATGTTCTGAATTCAATGAAATTCATTTAAAAAAACTGAAATTAGATACGGACTTTTCTCCAAATGACATTAACATTGAGAATAGAATTGAAAAAGACCAAATTGCTAATGTAATTTCTGACGAAAAAGAACACATTAAGACTGTTATTCGTGACCTCAAAGACTCTAACTATACGTTTAGGCCAAATGACATTGAAAGATTAAATATTTTTGCGAACAGAATTGATTTTGTACTAAGAGGAACCTCGCCAAGTGGGGCAGGTTTGAACAACCACCTAATAACTATTTATGATGGTCGAGAAATTAAAGGCGAAACAATTAGCATAGTCCAACTTTACAATGAAATCAAGTCAAGCAAAAACTATAGTGCCTTCCTCAATAATACTGGCATTCATAAGAATTTTTTAACTAGCAGTTTAGGCTTTCTTCAATTATTACCATATTTCTATTCAGTTGTAAAAAATTCACAGGATTCGGAATCCTTCCCCTTATTTTATAAGCAGTGGCAATTAGAGGCTCACTACTTCTTCAATGTCTCGATATTCAATTATGACGAATTCTGTATTCATTATCGCGAATTGAAATTTCTTGGGGTTCCCAAACTATTGAACTTTGGTAATTACTATTACTTATTACTATTGAAATTGAAGAATAATCAGCAATATATTGAAATGACAAAAGATACTGAGGAGAAAAATAAAATCGATGAATTAATTTTTGTGGATAGGAAAGAAAATGTAAAGTTTGAAGATCCACAAAACATAAAGTCTGAATTTATTGATTGGCTTGTTACCAATCCCAAAAATAATTATTACGGTAATGATAAAACAAAAATTGGTAAAGTATTAGATGAATATAACGAATACTTTGATATTGATATCTACAATTGCTCAAATAGTAATTACAAAGAAATTATAGAAGAATTAGATAAAATTCTTTATAAAGAATCAAGCAATTCATTTTTAGAATTCAGCAAAGCTGAAAGCAATCATCAACCTAGAGCAATTCTTGGTGATAAAAACTATATCAAGTTTCTTAATGAAAAATTTGAACCTAAGGTCAATTCTATTGCCAACAGAGCAAATAATAAATTAACTCAAGCAATTTGTATAATTGGAGATTCTGGTGTTGGAAAAACATACAGAGTTAATAAAACTCTTGAAAATGAAGGGCACAAAACCTTGTTCATTATTATTGACAATATGTGGCAACACCTACTTTTTGATTACTCGCCTATCGATAGAAAGTACTACCTAACTAAAGTTGGAGAATTTATAAAGAAGGCATACAATGATGCAGAAAATAATTACACTATTGTAATTGATGAGTGTCATAAAAATTTGGAAATCATAAACGATGTACTTTTGCAGGCTATTTCAACAAAAAGGAATGACGGAGTGCGTTTTCTTGCATTAAATAGTTTAGTGGAAAAAGAGTTTGATTTTTTACCCGCAATTAATGGAAATCGAGTTTTGCCCAGCAATCTTGGATTCCTTTTCATATCATCGAAATCAGATATTATTGAAGGCAATGACGATTTAAAGAATCGAATCGAAATTATTGAGTTGACAGAAAGTGACCAAGCAGACAAGGAGTATACAATAGATTACTTATTGAGCAAAATCAAAAAAGAAGATCAGAGTGAATATACTAATTGATTCTAATTTATATAAGAAAGAAGATTTTGGCAATTCTTTTGACTTTATGTTAGCCCACGGGCTTATTGAACTTAAAGAGTATTTGCTAAGTTACAAAGTCGCATTTGTTGGCGAGGTGATTACTCCATTTGGATATTTTATTTCATTGCCAAAAAATTTCACTAAAGCAAATGCTTCAAATGTAGAATTAGTAAAATCAATTTTGAAAGAATTTAAGCATCTAAAAAAAAGAGGGAAAACATTAATCAAAAATAAATCATATGAAGTTGGCGGTGAAATAGAATCTGACTACCATTATTGGCGTAAAATCTATTCATACTTCACTGACTACATAACATACGAGTTTTACTATCCCAAAAAACGTATTATAAAGCATAGTCTTAAAAGACATCAAGGTAGATTAAATCCTATGCTAACAGAATTAAATAGAGAAAGGATTGGCAATGGTATAACCTATGAAGTAAAAGATTATTCTGATAATTATTTCCGAGACATTTTCTACACCGTACTAAAGATTCTGGAGAATCAATTTGCATCTGAACATGAATCAAAAAAAATAAAAGAGGTTGAAAAATTCTTACAGGATAAGGCAATTCATTTCAGAATAATAAAAATTGATAAGGTGTATTTTTTTAATTATGTAAAGAAACTTCAGACAAACCCAATTCACGATGTTATTGTAAAAACGATCGTAAATTATTTCTTGAATTCTAAAATAAAGGAAAAAAATACAATCAATGTTTTTTATACACAAGAATTTGAATATTTATACGAATACTTATTACAAACCGTTTTAGGGCACAATATTTCGCAAAAAAAACCAAGCTGGTCAGACCCTAACTTCAAAACACTTCGACCTGACATCATTTCAGACACATTTATAGGGGATGCTAAATATTATAAAGTCGCAAATTTTTCAGACAATCCATTTGAAAAAGAACTTTATGCTTACAATGTCGCAAACGACAATTCACAGCCAAATTTTGTATTCATACCAAGCGAAGAAACTAGACACTTGCAAACACTAATTCACAACTCATATCGACTAGAGGTTGTGACTGTTGACTTAAGAAATATTTTGAAAGACTATTACAAGAAACAATATGAGACTTTAAATTTTGTTAAGACATTAATTACAAACACATAATACTGGTGCTAACACGGGTTTGGCAAAAGTGGCGGTTCAGTGCTCCGCAGACACATTTGTGGTTAATCAAAGTTTGGTTCTCCGCATCAACATTTGTGGTGAAAATCGCCACCTTCGCCAAGCCCGAAAACGTTATGCCTCACCCTAAAAGATGTTACGACCGACAATAAACGAACAGAAAAATGAAAGATGAAATTCCAACGCTTCTGCAAAATCAAAAGAGCTACATCCATACGCTCAAAGCCAACTCAATGCAGCACATTTGCTTTTGCCCCAACCCACACGACAATAACTAGCCCCTGATTATGCTTGAAATATTAAATAATAGAACGGGACATACTCACGAAAACGAACAATTCCGGAGAGTTGTCAATATAATTGAAGCAACATTTGAAAAGTTTGGCTATGATGGATTATTGATTGGAAATCCATTTAATGAATCATATTCACGTTTTCGTGCAGATGCCATTTTGTATTATAACAATGGAATAATTCTAATTGATTTTAAAGATTACAATGGGATCATCAAATTGCCCCCAAATGAAAATGAATTCCATACTTCAAAGTGGCATAATGAAAGTACGAAGGATCGAAGTAGATTAGAAATAAAAGCAGGGGCGAGTTTTATAAATCCATTTAGGCAATTAGTTTCTTATCGAAACGCTTTTAGAGAAATGATTGAGCAAAACAAATATTTTGTCGGGATAAACCCCGCAAGAGTCTGTATTGCAAATATTTTTTCTGGACCAATTGAAATTGATAATGAAGTTCCAAGAAACCTGCCCTATTACAAACTTATTCAAGAGTCTAGCTTAGGTAATTTTCTTTACGACTTTGCTAGTGACAATACTTACCAAGAGGAAAATGTAAAGGTTTTTAAAAGCATATTTCCTGCCGAAAAATGGATTAAGAACATTGAAATTGCTATTCCTGAACAAATCATTGCAAAGCAGTTAACAGTAATTGAGAATGATGTTGAAAAAAACATTGTTGATTTTCTAAAGGAAGATAATGGTGGATTTCTGGTTTTGGAATCTATGAATGCTGAAGATAGAGATTCTTGGTTGCGATATATTTCTAATGAAGCTGTGAATCACAAAATTCCCCAAATTGAAAAATGGTCACATTCCGCAAGAATTAGTAAGAAAATACAACGAAGAAGCAATATTGAAACAGAAGGAATTTACAGTGTTATTTATGGTGGTTCTGATATTGAAGGACAAAATGAAAATCCAGACACAGAAGAACAAGAAGAATTATTGGAAGTAATTCCCCTTAAATCAAGTAAAGATATTGATGAAAAAGCATTGATTATTATTGCTGAGGCTCATTTAGTAAGCCGTAGCTTAAGTCAATCTGAACTATTGCGTTTTGGTTCGGGTAGATTATTGGAAGATATTATCAAATTTATCAATCCAAGCAGCAACCGCAAAATTGTATTTATTGGTGATCCTTATTCTTTAACATTTGGTAAAGATGAAGATACAGCATTGAATTTAGACACATTGTCAGAATTGTACGATAAAGAAAAAATAAGACATTATCGCAAACCGATTGAGAATGAAGCTACAGATGGGAAAGAAAAACTGAGAATTAATTTAGCAACTAGCATTGAAAAATCACTTTTCAATAATTTGAATTATGGTTTTGATGAATATTCGTTAATTAATTTACAAGACGATAGCCAAAGAATTCAAAATCTTCATTCGTGGTTCTCAAAGCCATTTAATAATGAGCCAGATAATGCGGTTTTATTCTATTCAAAAAAAGATTGCTTAAAAACTAACAAGTGGATTAAAAGACAATGCTTGAGAAATGGAGAAAGTTTAGGTATTGGTGATTTACTAATAGTAAATAACAACATTTCTATCCCCGATGATAGCGGTTTCCAAATCCCAAGACAAATTGTAAATGGTATGTTTTTAACTGTTTTAGCCATTAAAGAGACCCTGCAAGAACCGATTAAAATTCGACAAACACTAACTCCAATTGTCTTATCCTTTACCAAAATAAAAGTAAAATGTTTGAGTTTGCTAGGGTTTCCTGAAACTGATATTTGGATATTAGATAATTATTTTAACAGCGAAGATGATTTGACGAAAGAAGAACAAATTTCTTTTAGAGTTTTTGTTAATTCAAAAATTAACGATGAAAAAAGCAAACAAAAGTTTGAAGATAGCCAAGAGTGCAAACTAATGTTACAAGACAACCAATACAGTGTTCTTTCAAGTGAAGAAAAAGAAGCAATAAAAGTACTTGTCAAGAACTACAATTTACCAAAAGAGCAGAAAGAAAAAGTTGAAACAAGCAGAAATTCAAGAAGCGTACTTGCAAGCTTTTACAAAAAATACTCTAAGAAACTATTTTTTCAAATCAAGAATTCTGACCCATTTGTAAATGCTGTTTTTGTAAAATACGGTTGGGCAATTACTGTACATAAAGCAATAGGTTCAAATTATAATGAAATAATTATAAAAGGCCACCGTAAAGAAAATGATGGAATCACAAACGATAGTTACTTCCGCTGGCTTTATAGCGGTATTACAGCTGGTAAAGTCGTCAATTTCACTTCGCCAAAAAGTATAAATCCATTAATGGACTGTGTTTTTGAAGATAATTCTTCAAGTGGCGTTTCAATTAAATCAAAACAATTTCTGATTTTCGAAAATTATGAAGTTGATACAAAATATGCAGATAAAGTTCAATTAATTGAAAACCAAAATGTAGTAGGCACTATTTGTGAAATTTCAAAATTATTAGAACAAAATGGATATTTACTGGAAAGTTCAAAAAAGTACTCTGAATATCTGACAAAAGCTCTTTACTCAATCCCTCAAAGTGAAAATCATCAATTAATTATAAATATAGACAATAAAGGTTCAAAGGATAATTTTGCTGTCGGTAATATACGGATAGAAAATCTCAATGGTGCCGATGAATTAATTGTAAAGTCATGCATTGAAGTTTGTTTGGATCAAAAACACAGTATCGCTTCAATTTCAGAGAACATCGTAAAATTACCAAAAGACTTTCGAGAAGAGATTTATTCTTCCTGGATAGCAAGTTGCAAGAATGAAAATATTAACCTTAATATATTACAAAGCCATAATAATCAGGATGTTTTTAGAGCATCTTCTGAAAAGGACAATTTGACTTTTAGAGTTTGGTATGGTACAAGTGAAAACAATCACACAAAAGGATTTTTTTCAAAAATTGATGTTTTAGAAAAAACAGCGGAATCATTTTTGGAACAAATAAAACGGATCGTTTATGGACTCTAAAGCTGTTTTCGCACTTAGAAATGAAGCTAAAGATTTAGAAGGCATTTCAAAACTCAATAAATTAATTGAGGCATTTAATATTGCACAAAGATTATTCTCAACCGAACCTTATGATGACTGGATTCAAAAAGCTTTTGCTTACACTTTAATTGATTTAATCAAATACTGCATCGCTGATAGAAACTTAAATCAAGCAGGTGTTTATTTTAATCAGCTACTTTCTATCGACTTTCAGGAAATTGACGAAATAATAGAAAATCAAAAGAATTTTCTTCGACCTAAAATTGATACTAATTATTCAGATGTTCAAAAAGCAGAAGTACACAGTAAAAACGGAAATAATATTGAGGCATTAGCGATTTTCAAAAACTTAATTTCTCAAAACAGACTTACAGAACTTCATCACGAATCATACGGTTGGATAATTTACAGATATATTAAAGCTGAAGAAAGTAATCTTTCATCTGTGGATGTGAGAACATTTTTAAGAGATTATATGAACTTAAAAAATGAAAGGCCTTCAATGCTTCATTCCATGGTATTAAATTTTGCTTTGAACTATTCTAAAACTCACAAAGATTTTAACTTTTACAAATTCTTCCTCTTATGGAATCCTGACAAACTTCGTCATGAAGATTTGCGCAATGGATATAAAGAAGGTAAAGATATTCCTTCATTAATTTCACGTATATGCAGGGAGTTTGTAAACTCAAAGACCGAAATAAATATTGAAGAATTTATAAGCAAAATTAATCTTAAAAAAGAAGTTGTTTTAGATTTTTTTCGAGAAACCATCTTTTGGAATATTTTAAATGCTCAAAAGGAAAATAAATTTTCTGAATTGTGGAACTTGTTTGAGCAATACAATATTAATTATTCTAAACATGGGCAATCAAAATGGCATTCCGAGATTTTAAATCTTGCTGAAAGATTTATGAAAGAAAATGACGAATTGCGTTTTCTCAACTTTTTCAGAAACTGGAATCCTGAAAATTTAAGGGACGATGATTGGAAAGAAACAAAAAAAGACGAGCACACCTACAAACCATTAGCAATAAAAGCAATCAAAAAGGCTTTTGAAATTCTGAAAACACAACCATATGAACAAGATTTATCTTGGCTTCTCAAAACATATGAAAACGCTATTAAATTATTTCCTGAAGATGAATGGTTATTGAGAGAAAAAGCCATACTTCATTTTAAGAACAACGAATTAGACGTAGCAATCAAAATATATAAGCAACTTGTTTTAGAACTTTCAGACAAGCATTATGTATGGCAGGAGTTTTCAGAATGTATTATTTCTGATAATCCTTTAAAAATTGGAATGCTATCAAAAGCATTGAGTTTAGAAAAAAACGAAGATTTTTTAGGTGATATTCATCTAGATTTAGCAAAGTCTTTAATTAGCGAAAACCTATTTGAAAATGCTCTTGTAGAACTTGAAGCATACAAGAAGCACAGAGAAATAAAAGGTTGGAGATTGTCAGTACTTTATGAAGACTTGTTGAAAAAAGCTAGTGCAGTTAAACAAAGCTTAAAAGATAATTGGGAACTATATAAAAAATATATTCAATTTGCTGAAAACTTTGCATACGCTGATTTAGATTGGACAGAAGTTGTTTTAGCTGACAAATGGAAAGACGACAAAGGAAAAGATCGTTTGACTTTTACGGACGGGAAAACAATAGATTTTGCAATTAGTATAAATCGTTTTGAAGTTTTGAAGCAATCTGAGTTAGGACAAATTTTAAAGTTCAAGATTCATAAACAAGAAATTAAAAAGGCAGTTGAAAATAGATTTTCGTGGCAGGGGAAAACCATCATTACTGAATATAAGTATATCCCACTTATTGCTTTAAAATCAGAAAAGCAACCATGGGAAATACTAGAGGACAGTTATGCTATTGTTGATTACATAAACAAAGAAAAAAACATCATTCACGCAATAACATGTGATAACAAAGAAGTCTTTTTTCCTCAAATCAAAAGTGAATTACAAATTGGAGATTTCATAATAGCAAAGATTTACACAAAAAAAGTTAAAGACGATATCCGTACAGAATTAAGGCAAATTCAGAAAATTGACAAAGGTTCTGTGATATCAAAATTCCAAACTCAAATTGCTATCGTTGACGGAGTAAACGAACAAAAACAATTATTTCATTTTATAATCTCATCAAAGTTTCAAGGAATTGTCAAATACTCAGAAACTAACCTAAGACCTAATGAAGGTGATTTTATCAAACTTTCATTCGCCACAAAAACCGACAAAGACAAAAAATTGAGAGTAAAAGTTTTGAATATTGAGTCAACAGAAGAAACAAATCCTAATTTGCGAAAGGACATAACTGGTTTGCTGGAAGTGAAATATAAAAATGGTAAAGACAATAATTACGAGTTTGATGATTACGAAATTGAATTTGAGGATTCTGAAACAACTTATGAAGAATGGCTAACATCTCTTAGAAATAAATTTTATCAAATCACAAAAAATGAACCAACTTATACAGAGTTAATGAAGATGTATGCTATTAGCCAATCCTCTGATGATACTTGTGAATTTGATATTAAAGTATTTTATAATAGTGATGAAGAATGGCTAACATCACTTAGAAATAAATACTATCAAATGACAAAAAATGAACCAACGTATGAAGAGTTAATGGAGATGTTAGCAATAATCCAATCAAGTATTGACGACTACTCTTCTGGTAAAATTAATACTGATAATGTTTTAAAGGAATTGCATGAAAAAAGAAATGACAATTTGTTATATGCCATTGTAAAAAGTGTGTTAGAGGGAAATAAAGAAACTCATGAAAAATTATTTGAGAATTACAATTTGTTATATTCCACAGCTAAAAGTGTTGTAGAAGAAGTCGAAAAAACCGATTACCACATTAAGACTACAATTATTAATAGACCAATACCCGACTTTGCTTTTCTTGATGACTATTACGTGCCAAAATATTTGCTTGAAAAGCACAATATAATTTATAGTTGCAAAGTAAACGCAATAGTTATTTATGCTGAAGATAAAATGAATCGGCCCAAATGGAAAGTAATTGAAATTCAAAAAACATAAGACCAATGCTTTTGGTTGCACATTTGCAAATACCCACCTGCCAACGCTAAAGTCAAAAATGGCAAAAAAGCCACAAAGCCAACGCACAAAGACAGACAGAAAATGCCAACAAAACAGATGACTGAAAAAGAATAACGAACCGCTAACAATGGCTTAGCGAAAGTGGCGGTTTAGTTGTTAATTGAACATTCTATCTCGCTTTAACTTTTGTGGTGTAATGACAGTTTTTTCTCCGAAATCCGCCATTGCGCCAAGCGCCAACCGTTATAGCCAATAGAAGGACGATTGTTCCAAAGACGACACACCTACCAAAATTTAAAACATCAAAATAAGGACAAACCATTTTGACAGGTGACAAAACATACAGACCATTTTGAAATTGGATAGTATGTATACCGATACGCCCTGCCGCAGACGCAACATCGATCAGCATTTCTTATTGTATATTTCTATTGGTGTCTAAATAATTATGTAAATCTCCCAAACTTTTCAACAATCCCTCTCCATCTCCCAATTCTGAAATATCTTTCGCAGACAAGCATTCCTTATGTCACAGTTGAAAGAGTTAGAGCAGCTTTTGGTGCAATTCCGCGATGAACGCGATTGGAAACAGTTTCACAATCCGAAAGATTTGGCGGCGGCATTGTCTATTGAAGCGGGAGAGTTGTTAGAAGCTTTTCTTTGGAAAAGCGCTGATGAGGCGAAGATTGAAAAGGTGAAGGAAGAGCTGGCCGATGTTCTGGCGTATGCCATTCTGCTCGGACATCATTACGATTTAGATTTGGAACAGGTTGTGAGAGATAAGGTGATTAAGAACGGAGAAAAGTATCCGGTTGAAAAGGCCAAGGGGAGTGCAACGAAATACAACGAGTTGTAAGTGCCATGATCGTCTACCAAGAATCGAAAGAAACCTTCATGGCGCATGTGCGTGAAAGTAAGATCGATTATATCATTCACGAGAATTTTCAGAAACAATTAGGACGTTCAACAGGGAAAAGAGAAGTCGAGTCTTGGAAGAACTCCATGCAATACATGCGGAATGTGCTCGACGATTCTGCCATTCCGAACGATGCCAAGATTAGCATCGAATGTCAGGTTCCGAATACAAGCAAGCGTATCGATTTTATCATAACTGGACAAAATGCCGACCGACGCGATTGTGCAGTTATTGTTGAATTGAAGCAATGGGAAACCGCGACGAGCACTGCTATGGACGGAGTAGTTTCGACCTATGTGGGTGGAGGAGTGCGTGAGGTGAGCCATCCGAGTTATCAGGCTTGGAGCTATGCCGCTCTGTTGGAAGGCTTCAACGAAGAAGTATACAATCAAAACATTTCACTTCAGCCTTGTGCGTTCTTGCACAACTGCGAAACGCCTGGAGATTTAATTTCTCCGTTTTACAACGAACATCTCAAGAAGGCGCCGCTATTCATTAAAAACGATGTGGTGAAGTTGGCGGAATTCATTAAGACGTTTGTGAAATTCGGCGATCCGACCAACATCATGTATCGCATAGAGCACGGTCGCATTCGTCCTTCGAAAACCATTGCCGACAGCATTGCGAAAATGATCAATGGGAACGAAGAGTTCGTGATGATCGACGATCAGAAAATTGCTTTTGAATACGCGCGCAATTTGGTGAATGCCTCTTCCCACAAGGATAAGAATGTCTTAATAGTTCGGGGCGGTCCTGGAACAGGAAAGTCGGTTGTTGCTATTCAGTTGACTGCCCGATTAACTGCTGAACAGAAGTTGGTTCAGTATGTCAGTAAGAACAGTGCTCCGCGAGATGTTTATGCGAGTAAGCTGACAGGATACCGCACGAAGTCGTGGGTGAACAATTTGTTTAAGGGGTCGGGCGCATACATCAATACTCCGAATGGTGAGTTCGATGCTTTGATAGTTGACGAAGCACATCGATTGAACGAGAAGAGTGGAATGTTTTCGAATTTGGGTGAGAATCAGATTAAGGAAATTATTGAAGCGGCTAAGTGTTCCATCTTTTTTGTAGACGAAGACCAGCGTGTAACCATGAAAGACATTGGTTCTCGTGGTGAAGTGGAATTTTGGGCGAATAGAGCAGGAGCGAAGGTGCATTACATGGAATTGGAAAGTCAGTTTCGTTGCAATGGAAGCGATGGGTATTTAGCTTGGTTAGACAACATTTTGGGTATTCGTGCTACTGCGAATTTGAATATTGAGGAATTGAATTACCAGTTTGAAGCGTTTGACAACCCGAATGAATTACGCAGACGAATAACTGAATACAATACAGAAAGAAATCGCGCGCGAATGGTGGCGGGTTATTGTTGGCCATGGAATTCGAAGAAGGATAAAAAGGCCATGGATATTGTTTTTCCGGAATACAATTTCGGTATGCAATGGAATTTAATGCAAGACGGCATGCTGTGGATCATAAGTCCAGAGTCTGTGAATCAGATTGGCTGCATTCATACCTGTCAAGGCTTAGAGGTCGATTATGTCGGTGTCATCATCGGTCCAGATATGGTCATCCGCAACGGCAGATGGGTCTGCCGACCCGAATATCGCGCCAGCAGCGACAAGAGTGTTCACGGCATGAAGTCCCTTATGAAACGCGACCCGCAGAAGAGTCAAGAGATGGCAGATTTAATTATTAAGAATACCTACCGCACGTTAATGACGCGAGGAATGAAGGGGTGTTTGGTTTATAGCAGTGATGAGGAGACGAGAGAGTGGTTGGTTCGAGTTTAACTTCAATACCTACTTCTGTAAATAATAGCTTCAAACTAAAAAAAGAATGTTTTATTGATTTTGAGGAGATTATTTATAAGTGCCAAAATCTAATTTTGAGTCTTTCATTTACCGAAGAATCATACTTAATCGTCAGAAGATCATTTTAATTATGATATTTTTTTGTATTCTATTGTGATTTCTTTAGCTCTTTGCTGAATGGTATTTAAGTCAAAAGTTGCTAATTTTGAAATGTGAATTTTACTACTAGATGGTAAAGGGTCTATCACTCTGTTTTTGTAGTCAATTCTCTTTTTATCGAACGAACTAGCCTTAACGCTTGAATTCAAGGGCTGATCAATTAGTAAGAAATTGCCTAATGAGTATGTGTGTAATTCAATGTCTAGCGGAGATAGTCCTTTGATAATTGGCCATTTTTTATCATCTGCACTCTGTGGGAGAATATGTTCCAATGATTTTAGAGCCAAATTCGAAGTCCCTGATCTGTGGTAGTCAATTAGAAATAAAACAATATTACCGTTTAGATTATTTGAAGTAAAATCTACATCGTTTAAATCAATAGAGGAGTAATTTAAATTCTCTCTTAGCTTAAATTTAGTCAGCTCATCGGACACTTTATCTATTACAGCAAGTAGTTCTTTTTCATTAGAAAAGGAATTCAGGTCAACGGCGAATTCAGGAAATTTTTTTTCGATGATGTTGGCTTTCCTTTCAGAAAGAATAATGCTAAATACAATCTCATGAACTAATTCAAATAATTTTTGAATAGTTCTTGATACATGAATTGAGTTGAATTTGTTATAGCCTCTCAATGCTGACAAGCAAATTGAATACCACTGAGTACTCTTGGTAGATTGGAGTAATTTAATGGCGTTGCCCAACTCAATGCTTAATGTGTTTTTGAACGAGGAGTTCTTTAAAATATTGAAATTTGAAGCGTCACAGAGGAGCTGGTATTCAAGAAAATCTTTGATTTGATTGAATGTCATTTTATCGAATAGACTCTCGTATTTATCATAAAGCTCAGATTTAGTAATAAACGTATTTCTCGAGTTGTAACTATATCTTAAAAATTGAATATCATCTTTATTGTCGAGTTCGTCATCAAAAATCTGTTTCCAAATCTTAATCAATTGCATTTGCTCTAATAAGGAATTTGCCTTTTTGAGGCAAAGGTTTTTAATGAGATCAGTTGACGAAATAGATAAACCACGATTATTTAACACCGAAAAAGTATTGAATGCATCAGAATAATTCTTAGAGACGAAATCAATTAAAGTTGTATTGTCAAGGATTGCAGAGGTGAAAAAGTCACAATAAAACTCAATCTCGCTTGCTAATGACTGGCACCTGTTTTTAACTACATCGTCATTTTTTATTAAATTATCAATGTATCCATAGTTCCTTAATGCTCGATGACCTCTTGCTTTACGTTGGTTAAAACGCTGCTTGTCTGTCATATAAGAATACTTAACTGAAAAAGTGTTTTTTGAATTGGATGGTTGTTTATTATATGCTTCATATCTTGGATCTTGGGCGTCTAAATCAGGAATTGAACATAATATATTTTGAAGAAAAACAGCTTCATATTCCTTTTCATTTTGTGTTGACAATTTTATGTCATCAATACCTTTTAACTTGAAGTAAAGGCACTCGTCTATGCGGCCTATAGTAAGCAGTATTTTTGATTTAGTTTTAACATCTAGAGACGTGGAATTATTCTCGAATATATCATGGAGGTGGTCCCGAATCCAAACAAGAAATAAGCATAAGGAAGTAATTCTTTGCTGACCATCTATTAAGTCAAATGAATCAATTCGTTGTGGGTCAGGCGGTGTCATTACAATTAAACCCATAAAGTGATTCGAATTGTTTTGTGATTCAACAATGATCTTTATGTCCGAAAAAAGCTCTTCAATGTGTTCATTTCTCCAAGAATAGGGTCTTTGATATAATGGGATGTTAAATTGCCTTTTATCACGATGAGATAGAAAATTATGAATAGAAATTGTTTCAGTTGCCATTTTGAATTGTTATTGTCGAGTTATTTACACTGAGATTTCGAAAGACTTTTTTTACTTCAGTAATATTAAGAAATTCTTATTGAAACTACTCTGTAAAAATATGATCTGTTAGATAAATGATACTAACACTTTTTCTATTTTGACTTTCTAATGTCAGAAAAACGTAATATTAGCTTTATAAGTGAAGAATTTTCTCGACCGGACCAATTTGTAAGGAGAGTGATTTTTCGGCTTAAAAGAAATTTGAGCATTATCCATTCAGGTGTCATGCACTATAAGATAGAATACTAACTCCTTTAGGTTAGTTTTGAGTAAGCAAAAAATCATCGTCCTCCCTCAAACACATACTTCCTGTGATAACTCACATTCTCTTCATTGAGATGCAAAGCGTTGTTCCGGGGAATGAAAATAGACTTGTCTGCAAACTCATGGAAGTATTCGTTAATGCGGCTACCATTTAATTTCGGGGAGATGAGTAAAGATCGTTCTTTGGAAATACTTATTGCTCCGCGATCTAAAGCCCAGTGATGAATCTTGCACAAAGCAATGCCGTTGGTTATGTGATCATCTCCGAAATGCTGAATGGGTTTGACATGACAGGCATCTATGCCAATGAGCGCATCGCCTAAGCGAATGGATTGTCCGCAAATGGCGCATTGTCGCTCATAACTATCCAGTACTTCTTCCACAAACAATCGGCCTCTTCGTTGCTTCTGAACTTCTTGAATTATGGTGTCGTTCATGATTCCTTCCAATCCTAAATCGCGAAGCAAGTCTTCATGATATGCTTCAGGCCAGAATTCATTCAACAGTTGCCAAACCAGCTCTTTTGCGCACTGAACATTTTGAAGATAACTAAAGAAATTGTCTTCAAATTTTGCAACAGATTCTAATGCTTCAGCTCGAGTTACAGAATTTGGATTCTTAAGTTCTCGTTTATCAATAGAGCATTTCCAAAGTGTCGGACTGCTTCCCAAATACACGAATGGATATTCGGGTTTCAATGACTTTGTGTTCTTCAGACCGTACCTGCTCAACAGCAATTTTAAATGCTCTTCAATGTCTCTGAATTTGAATTCATTCTTATTTCCGTTAATGACATCGGCAATAGTAAGTAACAGAAGTAGGGGTTTGTGCAACGAAACGATATCGCCTTTTTTGTTGACTTTGATTTTTGCTAATTCTTCAGAGTAGTTGAGCATGGAGTAAATTTAGTAATTAAAGATTCTACCCAACTCCCAACTTCTTTCCTTCTTCTGAAAGCAAAGCAGGTGGAGGAGTCTCTAGGCGCCAGGTGATACTCATGGGCTTGCGGCCTTCGTGTTGAATGTAGTGGAGCTTGCCGCAAAATACAAAGCCCATGGTGACGCCATTCTCGTCGAAGGAAGATTCACGGACGAATAAGAGAATGTCTTTGTTAGTTGAACGCTGGTGGATATACGATTGTCCTACCGGACTCTCAGGCGAGGTGCTGTTCTGACTCTGCCAGTGAAACAGCTGATCGTTTATGAAATAGTCATGATACATTGTACTTGCATTGAATTTGCCGTCGTTCTTATACAAGGTGACAAATAGAATTTCAGTATTGTTGTTTTTAATTCGATAAACACCTTCGCGACTGCTCGCTTGCTTGTCTAACGAACTCTCTGAAAACGCAGCCAATATTTGATTTCGAGTATACCTTCCGTGAAGCATTAAGGCATGAGGAAGCTGCAAAGAAATTGACTTTTCAATGCACTCTAATTTTTCCAAACGATAGGACAAGTATTCAATCGCTTCTTCTTTAATGGCAGTAACTGAGAAATAGGTTAGAAGTAGATTTTTTAATTCACTAAAGTTCTTGACCATTGGAGCAGCATCGAACAAATCTATGTAAAGCATAAGCAGTTGCTGTTCGGTTTTTATGTCAGATTCATTAACAGATACACCGGAAATAAATTTCAAAATAAATTCAAAATAACTCTTTGAATCTGTCGCCAACCAAGGGTTTCCAAAAGCACGCGCAAGCTTTTCGCTGAATTCATTTCGAACAAAATCTTTTCCCTCTAATTTATTCTTCAATTCGAAAAACAATTGCTTCGATTTGTAAAGGGCATATAATTCAATACCCATATACTCACAAAAATTCTTCAATGTAAACGGAACGTCGTAATCCTGCCTGAACCGTTCCATTGCTTTTAAAAGCGATTTCTCACCGGCACCATAAGCGTTCTGAATGTTTCGCAGAATTGTTTCTTTCGCAGTTTCTTCCAGTGTAATAGAACATCCCAAAGGCAGGTGAGGGAAGTCATTCAAGAGCTCTTCCTTCACTTTGGTATGCGTCTTTCCCAACATAGCTCGGAACTTATGTTCGAAGCTGTATTCGGCATGCTGCTGCCCCACGAAATCTAAAACCGTTAGACACGTTTTGTCTTCATGCAAACGCAATCCTCTTCCAAGCTGTTGAAGGAATACAGTTAAACTTTCGGTCGGACGCAAAAACAAGAGCGTATCAATCTCAGGAATGTCAACACCTTCATTGAAAAGATCAACCACAAACAAATAATTGATCTCGCCTTTTCTTAATTGCTGAACCAAAACTTTACGGTCTTCACCGTTATCTGAATGCAGGTAGGCAGCTTTTAATCCTTTGGCCTGAAATTCCTTCGCCATGAATTCAGCATGCTTTTTTGAAACGCAATAGCCGAGCGCTTTCACTGCCTGAAAATCACCCAAGTATTTTTGACAGTTTCGAAGAATGTCTATAACACGACGATTGTCTTCGCTATAGATCTTCTCTAATTCAGAGATATCATAGCGTCCTCTTCGCCACGAAACACGACTAATATCTAACTGCTCTGATATTCCGAAATATTGAAAAGGACAAAGTAACTTTTGATTGAGCGCATCGGGCAATCTAATTTCGGCAGAGATTGCGTGACCAAAATATTTTGAAATGTCTTCACCGTCATGACGCTCTGGTGTTGCCGTTAGCCCCAGAAGAATTTTCGGTGTGAAGTAATTCAGTAGCGACTGGTATGAAGAAGCGGCGCTGTGATGAACTTCATCTATAACAATGTAATCGTAGAAGTCAGGAGCCAATTGAATTTCTTTGATGCGATTGTTCATGGTCTGAATAGACACGAACAATTGATTGTAACTATTAGGCGTCTGTCCACTGAACCACAGATCTCCGAAGTCGTTATTCTTCAACACTTGTCTGAAAGTATAACACGCTTGTCGCAGAATTTCTTCGCGATGAGCAACAAAAAGAAATTTCGCAGTTGGATTTTCTTTTAAGAACCGCTTAAAGTCAAAGGCAGAGATAACGGTCTTTCCAGTTCCTGTAGCTGCAACCACAAGGTTTTTATTTTCTCCACGGTCTCTGCAATCTTGCAGTTGATCGAGTATTTGCTGTTGAAAAGGAAAAGGCGAAAGGTCGAAGAATTTCGAAATGTCATCGTCGCTCTTTTTCATTTTACCTTTCTCTAACGCGTGTTGCAATTTCTCGCGATGAAGCGCTGGATCATACAATTCAAAATTCACATCGTTCCAATAGGTTTCGAAGGTGCTTCTGCATTTGGAAATAATATGCGGAATTTCCTGCTGTGTAACTTTCAAATTCCATTCAAGTCCATTGGTTAAAGCGGAGCGACTTAAATTTGAAGACCCTATGTAGGCAGTGTGGAATCCAGTATTACGCATAAACAAATAGGACTTCGCATGCAATCGTTCCTGATTGGTATTGAAGGAAATTTTAATTTCAACATTACTGAATTCAGAAAGGAAGTCAATCGCTTTTAAATCGGTTGCGCCCATGTACACCGTGCAAATAATTTTCACGGGTTTATTGGCTGCTTCAAGTTTGCGCAACACCTGCTCGAAAAGTCGCACTCCTTCAAACTTCAAGAAAGACACTAACCACCACACTTCATCTGAAGTGAGCATTTCTTTTTTGAGTTCACTTTCAAGACTTGGCGTATGTTTGCTTCCGTTGAATAGAGCCGATTCCGAGAGTCCTGTTATTGGAAACGTTTCTTTGATGTGTTCTTTTAAATTCGTCTGTGCGAAGGTCGACTTGTGAAAGAACGCTTTTAGAATTTCTCCTTTTGTGGTGATCTGATCATCTATGAATTCAGGATCTTCCAAAAACTTCGAGGTCAATTGCACAAGCTCGTTGGAGAAGTCGATGAGTTTCTTTTTCGCCTTTTCGTCGCTTTCCTCAGCAATCTGATTCAGCGCGCGATTCAAGATGTCTTGAAAATATCTTGAAATGAAACCAGGTCCATCTGCTTTATTGAACGATTCAATGAGAAAAGTTTTATCGGTCTCTTTTTCTAGGGAAGCCGCAATGGCTTCGGTCATTATCTTTTCGTAAAACCCTTCTTTCATTTTGTTTGCATATAATTTAGAACAATGGGCACATCGGCTTCAGCCCAATTGAGCTTCAGTAAATCTTCTTTTTTTACCCAGCGCAATTCTGCATGTTCGGCAGCAACTGGAATTTCATTGTTTTGAATGTTGCATCTGAAAGGAAAAAGTCGAATCACTTTTTCAGGCACATAGGAATAATCAGAGATCGCCAGTGACTCTAAAATGTTAATGGAAATATTTAATTCCTCTTTTATCTCGCGAATCAGTGCATCTTCCGGAAGCTCATTTAATTCAAGCTTTCCTCCAGGAAACTCCCATTTTTCTGGCAGCGACATTTGCTCGCTTCTCAGCGCGCACAAGACCAACTCGTCTTGTTCAATGATTGCACACACCACAGGAATTATTTTTATTTCCATTCCCGGAAATTAATTACAGATGTTGAAGGAAATAGGAATGTTGAAAAGTTGCTTTTTTGCTAAAAATATGATTGTTTTAGATAATGACTTAACAAGCTCTGTTGTATGTTTATATTAGTGCTTCTTTACAATAAAACAGAAAATAATTTCTTATGTCTCATAGAATTCAAAGGACAATCATTCATAAATATTTGAAGTTGGTAGATAGCAGCAACGCAAATGAGTTAGAACTAAAAGAATTATTGAATGATGTTAAAGCTCTTTATGCTTCCGGATCACTCATATCCTCTGATATATATCGAAATAAGCTTGATTATATTCAGACTAAACTAGATAAGGATATTGAAGTGTTGAAGCGAAAGAGAGTGAATAAATCGATCTCAATTGAATTATCTCCTGACGTTAAAGCAACTTTGGAATCTGATGTGGACCAAGTTGAATATGGAAATACCGATTTAGATGAATTAAGTAAGTTCGAATCAAGTAAACCTTTAGAAATAAGTTTAGAAAATGTAAGCAGAACCCTTTCGAACATTTTGTTGTTCCGACGTAAACTGAGTAGTGAGTCAGATTTAGAAAAGTACTTGTTAGCGCAATTGGCATTGGTATTCGGGAAGGAAAAGGTAAGCAATCAGTACAGTGTGGGAGGTTTTTTAGCTTTGAAAACCGATTTGGATGTGGGAAATGGTTTAGTTGGTGTTGAGCTGAAGATTGCTGAGAATTTGACAGCATCTGAAATGCAGCGACTAATTGGCCAAGTTGTTTATTATAAAAAGAGATATTACGAGAATAACTTAATTGTTTTCATTGCAGGAAGAAGCGCACTAACATCTTCATTGAGCGAGCTTATTGAATTTTTAAATGAGTTAGGTGCCAAAGTCATTTATTATCATGCACTAAGGGATTGATCTATTCCAGAATTATTTCAAATTCTATCTCAGAAGAAGTCTAAAGGTCTTTAATAACCTCACGGTTCCAACAACGCAGTTCATCAGTACCCCGGATAGCAGTGGAAAGCCTTTGAGCGAAGCGAGAAGCTTGGAACGAATAGCCGGAAAAAGGTCTTGATAAAAGTTAAGAGAGGGTAAGAAAGGGTAAGAGAAGGTAAGAGAGGGTAAGAAAGGGTAAGTGAAGGGAAGAGAGGGTAAGAAAGGGTAAGTGAAGGGAAGAGAGGGTAAGAAAGGGTAAGAAAGGGTAAGAGAAGGGAAGATTCAGGAAGTTAAGGTTAGAAACTTAATTCATATTCCCAATTGATGTTTTTTAGCGCTATTTGAATTTCGTTTAGATTTTCAATTAAAGATTCGTAGGAAGGAGGATTAGGTTCGTAAATCATCTCCGTCTTCATTTTTTCATAATCGCTTCTCCATAATGCCTGCAACGCATCAGGGGGAATTGGATTAACAAAAGAAGGATGGTGAAGGTTGTAGTCGATCCCCGCTATTTTGGTGAACTTGTGCCTATGTGCCACAATTGTTTCATACAAGTTTTTATCGGCAATGGCCTTTGATGCTATCCCCGTTTTTGATAAAAAGAAAATATCATAGAGATGTCTGCTCATACGCTCCGTTCTTATCTTTTCTTTCGGACGCTGAAATTCTTCGTGAAGGAGGAATAGTTTCTCTAGAAATGTTCGTTCTGGATTTACTGTTGGAACTGTAAACAATGGTTTTGCGAATGGTTGTTGGGTATATATCTCATCTACAAGTGAACCCATGGGCATAAATGTAAACGGTTCGCGAAGAGATCTGCAACTGACCTCCAGAAGAATTCGAGGCAGTACATATTGTGAGCCTGGCGAGACTAGATTGGGGTAGTAGATTTCTAATACTCTGGGGTCTTTATCTCTATCACTCGTTTCTATAGTTTTAAATTCCAATTTCGAAAAACCCTGTTTTGTGAACGCTTCAGCGATTTGCTTAAATAGTACTTCGGTAGAATATTTTCCAGCTTCGTGTCTGAGTTTTGTCCGTTCACCTTTGGACCAATTATTTTTTGGGGAAACAAAATATTCCATGTCAATCGATAAATCGATGTCTTCCGAAAACCGATTTATTAACTTCCATACTTTACTTAATGAAGTGCCTCCTTTGAAAACGAGATTCTTAGAGATGTCCAAAGAAAATATTACCTCCAATGTTCGACTTACCCACCAGTCCTTTTCTATGGCAAAAGGAGACATTCCTGTTTCCAGAGAAAGTTGTCGGAAGGTGTTAAGTTTTGTGCTGTCGGGTAGATTTTGCCAATTGTCCATTCTTATTTTTTTATTGCTTGTCGCATTATTTTCCGGATCCATTCGGGAGCAATTTTAATATCGTGCTCGAGTCTATATGGGTCTTCTTTTTTCAAGTGCGAAAGAATGATTTTTAGTTCTTCCCCTGTTACATTGCCTTGTCCAATTTCTTTCAGTGCAAGAATAACCAACGAACTAATTTTTCCTATTGCAGACAAATTTTTCGGAGAGGTTTTTTTGAAAACAATTCTTTGATTCCCCAATTCAATTTTTCGAGCTGAGCCGTCGGTGTAATAAACTACATTTATTGGAACCTGTGTTGAAAGCCCTAGCGCATTTAATGCAAGACTGCCGGTTGGAATAATTCGCGCTTTATCTCGCCTGCGAATAGCTTCGGCAATATCTTCTGTAGTAGGTTTCAACTGACCCAAGTATGGATCGCTCGCCAATCTGGCATAAATACCTCTAGCCACTCTTTGGAGTTCATTGCTCATAACCAATCGTTCGAGAACCTTAGACACAGCCTTGGCGCTACCAAAAGACAGAAAATCCTCCGTAAAAAATAGCGTACCCCTAGCGGCTTTTTTTATCTTTGTAAGAATTTTATATTCAGTAGTTTGGGTTGTCATTTTATCTAACATCTGTCGCAAAAGTAGTCAATATTTGCGACAAATCAATGACTTTATTTGGTGTAACACAACAACGCAGTTCCAACAGCGTAGTTCCAAGAACGAAGTTCACATCTTGTTTTTTGATTTGCTGTTCGCTTTGAGAAATACGATTTGCTTTTTGGCTTGATCCAAGGTAACGGGCAATTGATTGGATAGGTTCTCCATTCCTAATTTGGATCTTTCCTGAAAGGACATCACGGATTTGTTGTTTTGTTGCATGGTTACTCATACGAATTTACAAAACAATTCTCAAAGGCAAGAAGACGTGAATACAGTTATGCGATTTTCATATACACATTGCAGAGGTAATGATTCGTTTTACCTTTCTATAGTCCGCACTTAAAAGGTTTATACAAGTAAAATCGTTTTTTTATTTCGGCATAAATTGACATAACAGATACGGGAGATTGCTACGGCTAATGTCTGCGACGAATCTCTATGAGGAATCTCTGCGAGGAATGCTAGGCGAATGTCTTCGACGAAAGGTTAAGAAAAGGTAAGAGGGAGGAAGAAAGGGGAAGATTAACAACGAAGTACCAATTACGAATCCTGATAGCTATCGGGAGGAATAACGGAAAAAACAAGCTTGTAGAAATTTCAGTCAAGGGTTGGCTTTTTTGAAAATTTGCGGAAATAAATAATTGCAAAATCAAAAAGCTATGAAAAAAATCTCAGTTCTTTTTTTAATGATGGTGTCTTTCGCTTTGACCTCTATTGGACAAGTAAATTCGAGGAGTACCTATGTTCAAGGTTATTTCAAAAGTAACGGTACCTATGTGCAAGGTTATTACCGAACTGCCCCGAATAATACCATTAATGATAATTATTCGACTTATCCCAATTACAACCCTTATACCGGGAAGCAAGGTGCAATTCAGCCGACCTACAGTTACCCGACTTATTCAATGCCTACATATACGTATCCCACTTATTCAACTCCAACATACAATTCACGTTCATACTATTACCCGTCACAGAATTATTATTATTGGCGTTAATAGAGACAATAGGGCAGAGGAATAAAAGTTGGTTTTGTGTTTTGTGTTTTGTTTTTACCCGTTATACTTTTAGTTTTAACTGAATAGAAAATTGAATAGTTATGGAATATCCCGTTATAGTAAGGCGCTTTTATGCTAGTTTGTCGAATGTCAAAGAGAGACTTTGGTCGAAGAGTAAGATGGAGAATAATACTCCACAATCAGATTCAAAGTTGAGTGTATTCGTGCGAATTGCTGCTTTTGTAAGTGTATTAACAATTGCTGTTTGTGTGTTTCTGGCGTTAAGAGAATATTGGATTGGCGACTATCCGATATATGGAACGAATAGAATTGGAGCAATTTGCGATGACGGGTGGCATTCGCATTCCACAGGCAGGGGGACTTGCTCACATCACGGCGGTGTGCATCATTGGTTATTTCCTCTAATCGACTATCATTATTGCAATCCAGAACCCTATTTTATCACAATAGTTTCGGCTTTCGCTTTATTGATAGTATTGAATTTTTTCAGTCGATCCTATCGTCTTTTTTTCACTGCCGTACTTTTCGAATTCCTATTTCTTATTGTAAGAGTCCTAGTCTTTATCGTTTTATTGGTGTTATATTATCCGTTTAAAGGAGCTGCTCATTTATTAAAAGGTTGAAATTGAAATTTTTGAGAGATGATTTGATGGCACAAGGATGTTTTGCAGTCCCATTTAACATTCCTATGCTAAGCTCCGAAAATAATCAAATATTCAAGTCTGTGCTTTGGGCAACAGGAAATGATAAAATAGATTAATAGGGGTCAGAAGGGAAGAAAAGGTAAGAATGTCTGCTACGAATACCTTTCGGCAATGAGTTTTAATCTCAGAAACCTCGAACTCAAAATCAAGTATCAAATAACCAAAGTGCAAGGAAAATTCCTATTACAGCGCCAATATTTCCCCAAATGGTTTCGGGATTGGGGTTGTCATGGTCTTGTGTGGGGTCTAAAAAAAAATTCAGAAATCCACCTAGTATACCTTTACCAATATAATAACCTACAATAGATATTAGAATAGTTTTTATCATCTTTTAGCTCTTGATTCGTTGTATGCATCCTCGCACAGTTCACAGGCTTCGTCGTAACTGTATCCTTCTTTGTCTATATAATGTTTTCTGCATTTATCTTCGGCACTTTCGCAAGATGATAGTGAGAGAAGGGTTGTTGCAAGGACAAATGTGAAAATGTATTTCATTTTTTTTTATTTTTCGATTCTCGGAGTTAATCCTTTTTTTTAGATGTGAAAATAGAAATAAGTAATCCGGCGCCAACAATTACGTCTACAACATTCCACAGTTCTCTGCCCAATGCGATTTTAAAGAATGGTTGAAACAACAGAGCGAGTGCACCGTAAATAAACATCTCAGTCTGATTGTCTTCGTTAGAGGCCGCGATAGCCAGTATGCCAAATCCAACCAATGCCGCAAAACGGACAAACTGGAAATAACCGTAGGGGACATCTGCTAGACAAATGAACATAAGAATGGCGAGGATGATTTTAATGGTGTTGTTCATATTCTTAAAATATTTTAATATGGTCTTTTTAGAATTAATCTAGTTTGTAGCTCTGCCGGTTCAAGAACCTCCAAGTCTTTTCCGTAACTCAGAAGCAGTGCTTCCAATTCATTGTTCAACTTGACGAATAGACTGACTTCAGCGGTTTGACTGTCGGTCCAGACGAGCGGTTTTTGTGAGGGGTGAAGGGGTTTGGTTTCAACGTAATTTCCTCTTCCATTTAAGAAGCGAAGTTTTACTTCAACCGGAGATTCATTTTCGAAATTGGTTACTCCAATTACATCTGCAAAATACTCTTCCTCCCAGTCTAATTCAACTTCGAAATACTTGACGCGCTTCGCCACTTTAAATCCAACAATGCGATCTAAGGCGAATACGCGAATGGCATCTTTGTTTTTCTCATAGACTGATATCACAAACCACCGCTGATTGAATTCTTTCAAATACTGCGGATGAATAATCTCTTTCAGTATGTCATTGCTTCCAAACTTCTTGTATTCAAAATGTAAAGCTTCGTTGTTTTTTATATGCTGGTATAAGGGTATTAAATGCTCTCGTCCTTTGAGATAAGGATTCATTCCAACACCAATTATTTTTCGTTCAATCCGCGTGTTGTCGGCAGTGAGCTTCAAGGTGTCGAGCATATCTATCAAATGGTTCATCTCTGGATTCGATGAATATCCCTCAAGCAAACCAATGACCGATTGAATGGCGTTTATCTGCATATCTGTAAGGGAAGCGTTGAAAATGGAGTAGGAGGTGTCTTCGTATCTATAAATACGCTTCTTCCCGAATTTCTCTTCCGCCAATTCAATTCCCCAACCCTCATCGCTTTGCATAAAGGCAATGTCGTAACGCAACTGGCGCAGTTTGATAATCTCAGCTTTTCCTTCTACCAATTCAATTCTACGATTGACTTCTTCCAATAGCTCGTCAATGGTATAACTGCGCATGCTGTTGCGAAAGCATTCGTCGAGAATGCGGTAGCGAAGCATGGGGTTTTTGGTAACAGGCATTTAATGAAGGTTGAATAGGCAATTTAATCGCAAAAGCGGTTCGTTATGTTTTGGAATGATTGTTTTTTGTCAACTCTGCAATTAATGTCTCGCATTGCTCAACGTTGAACATTCCAATATGCGCAAGTTCGTCGGGGAGATTTGTAAAGCTTTGTAACCAGACGTAGCATTTACGTCGAGCTAACTTTTCGTTGGGTTTACCTTTCCATTGCGCATCGAAGAGTTTGTGGCACTTTTTCCGTAATTCTCGAAGCTGTTTGTTCGCCAGGCTTCCCATGGATACGCGCACGCCGTATTCCAATTTCGATCCGCTGTAGGCATCGCAAGTGCCTGGGCATTTGAACATATTAATGTGTCCATATCCGCGCCCCTTTCCATATATCTCATCGCCCGTGACTTGCAGCGTTGGGGAGTCGCAATAAGGACAAAGCTCCCCTCTGTTGTATGGTCCGATATCTATTTTGTCTTTCATGTACCGATGAATCTTTTTTTTTTAATCATTCCAGATGTGCCAAACATCTGATTGCCCATCTGCTTTAAGTCTTTTCACAAATCTATTAAAACTCGAAATGGGTGCTCTGTCCGATATTGTGCCTGGACCATAGTTACCAATGCCAGTGAAATAGGTAATGTCATCTTTCGTTTTAATCCATATAGATCGCTGATAGAAGGTCGAGTTTTTACGAAAACACTTTCCTTTCTTGAAGAATCCGTGTCTGAATAAAATGAGGTGTAAGATTGCGCTTTTAATTCTAGCTTTCATTGATAATTCTTTGTCTTTCGTTGTCTTTCTTTTCTTGTTCCAATGCTTTAAATTTTCTAGCGAACCATTTTCTTTATGTATTCTAATTCGTTTTCATTCAATTCGTAATGATCTGCGAGTTTTTTAAATTCTTCGTCTGACGTATTTTCATTAAGTCCGTCTATGACCGACGTGAGATATGCAGAGTACACGTTGCTATTTAAATATCTCATACAGTCCATATATCCGGTCTTGTATGATTCGAAAGTGTCCATGGTCACTTGGGTCTTAGGGTAAGATTGAAGTTTTAGGTCTATCCTAAACTCTTCCTTCATGTGCAGGTAGCCAAAATATCCACCGATGACCGATAAGATCATCGCGCATGTGAATCCGAATAGAAAGGGTTTGAGTTTTTGCTTCATGTATTACTTGGTGATAGTATTGTTTTCGGGAGTTTGTTTTTATTTATTCCAACTCGTAAGATTCTGTAGCGTATCCTTTTCCTTTCCAATCGGGATAGAAACCTTCTGGTAAATTCAAAACTTTGACATTTGTGTATCCATTCGCACGAAGCAGGTCAAATGCCTTTTCAACTTTTGCGCAATTGTCTAAGGTGCAGCAGCCGCAATAGACTACAATTTCTTTGTTCTTAGGTGTGCTGCCCAAAGCCAGTTTTAAATCGGCGTATGAGTGATCTAGCATGTCGCCAATATGAATGCTGCCTTTTATGGGAGTGTGTCTGTATGCCGATACATTCAAAATGATAGGTGTATTTTTCTTTGAACGAATGAGGCCATCCAATACCTTGGGATCCATGCGGTATTTCGAATTGGTCAGGTAAATTGGTTTTGGGTATGTGGGGTTTTCAGTGTTTTCAAGGCTAAGGCTTGAATTGTCATAAGAATTGGCGAAGTTGCTGAAAGGAAATAGAAGCATAGCAACAGCAAGTGTTCCGATAAGAGAGAGTTGTTTGATTGTTGTTTTCATGGGTTTACTTGATTTTTGATTTTAATTATATAGCGAAAGTCTTATTCATGTTTGCAGATTTGCTGCACAGGAAAATATTTTTAATCTTCAGTACAGTTAATTGAGCTTTGGGTTCATTGGTTTTGATTTATTCTTTTTGAAATGAGGAATTATATAATTGAATGGGAAAAATTGTAAAACGAATTTTTGTGCCAAGATTTATGGCTCTCGCGTTCTTGTGGAATTTTAGTTGGACGATTGTCATTTTTCAATTCGTCCATAAGAATGCCCTTTATAACTTATAATTTTTCTCGAAAAAAAATCTAATGACTCTTCGTAATTATGTATTGGACTTATTACAGAAGTTTTTTATTTTATATTCAGTTAAAGCAATCCATATGTTTAACATAACATTCAAAATATTAAAGACGTTTGAACCTCTGCAGTTAATGGGGTCTGACGATAAATTTCTCAAGCAAGATATTATTATAGATTTAGGTCCTTGCGGTTGGCTTGACGACATTGAGCAAACTGGAGTTGAGAGTATACCAAGCTCAATTTTGATTTCCCTTTTTGGAGAGAAAATTCGAGATTGTGATTTTAAAACTGGAGACACCGGATCTATTGTTGGGTCACATGGTCAAATTGGAAATGCGAGTCAAAAACGTATTGAGGGTATCCGTTTTGAAAATCCAACCTACAATGTGGCTTACAATCTTAATGGAATGAAAAATCTTCCGGAAAATTATGGGAAAACATCTTTTGAATTTGTATTATCCGAGTTGTACAGAATAAAATTGGATCAAAAAAGCATTGATTTAGTTGAATTTTTTGGTGAGATGAATAGGAAAGTTGAATCAGCAATCGGTTTCGATGAGACCAGCAGGTTTCGTATAATTTCCTTTTTTAAGAATTTACCAAAAATGATTTTGGCGAGCGCTGCAGATGTTGACTTGTATTCGTATTTACTTGATAACGGCTTGAATGTTTCAACTCTGAACGAATTGAACAATGAGTATGTCAATTTTTCTTCAAATGATGTAACCTCTGAGATCAGGTTTGTCGAGTCGGTGCATTACAAATTTATTGGCTTGAGTCAACTTGAAATTGAACACATGCGCCTTAAAAGAAAGCACATTTTTTTCTCGAGACATGAAATGCGTTGGTTCGATATAGCTGACCCTACTTATTCTTTAGACTGGGATTTTATTGCAAAGTTCAACAATGGTTTCCTTCCAGATTCTATTGAAGTTGAGTTGAACAGTTTGAGTAAGAAAAGTTAAGAGAGGGGAAGAAAAGGGAAGAGAGGGGAAATAATCACTTCGTGATCAATCTTTCAGATCAATCGCGTTGCGATCAAATCTTCGATGAAAAGAATTAAGAATCACGATAGCTATCGGGAGGAATAAAACCGAAGGATTTCAAATAGCGAAGTATACAGTTGCTTTGCCTTGACCTTCTCTGGTTAGAATTCCATTAGCGATTAATTCTTGCAGTGATTTTTTAACGGTTGGTAAAGCCATGTCGAGTTTTTTTGCAATCTCTCCTGAACCGCAACCGGGGTGATTTTGAATGAAGAAAATAATGCGCTTCTCTCTTTGCGAAACGTTATGTTCTGTTTTACTTTCTTCCAGCTTGGTTAGTAATTGCTCTTGAATGTTTATGAGACAACTGATAAAAAAAGTGAGCCATGCGGTTACGTTTTCACCCGGTCTATTCTTCTGCGTTTGCATGAGCACTTTGTAATATTCAGACTTTCTACTTTCAATCTCATGTTCGAAACTGGCATATTGAATCCAGGAGTATCCGTTTTTCAAAAGCAACAAACTCCCAAGTAATCGGCTTAATCTGCCATTGCCATCTTGAAAAGGATGGATACTTAGAAATTCATAGACAAACAATGCAGTTTTTATCAAGGGTATAGTTTCGTTATCGGAATGGTACCAATCGAACAGCTGCATCATGGCGTCTTGTGTAGCCATTCCGGGTTCAGTTGTTCTGAAGATGATCTGTTTTGTTCCATCAACCATATTAGCCTCAACGGCATTACTGACTTGTTTATAGTTTCCACGGTGCCACGAATCTTTATCGCCATGCAGCATAAGTATTTTATGCAGGTTTTTTATTTGACTTTCTGAAATACCTATCGATTCATGGTTTTCAGAAATGGTGTCCAGCGCTTCGAAATAACCCATTACTTCTTGCTGATCTCTTACTTCTAGTTTTGAAATGGAAAGCTTTTCAATCAAGACTGCAACTTCATCATCGGTCATTCTTGACCCCTCGATTCGTGTTGAAGCACCAACACTTCGCACGGTTGCAATGGATTTCAACTGCTTTAAAGAATGTCCTTCACGCTTTTCAATGGTCGCCCATGATGCATCGAATCGGTCTATTTTACTCAATTCAGTCATGAGTTTCATGTCTAAATCGAGAATCAGTGTGTGTATTTTCAAACCCATACAATATGCGTATTTATACGCAAATATACGAAAGTTAACTTGTTCAAACAGGTTTGGATATACGTATTCATACGAAAATATACGAATGTTGCGAAGCAACGAATGTCTTCGACGAAAGGTTAAGAGAGGGGAAGAATGGGCAATAGAAGAATTGTGGGCTAATAGTGGACTAGAATGAAACAGAAAATCCTGAAACCATTGTTTGACAATTGTTCCAGGATTTGTGTTGTGGAGATAATCGCTCCACACTTATTGTATTTGCTTAGATTTCGTTGGATTTTCTGCTGTTTTTAAAAAGCATTGATAATGAGATAGTTAGGTTCTGTTTTTGACCCCTTATGGTCTAATATGGTACAATGAGATCTAACCAGATATCGGAAATGTGGCATAAATGTGGCATAAATGTGGCATAAAATTCGGGACTTTTTTCATACCTTTGAAAGTATGAAAATGGTTCAGTTTTTTATTCAGTCAAAAAACGAAGAAGATCAAGCTTCAATTTATACTCGTGTCCGTTTTGGACGAAAAATGGATTTAAGGGTTCGGACGAATCTGATCGTCCAAACAAATAAATGGGATTCAGATAAAGGTTGGGTCAAGAACGCCAGAACTTCCGAATTGAAAGAATTGGTTGTTTCCTTGAGCGAACTGAAATACCGAATAGAAGAATCTTACCTTCATGCTGAACGAACGGGAGTGACAGTAAATAAGGAATGGCTTATGAATTTGATTAATCCAATTCAAGAGACCAAGAACGAAAATAAGTTGCCATTAACGCTTGTCGAGTATTTTGACTATTACATCAAGGTAAAAGAATCCACTGCGGCGAAAGAGTCGGTTAAAAAGTGGTCGTCTGTGAGGCAAAAGATAATTGCGTTTCAAAAGAGCAGACGTTCAGTCGTTCTATTGAAAGAAGTGAACGAGCAGTTCAGAATTGACTTTGAAGATTTTTGCAAGAAAAAGCAAAAGCTCAGTGCAAATTATTTTGAACGTGTGCTGTCTTTCATTAAAACGATTTGCAAGCATGCCGGACAAAACAACATTGACATTAGTCCGCAGCTTCATGGATTGAGGGCAAAGAAAGAGGCCGTGCACAAAGTATATTTAACTCGAGAGGAAATTGAATTGCTGCATAATTCGACAATGCCCAACGCAGATTTGGAAAACTCGAAAGACTGGTTGGTGATTTCGTGCAACACGGCTCAACGTATTTCTGATTTCATGAATTTCAAGAAGACCGACATGGTAGAAATTGTTAATGGGTCCAATAGGATTCAAGCGATTAAAATCACACAGCAGAAGACGGGTAAGTTGCTTGAAATTCCTTTGTTTAAAATGGTTCGTGAAATATTGGATAAGCGCGGAGGTGAATTTCCGGAGGCTATTTCTGATCAGCGATACAACACGAATATCAAGAAGATTTGTCAATTGGTAGGAATAGACGAAGTGGTCTTCGGATCGAAGATGGATAAGAAGACCAAGCGCTTGGTTACAGGGAATTTTCCGAAGTATGAATTAATAAGTAGCCACGTTGGTCGCCGTAGCTTTGCTTCGTGTCAGTATGGACATTTACCGAATACGCACATCATGGCTTATACCGGTCATTCTACCGAGAAACAATTACTTGCGTATATTGGCAAACCGCAAGCAGAAGTATCTAAATTGTCGATTGAAAAACTGATGAGTAATGGCTGGATTTAACACATGTGAAAATTGGGAGAAGGGGCTGTTTTTCTTGCAGGATACATTGTTACCTGAAGATTTGGATGCCGACGACTCTAAGGACATTCCGGTAGTTTCGATTGATGAAATAGCAGAACAAGAGTTACATTCAATTCGAACCATTCAAAATGAATATGGTTTGAACCTTACGGCGGAGCGCGTTCGAATCGCAAAGCGGATATTTTTGAAAAAGTTAGATCAAACAGTTCATCAGAAACTGCTTATTCAAAAGGGGGCAAATGAATTGGAGTATATTTTACTAGGGGCGATATCGAAGAGAAAATTAGTCTTTAGTTCTGAGTTGTTCGATTTCAATTTACACAGAAGTAGTTTGAATGGAATTGCAGATATTTATGGGAAGGTTATCGAAAAAAATGGGTTTGAAGATTACGGTTTCATTGCAAGTCCAAGTTGTTTCGATGGGTTGAATAGATCGTCAGCGCAAATATGGACATATGCATTGTATGA
Organism: Flavobacteriales bacterium; assembly: GCA_044338665.1. GTDB lineage: Bacteria > Bacteroidota > Bacteroidia > Flavobacteriales_D > Sanyastnellaceae > CAIZGX01. Next base: position 46,296 of record JBIIWZ010000013.1, read on the forward strand.
TTTGTTCAAGTGGTTGAAGGAAATGGAGAGCGGTAAGTTGAATGAACTAGAAAAGTTAAAGAAGAAAAAAAATTTTATTATCGCATTGTCTTTTGCCAATGGAGATATCTATCGTTGGGCAGAAGAGGAAGGTATGTCGGCTCGGGAATGTGCAGCGAAGTTGAAACTACCAACCTTGCATCCGTTTATATCCGAAACACTCAAAAAGGATTCGATTTCCCCAAAGTGCCTATATCGGAATAAGAAGTTAGTCCGCAACCTAAAGGATTATTGTGATTTCTATGGGTTAGAGGTGGATAAGAGGTTTGAAGCGCTTTCTTAAGAAAGCTAATCGACTGTAAAATAGTGTATTGGTTGTTAACAACTGTTACTTTTTCGTGTCTGAAAATAATTATTGGTAACGGAAAATTGTTATATATTTGCATGTAACCCTCATATGGGAAGCAACAATTTATGATTACTTACAACGAAATCCCAGCTGTACTGGAGCAAATTCAGCGAGACTTACAGCGGGTGTTGTCCCTACTGGACAGCCAAAAAGAAAAGAGTAAAGATGGCGATACTCTATTAACCCGGCAAGATGTCAAGAACTTGCTCAAGGTCAGTATTGGAACCATTCATAACTGGGTGAAGACCAAACGACTGAAGAAATTTTGCCTCGGAGGAAGAGTTTATTTTCGGTATCGCGATATCATGGACATGCTAAAGATGTAAGATATGCCGATACAACTACCAAGAATCCCTTGCAAGATATGTAAGATGTTGTTCGAACCAACCAACAGCAGCCACAAGATGTATTGCGGAGATAAATGCCAATATGCGGCAGGCAATGCGAGAAAGAGAATGCGGAGAGAAGGCCTTCGAAAGAATATTGAAATATTGAATAGTTTGCAAATTCCTTTGAATGATTCAATTCCTTTTCCCAAAGACGACATAGAATCGAGGGGGTTTGATATCGAATACTACACGGATATTCTAGAGATTTGGTCAGAGGAGCATCGAGCGATTTCGAGTCGCTTATACTTTGACAAATTTGTTATCTGCAATCAAAAAGGAGAATTGAGAATCTTTCACTTTTAACAAATAACATGAAATATTTACCATCAGATCAGATTTGGAAAGGGCTAGGTCATTCCATGCCTAAAAGTTTGGAAATTGCATCAAATTCAGGTGTTCGCATTGAACAATTGGAAAAACAGAACGAAACGTCAACATATGTCATTATGGGCTGCTTGATTCTACTCACGGGAGTGGCAATCTATGCAATGGTTGATGCGAATAGAAGGAAAATGCAGAGGCGGATCTAGTCTTTTTGAAAGCTTTGCTTCTTTCGGGATTTTGGAAAACAAACAAATTTTTAATATTGGAAGAATTACCCTGAGAATGGCGTTAGTTTATCGAATTTATTTTTCTGAAACCTTTAAAAAATCTCTTGTTGTGTTTTGTTATTGGAAAAAGTGTAATTTTAATCGCTAGGAGTTTGCCAATTAAAATTAACGTTCGCATGAGACTTTTCCGGATTTGTTTTTTAGTTATATCTGTTCAATTTATTGCAATTCAATGCGCCTCACAAGATATTGAGAAAAAAGTAAGTTCCTTTTGGTCGTTCATTCAAAATCAAAAATATAGTAATGCAGTTGAGGTTGGAAATGAGCTTATAGCATACGTGGATAATAACAAATTAGCTATCGATTCTGTTTATATCGCAATCAGACTATATACCTCTGAGTCATATCGTGAGTTAGAATCTTATTCAAGAGCTTTGGATTTGGATTTGGTATCGTATGAGTTGATTCAGAGACATCTTAAGAATGAGTTTTTATACCAGGAATTTGTGTTAAAGAGGTTATATTTTGATTATTTGAATTTAGGTCAATTCGATAAATCTTTACGATATAATCTAGAGTTATTTCAGTTATATAAAGGAAAATTCGGTGCAGGAAGTTTGGAGTGCGCAAAAATATTAAAACAAAGTTCATTTTTGTATTATAAGCTCGGTATGCATGAAAAATCGATTGATTGCGATGTTCAAGCTTTGGAGATATTAGAGTTGAAATCAGGGAAATTGAGTGAAGATTATCGAGATGCCTTGATTGATCTGGCTTTAGATAATTCTTATGTTTCCAATTATTCAAAATCAATAATGCTTTGCGAGGATGCGCTAAAAATACAAGAAAAGTTAGGAGGAGTGGAAAGCATAGTTTACGCAGATATTTTGGTAGATTATTCCGATTATCTGAACAAAATGAATAATGGAGAAAAATCACTAATGTTTTATGAAGAGGCTTGTAGGTTATATCAGAAATTATCATTAACGAATTTGCCAGAGTTCTCTTATTGCCTGAATGAGATAGCTATTATTTATTACAACAACGGGCAATATGATTTGTCTTTAAAAAGTAATTTACAGGCATTAGAAAATAGAAAGGTTATTTTTGGAAGTAAGAGTGATCGTTATGCGCTAAGTCTTAACAATACAGGAATGGTATATTCGACTTTAGGACAGTATGATGCGTCTAATAAAATGTATAAAGAGGCGTTGGAAATATATGAGTTTTTGGGCTTGCAATCGTCGCCCTTGTATCTAACTATAAAGGGTAATATTGCATTAAATTACTTTGAGATAAATGATTTTCCAAAATCGTTAGAAATAAATTTTGAAGTGCTTAATTCACGAGAACAACTTTTTGGCAAGAATCATCCTGATTATGCACTTAGTTTAAATAACATAGCTTTAAACTATAAGGCTTTGGGTGAATATTCTAAGTCATTAGAATACAATACTCGGGCTTTAGATATTTGTAAATCCCTTCAGATCACGAGTAGCGCCTTTTATGCCACAGTACTATCAAATTTAGCCCAGGATTACTATAATTTAGGCGATTTTCATATGTCGTTAGAATACAATATTGATGCGCTCAGCATAAGAGAAAACCTTATCGATGGAGTGCACCCTGATTGTGCAAATAGCTGGAATAATATTGGGTTACTTTACTCGAAAATTGGTAATTACGAAAAGGCATTGGAATATCACCTAAAGTTAGAGAGTTATTATATTAAGAATTCCATGCAGAATCGTCAGGAATATGGCGTTCTCCTGAATAATTTGGCTATTACATTTTGTTATTTAGGTGATTACGATAATTCTCTAAAATACAATTTAGAGGCGAACAATGTAATTGAAAAGACTCTTGGGAAGAAAACATTACTGTATGCTCAGAATTTAATGAATACAGCTCAGAGCTATAGTTATCTTGGAGATTATAAAAGTGCTTTGGAATTTAATAATAAAGCTCTACTTGTAAGAGAGGAGTTAGCAGGGAAGGAGAATTCCGATTATGCTACAAATTTGATTAATCTGGCTTTGGTGCATACAAATCTCAGGAATTATTTGGAGGCTATGAGACTTTCGAATTTGGCAGCAAAGATTTACTCAAAAACTATTGGAGAGAAAAACTTAGATTATGCAAGTGCAATTAGCACAATGGCAGCGGCATTTTCAGGCTTAGGTGATTTTGATAAAGCTCTTTATTTTGACTTCGAAGCTCTTGCAATAACAGAAGGAATTATAGGGAAATCAAATTTAAACTATGTGCGTTTATTAAATCAAATTTCGACTATTTATTATAGTAAGGGACAATATTCAAGTTCATTTGAATTCTCTTCTGAAGGCATTTTAATTTTAGAGGGATTAAATCTAAAGACTCATCCAGATTACGCCTCGATTTTAAATCTTCTTGCTTTATCACAAGCAAAGCTAGGTGATTATGAAAGTGCGTTTACCACAATTACAAAGAGTTTAGATATTTCGGGCAAAACTTTAGGTAAAAATCATCCGGCCTATGCATTTGCTTTAAATAGTAAGGCATTGATTTATTATTACAAAGGCGAGTATCCAAAATCTATTTCAACTAACTTCGAGGCTCTTGAAATTAGAGAAAAGGTTTTTGGAAAGAACCATGCGGACTGCATAATGAGTATAAATAATATTGGACTCAATTATTATTTCATTGGTGATTATAAAAATGCGAAAAAATTCAGTTTATTGGCGGTAGATAAGTATTTGGAGGTTTTTGGATCTGATAATTTGCTATATGCATTGAGCCTCAACAATTCAGCTTTGATTAACATGGCAGCAGGGAATTATAATTTGTCGCTAGAGCATGCCTCACGGTGTCGAGAAATTTATGAGAGTAACGGCACTATCTCACAATCAGATTATGCAGTTTGTTTAAGTAATATGGTTCTTATTCAAGTTTTGTTGAATAGATTGGATAATGCTTCAAAATTAATTCAGGAGGCTCATTCTATTTATGAAAAGGCTTTTTCAATTAATCGGTTTGGCTTAGACCCAAGTTTAGTTATTTTGAGTAAAAAAGAAGTTGATAATTCATTTTTCGTTTCATGTGGTTTATTATCTCGTGATTCTTCATTATCAAATTTCGCCTCGAGATCTTGGTTAAACCTTAACGGTATCGTAGGCTCTGAAGCCGCTAATTTGGAAAGTCAGATTGAGAGTAGTGGTGATACCGCAATGATTCATTTGAAGGAAG
>JBIIWZ010000033.1:0-15210 GCA_044338665.1 Flavobacteriales bacterium
CCCCTTGGTCTAACATAGCGTCGGCAACTTTAACGAAGCCTGCGATGTTTGCACCTTTCACGTAGTTAACATAGTCTCCGTCTGTACCATACTGAACACATGCAGCATGAATGCTCTTCATGATGTTGTGAAGACGTTGGTCTACTTCTTCACGAGTCCAGCTTAAACGAAGGCTATTTTGAGACATTTCCAAACCAGATGTTGCAACACCACCAGCGTTAGAAGCCTTTCCTGGAGCGAACATTAATTTGTTTGCGTCGAATACCGCAATTGCTTCTGGAGTTGAAGGCATGTTAGCACCTTCAGCTACTGCAACACAACCGTTAGCTACCAATGCTTTCGCATCGTCGCCATTCAATTCGTTTTGCGTAGCACATGGAAGAGCTATGTCGCACTTCACACCCCAAGGTGTTTTTCCAGCTACGAACTCACAACCGTATTTGGTTGCGTACTCTTGAATACGTCCGCGCTTCACGTTTTTCAATTCCATTAAGAAAGCAAGTTTCCCAGTATCGATTCCGTTCGCGTCGTAGATATATCCAGAAGAATCTGAAGCGGTAACCACTTTAGCACCTAGTTCAGTCGCTTTTTCAATAGCGTATTGCGCAACGTTTCCAGAACCTGAAACAACAACCGTTTTACCGCTGAAGTTCATTCCTTTTACCGCCAACATTTCTTGAGCGAAGTATACAGTGCCGTAACCAGTAGCTTCTGGACGAATCAATGATCCACCCCAGTTGCGACCTTTTCCAGTTAATACACCGGTAAATTCGTTACGAAGACGCTTGTATTGACCGAACATAAATCCGATCTCACGTCCACCTACTCCGATATCTCCAGCAGGAACGTCAGTATCAGGACCAATGTGGCGAGACAATTCGCTCATGAAGCTTTGGCAAAAAGCCATAACCTCACGATCACTCTTTCCTTTCGGATCGAAGTCAGATCCACCTTTACCACCGCCCATTGGAAGGGTAGTCAAAGAATTTTTGAAAATTTGTTCGAATCCTAAGAATTTCAAAACAGACAAATTCACCGTTGGGTGAAAACGCAATCCGCCTTTGTAAGGTCCGATTGCACTGTTGAATTCTACGCGGTATCCGCGGTTTACTTGAATTTCACCTTTATCATCTACCCATGGAACACGGAAGATTATTGTACGTTCTGGTTCAACAATGCGTTCAAGGATTTTCGCATCCTTATACTTAGGATGGTTTTCCATAAATGGAATAATGGCCTCCGCCACCTCGTGAACTGCTTGAAGGAACTCAGACTCGTTCGGGTTCATTGACCGAACTTTCGACATAAAGGCGTCAATTTGCTCTTGATGTTGTTGTGACATGATTTTCGATTTTGTGGGGACGAAGATAGCACTCTTAACCATAGGTTGACAAAGGATGACTAAAATTTCATTCGAAAATAGATTTAGCGTTTCTTTGCAGACTATTCGCAAAGCTATGTGGGCAAAAATTGCTGCTTTTATTCTTCGTAACCGAATTTTACTTGGTGTGCTAACATTAGCCATCACTGTTTTTATGGGTTGGGAAGCACGCAACGTGCGAATGAGCTATAAGTTTTCGGGGGTACTTCCTCAAGACGACCCGACATTCGTTGAATACCAAGCCTTCACCAAACAGTTCTCAGAAGACGGGAATGTTATGGTTGTTGGATTGAATGACCCTGAAATCTGGGAACTTCAGAACTTTATTGCGCTGAAGGAACTTGGTAACACCCTCAAGAAAATTACTGTTCCTGTTGATACGATTATTGACGGAATAAAAACTACCGTTCAACGCAACGTAGTTGACTCTGTGTTTTCCATTGCGCATTGCTATGAAATGTATGCCGATACTATGCAAGAACGTTTTCGCTTCCGGCATATTTCTGATGGAAAGCTAGAGTCGCAAGTCCAACTCGATTCGGTAAAACAAAAGATATTATCACTTCCTTTTTACGACGGATTGCTTTACAAATCGAAGTCAGATGCTACGCTGATGATGATTTTTGTTAATGGAAAACTTTTTAATTCACAATTCCGAGGAAATGCAGTTGACCAGATTGTAGAAAAAATCAATCAGTTTTCCAAAGACTCTTATGTTAAAACCTACATCTCTGGCCTTCCATTCATTCGCACTCAAATGACGGCCAAGGTGAAGGCCGAGTTGAAATTCTTTACGCTGTTATCGCTTCTTGTAAGCGCCGTACTGCTCTTTATTTTCTTCAGAAGTGTTCGTGCCGTTTTAGTTTGCATGGTTATTATCGGAATTGGTGTAATTGTATCTATGGGTACGATTGCGCTGTTCGACTATCCGATTACCATGCTCATGGGACTCATTCCACCTCTCATGATCGTTATTGGTGTTCCTAATTGCATTTACCTGCTTACAAAATACCACCAGGAATTCATTCGTCATGGAAATAAAATGCGCGCCATGACCCGTGTAATTCAGAAGGTGGGTGAAGCCGCGTTCATGATTAACGCAACCACCGCTGTCGGATTCGCTACATTCATTTTTGTAGACAGCGATTTGCTGAAGCAATTCGGGGTTATCTCGGCGTTGAATAGCATGCTTATGTTCTTCATTTCGCTTATCGCATTTCCAATTCTCTTCTCTTACACTGCAGCGCCAAAAGCCCGTCACTTAAAGCATCTCGACATGCGTTGGTTGTATCACACGCTCGAGAATTTGGTGAAAATGATTACCAAAAACAGAAGGCCAATTTATTTCATAACCATAATTATAACTGGTCTTAGTATTTACGGAATGACGTTGGTGAAGACCACTGGTAACATTGTAGATGACCTTCCAGACGATGACCGCGTCATTACCGACTTACACTGGTTTGAAAAACATTTCGACGGGGTTATGCCTTTCGAAATTATGGTTGAAGCCAAGCGCGGAAAAATTACCAATCCGAAAACCATTGCTCGAATAGATTCGCTTCAAGATGTCATGGACACTTTGCCCGGTGTTTCCACAAAAATATCAAGATCCTTGTCAATTGCAGATGCCATTAAGTTTGCCAAGCAAGCCTATTACGACGGAGATCCGGAGTATTACGATTTAATTAGTCGGCAAGAACAGCAATTCATTGGTCCCTACTTCGAGCAATCGGATAGTGCTGCTGAAAACTCAAATGCTTCGAAATATTCAAACACATTCTTAGACGATTCATTGAAGAAAACCCGCATTACCGCTCAGGTGGCAGATATCGGAACGTTGGCTATGGACTCTTTGTTGAATACGCTTCGTCCAGAGGTTACCAAACTGTTTCCCGACAGTTTGTATAAGGTAACCATGACCGGAACCAGCATTGTGTTCTTGAAAGGAACCACTTATTTGGTGAATAATTTATTCTCGAGTTTGCTCTTTGCTGTTGGGGTTATTTGTCTGCTCATGTGGGTAATGTTCCGCAGTCTGCGCATGCTTTTGATCTCTCTTGTCCCGAATTTGATTCCTCAGTTCATTACAGCTGGATTCATGGGATTTTTCGATATTCCATTGAAACCGTCTACCATTTTGGTGTTCAGTATTGCATTTGGAATTACGGTAGACAACACCATTCATTTCCTTGCGAAATATCGCCAGGAATTGCGTGAGCACAATTGGAACATTAAGCTTTCTGTATTGTCTGCGGTGAAGGACACGGGGGCTAGTATTCTCTTTACTTCTATTGTTCTGTTCTTCGGATTTGGAATTTTCATATTCTCTGAATTTGATGGAACGCGGGCATTAGGAATTCTAACGTCATTGACTTTGTTTACGGCTATGCTTACGAACTTGATTGTGTTGCCGGCTATGTTGTTATCATTGGAGCATCATCTGAGCACGAAAGCATTTGCCGAGCCGTTTATGCAAGTTATAGATGAGGAAGACGATTTGTCTTACGAAGCATGGCGCATGCAGAAGATAGATCCAACGCTTCCGGAAGAAAGTCTAGGCGGAGAATCGGAAGACGATAAAGTTTAAGAGATTATTTCGACTCTTCGAATACTTCGTTAACGCTTTCTTCGAGTGAGTTGAGTTCGTTTACCACTTCGTTCAATGAATCGGCAGGAACAGGCTCGCTCATTCCTTTCCAAGAAGAGACCACGGCTTTCAATTTATGAATAGCATCTTGAATGCGCAATTTCGCGCTCTTCCATTTACTAGATTTAGAATCTGAATCTCCAGAATGGATATTCATTTCGTAACGTTCAGCGGCGTTAAGCAAGCACACGCGAAGATCGTTTTCGTTCCAAGGTTTGGCCACGTAACGATAGACTTGTCCGCGATTAATTGCGTCAATTACCGCTTCGATATCGGCGTATCCGGTAACTAAGATTCGCACAGCATTTGGAAAGTCGTTGAGTGTAAGTTCGAAAAATTCCACTCCGCTGAGTTCCGGCATTTTCTGATCGGAAAGAATTATGGGAACAACGTTAGCGTTGAGGTAAGCCACGGCCTCTTGCGGAGACGTTGTAGTAAACACATCGAATTCTCTTCTGAAGAGTGCTTTGAAAGCAATGAGATTGTTTTCTTCGTCGTCGAGGTAAAGTACTTTAATCATAAAACTAATTGGGTCTTAGTTAACGATGGGTAAAGTTATAAGAAAAGTAGTGCCCTCGTTTGTTTTACTTGTGAACGAAAGTTGACCGTTGTGTTCACCCACGATTCCCGAGACAATGCCTAAGCCAAGTCCGGTACCTTCTCCAACATCTTTTGTGGTGAAGAAGGGCTCGAATATTTTACTTTGAATTTCAATTGGAATACCTGTCCCGTTGTCTTGAATTTCAACACAAATTTTGTTTTCAGAAAGGTAAGACCTAACGTTAATAATTCGGTCAATTGGCTGTCTGCCGGGCAGGCGTGTGGCTTGAACTGCGTTAGTCACAAGGTTCATGAACACTTGTGAAAGTTTACCCGGATAGCATTTTATTTTCGGAATATTTTCTCCTAATTCAACATTGAGTGTTACCTCAGCTTTGGTCATGTTTTTCATCACCACGAGTGTTGAGTTTAGGCATTCGTTGATATCGGCAGAGACCAATTCGTTTTTGTCCATTCGCGAGAACACGCGCAGTCCTTTTACGATTTCTGCGGTTCTTCTCGACCCGTCTTCAATACCGTGAAGCAGTTGTTCTATCTCTTTTTTGAGGTATTCTACATCTAGTTTTACGTATTGATTTTTCAGATGATTTATCTGTTCTAGAAGGTCTTTGTTTTCGTCTATTTCCGCAATTTGTGAGAGCAACTCAAGAATTTCATCGACATCGCGTTTCAACGGCCCTACGTTCGATTGAACGAAGTTGATTGGATTGTTAATCTCGTGTGCGATACCTGCGGTCATTTGTCCGATCGACGCTAATTTTTCAGACTCAACGAGTTGTTGTTGTGTCATTCGGAGGTCGTTCATGGCGGTGTGCAGTTCGGTGTTTCTGTTTTCGAGATCTGCGGTTCTTTCGTGCACTTTTTTCTCGAGTTCCACATTTTGTTCTGTAACGAGTCTTTCATTCTCTTTCATGGCAACGAATGCTTGTTGTTGCGAAAGTTCTTTTTCTTGTTTCAGCACATTAATTCGATCTGCCAGCGCAAACGACAGCAATAGAATCTCCACCACTGAACCCACTGGCAACGCGAAGTTTGTGAACGCGTTGAAAGGTAGGATGCCGAAATTTCGTAAAGCATATAAAGTAAGACCGAGAATAAAAATTACCCACGCTACTATAAAATACCTTGCTGGTTTGTATCCTTGCTTAATTGCTTTTATAGAAGCAAAAATTAATATCAATGCAGACGATGCGCCAACGTTTAGTATTATTTGCGTTGTATTATGAAATCCAAAAACCGCTAGAGCGATTGCAGCCAAATAAAGCAGTTTGAAGAAATTTAAAATGCTGTTTATTTTAGGTGCGTATTGTACAGTTCTAATAAACCTCTGGGCAAAATAAATCGTTGCTAGACCGCTTAATCCGGGGACTATTGAACCTAACGAAATATTTAAACCTCCTGAAAAATTGAATATATATTTCGACGAAAATCCAAATAGCACCAGCTGAGTATATCCTACAGTAAAAATGTAAAAAATATAAAGCAGGTAAACCGAATCTCTGATCGAAAAATACAAAAACAGGTTGTAAATAAACATCGAGAGAATTATTCCCAAATAAATTGCGAATATCAAATCAATATTCTCATATTCATTTAATAAATGAGCTGAATCTTCAACGCTCAAAGGAATAAGTAATTGATCTGAACTTTTTACTTTCAAATAAAACTCAACAATGTTATCTGTAGATTTATGAATATCAACTGCGTTACCCGAAATATTATACTCTCTCAGGTTTAAAGGTATTTTCTCCCCTGAACTTTTGTGAAAAATAGAATCTGGTGTAATTTGATATACCTCAACATCGTCAATAATCGGATTTGCTATATGCAATACTTTTTGGCTTTTCCAAAAAATGCTATCAACCTGAAATTTCCAATGAATTAGATATGTTCCTTGCTTTAAACCTAAATTAATGATTGTTCCATTACCGCTTATATATTCTAAATTTTTCCAATTTTCAATTTTGGAATTTTCAGGAAATTCACAATATCCTATTTGCGATTTACTTTCAACTGAAATAATAAATAAGCAAAGTAAAAGAAGAAAATTTCTCATGTTTCAATTTGATAATAAATAGATGTCAAGCCATCTCCAATTATTTCATCTGTTCTTAATATGGGACTTGCCCTAATTTCGTTAATCTTAAACCGCTCAATTTCATCCGAATCTGTAAGTCCAATAATATTTGGTTGATGAGTAATGTGGGCATATTGATTTGCGCCAGCGTAAAAAACCTTTCCACCTTCACCCAAAGATTCAACCAAACGGAACCCATATTTATGCGAAATTCTATACGTAAATGCTGAGCAGAGAGCAATCATCTCATTGTAGCCTAGCAAACCGCCAAGTGCAATCGCACTTCTAATACTGTACACACTACCAATACCTAACCCGGCTACAGCAACTGAATTCCATAACCCGCACAATTCGGCTACTGGACCGCTTCTACCTTTCAAAAATTCATCAAGATTAGGAATGTCCTCTCCAACCGCACTTTGAATAGGCAGCTCTAATTTAGATCCAAGCAACTGTAATCTCGATCCCCCGTATGTGATTTTTCGATCAGTTGATTCAATAATAATAACATGTGTGCCCGGATCAAACATCCATTCTTCCGTTGAGCTTGTTAGTTTAAAGCCAAAAGCTTCCAAAACTCCTAAATGGCCCTCTCTAAAGCGCATACAACTATCTAAATCATCCACAGCCCTAAAACTTCTGATTGAAATTTCACCTAAGTGTTTTTCAGGTGAATTGATATTATAGCCCATGAACTCCTAACTTCTGCTGAAGATCCATAAAATATCTACCGGAGGGAATTGGGTTGCCAAGTAAAATGTTTCTTGCGGCAATTGTCACAGTTGCACCTCCATGAAATACATCGCTCGCCAATTGAGGCCAAGTATCTATGGATTTCCCAAGCTCCAGCATGGATTCAATCCCTCGTTTAGAAGCCGTTGATAAATCAATAAACCTCATTAATACTTCACTAGACTGATCATGTAACAAACCGTCAATCTCCGATTCTAAAATAGCACCATGAAAAATTGGTTCATCCTCGTCTTGATAATTTTCTACATCAAGTAATCCCCTATCACTTGTTTCCATCAACAAAGGAACACCAAAACGTTTAGCAAAAATTCTAAGCACCAGTTTAATATTGCCACTATCACATTCATCAACTATCAAATCTAAATTCCTTCGACCCTGGAAAAATTCTCCAACATTCGATGTGTCAATTCCTTCGCCATAAACTTGAATATTCAAATACGGATCTATCTCTAAAGCCCATCGTTTAGCAATTTCAACTTTAGGCAATCCAATATCTGCCAATTTGAAAGGAAGTCTATTCAAATTTGACATTGATAACGTGTCGAAATCAGCAATTTTAAAATTTTCGGCAGCTCTCTCCAAGACCATTGTAAGAAAAACTGAGAAACCAACTGACATGCCTACGATACCAATAGTTTTGCTTGCTAATTCCGCTTGCTCTGATTTTGTTATTTTATTTCTGTTCCTGGAAGTTCTCAGCTCAACAAACTCTGATTTTTCTAAGATTCTTAACGCCAAATTATTCCAAGGGTAAAAAACCCAATTTCCATATTGAGAATTCGCTGTAATAAATTCCCTTGATTCCAAAATTCCGTCCGTTAGCTTAAGACTTCTAATAGAAAACAATTCTTGAAGTTGGCTTTGTAACAAATCTAGTTCAATCAAATTTGGGAACTCATTCTTAATAGATTGAATTTCATTTGATTGGCTTTCTATCGAAAAAATAGCAGGTTCCAAAGTGACAAATTATTACTGCAAGAAACTGAATTTATTGCAATCCGTAACTTAGTTTTAGCGCTTGTTGTAAACAACCTAAAGTTTATTGTAATGCCAAAACCTAATAAAAACTCTAACTCGATTATATCGTTTCCAACTTGGAAAGAAGTTATTAATTGCTTTATCGATGAGAATTCGAAAAAAGAAAATTTGAACTTGAATGACTTCAAAAGTAAAATTGATTTTTTTCAATCGAATGCTCGAATGATTACAGACGACATGGCCAATAAAAGTGTTTCACTAGCCATGCAAATGATGATTGGTGCTGCTGGTGAATACGTTCCGGGTGAAACACTGGACAGCATAATTCCTCGAATAAAAGAATCTGGATTTTCTAGTAATGAATTTTACACGGTTTTTGACCTGTTGCAATCAAATTACTGCATAAAAGATGACTCTCTCAGCGCAAAACTTGGAATTAAACCGGAAAATTTCGAATTGTACAATCTGTTAGGAATTTCTGGACATCCTTTTAAAGTTCATGAAGAAGATTTGCCACATTTCATAAGATGGGCAGGTGTTGCATTTCTGTTGTTTTCTCTTCCTGGTTTTACCTTCCAGTCTAATAAAGACCACTTCATAATAAAATTCAGAGTAAATGTAACCTCTTCAGAAATTCCTGAAATAGCGCAACTTAAATATGTCACTCTTGAAAAAAAATGCTTTCTAAGTAATGAAAGCGTCGGTAACAACGAATTCATTCCAAGGTATCATTTTGATAGATGGTCTATAATTCCTAGTAGTGAAGATCTGTTTGTTAAACCCCAATTCGTTTCAGACTTTCAGCAGAGTGCGTTTATGAATGGCCTGAATTATTTATTCAATGCATCCCTATTGAATTTTCCAATCAAATATCTCTTAATGCTTGAAGAACGCATTCTTCAAGACAGAAATAAGGGGATTTCTAATGAAATCAATAGAAATATTTTTGAGCATTCTGGAATTGAATCCTCCTTCGATGAATATCAAATCGGGGATTATATGGCAAAAACAATTCGCCCAAAACTTACCGAGCTAGTTCAAAAATGGGACTCTTCTCAATCTTCGAAGACAATCGAAAATGACAACAAAGCCATCCACCAAGCACAAAAACTAGGGTTGCTGCCGATTCCAGAGAAAATTAAGAAATTGATCTACTCAAGGGTGGGGGAATAATCTTTTCGAAAATTTCGAAAAACAATTTTGAGGAGGTTTTGAAATATGAGTTTTGGGAAAACTAAAACCAATTCTCCTATGAAAACTGTTTTCAAAAACACAAACTACCCTAAGCTTAAACAACTTAGAATGCTGTATTCATTCAAACAAGAATACATCGCCGACCAACTCGGTATCTCACAGTCGGAATACAGCAGACTCGAAAACGGACAACGCTACGTTAAAATCGATGACTTCAAAAAACTCGCGCAACTCTATCGAGTTACTCCCGCGCTACTCATGGTGTCAGAAGCATACGCCCACGTCGACGTTGAAAAGATTAAGGCCGAAGTCATTGAAGAAACTAACGCCATTACCAAACGCATGATGGAAGAGAACGCTGTTCTTCAATCACGTCTCGATGAATCCATTCAAATGACACAATCACTCCTTAAAGCTATTGCCGAATTGCAAAATAAAAAGCCCCGAATCACCCATGATTCCTACACTTCCGAAAAAAAATCAAGAAAAATGAAACCTTAAAAGAATGAGCTGCGTTAAACCGAGACCAAACACTTCAATTATGAATCATTCAAACTCTCCCAACAATACACTCAACACTATGGTTAATGTTCTTTGCTTAGACGACGACGCAATGGTGCTTCACACCTTCAAATCACTTTTCGGAAACGATTACAATGTTTTCACAGCAACCGATCCTTTCGATGCCTATAACATTATGAAGTCCGAAAACATTCAAGTAGTCATATCCGATTTGGAAATGCCAAGCATGTCTGGAACCCACTTCCTACAACGCATGGCTCAAGAATTTCCGAAAGCACAACGTATTCTTCTTTCAGGTAATATAACCGCAGAAGCCATGCTAAGCGCAATTAACCAAGCCCGCGTATTTCGTGTATGCACGAAACCTTTCAAAAAAGAAGAGATGAACGACACACTAGAAGCGGCTTTCAAGAACTATCAGGAAATGGCAGAAAAAGAAAATTCAATCAAGCGACTTGAAAAACAAAACGCGCAATTCGAATTTTTACTACGTCAACAAATGCTTTCGTAATCTCTGCAGTTTTTTTTAATACGAGGAAGGGCCAAATGGCCCTTTTTCATTTTTCAAATCCGGCTTCAGACAACCCGAATAAAGCAAAATCATATTTAACTGGATCAGCAGCATCATACATTCGAAGATTACGGTCCAACTCTTCAACCGCCTTCCAATCCGATTGCGTGCGAGATAACAACCCAAACATTCGAGCGGTTCTTCCCGAATGCACGTCCAACGGAATCGACAATTGCGATGAACTTAGTCCTTTCCACAATCCGAAATCTACTCCTCTCTTGTCGTTACGAACCATCCAACGCAAGAACATGTTAATGCGCTTCGCGGTGCTATTCCGCTCCGGACTCGCCACGTGCTTCAAAGCACGGTGCGATTCACTTCCAACAAAAATGTTTCTAAAATATTCTATGCCTTCCTTCGACCCGCCAAGAGAAAATCCCTTGGTAAAAACGCCTTCCATTCCACCTTCTTCAACATAAATTCTTCGTAACGACTTTACGAAAAATTCAACATCTTCCTTCATGAAAGTCCGGTGTATCGAGGGTTTCCAATTTTTAAAATCTTTCGGTTGCGCATTCAAAACAAAATCAAACGGCGTCTGATCCATGTATTCCATGAGCCGATTCGCACTGACTAAAATAGATTTCCGATTGCCCCAACTGATGGTAGCGGTTAAGAATGCGGAGATCTCAACATCCTCTTTTTTACTGAAGGAATGAGGAATACTGATTGGATCTTCTTCTATGAATGAACTGCGGTTGTATTTGTCTACAGACCGCTCCAGCGCTTCGCGCAATTCTTCACTTGCCTCCAGTGAATGCATACTGCAACAAATTCGCTCCCATTTGAAAAGCCTTGGTGCGCGCAGCTTCCGAGTCTTTGTGCACATTAGAGTCTTCCCAACCATCTCCTAAGTCGCATTCGAAATCGTAAAAAACTACGAGCCGATTATCGATGAAAATTCCTAACCCTTGAGCAGCCTTATTGTCGTGCTCATGAATCTTGGGCAACCCTGAATTAAATTCGTATTTCTGGTGATAAACGGGATGCCCAAATGGAATCTCAACAAAATCAGCATCGGGAAATACCTTCTTCATTTCCTTGCGAATGAACTTGTCTAATCCGTAGTTATCTGAAATGTGTAAGAAACCACCGCTAGACAAATAGAGTCTTAAGTTCTCGGCGTCAGCCGCGGAAAAAACCACATTCCCGTGTCCGGTCATGTGTACAAACGGATAGTTGAATAATTCCGAACTGCCCACCTCAACATAAGGCGTTTCCTTGGCAATGTTCATCTTCAACTCGTTATTCACAAAAGTAATTAAATTAGGCAAGCTGGTTGGGTTAGCATAGTAGTCTCCGCCCCCTTTGTATTTCATAACAGCAATCTGATACGATTGGCTGAATGCCCCGATTGCCAGGATATTCAAACAAAAAATCAAAATACTTTTTTTCAAAAATTCCATATTCTAAATTGAATTAATCCAGTTTCGCATCATCTGCATTCCGTCTTTCGTTAGTACCGACTCCGGATGAAATTGAACAGCCATTAAAGGTAATACTTTGTGTTGAATTGCCATCACCAAACCACTCGTATTCCTTGCTATTACCTCGAACGAAGATGGAAGAAAATCATTGTCTATGACCCAACTGTGGTAATGTCCCACTTCAAATTGATTGGGTAATCCAGCAAACAAAACAGACACACCTACTTTTTGAACGTATGAAGAAACACCGTGAAGAACCTGATCAAGATTCTTTAATTTCCCTCCGTCGTGAAGCGCCATGGCCTGACACCCCAGGCAAATTCCTAAGATGGGAATTTGTTCCCAAAATGTTGCTATGAACTTCATTAAACCTCCTGATTCTTCAGGCAATCCGGGGCCTGGAGAAAGAACCACAGCATCGTAATTCAACACTTCATTCCAAGGAATCTCATTGTTTCGAACCACACGAACCGTTGCATTCAAAGCTTCGCAATAGTGCACCAAATTGTAGGTGAACGAATCGAAGTTATCTATGAATAGTATGTTCTTATTTGTGTGTTCCACCTTTTATGTCGAAGTTTGAAAAAACAACGCAACATTACGAATGAAAAGGGCAATTGAATCAAAAAAAGTACCCGCGCCTATTGGTCCATACAGTCAAGCCATTGTGGCGAACGGCATGGTGTACACAAGCGGACAGATAGCCATTGACCCATCAACGGGCGAGTATACGCCATCTGCAATTGAAGCAGAAGCGGAACTCGTAATGAAAAATCTTGAAGCGTTGCTTGAGGCCTCTGGCTCCGATTTTAGTTCTGTTGTTAAGACGAGTATTTTCTTGCAGAGCATGTCAGACTTTGCAGAAGTGAATGCTGTTTACTCGAAGTATATGGTGGCTCCCTTTCCTGCCAGAGAAACCGTAGAAGTTGCGCAACTTCCGAAAAGCGCGAAAGTTGAAATTAGTATGATCTCAATTGTAAAATAATGATACTCAAAAAAATTCTTCACTACCTAAATCCTTTGAATCTTTTCAAAAAAGAGCAAGGCGATATTAACCTACGCATGATGCACGGGATTAATAAAATTTCAATTCTTGTTTTTGTGGTTGCGCTAACCGTGCTGGTCATTCGCTGGTTGAAGTAGTTACTTCCAACGCATGGTTTCAATCATGTGAACCACATCTTCACGCATGAACTTCAAGCACGGGGCAAGTGAATCAGAATTTGGTTTGTTGCGGAAATACAACACTCCGCGCAAAAAATGATTCACACTGTCGGTAACAAAAAATTGGAGCTGAGATGCGGCTTCTCCTTCGAGATCGTAGATGATTCCATACATTTTCGTAGAGTCAATTCGTATCTGTGTGCGACGAATTGCAGTTGCTTTTACTTCGTGCATTAATGTGAAATCATATGCTTTGGAAATATGCTTTTCCAAATTGTTTTCTACTGGAAAATAAGAACAATATACAGTGGCTCTCAATCGGGGTGCAAAAAGGTTAAACCAGCAACCCGTGTTTCCTTCTTCACTGGGAATATTTTCAATCTTAGAATAATTCGGAGCTTCAAATGAAACGGGACATTCACTCTCGAAGTGAGTGTATTTCTTCTCTGGAAAGTCAATTCTGAAATATGCTTTTTTCCTAGGAACAGGAGTATCTCTGGTAAAGAAAAAGTAATACACTCCCCCTGCAGCCAACAAGACCGTAGCCAATATCAGTATCCAACGCTTGTACTTCTTAAACATATCGCTTTGCTTTAACTCGACTTATTTTTCTGTTGTCGGCCGATTCTATGGTGAATTCGAAATTGCCGAACTGCCAAGTTTCTTCGGGCTTCGGAATTCTTCCCATTTGTTCAACAATGAATCCGCCAAGGGTGGTGCTATCTCCACGTGATGCTTCAAAATCATCTCCGTCCATATCGTAAACACGGTACATGTCAATCAACGGAATTTTCGCAACGAAAAGAATGTTTTTCTCATCGAGTTTCGACCATAAAATTTCACTTTGATCATCGAACTCATCTTTCACTTCTCCAACTATTTCTTGAAGTATATCTTGAAGAGTTACGATACCCGAAGTTCCTCCGTATTCATCAACCACAATAGCCATGTGCATTTTGTCGCGTTGAAATTCGGTTAACAAATCATCTACTTGTTTGCTCTCCGGGACGAAGAATGCCTTTCGCTGTAAGCTTTCCCAGTTGAATTCCTCTTTACCTAAATGGGGAAGTAAGTCCTTCGCGTAAAGAATTCCAGCTACCGAATCCAACTTCTCATTGGCTACAACAAATCGAGAATACCCCGAAGATTCCACGCGTTGAATAACATTTTTGAATGACTCTCCTAAAAACAGACAAACGATATCTACGCGAGGTGTCATAATTTGCACCACCTCATTGTCGCCAAAGGTTACAATGCCTTCTAGTATTCTATGTTCTTCTTCGGAACGATTATCGTCTGAAGTCAACTCCAATGCATGACCGAGCTCGTCTACCGAAATGTTTCCTCCCTGCTGATTTTGATCGCTCTCGAACCACTTTCCGGCGGTGGTCAGAATCCAAATTACTGGAGAAAAGACTTTATCCAGAACAATGAATAAAAACGCGAAACGCTTCGCCAACTTAATGTTATTCGCAGTGGCGTATACTTTCGGAATTACTTCGCCAAACAAGACAATAATGGTGGTTACCCCTACAACATTAAGTAATCCGACAACCCAAGGTTCAAGCGAAGTTCCTTCAAACCACATATCGAACAAAATCGTAGAAACAAGCACCACCGCAATGTTCACCATGTTGTTTCCAATAAGAACAGAGGCGAGCAGCCGTTTAGTAGCTATTTCAGGTGTGGGGTGTTCGAGTAGACGAATAACATTTTTTGATTGACTGTCATTCGCGTTTTCGAGGTCTTTTCGTTGTACAGGAGAAAGCGAAAAAATAGCCACTTCCGAGCTCGACATAATGGCGCTACAAGACAAAAGCAACAGCACGAGCAACAAAGGGCCCGCGCTGTTTAACAAGATCACACTATTGAATTCCATTCTTTACATTACCAATATGTTTGTAAAGGTAACGAAAGAAAAAAAACGGGAAG
>JBIIWZ010000034.1:0-14642 GCA_044338665.1 Flavobacteriales bacterium
GGCCTCTGCTAACGACCGAGCGCACATGGTTTCACTTGCTCTTCAAAACGAAAGCAAGATTAAAATCTGTACGATTGAATTCGACATGCCAACGCCTTCGTATACGATTCACACCATTCGCAAATTGAAAGAAGAATTTCCTTCAATTAACTTTCACATCCTCTGCGGAACTGATGTGGTGAACTCGCTTCCAGCGTGGTACAAATATGCAGAGCTTATTCAAAGTGTGACGTTCTTGGTTTGTTCTCGGGAAACCCTTCATGAAATTTCTTCGAATGAATGGATGAAAAAATTCCCTGAGCAATTCGAATTTATTGCTTTCAATCCAATTGAAATTTCTTCAACACAAATAAGAGAAGACATTGCCCTTTCTAGAAAATCCTCTAAAGTAACGGGGCTAGTTCTCGATTATATTGTTGCGCAGAGATTGTATGCTTTTTAGCTAAGAGAGGTTAAGAATGGGGAAGAGAGGGGAAGATTATAATCTCATTCTGTTTCTCCTACTCTTTCTGTTTCTTACAGAGTCTATGCAATTAAACATTCATAAAGAATGAGAAACAGTAGGACAAACAGAAAGAGATTTAAATAGAATTTCAAAAACAGCAAGAATGACTTCTTTTCAAATCAGCCATCATTTCGAAATCGGTTATTTGCATTTATTTTCCGACGGAAAAAACATCACACGCATTGATTTTGCAGAAGAAGAATTGAAGGAACAACATTCGTGTGACATCCTAGAAACAGCGAAAAAGCAATTACACGAATACTTCGCGAAAACACGTCAAACCTTCAACCTACCGTTGCTTCCTTCAGGCACTGCATTCCAACAAAACATCTGGAATATTCTTCTTCAAATTGAATTCGGACAAACAAAAAGCTACGAGTGGGTTTCCCTTCAACATGGAAATAAAAAAGCCATTCGCGCAGCCGCACAAGCCATAGGGAAGAATCCCATTGCGATTATTATTCCCTGTCACCGTGTGATTGGGAAGAATGGTTCTTTGACTGGCTTTGCCGGTGGCATTCCGCGGAAGCGTTTTCTTCTTCAGTTAGAAAACTGGATTTAGGTAAGAGAGGGGAAGAAAGGGGAAGAAATTTCTTAACTTCTCTTACCTTTAAACATCCCTTTACTTGAGCCCAAAACGGAATAGGCTGGCCTTCGCGCCTGCGTTGGATATTCCGAAGTTGTAATCGGAAGAATTGAATTCGAAAAACCAAATTCATTCTTAATTCGCACCGCGAAATCGCACCACGAAATAACTTCATTCCCGGTGAAATGAAAGAGACCGAACGTCCATTCGGTTTTTTCGTTTAAAGAGTTTATGATGTAGGTTGAAACTGAATTCGCGACGTCGGAAGCGTCGGTTGGACAGCCCATTTGATCGTTCACCACGCGGAGTTCACGCGAGGGGTCGGAAGCCATGGCGTTCTTCATTGTTAAGAAAAAATTCTTTCCGTAGTTGGAATACAACCAACTGAGACGAATCACAATTCCAGTTGCGCATTCCAACACCGCTAATTCTCCTTCGCGTTTTGATCTTCCATAAACGCCCAACGGATTGCATTCATCGTCTTCGGTGTATGGAGAATTTTTCTCTCCGTTGAAGACGTAGTCTGTTGAGAAATGTATGAGGACAATGTCGTGCAAGGCGCAGAAGTCTGAGAGTTCACTCACTGCTTCAGCGTTTACGCGATGTGCTAATTCCTCTTCCGTTTCGGCTTTGTCTACTGCGGTGTAGGCAACGGCATTGATAATCACATCTGGAATTTCATTCAGCTCAGAAAGTTGTTCGAATAGGTCTTCCTCGAAATCAATTTCATCTCTCCCAAAAAATCGTACTGAAACTGATGTTTCATTCTTAAACGAATCGGCGAAGCATTGCGCCAGCTGTCCTGTTTTTCCCAAAATCCAAATAGATGCGTTGCTCATGTAACACGAAGGTAAAACGACTTAACTTTGTTTAGGTATAACTTTTGAAAGGCTTCAAAAAAAATATTATGAAAAAGTTCCTCGTGTTTTCATTTGCGTTAATCACTCTATCGAATTTCGCGCAAGAAAAAAGCTACTCCGACCGCAATCCGCGCAGCGCTACGTTGGGATTCGCCATTCAAGGGGTACAACCCGTTGGCGAATATGCAGATCATTACAATGGAAATCCAGTAGGACTTTCAGGCACTTTTTCTCATCATATTAAACAATCACCTTTCGATTGGGGAGTTCAATTTTCTTGGAATCAATTGGGCGCCTTGGATCAAGATATTTCTGTATACGCTGGAACCAATTTATTGGGAGATTCTATCTTCAACGATGGCACCTACCGCGTTCGCCACAACAACTACCGCTACCAAGGATTGCTTCGATTCCGTCCGTTTAACGGCTTCTTTCAGCCTTACGCTGAAGGATTAGCCGGAGTGGAAACCTTTTCCACCAAGACAGATATTTCAGTTCAAAACAGCGGCGGATTTTCTTCGGTGGAAGAGGCGAAAGTGCAACAAAGCAGCACATCGCTTTTATACGGATACGCCCTTGGACTCCGCTTCCGTGCCAAGAATACAAGAAACATTTGGTTCGACATTCGCTATGAAAACATTCAAGGCGGCAAAGCCCAATACGTGATTCCAGAAACGGTAACCATTCAGAACAACACCGACTTGGTATTCACCACCGGCACCACGAAAACCAACCGTCAAATCATCCAATTCGGTTTAACTTTCGGTTTCTAGCCCGCCGATCGAATGGCATCCACGGGTCTAAGATTCGCCGCACGCAACGCTGGAATGAACCCTGCTACGATTCCAACCACCAAGGATACCGTAATGCCTAACATTATGCGAATGAAGGGAAGGAAGAAGTGAAACTCGGTAACGCTATTCAACAACGACAGCACTCCCCAAACCAAGAGAAGTCCAATAATTCCCCCTATTAGACAGAGGAGTATCGATTCAAAGAGAAATTGCGAAAGAATGAAATAGCGTTTCGCGCCGAGTGCTTTTTGAATACCAATGATGTTGGTGCGTTCTTTCACCGAGACGAACATGATGTTCGCAATGCTGAACGCACCCACAAGAATTGCGAAGATTCCGATGAACATTCCCGCAACGTTGAAGACACCTACGATGCTGTTCACCATGTCGCTGATCATGCTGGAATCGATGACGCTGAAATCGTTTTCTTCGGTTGGACGAATGCCTCGAATGGCGCGGAAGAGGCTCATGACTTCTCCTTTCAGCACATCTACGTCGACATCGCTTTTCGCTTTAACGAGAAGCGTAACATCGTCGACATCTCCAACAAAACGTTGTGCATATTCATAAGGCACGTACACCGAAAGATCCCGTTCACCGCCGAAGAGCGAAGAACCCTCCTTTTCCATAACACCGATGATTTCGGTTTTTTGTCCCTGTATTTTAATGTCTTGTCCAACCGGATATTCCGCACCGAACAACTGTTCGGCCAGCGAGTATCCGATAAGCGCAACCGGTCTTCCGCCATCACATTCCATTTGCGAGAAATAGCGTCCCTTGTCAATTTTTAGATCAATGGCTTGAATGTAATCGTATCCCACGCCGAGAAAACCAACGCCTTCGAGTGAATTGTTTTCATGCTCAACGGTCTTGGAAGCGCGCACTTGGATTGTAGCAACGGAGAACGATTTCAAGTCTGCTTTCAGCAGGTTCAGATCTTCTTTGCTTGGTTGTCTGCGTTGCCAGTAATTCCACCATTCGTACTCTCCCCCATCTTTCTCCGCACCCATGGGCCACTTCTGAATGAATAATAAATCGGAACCCATGACAGACAGCCCTTCCTTCATATCGGCTTCCATGCTGTCCACGATACTCAACACAAAAATGATCGAGAAAATTCCAATCGTCACTCCGAACAACGAAAGCACCGTCCGCAGTTTATTCACCACCAAAGACTGCGTAGCGAAGGCGAAGGCTTCTTTGAGTTGAAGAAGAAGGAATTTCATTACGTAAAGGTAGTGCGAGAGAAAATGAAACACTTAAATTTGTTGAAATTCAAAATGAAATGAACATTAACGAAATAGCCGCTGCAAAATCAAATTTCGTAGCGCGTGCAGTAGATGAAGAATTGGTCTTGGTTCCTTTGCGCAACAACGTGGCTGACATGACTGAAATTTTCAATTTGAATGAAGTGGGACATTTCATCTGGAATGAAATTCAAGAAGGAGCTACATTAGAATCTTTGACTGAAAAAATAGTTTCAGAATACGATGTAGAATCTGAGGTTGCTCAATCCGACCTTGAAGAATTTCTGAAAGATCTTTCTAATTTCATTTTGAACGATTAAGTATGAAGCAGAATTTTGTTTTAACTGTTGCAGACTATTTCGTGAAGATTTCTTCCAATGAAAATTATCCAATCTTTTTTGAAGAAGGATATTCGAATTTTCTCCAATTGGAAGACGAAGCGAATTACGACGCAAGCGTTGTTTGTCACGCTGGCTTACCAGAGGAATCGAGCTACGCAGGAGAAGTCATTTTCGACGCTGTCCTCGACAAACAAAGACTATGGCAAGTGGTTCGAACTGAAAAGCAACGTGCTTTTATTGTTTTCAATCCAAATAAGATTGAAGAAATACAACAAGTCGCTTTCTTGAATGACGAATCAACGGAATGGAACGTTTACTCACGAGTGTTAACACAAAACGATGACTCGTTTATCTCCCCACTTTCTTATCCGCTTGGTGCCCTTATTCTGTATTATTTAACGTTGAACAGCAACGCCTTCATGATTCACGCATCGGGTGTTTGGGACGGAGAAACGGGAAGGATTTTCAGTGGGTTTTCTGGTGTTGGAAAAAGCACCATGGCGAAGATTTGGGAAGAAGAAGGTGCCCACATTGTGAACGACGATAGACTCATTGTTCGCGAGGTAAACGGAGAGTATTTCATGTACAACACACCCATGCCTTATGCCGATTTGAATAAGCAAGCGCAAGTCTCCAAGTTCTATTTTCCTTTTCATGCGAAGAAGAATTCTGCGGAAAAATTAACGGGTACGCATGCCTTGTCGCAACTGAAGGCTTTTTGCTTTCAACACAATTACGATAAAATATATACCGAGCACTTGATGACGCAACTCGAAAGAATTACGCAACATACCAGTACTTACAAATTAGGCGTTGTTCCCACACCCTCAATTATCGACTTCATTCGTAGTCTTGAATTCAAAGGATGACACCTGGTTAACGGCGCTTTGACTTTTAACAAACCGCCCCTTACCCCAAACCCAAACGCTTATCGCTAACCACAAACTCACCGCTGGGAAAAACCATCCACCTAGGAGATTCATAAATAGTTTTCCGGCATATGGAAAAATGGTTAGACCGAGACTGAAGGCGTTGAACGAAAGGTGCATCAATACAGCTGTCCAAATGCTTCCGGAATACAAAACGAAATAACCCATTAAAGCTCCTAGCAGCATACGTGGTAAAAATCCTGCGACATGAAAATGAATGGCTGCAAATAAAATGGCTGAAATCCATACCGCCCAGTGCTTTGAATTGGTCCAGTTCTTCAATACTCCTTGAATAAGTCCGCGGAACATAAGCTCTTCGGTTAAGGGGGCAATAATTACAGTAGAGAATAATACAGCAAGCGGATAAACCTTAGACAGTGCTCCCAATTGCTGGTAAAACGCATTGCTGTCTTCTTCCATGGCGTTTTCTAACATCCATGAAGGCAAGAGCGATTCAACTTTCGCAGAAAAATAATAAATGAAGAGAATGCCTATGCCCATCACCACCAAGCCCAACAAAGTGGCTCTTCCACCCTTCCACTTAAATGAAGTCCATTCCACCTTTGTTAACCACTTCTGTGAAATGAGAAGTGGAACAAACCCAACCCACAACTGAATAAGCGCATTCATTGTCAATACAAACAAAAAAACCTGCTGATCAATTTTCGAATTCGCTAACACGGCATTTACCGCTTCTTCACTTCCGCAATAGATATACAATCCTCCAATGAAAAACAATTGACCGAGCATGTAGACAAAGCCAAAAAGAGTTAAGGCTATTAGGGCTTGGTTTTTTGGGGAGAGGAAGTTGAACATTGCGCGAAGATAAAAGAAAAAGTCCCCGGCCGTTGCCGAGGACTTTCCCCTAAACCTTAACCAAAACTCCTGAAGAACTCCAGGATACTAGAGTGCAGCCTCCTGCGACTCCGCTTCTTCATTTTTCTTGCCAAAAATTCTCTTCATGCGCGATTTGGTGTTTTCGCTCATTTGATACATGACAGGAACAACTATTAATGTGATGAATGTTGCGAAACTTAATCCGAATACTATTGTCCATGCCAACGGTCCCCAGAACGCAACACTATCGCCTCCGAAATAAATCTTCGGATCCAATTCAGTAAACATGGTTATGAAGTCAATGTTGAATCCTATTGCCAACGGTATCATTCCTAAAATGGTCGCAGTGGCCGTTAACAATACCGGTGTCATACGGACACGTCCCGCTTCAACAATGGCTTCTTGTAAATTGCTTCCACGCTCGCGAAGTATGTCGGTGAATTCCACCAACAAAATTCCATTGCGAACAACAATTCCGGCGAGCGCTACAATTCCAACACCTGTCATGACAATACTAATTGACATGTCGAAAATGGCTAGTCCAAGCAAAACACCTATAACACTGAAAATAATTTCAGAAAGAATAATCAACGTTCTTCCAATCGAATTGAATTGAGTAATCAATATCAAGACTATCAGTCCAATCGCAATCAATCCTGCCATTCCCAAGAAACTTGCGGTCTCTTCTTGTTGCTCTTTCTCACCACCCATTTTCACGGTTACTCCTTTTGGCAAGTTGTCGAACTCGGCAACTTTCTGCTCAATCGATGCAACAACTTCATTCGGATTGAAACCTGTAAGAACATTTGAACCCAAGGTAACAATACGCTTCTGATCTTTTCTGCGAATACCCGCGTATGTGCTGCTGTAACGAACATCTGCAAAGGCCGAGATTGGCACTTGGCGAACCATCCCCATCATATTCATGTCGCGGAACGTGATGACCATGTTACGCACTTCCTCCAAGTTGTTACGCTGATCTTCCTTCAAACGAATTTGAATCGGATATTCATCTTCTTCATCTCGGAAATTAGACGGGTTGTCGATACCAAATATTGATTTGCGGAATTCCATACCTACTTGTGCCAACGACAGTCCTTCGCGATTCAATCGCTCGCGATCAATGTCAATCACAATCTCTGGTTTGTTGCGTTGTAAGTCACTCTTCAATTCTTCAACACCTGGAATCTGCTGCGCATCTAAATAATTCTTTAGATTCACACTCGCGGTAATTAAGTCTTCGAAATTCTCTCCGGTAATCTCAACGCTAATGGGCTTCGCTGTAGGCGGTCCGCTTTGCTCTTGGTCCACCGAAATTTCAACCCCTGGTATTCCTTGAACAGCAGTTCGAATTTTCTCCAAATAATCCAACGTGCTTTGTCCACCACGCTTGGAGAATTCAACAAACCCAACACCCACTTTCGCTTTGTGCGAGTATGGCGCACGATCATCTCGAGATTCGTTCGCACCAATGGCTACGTTTGTGATGACAGATTCAACAATCGGATTGTTTTCACCCAAGACACTGTAAACGCGTTGCTCAATAATTTTCGCAACGCTATCGGTTGCTTCGGGCTTCGTTCCCACCGGTAAACTCGCATACACATAAACGAAATTCGGATCTCCCTTTGGGAAGAAAACGACTTCCGGTTTACGCAATCCGGTAACCATAAACGATAAAATTAACAAAGCCAACGTGCTCAATAAAATAGTCTTTGGTCGTGCCAATGCCCACACCAAGAACTTCGCATACACCGTCTGAATACTCGGCCAAGTCTTGTGTTGGAAGCCTTCGATCATGCGCTTCAATATGAAACGATAAAAGATATAAATCAGCAACATGAAGATGGTGAAATTCCCCATACCCACATTTCCAGCTGTATAAAATAGAATTCCAACAACAATGAAAATGACTGAAGTGATTCCCAATTTCTTGATGTTCACTCCCTTGTTTTCTTTGTGAGGCTTCATGAAGTCTACTGCGAAAACCGGGCTAATGATGTACGCAACAATCAACGACGCAGAGAGCGTAATGATTAATGTAATGGGAAGGTATCCCATGAACTTTCCAATCACACCATCCCAAAACGCAAGCGGGACGAACGGTGCAAGCGTAGTTGCAGTTCCAGACAATACAGGAAGGAAAATTTCTCCAGCCGCTTTCTTCGCTGCTATCTTAATCGGAACCTTTCCATTGTCGTAAATACGATGTGTGTTTTCAACCACTACAATCGCATCATCCACCACAATACCCAATCCCAACAAGAACGCGAACAATACAATCATGTTCATAGTGAAGTCTAAACCGGGCAACAACAAGAAGGCAATGAACATCGAAAGCGGAACAGAAAGTCCAACGAAAATCGCATTCGTTGCTCCCATGAAAAACATCAAAATAATCGTAACTAAAATGAATCCGATAATGATGGTGTTAATCAAATCGTGCAGCGTAATTCGGGTTGTTCTACTCTGATCTCCTGTAACAACAACTTCTAAATCTTGCGGTAATTTGTTTGCCTTCATTTCGGCAATAATTTCCTGAATTTCATCGGATGCATTAATCAAATTCTCACCACCGCGCTTAATTACGTTTAACGTAATCACGTTTTTGTGATTCAATCTACCGTAGCTCTCTTGCGTCTTGTGCGCGTCTACCACTTCTGCAATGTCCTTCAAATACAAGTGCGCACCTGTCTGTCCAGAGATTACAGAATTTTTAATTTCTTCAATATCCTTAAACTCACCACTCACGCTCAGTGAACGTTTCATGTCATCAAGTTCAACGCTACCACCGCTGATGGTTAAGTTTTCGTAGTTCAACGTGCGTTCAATGTCGCCTATGCTAATTTTCGCGGCAGCGGCTTTGTACATGTCTACGTTCACCTGAATCTCACGCTCCAAGGCTCCAACGATGTCAACACGCGTGATTTCCTTCAACCCTTCAATTTTATCTTGAAGTTCTTCTGCATATTTTTTCAGTTCATCGAGGCTGTAATTACCTGCAATGTTCACGAACAAAATAGGCATTTCCGAAAACTCAACTTCCATAACATTCGGATCGGCAGGAAGGTCTTGTGGAAGATCTTTCTTCGCTCTGTCTACGGCGTCTTTCACCTTTTGCTTCGCAACAGGCACATCTACATTCGTGTTGAATTCAACCACCACACTTGAGAAATCTTGAATGCTCGTGCTGGTTACTTTCTTAACACCTGCGATAGACTTGATTTGTTTTTCAATGTTTTTGGAAACCAAATTCTCCACGTCTTTCGGAGCTGCGCCCGGATAAACAGTACTCACATATATTGTTGGAATAACAATATCAGGAAACTGTTCCTTCGGAATGCTTCTGTACGCAAGAATACCCGCTAACGTTATGAAAATCGTTAGCAAATAAATGGTGGTTTTATTGTCAATGGCCCAACTGGTGGGTTTGAACTCTTTAAATTTTTCTAGCATGATTCGGCTTCTTATAATTCAATGGCCATTCCCTCTGTCAACTCTGCGTAACCCGTGGTAATTAGTTTATCGCCAACACTCAGACCGCCTGTCACTTCGGCGTTTCCGGCATACACCTGTCCGATAGTCACTGCTCTTCTGCGAGCCGTAAGCACTCCGTTTTCATTTACTGCAACATACACATATTGCAAATTATTTTCATTTTGAATAATGTTCAACGGAGCCAATATTGCTGCTGCATTCTCATAATCTACAATCTTCATAATGCTAACCATATTCGGGCGAAGCAATTCGTTTGAACCTGTTAAAACTGCTTCAGCCGTGAAGGTGCGGGTCATAGGGCTAATGAATTTCGCCGTGAAAGAAATACTTCCATCTACCTCTATGTTTACGTCGGGGAAGAATAGGACAACCTTATTTCCTTTCTTCACTTTGTTCGCATACGATTCAGCTACTTCCGATTTTACTTTTAGTGAACTCAGATTCACAATTCTAAAGCAAGGATCGGGATTTTGCGCAGTAGCAAATTGACCCACTCGAGCACCTACATGATCGACAACCCCGTTAATTGGAGCTTTTACTTTTGTAAGTTCTATTTGCGCTTGAATGGCAAGAATTTGTTTTGTTAGTGCATCAACTTGGGTTTTTGATTGCAGGTATTGAACTTCACTTCCAATTTTCTGATCCCATAATCTCTGTTGTCTTTGGAAAACATCTTGAGCCAGTTCCAATTGTGGTTGAATAGCGGCAATCTGAGCGGCATAAGCACTGTTGTCTGTTTCAGCCAGAAGTTGACCCACCTGCACAGCATCTCCTTCCTGCACATAAATCTTCGTCACCAATCCAGGAATTTGCGGTGCTACAACGATGTTGTTTTCAGCATCTACTGTTCCTTGAATTTCAACACAGTGTTTGAACGGAGCGGTAGTCACATCGGTAGTCATAACCTTTCTCGTTTTCGGTGCATTTGTAACACCCAACTCTTTTTCCAATTCTGCAATTTTTCCATCTAGCTCAGAACGTTTCGCTTTCAAATCGTTCAATTCCGCATTCTTGTCTTTGGTTCCGCAAGAGGCCAACAAGGCAGCACCTAAAAGAATGGATGCCGTGATTTTTGAGATATACATGAGTTTCATTTTTCTTTTGATTATAGTGCGTTCAACGATTTTGAAAGTCTAGTTTGTGCGTTCATTAGATTTAAACGCACTTGGATTAATGATACTTGCGCTTGCAACAACTGTGACGTCTGACGAGACAATTCGAAGCTTGAAGAAGTTCCCTGATCGAATTTGATTTGTGTCTTTTCCAAGATGCTAGCAGCCAAAGCGTAGGACTGCAAAGCCAATTCAACATTCAACGTAGCGCTCATGTATTCAGCCATTCCTGCCTGATATTCTAATTTCGCGCCGTTGGTTGAAAACGCTAACGTCTCTTCCATGCGTTTCACTTCAACTTCGGCCTTCTGAATGCTCTTCATTTTACCACCACCTGATACAAGTGGAATATTCATAGAAAGTCCCCACAATTGTGTTGGATACCAAGCTTCATTTCCATCAAAAAAATTGAATTCTTGACGCTGAGCTTGACGCTGCAGACTATAAAACGCAGCTAGGTTTGGAAGCAAACCTGCTTGCTGGTTTTTTACGCTTAACTTCTGAAGTGCCAGACCTTCTTTTATAATTTGATTGTCGATTAAGTTGTCGGCGTTAAAGGGCGATTGCACCAACTGCGCGTTGAAGGATTCTAAAATCGTTGTGCTGTTATCGGCCAACGTAATTTCTTCCTCGACATTCATTCCAATGGTAAACTTCAGCAACGTTTTTGCAATGAGCGCTTGCTTTTCGGCAATACGGATGCGCCCTTCCAATTCATAAAGAGAGAGAGTCAATTGCTCAACATCTTGCGTCTCTAAAAAACCCTCTTTATTCAAAGCCTTCGTGTGCTCCAAGGATTGAGCTATCAAATCGCGAGAAGCTGTTAACAAAGCAATACTCTCCTCTGAAATAACAGCAAAGTGGTACGCCTCTTCTGTTGCTTGCTTCACATCTATTTCACTTTTAATGATGTTCTTGTTTTGCAACGCGGCGTAGGCCTTCGAAGCTTGCAGTCCCACTAACCATGAGCCGTCGAACAACAACTGCGAAGCGTTAATACCTGCAGTTAATGTTTGCGGAACACCGAATTGAACTGCAACGTTTTGTCCTGGCATTCCGAAAAAATCGCCCGGCAAAATGCTTGTCGGACGGTCAATGAAATTCTGGTATTGAATGCTTCCGCTTATCTGCGGGAGACCAATAGCAAGCAATTCTTCGGTCTGAAGCTTGGCAGATTGCGCATCGAGGTTTTTCGATTTTACTTGGAAGGCGTTCGTCACTGCGAACTCTTTCGCAGCAGCCAAAGTGAGCGACTGCTGTGCGTTTCCGAGCGAAACAAAACCAAGCGCCACTGCGAGCAGGACACTTACTTTTTTGTTTATGTTGAAGTGTATCATGAATTGAATTATTGCTTTTTCGTTGATTTTTTCTTCGTTGAAGTTATTGTATTCAAAATATTCTTATTGAGCAACTCTATTCCTTTTAAGGTAGCCATACCGTGAATGTGATAAGAAAACCATTCCATGTATACATCACTCACCTTGTACTCTTTACTTGGAAATAAATTCTGATCGAACATCACTTCCATTCTTCCCACATACAGTTTCGCTAAGACATTCGGATTAATTTCCTTTCTGTACAATCGGTCTTTTTGTCCTTTTTGAATGTTTTCGAAGACGCATTTGTAAATAATGGCCTGACGAGAAGCGAGCATTTCCTGGTGCACCCGTGGATGAAATTTCTCCATGTCGTAAGCCACAGACGGATGAATGTTTTGCAACATCTCCAGCACCCAACGCTTGATCTCTAGACTTTCATCTATCGCATTCAAACCTCTTCCACAAATTTCTTCGATCTGATGTTTCTCTGCTGTACTGAAAAGAATCACTGCATTCTCCAACAAATCTTCTTTGTCTTTCACATGCGCATACAGCGTCTTCTTTGAGATGCAGAGCTTCTTGGCAATGTCGTCCATTGTCAGACTCTTAATTCCAAATTGCAAAAACAACTTAAGTGTTTCCGAGAGAATATGTCGTTTCTTGATTTCCAAAGCGCGGCAAAGATAGACACAAATTTTACATTGGAAACGAAAAGTGGGGAAAATGTTTCCTCGCGAAGCGATTTAATGAGCCCCATAGGGCGGCATTTGTAATGCCCCCACAGAAGGTGGGGGAAAAAGGTTTAGAGATTTTCTTCTTTCAAAAGCAAAGAGAGTCTGCTCTCTTTAAGATTGAATCATTTGCAGACATTTTAACCCCCACCTTCTGTGGGGGCATTTCGGATGCCGCTCGTTAAACGAGCTCATTTGACTCTTTTGAACTCATCCACCTGACTCGCCTTCTTCTCCTTCAACTTCTGATTTCCAATCTTCCATGTAAGATTGATACGTGCCGTGCGGGATTCCCAGAGGCCGCTCGCGTCCATGTAGAGACCGGCGTATTGAGAAATACCTCTCCAACGCATGGTGCGAAGAATGTCACCGTAAGCGAGGCGAAGAACGAGTTTTTCGCTTAAGAAAGTTTTCTGAAAGGCAACATCTAAACCTCCCATTGGCTTGTTGCGGAAGGTGCCACCCCAAACGCTTGGACCATTAAAGAATCCTGAGAGTTCGAACGAGGTGGTCTTGTTCACCTTGAAGGTGTTTTGCATGAAGATGTTGTAAGACGTTGCGCGAAGGTCAATGGTGTTACCGTCTTCGAAGGTTGCACGGTTATGAATGTTATACACGCCCATGTTCACATAACCGTCCCACCACTTCGCAATGGGAACCGGACTGCCAATGTTGAACGTGATGTTCTCTCTGTATCCAAGGTTACGCGTTTGAATGAATGAACGCGAAAACTCTGTCGTATCTGTAATCTCGGTGAAGAATCCGTTGGTCTTGCTGTAACCGATTGAACTGGTTATCATGTAGAACAACGTGTGGCTTAATTCCAGCGCATCGGTGTATTGGGGTTGAAGGAAGGCGTTAC
Source organism: Flavobacteriales bacterium (assembly GCA_044338665.1). Classification (GTDB taxonomy): domain Bacteria; phylum Bacteroidota; class Bacteroidia; order Flavobacteriales_D; family Sanyastnellaceae; genus CAIZGX01. The sequence goes on from JBIIWZ010000034.1 coordinate 13,622, forward strand.
CGCGTGAATACGAAAGTTCGTCTAGGCGCGACTCGAACGGATTCAACGATTGATAACTTGGTCTGTCAATTCTGCGACTGTACGTTAAGTTGAAAGTGCTTGTTTCTTTGTGGTCGAAGGTGATTGCCGCGCTTGGAAACAAGTTCGTGTACAAGCGATCGACTTTCGAAAGTTCCTGCGGTGTTAGTGCGAATAATTCTCCATTGCTTTTCGTGTTTTCCGCACGCACTCCCACTTGCCATCCAAATTTTTTGTACTTCCCGGAAGCGTTGGCATAAGCCGCTAGCACACGCTCCTTGTAGTCGAATGCATTGGTAAGATTTGAGTCCACACTGAATACATTTCCATACACATTGAAGAAGTCAAGCTTGTTGTTCGTGTTCACCTGCGTGCCTTTCAACCCCGCTTCCCACTTGATTTTTTTCCAACTGAAACTGTAGTCAGCGCGAACAATAGCAATGTTAATTTTAGTTGCTGTATTATTTTGATAAATACGTTCGTTCAACAAGGTTCCGTCAGAACCAATATATCTGTTAGGTTGGAAGTTCCCGTTGTCAATGTCGTATAATCCATAATTTGCATCAACGGTCAGTTCTTTTTCGTTCTCTCCTTTCCACTGGTAGTTGATATTACCACCGTAGTTGTTGCGGAATCCGTTGTTATCGGAAATAGCTTCCAAGGTACTGTCAATCCCAGCGCCTGGCATTACACTGCCTATTGGAGTAGAGCCGTGGCTGTTCCACAAACTGTTGGCAAGGTTCGTATTCACTGAAATGCCTATGGTGTTTTTATCGTTGATGGAAATGTCAATGCCCGCCTTTCCGTAATGCGATTTGTCTTTGTTGTAGGTATACGCTTTCTGGTCGAAGAAAATATCGTTCTGTTCTTTGTAGAAACGCTGGTATCCCCAATCCTCCGTAAATGCATTGCCGTAAGTCGCATACACATTGGTCTTTCCCTTTCTTCTGTTGTAGGTGAAAGAGCCGTTTGTCTTTCCGTAAACCTGATTTCCGTATCCCAA
>JBIIWZ010000015.1:0-47909 GCA_044338665.1 Flavobacteriales bacterium
ACAAGCTCATTGATGGTAGTTTTGATGTGTTGAAGGAAGTTGTTTCGTTGTTAAGCAACAAAGTGAAAGAAGAACAAGAACGACTTATGAAACTCGCATATTCAAGTGTTCGAAAGCGCACAGCCGAAGCCTTGCTTCACTTGAAAGAACGCTACGAAAAAGACCATAACAAACCCTTCACCATGGCTATTGCTCGTGACGACCTTGCTCGCATGGTTGGAACAGCGACAGAATCGCTCATTCGCACACTCAGCGATTTTAAGCAAGAAGGACTCATTACAATTGATGGTTCTCGTATTACGATTGTGGAGGAGTTGAAGCTTTTGAATCTCAGAGGATGACCACTCACTACGTGATCAATCACCTTCGGTGATCAATTCTTCGAATCAATCGCTTCGCGATCAATCGTTCCGATTAATCCGTAGGATTGATTACCGAAGGTGATTGATTGCGCAGCAATTGATCTGACGAAGTCAGATTGATCACGCAGTGACTGATTGCATAGCAATTGATCTGACGAAGTCAGATTGATCTGAAAGATTGATTGCGCAGCAATTCCGCTTCGGACTCAACATCGGTATCCCCAAACCAGTGCCTCGCAGGATAATAAGCAACCCCAAAATAAGCAACGCGAAGCGTATAGTCTTTTCGCGTTTGAAGAACGGGTATTTGCTTAGGTACATTTTAATTCTGGAAAGTAGAACCAGCAGGGGCGAGGTGCCTATTCCGAAAATGAACATGAAGAGTCCTGAGTAAAAAGCGTTATGATAAAGAATGGCTACAGCCAAGGCTGAATAGACCATTCCGCAAGGGAGAATGCCGTTGACCATGCCCATGAAGAAGCGCGAGAAAACACTTTCCATTTTCAAAAATTTCCGGAAGTAAGTCGCGACAGATGAAGCAGGAAATACTGTGTTCTGAAACCAAGAAGGAAACGATTGAACGATGAAGACAAGAATTAAAACACTTCCGCTAATGAGTGCAGGCCAAACGCCAATATCTTTTGGAAGAATCAATTGTCCAACACCTCCAACCAATGCACCCATAATGGCGTAGGTAGTGGCTCTTCCGAAATGATACAAACTTATCTGTAAAGCCTTTTGTGTGTTCGACCAAGGTATGCTTAGGATTATGGGTCCGCACATTCCCACGCAATGCAGACTTCCTAAAAGGCCCATAGTTAGGGCGGCTATAATTAGTTCAATGAACATGCTTGTGTCCGATTATTTCTTCGAAATAATATTCCTTTCCATCCTTCTTCCAGAAAACTTCAATGTTGTATCGTGAAGGAATTCCGGTTGGAAGTGAGAAGGAAAAAGCGCTATCTGTCGAAGCTGTTAAGTTGTAGTTCGCGTCGAAGGCATTGTTACTGGGGCAATACACCTTCACCGTAGCTTCTCTCATTTCATTCAACATAAATGGAAAGTGAACAACAGCATTTCCTTTAGCAATTTGAAACGAACACTTGTTGGGCAATGCAGCGTAGTTCGCTTGCTGATCCAATCTTCCTTGATGAACCAATTCTTTTTCGTAATACCCTTTGTCTACAAGATCAATCTTTTCATTAATCGAAAGAAAGACTAATGTTAAAATGCCCGCGGCAAAAAGTATGTAAAGTATAGTTATTCTCCATCCCCAATTCATGGTCTGTTCGATTTATTTGGAGCTAAAAGAACCAGTTTTTCTGTGGCTTTCAGCTCGCCGTTACTGTATATTTCCAATTCTACGCGGTTTCTCTGAGAAGGTAATTCGTCCAAGGGAACATAAATGAATAGCTCGCCGTTTTTCATTTCGCCCGACAGCAATTTGTTCTGATGGCCAATCCAATCGAAACTCGCATTCTTCCCTTCAACCTTAAATTCTAGATTCATCTCCTCCGAAGTCTTGTTAATGAGTTTAATGTTGTAGAGGTTTCCAATCGTGCCGTTGGGTTCAACAGTGAATAAAGTGTTTCGTGTTCGAACGCTGTTCACTTCCAACTCACTGCGCGTAATCAATAAAAACGCTTCAACACAGATTAATGCCAGAAGAACGACGCAGTAGGCGAGTATGCGCTTGTTAATGCGAAGCTTTGTTTTCGATACGACACTGTTTTCAGAGGCATAACGAATCAATCCTTTATCTCGATGTGTCTTTTCCATTACGGTGTCACACGCGTCCATGCAGGCGGTGCAGTTCACACATTCCAGTTGAAGTCCGTTGCGAATGTCAATGCCCGTTGGACAAACACGAATACATTCTAAACAATCTACACAATCGCCGTGAGGCTGGTCGGTCGTTTTCTTAACGTGCTTCGTTCTTGGTTCTCCACGAACGTGGTCATACGTTACCGCAATGGAATTTTTATCGAGCATGACGCCTTGCATTCGTCCATACGGACATACAATTAAGCACACCTGCTCGCGGAACCAATAGTAAATGAAGAAGAAGACAAAACTGAAAATGACGATAGCGGAAAAGCCCCCGATATGTTGTGAGACCGGCTCTGTGGCGATGTTCCAGACAGCATCGCTTCCAATGACATACATGAGAAAGGTATTGGCAATGGCGAAGGATACGGCATAGAATAAAAATATTTTCAGAATCCTTCGCGAAAGTGTTTTGCTGTTCCAAGGTTCAGCGCGTAAAGCCATTTGCGCTTTGCGATCGCCTTCAATCCAATATTCGATCTTGCGGAAAACCATTTCCATGAAAATGGTTTGCGGACAAACCCATCCGCAGAAAACCCTTCCGAAAATAACAGTGAAGAGAATAATGAATACCACGAAGATGAGCATACCCAAGACGAAAATGAAAAAGTCTTGCGGCCAAAAACGAACACCGAAGAGAATGTAAATGCGATCAATGATATTCAATAAAAATAATGGAGCGCCATGAAATTTGACAAACGGTAAGCCAAAGAATACCACCAAATACACCCACGACAAATAACTTCGAAGGTTATAAAAATGTCCTTTTGGTTTCTTCGGAAAGAACCACACACGTTTTCCTTCAGCGCTAATGTGCGCGACCGAATCTCTAAACTCTTCTTCGACTTCTCCTATCATTTTTTCGCTGAGGCTGTGCTATCGGGTAAGACGGAAATAGCAGTAGCCGTGCTGTCTACAGGGGCCTTATACAGCGGACCTTCAGGAGCTTTCGGATTGGCAGGATTCGTTCCTTGCAAGGAAAGAATATAGCTGGTTACTTGAGCCATTTGCATAGCCGACAAATCGTTCTTCCAAGATTTCATTCCTGTTCCAGTCACACCAATTTTCACTGTTTTGAAAAGGTTTTTTATGTCACCTCCGTTCTTCCAATATTGGTCGGTAAGGTTCGGACCAATTTTTCCTTCAGCGTTTGCACCGTGACAGCTTACGCAGTTCGAAGCGAATAGGGCAGAGCCCACTTTCAAGTCTTCAGATCTAGTTAACACCGCAACAGTAGTTTCATCGACAAGGTTCTTCGCGTTCAAGCGATACTCTTCCATTTGCTTTTCAGCATCTGCTAATTCCGTTTGATATTCTTGAAGGGAAGACGGTCCATTTCCACCTGCATGGAAATAGGCCATGTATCCGAATGCCCATACAATGGTTAGGTAGAATCCATACTTCCACCAAGGTGGCAAGGCGTTGTCTAACTCACGAATGCCATCGTAATCGTGGTCTGTAAGAATAGCTGCTTCGTCTTTAATTTCAACCGACTGGTGGAACTTGATCCAGAAGGAAGGGCCTACGCGCTCAGGAAGTGCCTCAGGCGCTCCTTCCTTCAATCCAATAAAATCAGTAGTTAAATACTTAATCATACGATTGAAATACAACACCACGGACAATTCAATGACTATAAGTGTGAACAGCGCATTGAAGGGAGTGTTTCCAAATCCGTCGTGAAGGAATTTCAACATTTGATCTCCAGTTGCCGCAGATGCAGAATTAGAAAATCCTAAGTAAATAAGAATGATTAAAATGGTTGTCGGCCATTGACGCGATTGTTTTTGCTTGTCTCGCTTCGCCTTATTTGCAACGGCTTTCAAAACACCCTGTAGCTGAAGAATGTATATCAAGAGCATGGTTGCTACCAAGATGAGTCCGTAAAAAATAGGATCTTGGTAGGGTGAATAATTGCTCACTGCCACGGTTGTCGCGGTGTTGACATTTGCAGCATTGGTAACGGTTTGGGTGAATGCTTGTGTTCCAACAAGCAAAAGAATTCCTAATGTGGTTGTAGCTTTTTTCATGGCTTTACAGATCGAATGGAATGTTTTTTTGTTCTTCAATACTTGCTTTGTCTTCACGAAGCACGCGGTATAAAACGCCTGCGAAGAAGATGACGAAAATGAACAGGGAAGTAAGCGGATAGATACTTACATCTGTTATGGATTCGAGGTAGTTTATGAATTTCATCTTGCTTCAGTTTTATTGTTGAACAGGTGCTGCGTCTCTTCCCAAGCGCTGCAAATAGGCAATGAGCGCTAAGATTTCATGATCGGGTTGAAGGCCTTCGTCGCTCGTTAACAATTGATTTTGCTTGAACTCGAGCATTAATCCGTTTGTTATTTGCTGTGCTTGTCTTCTTGCACTGTCGGCCCCTGCAGCAATGTCTGCATCGGTATAAGGCACACCCAACGTTTGCATGGCTTCCATCTTATTTGTAATTTCTTCGAAGTCAATTTTGTCTTCGAACAACCAAGGGTAGCGTGGCATAATAGATCCGGTAGAGATAGAAGCAGGATCCATCATGTGGTTGTAATGCCAGCTGTCCATTCGCTTCAAACTTCCAGTTCCTTCACGCGCCAAGTCTGGTCCGGTGCGCTTAGATCCCCATTGGAACGGATGATCATAAACGAACTCACCTGCTTTTGAATAGTCGCCGTAGCGCGCTGTTTCAGATCGGAACGGACGTATCATTTGCGAGTGGCAGGTGTAACATCCTTCACGAATGTAAATGTCGCGTCCTTCCAATTCAAGCGGTGTGTATGGCTTCACAGCGGCAATGGTTGGAATGTTTTCCTTCACCAAGAAAGTTGGAATCATTTCAATAACACCACCAATGGCAACAAGCACCAAGGCGAACACCAACATCTGAAGCGGTCTTCTTTCAATAACGCGGTGCCAGTGCTCGTTTCCTGTGATGCGCACTTTTTCAAGTGGAGCAGCTTCGGCTTTTTCTTGAGCCAAGAACACGCCTTGCTTCGCTGTTTTCACCAAGTTCACCACCATGATTATTGCACCAATTAAATAGAGCAATCCTCCTAATGAACGAGCCATGTAAAACGGACGCATGGTTTGAACCGTTTCCAAAAATTGATATTGCAATTGTCCTTCTGGAGTGAATTCATTCCACATGCTACTCTGCATCCAACCCGCCCAATACATAGGAATGGCGTACAACAAAATACCCAGGGTTCCAATCCAGAAGTGCCAATTCGCCCATTTCTTCGAGTAGAGATCTGTTTGCCACATGCGTGGGATTATCCAATACAATACACCGAAGGTTAAGAATCCGTTCCATCCCAAAGCACCCACGTGAACGTGTGCAATGGTCCAGTCTGTAAAGTGAGAAATAGCATTTACGTTTTTCAACGAAAGCATAGGTCCTTCAAAAGTGGCCATACCGTATGCAGTAATGGCAACCACCATGAACTTCAACACTGCGCTTTCACGCACACGGTCCCAAGCGCCTCGAAGCGTAAGCAAGCCGTTAATCATTCCGCCCCAAGACGGAGCAAGAAGCATAATGCTAAACACGGTTCCCATACTTTGCGCCCAATCGGGAAGAGAGGTGTACAACAAGTGGTGCGGACCTGCCCAGATGTAAATGAAGATCAACGCCCAGAAGTGAATAATAGAAAGTCGGTACGAATAAATCGGACGATTAGCCGCCTTCGGAATGAAGTAGTACATGAGTCCCAAGTACGGAGTGGTTAAGAAGAATGCAACCGCATTGTGACCGTACCACCATTGCACCAAGGCATCTTGAACACCCGCGTAATAGGAGTAACTCTTCGTTAATGAAACAGGAAGTTCAATGCTGTTCACAATGTGAAGCATGGCCACTGTTACCCATGTTCCAATGAAGAACCAAATGGCAACATACAAGTGTCTTTCGCGACGCTTAATTAACGTGCCGAACATGTTCACCCCGAAGATGACCCAAATTAAAGTGATTAAAATATCAAGCGGCCATTCCAACTCTGCATATTCTTTACCCGTTGTGTAGCCCATTACCAAAGACAATGCGGCCAATACAATAATGAGCTGCCATCCCCAGAAGTGAATCTTACTAAGTAAGTCGCTGAACATACGCGCCTTTGTCAAACGTTGCAACGAGTAATACACGCCCATGAAAATTCCGTTTCCTACGAATGCAAAAATGATTGCATTGGTGTGAAGCGGTCGCAGACGTCCGAAGGTGGTTTGAGGGATATTAAAATTTAAAAATGGCCAAACCATTTGCAAGGCAATGGTTAATCCCACCAACATTCCCACCAATCCCCACATGGCAGTGGCAATGGCAAATTGCTTTACAATTTTGTTGTCGTAGTAAAAAGTTTCCGTGTTCATTTAGGCTGTTCTTCGGTTTTTATTTCTGTTTGAGTTATAGGTTTTTCTTCGAATAAGATGCGCATGGCCGGAGTGTCTAAATCATCGAACTGACCACGCTTTGCATTACGCAAAAACACAATGAGAAAGCCCATTGCAAGCGGTAAACTGATTCCGATTAGTAAATAAATCACACTCATGATTTGGCTATTTTCCTCGACTTCAAAAATATTTCTACGCCTCTTTTTGATTTATGAGGTGCATCAAACGCGATTATGATTTTTGTCAAGCAATGTTTTTTTGTAAGCGCGTTTGGTCGCTGAAGTAGTGAAGAGTATTATCGTGAAAGTGCTCACAGGCATAAGCACCGCAGCAACCAGTGGAGAGAGATTTCCCGTCAGGGCATAAGACAATCCAATAACATTGTAAAGCAATGAAAGTCCGAAACTGAAAAATACAATTCTTCTGCACGCCTTCGCATAGCTGACAATTGCCGGTAAGTTTTTAAGAAGTTCTCCAGGAATTAAAACATCGGCTGCTGGCGTGAAGCGCTGATGCGCATCGCTTATGGAAATTCCCACACTCGCTTCTTGCAGTGCACCGGTGTCGTTCAATCCATCTCCCACGTAAACGCAGCGAGTAGTTTCTTCCATTTTGGCAATGCCGTTAGCTTTTTCAATGGGACTAAGTTTGTAGACCAGTTCGCTGCCGAAAGGAAAGAGTTTTCGCATGCGCAAATCGTCGGCATTGCTGTCGCCGGAAAGCAATCCTAGCTTGTATCCTTTTTTTATTTGTTGAAGCATATCCTTCATTCCACTTCGAATTTCAAATTCTAGGTGGAATACGCCACGCCATTTTCCGTTGATCCAAATCGCAGTGCCAGGCCCATCGTTGTTCTTTTTCAATTCGAAAAAAATACCGTTTACTTTTCCGGAAGTACCCATTCCTGGAGTCTCTTCAAATTCGGAAAGGATGCAATGTTCGTTACGCGGAAATTCCTTCAACAACGATTGACTAATGGGGTGAAGAGAAGAGGCAAGCAATTCTCCCAATGTATATTTTTCTTCGGGTTGAAGGGCTTCGCCTGTGTACTTTACACGCACATGATGTGTATCGGTAACAGTGCCTGTTTTATCGAAATAGAAAGCCTGCACGGTGGCGAGCTTATCGAGTACGAAACTGTTCTTGAACAACAATTTCCCTTGTGCTAAAAGTCGCAATGCTGTTCCTGTGGTGAACGTATGCGAGAGCAACAGTGCGCACGGACAAGCCACGATGAGTGCGGTGGTTAGCGCGCGGAAGGCTTTGTTCGGGTCGGAAGGGTAGAGAATGAGAAATGCTCCGAACGACATAACCAAGAGGAACAGCGTAAACCATTTCGCCACGACATGCGTGAAGCTTTGTCGTTCCGCGTTTTCTTCTTTGCGCGCTTCTTTGTTCCAAAGCAATCCGAGGTGACTGTCTTCCATTACCTTTTCTACCCGAATGCGAATGCTACCGCTGCAATTGCGCGCACCCGCAAAAACAGTGGCTCCGCGAAGAATGGTCTTGTGATCGGATTCTCCGGTTACGAAGGCGTAATCGAGTTCAGCTTCTTCGTTCAATAAGATACCGTCGGCAGGAATCACTTCATGATTGTGAATTTCAATCTCGTCGTTTTCTTGTACTTCGGCAAGTGGAATGTTATGAAACTGATTTCCTTTTTTGGTTGAAATAACAATAGGGAAGTAGCTCTTGAACGATTTCGAGAATCCCAATTTGTCAGTTCGAAGATCTTGAAAATGACGTCCAATAAGCATGAAGAACACAATGCCTGAATACGAATCGAAATAGCCAGAGCCGGTATTGGAAATCACTTCGTAAAGACTTCTTGAATAGGCCACGCAAAGGCTTATCACTAATGGGAAATCGATGTGCATGAATTTATTTCGAATGCCGGTTAGGGCTCCGCGATAAAATTCAAGGCTGCTGTAGAAGAAGACGGGTAGGGAGAGAAGCACGTTTATGGTTCGAAAGAAGTACACGAAGCTCGGATCGTTTTTTAGTTCAAGGTCCATGTATTCTGGAATGCTGAAGAGCATAATGTTCGCGAAGCAGAATCCGGCTATCACCAATGCGCGCAATCGGAATTTGCGCGATTTCTCCGTTTCGGAAGAAGTAGATTCTACCGACTCAATGTCGGGTGCGTATCCCACGAGAGCCAGTTGTCGCGCTACTTTCGAAAGGGGCACCTCTTTACGAATAACCATGCGAATGGTTTTTTCAGCGAAGTAAACTTCGGTCTTTAAGATGCGTGGTTCTAGTTTGTGCAGGTGTTCGAGCACATAGACGCACGAAGCGCAATGAATGTTGGAAAGGGTGAAGCGTACGTGTTTAACATCGGCATCTTCGTAGATAATGAATCGTTTCGCAATAGTGGGAATGTCGAGTTCATCCCACGAGCGTTTGCTATTTATTTCGGGAGCGAAGTTTTCGTCATCGGGTGCGCACAGAATGGAATTGTCTATGAGCATTCGGGCTTGAAGGCATCCGTTGCAGCAATAGTTTTTTTCAACATGAACGATAAGTTCTTTGTCGCAAGCTTCGCCGCAGTGGAAGCAGAGGGCAGCCATGGTTACAAGTTGCTAGAGAGTTCTGCGCCTTCCTGATTTTGTCTATCGAGGGTCCATTGATCGGTCACGGAAGTTTCAATATAAAGTTTTCCGCTGCTTCGAAGTATTTGCACTTTCCAGCCGAGAATTTTTTCCAGGTAATCAATGAAATCACGGACTTTGGTAGAGCTTTCGAAAATTATCTCAACGCTACCTTTTCTGTTTTTCAGAGCGAAGTCGTTTTCAGTAGCCACTCGTTTTTTTGAACCATTTCCTTCAGACAACGCTAGGCGCAGGAATGGGAAGTGCTCAGCAAACTGGCACATAAGTTCATTCACGGTAGTATTGGGATTAACGGTCATGCTCTTTTATTCAAAACACGAAATTCCGAAAAACCTTGTTAAATGGAAATGAGTGCGCTCAATAGAGGTTATGATAATTATCAACTTCGTAATTGGAAAACCGGAGGTTTTATTCCTACTGCGTAATGGGAACTGCGTTGTTAGAACTTCGTTGATAGAACTATGTTGATAGAACTATGTTGTTGGAACTTTGTTGTTGGAACTTCGTTGTTGGAACTAAGTTGTTGGAAAGTCGCAGACCCTCGTCCAAAGGACCTTCGCGATGAAATCGCCCTCGCAACGCTAGTTGCCCTCGCGAAGCATTCGCATAAACACATCAAGCAATAGTCTCGAATTGAGTCGTGAAATAAGACTATATTTATTAAAATAATAAACTGATGATTTATAAAGGTCCGTTGTGTTAACTCAAGATGGCCATAGTTAATTCTGAAAATTCAAAGAACGTATGTTTAATTTAGCTTTTAGTAGAAATAAGAATAACGATTCTGATGATAAAATGAAGATGGGACTGGCTAAAGAAGTTCCCATTCTCATGCAAAGCATTGCGGCTAGCTACGTATACCTGGATAGTTTATGTTCAATTGCCAGCGGCTTGTCGTATGAGCGACTAGGGGGTGTTCCGGTTTCGGGCTTTCCAAATGTTGTAGATAAATATCATTTCACCCACAATGGTAGTTTCTTTTGTGAAATTTTTGTCTATGCTTATCACCCGGAAAATCTGAATTTTATTCCCGCTCCATTCAAAGAGCTAAATCCGAATGTTAGTGATGAAATATTTGTACAGACGCCAAAGAGCAAGTATAGATACATGAGGTCAATTACACATTTGGTATTAGCTAAAAACGGGTTTGTTGATTCTGATTTTGATTTATGGAATCCGGAAAAACAGATTTTACTCAATAGTGAAATGTCTGAATTGGGTTATGAAATTGAATTAGAGCTTTTGATTTTGGATAGCTTTAAAGTCTTTAAAACGAATCATCCAACATTGAAGGTTCTTGATTTTATTAATGTGTTCACCAGAGACTTTCACAATAGAAAATTAGTGCCTTATACTCCTGACTTCATTCAAGAGAGAAACGAAAGGCTACTCAAGTCATACGATGCAATTATTGAAACAATAAATAGGATTCAGGCATGGCAGGACAATGATTTATTGCGCAAGAGGATTGAGATTGACACGAATAAAGGAGTTGAAGACAACAGTTTCGGGGTTATAGACATGAAAAATTGCATTACTCCATTTTGCTTTGTAAGCGTAGGATGCGATGTTTTTGGCAGGTATAACATGTCGTACGGTATCGAGTCTCAGATTTTAAAAATGATTTCAGACAATATGGCAAGCACGCTTCTTCGTCGTATTTATGAATTCACTTCTGGTGAATTGGAACCGTTCGTTGGATTTGTTTCTTTAAGTATGGATTGTATATCCTATTTTGAAAGCACAATGAAGAATGTTGAGAATGAAAATTACACCCTTATAGAAGTTAAGCGAAACGAAGAGAAATCAATAGCTGATCTATTTAAAAATTTGGAATTTAAAGATGATCTAGATGAAGTCACGAAGAGATGGATGAGGAGGTAACTAGAATTAATGGGAGTTAGAGTAATTCTCTCTTAAAATTATTTTAAAGAGTCGCATATATACTGGCAGTTCGTTTTAAGAATGAATTCATAATGTTTTTTTTCTTGAAGTTCGCTTTGGGGAAATTGATTCTTTATATTTGGTAGCGGAAAGCGATGAAAAATCATTTATTATGAAAAACATAATCACTCTTTTATTGATGGCTTTGAGTTTTGGTTCTTTTGCACAAAGCGTGACGATTGGTAATCAATTATGGATGAATAAGAATTTGGACGTGAGTACCTTCCGAAATGGAGATTCAATAATGCAAGCCAAAAACGAAAAGGAATGGAAAAAGGCAGGTGAGGATAGTAAACCTGCTTGGTGCTATTTTGAAAATGATAGTAAGAATGGTTTGTTATTTGGGAAATTGTATAACTGGTATGCAGTAAATGACCCTCGAGGACTTGCCCCTGAGGGGTATCACATTCCCTCAAATGAAGAGTGGAATGTTCTAATTGATTTTTTGGGTGGTATAAAAGTAGCCGGTGAAAAATTGAAAAGCTCAAGCAATTGGGAATATAACTTCAGCTCAACCAACGAAAGTGGTTTTTCAGGATTACCCGGAAGCTATAGGCATGGCGATGGAATATTCCATGATTTTTTAGGAGACTATGGCTATTGGTGGAGTTATTCTTTGGACACTAATTCAGAAAATTTCTGCGGACGTTTTCTTTTTACTGGAGATGGGAATGTATATAGCGGTTGTTTATTTGAAAAGGCAGATGGATTGTCAGTACGTTGTGTAAAGGATTAATAATAAATGGAAATAGATAAATACTAGGAAAGAAATAAAAAATAAGAAAAAATGAAAAAGAATCAGATTATGAATTGGGTTAGTTTTGCTCTAGCAGGTTTGAATGTTGTGTTTGTACTTACTGAATGTCAATGGCATCTAGTTGGTTTTTTTATAATTTTATTAGCATTTATATCTTTGATTGTATCAACGATTTTTGCTTTTCAAGAAAATAAGCACAACGGTTTGGGGAAAATGCCCAATTATTCAATTACGATAATATTGTTACTTTTAATTTTAGATCCTATTTTTTATATATTGCATTGGCCACATTCGCATGAATTGCGTCAGGGAATGTTTTTTATTTTGCCCGTAATTATACTTTTAGCGAACAAGCAGCATAAAGTTTCAAATTCTTATTGGATGACATTTCTGATCTATATAATGATTATTTATATAAACCTGAGTTTTAATTTTCAACGTTTATCTGATGAATTAGGCGACTTTGAAAGAAAGCAGGAGCAACTGGATAGTAGACAGTAAAATAAGCTTTTCTTATAATTTGTTATACATCAAGCAATATAAATTAATTGCAAAATGTCCAAATGAGTTTATATAGATAGAGTCGGTGATAAAAGCAGATATTAAAAACAACAATAAAAAATGAAAAAGAATCAGATTATGAATTGGGTTAGTTTAACCCTAGCATGTGTAGGTGTTTTGTTCAAGGAAATGGATTGGCCATTTTCGTATCTTATAATTTTCTCATCATTAATACCTTTAATTTTCTCTACTGTTTTTTCCTTTCATGCTAATAAAATAAATGGAATGGGAAAAATTATGAACTTGTTGATTACGATAATTTTACTAGTGATTATAGTTAGTACTTGCTTGAGTTTATTGTCAATAATTGGAACGCGTGACCTTAGAAAAGTTTTAATGGTATTGTTGTCTGTAGTGTTAGTGTATTCTAGTAAAGAAAATAAGGTGTCAACTTCTTATTGGATTTCATTTCTTCTTTATACATTGATTGTATATATGTTCATGTCCTTTTACATGACACGTTTGGAAAGTGAATTGGATGACTGTGAGATAAAGCTGGAGCAAGTTCAGTCACAGAATAATCAACAGTAATTTGTAGAGTTAGGAGTTTCCCAATTAAATTCTTTTAGTGGACTTTTTGGATGACTTTTTTGAAAGTGTCATTTCAATGCAATGTGCTGCCATACTTCGGCATTATCAAAGCAGTGCCTTAAAAAAGTATATTTGTGCATTTCGAAGAACGAATTCACGCATTTGAAAATAGATAATTATGCCGAATCAGACTGAAACCATAAGAAAATTCATCAAGTGTCTCAATAATAGGGACGAGGCCGGAGGTTTTTGGCTTCCTAACATTCAAAGACCTTTTGTTTGGAAGAAAGATCAGATTGAAAGGTTATACGATTCCATCCTGAGGGAATACCCAATTGGAACTTTACTTGTTTGGAAAACAATAAGTGATTTAAAAAGGAGAAAGTTCATAGACATTTACAAGAGTGGAATCAGTCTAACCAATTTTTACATTCCTCAAGACACTACACAAAAAATGATGGTGCTCGATGGGCAACAACGTCTACAGTCTCTCTTTATTGGCCTACTTGGAAGTTATAATGGAGAAGAATTGTACATAAATATTCTTAGTGGTGATGTAGTTGCCCCCGAAGACATTAAATTCGATTTCAAATTTAAATCAGCTAGCGGAGCACAGTTTCCTTATGTTTTATTTAAAGATCTCGTTTTTACAGATAAGAAACCCAAGGAAACGGTTAAACAAATTATGTCTTCCTATAACGTTCATGAGGAAAAGGAAGATAGAATTTATGAAAATGTTGAATTGATTCGAGATGTGTTTTGTACGCAAGAGAACATTCTTTATCAATTGGTAGATAGTGTCGATCGCCCAAATACATACAAAGAAGAGGACATTGTTGAAATTTTTATTCGAGCGAATTCTGGCGGAACTCTTTTGGGTAAATCAGATCTTCTATTTAGTCTTCTCACTGCTAGCTGGGCTGAGGCCGAAAATAATATGGATTTGCTACTTGAAGATTTGAATAAGACAGGTTACAAGTTTGATCGAGATTTTATTCTTAAGATATGTTTAGTTGTACTCGATCAAGGTGCCAAATATGATATTGAAAAATTCAGACTGCCATCTGTAAAAGATGGAATAGAAAATAATTGGTCAAAGATTGCGGACGCCCTGCGATTTGTAAAAGACTTTATCTACGATAAGACGTTTTTAAAGACCGACAAGACACTTCCTTCCTATGCTAGTTTAATTCCCATAATTTACAGTCGATATCATTTTCCTGAATCATGGAATGCTTCTGTTGAGTTAGATATTGTGGATTACTTAATTAAGGTAAATCTTACAGGTGTTTTTGGAGGTGCAACTCCGAGCTTTACAGATGCCTTAGTCACTAAGATAAAAGAGAACAAGGGCTTTAATAGGGCCGAAATGCTTGGAGAAATCAGGTATAAAGGAAAGAGTCTAGAATTAACAGAGGAGAATTTCCTTGAGTTTAGTTATTCATCAAAGGAGATTCATCTTTTATTTAATTTATGGTATGGTTTCAATTATCAACCTACATGGAGTCAAAACAAACCGCAAATAGATCATATTTTTCCGCAAAGCCAATTGTCAAGCATTAAAATTTCTAATCCAGAGACAGGGAAAATGAATGTGATGAAGTATAAGAGGAATGAAAGAGATCAAATCGCAAATTTGATGCTGCTTACCGCGCACGAAAATGGGGCTGCAAACAAGACAGACATTTTACCTAAAGATTGGTTTGCCGATAAAAGTCCAGAATATCTTGAACTTCACTTGATTCCAAGGGATCCAGCGTTGTGGGAATTGGAGCGCTTTGAAGATTTTATTGAAGAAAGGAAGAAGTTACTTGTAACGACATTTGCCGATATACTTTACACTCCAAGAGCTATTCAAAAAGAAGAATCTTAAACAGGTATTTTGCAGTTATCTGTCTTTTCTCTAATTTCTTTATTAGTATTCCGGATTGAAATATTTACCAATTCTAATCAAAGGATAGCTTACACCAACGCTTAACAAATGTTTTTCGGTAAGCGGTCTAATCTCTTTGTTGAATGTTAGGTTGTATGAATAGGAAATGTCGAAATAGCTGTATTGAAAACCGATTTTAGGTCTGTAGAAAAAACTCTTTTTAAAGGAGGCCAACTGAGAATCGTGTATCCCGAATTGAACCACGTTCAGTAAAAGGTATTGGGTTTTATTAACGAATGCACTAGTTAAGAACTCTTTCGAGTTAGAATTCAAATTATAATTTATTCCAATGTTAAGAATATTGTTTCTAAATGAACCTAGGTCGAGTTTATATGGCATTTCCCGGTCCCTTAAACCGAATGAAAGTTCTGTGGATACCCATTGGTCTTTGCCATATAAATATCCAGCGCCAGTGGCAATGTAATAATTTCGATAATATTCAAATGGCGCTGTGCCCTTGTCCATTTGAGAATAATCTATTTCATTTTCATTTTCTTTATTGTATTCTCCTGAAAATTTAATTTTCATTTCTTTTTGGTTCAAAACATCGTAAAGAGCTAATTTATCACCTATGTATGTTTTTAAAATTTCATCTTCAAAGCTGGAATTCTTTTCACTAACTTTTTCTTCATAGTAACTTAAAAAATCCAATGGATTTGCGTTCAGCTTTTCAAGCACACCCGATTGAGATAAATATTTGAATCGATCAATTTTCAATGAATAAATTGTTTGTGGATCTTTTGCGTATGAGATACATTTGTTCATCAAATTAATCATGTACAGCGTTCCTTTTTCCTCATTAAACGCAAAAGAGTTATTATCCTCGTAATTTTCAGACCAAGGATTGGAGATGTTATATATTAATGAATCTTTCCATGAACAATCATGAGTACTTTCACCAAGTCCGCCGAACAAATTTAAAAGCAATCTACCATTTAAATCATCGGAGTTATTCTTGCTGATGGATTTAAGTAGTAACTGCTTGTATCCATCGAGATCAAGATCTGACATCTGATCGTAAATTTCATTGAGTTTGGCATTATCCTCTTCATTTAGGTTACAAAATGAGCAGTTTAAATAAGCATGTTTTTCATCTCTAAAAGGAAAACCAATTTGATGCTTTTGTCCTTGAATGAGGTTCATGATAAGAACGAAAAAAAAAGTGCATGTAAGTCTCATCTTTTGATTACAATATTAATTGGTTAAAGTATTTCTTAATTGGATGTTCTAACCGCCCCTTTCTCCAAAACATAAACTTCACCGCTTTCCTCACAAACAGCCTCTCCGTTCGCATGGAAATGAAGCTTGTGACCGAACTTACTCATCCAGCCGGTTTGGCGCGCAGGATTCCCCACAACCAAAGCAAACGCCGGAACCTCTTTAGTTACCACTGCGCCCGCGCCAATAAAGGCGTATTCACCAATCTCATATCCACACACTATCGTAGCATTAGCGCCTATACTCGCGCCCTTGCGAACAATCGTCTTCCGATATTCATCCTTGCGCGCGACAGCACTACGCGGATTAATCACATTCGTGAAGACACACGAAGGACCCAAGAACACATCGTCCTCACATTCAACGCCCGTGTAGATACTCACGTTGTTCTGAACCTTCACGTTGTTGCCCAACTTAACACCTGGACTAACAACCACATTCTGTCCCAAATTGCAGTTTTCTCCCAACACACAATTCGACATCACATGCGTGAAATGCCAAATCTTAGTGCCTTTTCCAATGACACATCCTTCATCTATAAACGAAGATTCATGGGCGAAATATTCCTTTTCCATTAATGCGAGTATTTCTCGAAATTCTTGTGTTCCACTTTATTCAACTCATCCGTCGTCAACGACTTGAAGTAATCATAAGTAATCTTCAATCCTTCACTGCGATGAACCTTCGGTTCCCATCCTAAGATAGATTGAGCCAAAGTAATGTCCGGTCTGCGCTGCTTCGGATCGTCAGTAGGCAAGGGGTTGAACACAATCTTCTGATCAGTTCCAGTTAACTTAATAATCTCCTTCGCGAAATCTAAAATCGTAATCTCATCCGGATTCCCAACATTCACCGGCTGAGCGTAGTCGCTCATCAACAAACGATAAATTCCTTCCACCAAATCATCTACATAACAAAACGAACGCGTCTGCGATCCGTCGCCGAATACCGTTAAATCTTCCCCACGAATGGCCTGACCAATAAATGCAGGCAATACACGTCCGTCGTTCAGACGCATGCGCGGTCCATACGTGTTGAAGATGCGCACAATGCGCGTTTCAACGCCATGATAAGTATGATAAGCCATGGTAATGGCTTCCTGAAAACGCTTCGCTTCGTCGTAAACTCCGCGAGGCCCAACAGGATTCACATGTCCCCAATAACTTTCCGTTTGCGGATGAACCAAAGGATCTCCGTACACTTCACTGGTAGATGCCACAATAATGCGAGCATTCTTTTCACGCGCCAATCCCAAACAATTGTGAGTTCCCAAAGAACCTACTTTCAAGGTTTGAATCGGAATCTTCAAGTAATCGATAGGAGAGGCCGGAGATGCGAAGTGCACAATGTAATCGAGCTTTCCAGGAATATGAATGAAATTCGAGACGTCATGATTGTAAAACGTGAAGTGCTCGTTCGGAAACAAGTGCTCAATGTTTTTCAAATCACCTGTAATCAGATTGTCCATTGCAATCACTTCAAATCCTTCCTTCAAGAAACGATCGCACAAGTGACTTCCTAAAAATCCAGCAGCTCCAGTTATGAGTACGCGTTCCATATTAATCTTGATTTACAGTTGAGCGACCAATACTCTTGTAGAAATAACCCAACTCTTGCATTTTGTCGAGTTCATATAAATTCCTTCCATCGAAAATAACTTTCGACTTCAGTGCTTTTCCAATTTTATCGAAATCTGGATTTCTGAACATGCCCCATTCCGTGCAGATCAGTAACGCATCTGCGCCTTCCAACGCTTCGTAAGCATCGGTTGCGTAAGAGATGGCATAACCTTTTTGCTTTTGAACATTCGGCATTGCCTCTGGATCGTAAGCCACAATAGTTGCTCCGGCTTCCAATAAATGTTCAATCATATACAAAGCAGGTGCTTCGCGAATATCATCGGTGTCTGGCTTAAACGCCAATCCCCAAATTGCAATCTTCGTGTGGGTTAATGAATTATTGAAATAATCTAAGATTGGTTTCAACAAAGTCGTCTTTTGACGCTCGTTCACCTTCATCACTGATTTTAATATCTTGAATTCATATCCGTTGTCGTTACCCGATTTCGCCAAAGCTTGAACGTCTTTCGGGAAGCAACTTCCACCGTAACCCATGCCTGGGAACAAGAAGCGCTTACCAATGCGATCGTCTGTTCCAATTCCCAAACGAACCATGTCTACGTCTGCACCCACCTTCTCACAGAAGTTTGCAATTTCATTCATGAATGAAATCTTCGTTGCAAGGAAAGCATTCGCTGCATACTTCGTTAACTCGGCACTGCGTTCGTCCATGAAGATAATCGGATTGCCTTGACGCGTAAACGGCTTATACAATTCGTTCATCAACTGCTTGGCGCGTTCGCTGCGGGTTCCAATAACCACACGGTCTGGCTTCATGAAATCGTCTACCGCAAATCCTTCACGTAAAAATTCAGGATTGCTCACCACGTCGAACTGAACCTTTGCGTTTTCAGCAATGGCGTTGTTCACCAATTCAGCGGTTCCCACAGGAACCGTGCTTTTATCAACGATAATTTTATAGTCGGAAAGTAAATGTCCCAATTGCTTCGCAACGCCCAACACATAACTCAAGTCGGCGCTTCCGTCTTCACCCGGTGGGGTAGGAAGAGCCAAGAAAATAATTTGCGCATCGATAATAGATGAAGCCAAATCGGTGCTGAAGGTTAATCGTCCTTCGCGAATGTTACGCTCGAACAACACATCCAGGTGCGGCTCATAAATGGGAATAACTCCCGATTTCATTTGCGCAACTTTCTCTTCGTTAATGTCAACACATACGACGTTGTTTCCAGTTTCAGCGAAACATGTTCCAGTAACCAGTCCAACATAACCAGTTCCTACTACGGCTATCTTCATAAATTAAATTTCTTAGGGCGCAAAGATACAATTAAGCGTCTTACTTTCGTGGGGCTAATTGATATTAACAGGAACTTATGAAATACGCCATTCAAGCCGAAGGCATTAATAAAACCTACGGAAAATACCAGGCACTCACCAATGTGAGTATCGATATTCCGGAAGGAAAAATATTCGGACTATTAGGACCGAACGGTGCTGGAAAAACAACCTTCATTCGCATTCTCAATCAGATTATTGAACCCGACAGCGGTTTAATAAAGTTCTACGGAAATCCGCTTCAGCGTTCGCATGTAGAAGACATCGGTTACCTTCCGGAAGAACGCGGACTGTACAAAAAAATGAAGGTGGGAGAGCAATGCGTTTACCTCGCTCAAATGAAGGGTATGAAAGAAAAAGATGCGCTTACGGAATTGAAAATGTGGTTCGAGAAATTTGAAATACAAGCGTGGTGGGACAAGAAAGTAGAAGATTTGTCGAAGGGAATGGCGCAGAAAATTCAGTTCATCACCACCGTTGTTCACAAGCCGAAGTTGCTCATTCTCGATGAACCGTTCAGCGGATTCGACCCCATAAATTCAGAACTCATACACAACGAAATGCTTCGTCTTAGAGATGAGGGAACAACGATTGTTCTTTCCACGCACGACATGGGAAGTGTGGAATCTCTTTGCGACAACATCGCGCTCATCAATCGTTCTCAGGTTATTTTAAGTGGAAGTGTTGCCGAAGTGCGCGACAGTTTTCGCACAAAAACATACACCTTGAAGTTCGAAGGAACGTTGTTGGAATTCACCATTGCCTTGGGTGCGCGATTCGAATTAATGAGCAACGAATTGAAAAACGACATTCACACAGTTAACGTTAGAATTAAACCAGAATTTAAATTGAACGACTTGTTGAAGCAGGTGATTCCAGTGGTTGACATACTTAGCGCAGAAGAAAAAGTGCCAAGCATGCACGACATTTTTGTTCAATCGGTTCTTTCATTTAACGAAGCACAAGCATGAGTAAGATAGGATTAATCATTAAGCGCGAATACACAACACGCATTCGCAAAAAATCATTCATTATCATGACCATCTTAGGTCCGTTGCTCTTTGCCGGACTTTTATTTGGAACGATTTGGATTACATTGAACGATCAACAGAGCTATACGGTGTTAATTAGTGATCCATATGGTTTGATTACTGAATATCACGGAGAACAGGACTCTACCTTAATTCCTAGATTTCCAGATCTCTTCAAGAACAACGATCAAGTCATTTACGGGTTCACAGATAAAACGCAAAAACCAGAAGGGCTGAAAGACGGCTTTTACAACATCATGATCGAACTCGATGAGATTACGATTAACGATGGGAAATGTAACATGTACTTCAAAAATTTTCCTTTCGACAATATCCAACGAAAATTGAAAAACGATGTGCAAGAATCACTGGAACGTTTTCGTGTAATTGATTCGTTAAAGCTCGACTATGAAAAGTATAAGCGCGCAAAAATAGATGTGAGCTTTGCAGAAATTAACATCAATAAATTAGGAGAAGAAGATCACACGCAAGAGCGCGCTGTCATTGGATTCGTCTTCGCTATATTAATTTACATGTTCATCTTCATGTATGGCGTGCAAGTTATGCGAGGCGTATTAGAAGAAAAAACCAGTCGCATTGTTGAAGTCATGGTAAGCTCAGTGAAACCTTTTCAACTTATGATGGGTAAGGTGGTTGGAATTGGATTGGTTGGACTTACGCAATTTCTTATCTGGGTTTTACTTTCTGCTGTTTTAGCAACCATTGGATTGAATTATTTCGAATCTCATTTGGTGAACGGTGCTGCTGTTTTAGAAAACGGAGCAGTTGTTGGAAATGGTATGAATCAAGCCGCCATGGCGCAATCGCTCATGAACAACGAAGCCATCAATTGGATTTTCTTAATCAACTGGCCGCTCATGGTGGGCATGTTTATTTTCTTCTTCATCGGTGGATTCTTATTATACGCTTCGTTGTTCGCGGCTATAGGTGCTGCAGTTGACAGCGATTCAGACACGCAACAATTCATGCTACCTGTGACACTTCCGTTGGTCTTTTCCTACATTGTTTCGGCTATGCTCATTACGAATCCGGAAAGTCCCATTGGAAATTTCTTCAGCATATTTCCGCTCACTTCACCCATAACCATTATGGTGAAAACTGCCATTGGAAACATAAGTGTTTGGCATTTAATAAGCGCCATGGTTTCGCTCATAGTGGCCTTCTTATTTTTCATTTGGTTAGGAGCAAAAATTTATCGCGTCGGTATTTTATCGTACGGAAAAAAAGTGAGTTACAAAGATTTATGGAAATGGATACGTCAGTCGAATTAAATAACAATCAGCGCGTAGCCATCATCGACTGCGGAACCAACACCTTTAATTTATTGGTGAAGGAAAAGGTGGAAGGGAAGTGGAAGACACTATTCAAAACCAAACTTCCGGTGAAGTTGGGAACAGGTGGATTCTCTGAAAATCTGCTAATGCCCGCTAGAATGGCCCGCGGAATAGATGCGTTGTATTCCTATAAAAATGTTATTGATTCGTTAGAAGTGAAAGACGTTCGCGTCTTCGCCACGAGCGCAGTTAGAGAGGCTTCGAACGGAAAGGATTTTGTAGCGCGTGTGAAGAAGCATTTGAATTTCGACATGGAAGTTATTTCCGGAGATCGAGAAGCGGAACTCATTTTTGAAGGAGTGGTTCAAACCACTCATGAGATTAAAGAAGATTATTTAATCATGGACATCGGTGGTGGCAGCACCGAATTTATTTTCGTGCGAGACCAAAAGCCGTTGTGGCGCAAAAGCTATTTGCTAGGCGTAAGCCGCATACACGGAATGCTCAATCCCGCTTCAAGAATTAATCAAGACGATGTGAATCGACTAAGAGGTCATTTGAACAAGGAACTTCTAGATTTAATTTCTTTTTTGAAGGAAAATCCAGTGAAGATTTTAGTGGGATCTTCGGGGTCTTTTGATACGCTGTTTGATATGTACCAATTCGGCATAGCCGAAGGTGCAAGCAAGGTTGGCGAAGCCAAAGGTGCAAGCAAGGTTGGCGAAGCCAAAGGTTCTTCGAAAGGACCTTCGGTAGGGCCTTCGGCGAAGCCGACCTTGCTTGCACCTTTCGCAGAACCTACGGAACGTCCTTTCACAGAACCTTTCACCGAACCTACGGAACGTCCTTTCACAGAACCTTTCACCGAACCTACGGAACGTCCTTTCACAGCACCTTTCACCGAACCTACGGGACGTCCTTTCACAGAACCTTTCACCGAACCTACGGAACGTCCTTTCACAGAACCTACCGAAGGTACTATGGAACATAATAAACGATTAAATGAAATCCCATTCTCATCCTACCCTTCCATTCATCAATGGCTCATGGGAAGCACATTGGAAGAACGCTTGAAGCATCCGAGTATTCCGCAGATGCGTGCCGAGTTCATGCCGCTTTCAACGTATTTGGTGAAATTCATTTTAGAGCAATCGTCCTTCAATAAAATATACCAATCGGAATACGCCTTGAAGGAAGGCGTGTTGGCACATTATTTAAGTTAAATTTGCAACATGATAATTGTAACAGGAGCAGCAGGATTCGTAGGATCGGCGTTGTTAGCGCGATTGAACGAAGACCGTTTTTTCGATTTGGTGTTGGTCGATGATTTTTCTAGAGAAGATCGCAAACGCAATTGGGAAGGAAAGAAATACACTGCGCTCGTTCATAGAGATGAATTTCCAAGTTGGTTGAAAGAAAATCAGAATCAAGTAGAATGTGTTTTCCACATTGGTGCTCGCACAGATACCACTGAATTCAATGTTGAAATTTTCGATCGTTTAAATCTTCATTACACACAATCGTTGTGGAAGACATGCGCGAAACATGCCATTCCTTTTATCTACGCTTCTTCTGCAGCGACTTATGGTGGCGGAGAGCACGGATACAACGATGATCATGCGACCATTCCGCAATTGAAACCTTTGAATCCTTATGGACAATCGAAGCAAGATTTCGATGTTTGGGCACTTCAACAAGAAGAAGCGCCATACTTCTGGGCCGGATTGAAATTCTTCAATGTATACGGACCGAATGAATACCACAAGGGCCGCATGGCTAGTGTGATTTGGCATACGTTTAATCAGATTGGAAAGTCTGGAGAAATGAAATTGTTCCGAAGTCACAATCCGAACTTCACAGACGGCGGACAAATGCGCGATTTCGTTTACGTGAAAGATTTGGTGGAGGTGCTTATGTTCTTAATGCACCACAGAAAAGATTCAGGCATTTATAATTTGGGAAGTGGAAAGGCGCGCACATTCTTGGATTTGGCGACTGCTACTTTTCATTCCATGGATAAGGAGCCGAACATTTCTTTTGTAGATACTCCTGAAGACATTCGCGACAAGTATCAATACTTCACCGAAGCGAACATGAACAAATTAATTTCAATTGGTTACACTAAGCCATTTCATTCATTGGAAGATGGAGTGAAAGATTATGTGACGAATTATCTACAACAAGATCTTAAAATCTATTGAAGACCTCGAACAAATAGAAGGTTCAAGTGATTTACTTTTATATCAATTATTGAAACATGGAAAAATTAGTTTACGCCACACGCAGAGAAAGATTTAATGCAGCGCACAAGTTGTGGCACGACGAGTGGGATGAAGCAAAGAATTTTGAGACATTCGGAAAATGTTCGAATCCGAATTGGCACGGACACAACTATGAGTTATTCATCACGGTGAAAGGAGTTCCAGATGCAACCACCGGGTATTGCATGGATTTAAAATATTTAAGTGATATCGTGAAGACGCAAGTGATAAGCAAATTGGATCACAAGAATCTGAACATGGACGTAGAGTTCATGAAAGGAATGAAGACTTCAACTGAGAATGTTGCCATTGCAATTTGGGAACAATTGGAAGAATTGGTAAGTGAGAAAGGTTGTCAATTGCATTGCATTAAAGTAACAGAAACAGAAAATCAATACGTAGAATACTACGGCGGTAAATAATGGAGAATCAGAAAACGATAGAAATGGCAGTGGAGCAAATTCTTGCAGCTGTTGGTGAAAATCCGCAACGTGAGGGGTTATTGAAAACACCAGAGCGTGTAGCAAAGGCCTATGGCCATTTGTTGAAAGGTTATGAAGAGAATGCAGATGACGTTTTGAACGGTGCTATTTTTCATGAATCATATTCTGAAATGGTTATCGTGAAAGACATTGAAGTCTATAGTTTGTGCGAACATCACATGTTGCCTTTCTTCGGGAAAGCTCATGTGGCCTATATTCCAGATGGAAAGATTGTAGGTCTAAGTAAGATTCCTCGTGTGGTCGATGTCTTTTCAAGAAGACTTCAAGTGCAAGAAAGACTGACAATTGAAATTCGCGATAGCATTCAAAAAGCGTTGAATCCTGTCGGTGTGGCAGTTGTTTTAGATTGTCATCATCTTTGTATGCAAATGCGCGGAGTGTCGAAACAACACAGCACCACGACTACGAGTGCATACAGCGGATTGTTTTTAACAAGTGACACAACAAGAAAAGAATTTGTAAGTTTACTCCAACTGAATAAATAAAATAAACCATGAACAACAATTTAAACTTAAATGATGGCGTATTTGTAAATGACGACGCTGTAACAAAATCATTCGTATCCAACGTATTTGCCTATATGGCTTTGGCATTAGCCATTTCAGGTGCTTTGGCCTATTTGTTTGGGACAACAGATCTAGTATTTTCTTTAGTAGATGGTTCGGGAATGACCATCCTAGGTTGGATTGTTATGTTTGCTCCGTTTGCGTTTATCCTAGCCATGAACTTCGGATTTAATAAAATGTCTTTCACCACATTATTAGCCGTGTTCTTAGGATATGCAGCTGTAATGGGAATTAGCTTGAGCTTTATTTTCTTGGTGTATGATCTTGGAATTATTACTAAAGTGTTTTTCATTACCGCTGGACTTTTCGGAGCTATGGCATTCATTGGCTATACCACCAAAACAGATTTAACCAAGTTCGGGGGAATATTAATGATGGCTGTTATTGGAATTGTTATCGCTTCTGTCGTGAATATGTTCATGAGGAGCGAACAAATGGATTATATCATCTCATGTGTGGGTGTTTTAGTATTCACAGGACTTACAGCATACGATGTACAGAAGATTAAGCGCATTGGAGCAGGGGTGGAGTTCGGTACTGCCGAAGCGTCTAAGCTTGCGTTAATGGGTGCACTTTCATTGTACTTAGACTTCGTGAATTTATTCATGTTCTTATTGCGCGTTTTCGCAAGAAGAAACTAATATTTTGAAGCGTGAAAGATTACTACTTCATATTGGGTGTATCTAGAAACGCTTCGAGCACAGAAATTAAAACAGCTTACAGAAACGGGTGTAAGCAATTTCATCCCGACAAAAATGCGCATCCCGATGCGCATTTGCGTTTTATAGAGATTCACGAAGCGTATGAATTTCTTGGAGATGAAAAACAGCGCAAGGCATACGATCTAGCACAGAATAGAAGAGTAACTCCTAGCTACCAGCAGTATTACCAACAAAAGGAATACGCTGCAAGAAACAGAGCGAGAGAATATGCCCGTCAGGATTTCGAGGAGTTTAAAAAGTCGAAATATTACAAATTGGCTGTAGGAGTGAACAACGGCTTTAATTTTCTTTTTTTATTTATTTGCTTGCTAATTATTGTCATTCCACTGCACATGTACATATTGCAACAAGAACTCCCAGAGAGAGAGCAACGGCCTTTCTTAGGTTTTCTGGTACCCATGATTATGGGAATGGCAATGGGAACTTGGGCTTGTTATTATTGGTTCGTAAAGAAGCAAGATATTTTCACTATTTCGTAGATTCGTATTTTATAAATTTATATAATGAAAACACACACCCTTAGTTTTCTATTCATTCTAACATCTTTTTATTCCTTCGCTTTCGAAGGAATGTGGATTCCTTCCGTTTTGAATGCCGCTTTCGACGATATGAAAGCCAATGGATTGAAACTTTCGAAAGAAGAAATTTATTCAATCAACAATACATCTTTGAAAGATGGAATAGTCATATTCGGCGGCGGCTGCACAGGAGAAATGGTTTCAAACGAAGGACTACTCTTCACCAATCACCACTGTGGCTTCGATAACATTCAATACCATTCCAGCGTTGAACACGATTATCTGAAAAACGGATTCTGGGCCATGAATCGCGAACAAGAATTGGCGTGTCCTGGCTTAACCGCCACCTTCGTTATCGAAATGCGTGATGTTACCGAAGAGGTTTTAAAAGGAATGATAGGCGTTGAAGAAAAAGATCGTGCAGCGAAGATGAAAGATTTGTTGAGCGCAATTGCCAAAAGAGAGAAAGCTGAGAAAAAATGCGACGGATTCGTTCGCGGATTCAATTACAACACACAATTCTTTTTGGTGTTGACGAAGACATACAACGATGTACGTTTGGTAGGAGCGCCGCCTTCATGCATTGGTAAGTTCGGTGGAGATACAGACAACTGGGTTTGGCCAAGGCACACCGGAGACTTTTCAGTTTTCCGTATTTATGCAAACGACAACAATGAACCTGCAGAATACTCCTCAACCAACAAGCCATTCAAACCAGCACACCATTTCCCAATTTCATTGAAAGGAGTGAAGGAAGGCGATTTCACCATGGTATACGGATTCCCAGGAAGAACAGAGCACTTGCTTACTTCCGCAGGAGTTGCTTACAACCACGAGCAGTTGGCTCCTATGCGAATTGACTTTCGTGAAAAGAATTTAGAGGTTATAAACGCCGCAATGAAAAGCAGCGATGAGCTTCGTATTAAATATGCATCGAAGCAAAGCAGCGTTGCGAATGCCTATAAGAAATGGCAAGGTCAGGAGTTGGGATTGAATAAATTCAACGCGATTCAATTGAAGAAAGATGAAGAAGCGAAGTGGTTGGAAACAGCGAAGCTTTCAAACAAAGAATTGGAATATTCAAATTTACTTTCCACCATTGACAAGCTTTACAAAGACTATTACGGAGTGAATATGGCCGCTGCTGCTTATGCTGAATTCGTGTTCAACGGTCCAGAAGTATTTCAGCTCTATCAAGATTTTAATGAGATTTTGGTTCAAGGAGCTCAATTGAAAAAAGGTAATCAGTGGGAAGGAAAGATGAACGAGTTTTTGGAAACGGCTAAAGCCTTCTACAAAGACTACGATTTAGAAACCGATAAGAAAAGATTTTTGGCGATGTCTTCTTTGTTCGAACAATTCACAAAAGGAGTTATTCATTTCAAACATTCAAAACTCTCTCGCGAAGCCGCAGCAGATCTATGGTTCAAACAATCTATGGTTGCAGACAGTGCAGTGTTCTTGGGAATGATTCGTTCCTTTTCAAAAGATACATTCATTTCCATGAGTGGAAAGTCTAAGAAATACGCCAAGCGATTAAACGCGGAATATTTGTTCATTCAGGCCTCAGCTCTGAACGATTACTACATGAACACGTTGGTTCCTTCGAAGCGAGAATTCAATTCAAAACACGACCAACTCATGGAACAATATGTTTTCTTGTTGGAAGAATTACGCGGAAAACAAGAGAAGTGGTGCGATGCAAATTCTACTCTTCGATTGACTTACGGAAAAGTAGAGGGTAGTGCTCCAGTAGATGGAATGGCTTATACTCCGTTCACAACAGGACAAGGAATATTAGATAAGAACAGCACGGGTAATCCAGATTTCGAGATCAACGACAGATTGAAAATGTTGCTGCAAAACAAAGAGTTCGGAAGCTACGGTGTGAATGGAACTTTGCCTGTTTGTTTTACTGGAAGTAATCACACAACAGGCGGAAACTCGGGATCTCCCGCATTGAACGGAGACGGAGAATGGATAGGAATAAACTTCGATAGAACGTGGGAAAGCACCATGAGTGATTTATACTTCAATTCAGAAATATGCCGAAATGTAATGGCTGATGCACGTTATGTGCTTTGGGTGATTGACATCTACGCCGGAGCAGGCCATCTCTTGAAAGAGATGACCATTCGACGCTAATTTTTTAAGACCACTGAATAAGGAAATAGATTACCCCAACAACAAGTGCAAAAAGGGTTACTGCGAAAATTACTGGTCCGCCTATTTCGTTCTGTTCAGCTTCGTGTGGAATGTGTCCGTGATCGTCGTGTGAATGTCCCATGGTTTAATTTTTCACAAATATAATTTCATTGTTGAAACACCCAAATAAAAATGGCTAACACTTCAAGGTTAGCCTTTTCTTTTTCCTGAAAGACTTTTAGTGCAACCTATTGTTTCGTATTATTGTCTTAACATAGGAAACCATACTGAAACTAATGATTTTAAACATACTAAAAAGAACCGCTGTCATTTTCTTGGCCTTGATAGCTTCTTTTACGGCCTCTTCACAAGTCGTCATCAATGAATTCTGTTTTGCGAACTATTCCGACTACGCGGTAGGCGGTGAGTTTGAAGACTGGGTTGAATTTTACAATCCAACAGGTGCTGCCGTAAATATAGGTGGCTATTGGTTGAGCGACAATGTACTCAATCCGCAGAAATATCAGATTCCTGCTTCGGTAAGTGTTCCGGCGAACGGATATAAGCTCATATTAGTAAGTGGTGTCGGAGCTTACGACCCAGGATTTTTAGGCCAGACCAATACGAGTTTTAAAGTTTCTCAATCAAACGGAGAAGAACTGGTTTTTTCAAGTCCAGCAGGTGTGATTTTGGAGAGTTATGACTTCGATGTAATCAGCCCTAACCAACGAAATCAGTCTTACGGTCGTGTTCCTAACGGAACAGGTAGTATGATTATTCAAACCAATCCATCACAGGGAGCTGCTAACGCGGGAGCCACAGCAACAGGTTATGCCGTGCGTCCTACCATGGATCTTCAAGCAGGTTACTACGCCGCACCAATTACTGTTACTCTCTCAACCACCGAAGTAGGGGGAACAATCTATTACACCACAAACGGATCTCAACCTTCTAACACCAGCACGTTATACACAGGTCCGATAAACATCAATACAACTACAGTTCTTCGCGCAATTGTGTACTCGCCTGCAGCGACTACTCTTCCTTCATTTACAGAAACCAATACGTATTTCTTCGGAAACGATAATCACACCATTCCGGTGGTTTCTATTTCAGGAACAACATTGGATGGTGGATGGAATGGTAACGAGTTGACGCATCTCGAGTTTTTTCAAAGCGGAACATTTACAGTAGAATCTTCTGGAGATAGCAATGAACACGGAAATGATTCCAATGCATACGGTCAAAGAGGTTTCGACTACATAACTCGAGATGCATTAGGCTACAACCATGAGTTGGAGTATCCAATGCTTCACACAAGTGACCGCCAGTCATACCAACGTTTGATCTTTAAGGCAGCGGCTAATGATAATTACCCTTTCTCGAACGGAGGGGCTCACATTCGTGATTCATATGTTTGTGAGCTTTCTTTAATTGGAGATTTACACCTCGATGAAAGAAAAACACGAAACTGTATCGTATACATCAACGGTCAATATTGGGGCGTTTATGAAATACGTGAGAAGGTAGACGATGCCGATTATACCGACTATTACTTTGATCAACCTGCCGGTAATGTAGATTTTTTGAAAACTTGGGGAGGAACATGGACCGAATATGCAGCTGCTCCAACATTCAATCCGCAAACACAGTGGAATACGTTTGTGAACTTCGTGACAACGAACAATATGGCTACTCAAGCCAATTACGATTATGTAGTTTCACAGTTCAATACCATGAGCTTAATTGACTATTTCATACTGAACGGTTACACCGTTTGTACGGACTGGTTAAACTGGAACACCGCTTGGTGGAGAGGGACTAACCCTCTGGGCGATGGAAGAAGATGGAGATACGCACTGTGGGATAACGACGCAACGTTCGGTCACTACATCAACTATACGGGTGTTCCTAGCACACAGCCAACAGCTGATCCTTGTCAAATTGAAGGAGAAGGCGATGTTGGAGGACAAGGACACATTCCCGTATTGAATGCCTTGTTTGACAATCCAGATTTCTTTGCAGATTACATACAACGTTATGCTGAATTGTCGAATACCATTTTCTCCTGCGAGAAAATGATTCAAGTGCTAGACAGTATGATTGTTGTGATTGAGCCTGAGATGCCTCGACAAATTCAGCGTTGGGGAGGTAATGTAACTACCTGGAACAACAACGTGCAGGATGTTCGCGATTTTATTCTCGCTCGTTGTAACAATGAAATCATAGGTGGAATAACAGATTGTTACGATGTCGTTCCATACACGGTCACTTTCCAAATCGATGGAGTGGGCGATATTGTAATTGGAGAGACAGAGCTGAGTCCGTACGAAACCCCGTTTTCAGGTACCTATTTCGGAGATTTAGAAATAGACATTGAAGCAATAATAGATTCAATAGTTGGTCCGTGCAGCTCCTTCCAAGGATGGGAAATCGTTAGTGGTACCGGTGTAATTGCTGATCCAACGGCTTCAATTACCACTTTAATTGTTCAATCAGACCTAACGTTACAAGCCGTATTCGGAATACCTGCGTCAGGACCTGTAACCGTTGTAAGCGACGTCTTTCCTGCAGGAGCGGGTAACATTGTATTTAACGGAACAGCGCAAGGCACTTATCCGAGCACATTCAATGTGAATGCGGGTGATTCCACCTCGGTAAGCGTTACCGCGAATCCTTGGTTCACGTTCAACCATTGGGAGTCTACCAACGCAACACTTCTACCCAATACAACAGCAACTTCCATTTACTTGAATCCTTGCGCTGCCGATACTGTAGTAGCTATTTTCGACGAAACTCCGCATGCAATTTTGCAAGTTGAAGTTATGCCTGCTGGAGCAGGAACTGTCACTATGGACGGCACAGTCCTAGCAGTTTATCCTTGGAGCAATGAAATTATTGCCGATATCGATTACACCTTCAACGCGAATGAAATTCCCGGAGTAACCTTGTTCGATCACTGGGAAATAAACAATCATCCACTGAATCCGAATACACTCACTCCGGATGTCATCTTACATTTAATGGTGAGTGACACGTTGGTAGCGGTATTCACGATCATCGATGAATTCCCTTTGACAGTAAACGTTCAACCAGCGGGAGCAGGAACCGTAACGATGAACGGAACTCCTTGGACTCCGCTTCCTTCAACACAAGTCTTTTCTGAAAACACATTCATGAACTTCGTCGCTTCTCCAATCGATTCATGGACCGCCTTTAACCACTGGGAAATAAATAACCACGTTCTTTTGCCTTCGCTTTCCAGTTCGAATGTGAATTTCAACTTCACACAAGAAGATACGTTGGTGGCTGTGTTCGATGTTACACCGCATCATCCGCTTACCGTTATTGTTAATCCTGCAGCTGCGGGAACCGTTCTCTTCGATACAGGAAATGCGACCACCAATGTCTTAACCATCGAAAACGAAGACAATGTTCCAGTGAATTTCACAGCTATTTCAGAGGAGTATTGGGAATTCATCGGATGGCAGTCAACAGCAGGAACCCCAATCAATCCGAACCTTACTGCGAATCAAGTTTCCGCTTCATTCAATACGATCGATACGATTATCGCGAACTTCTCGAAAGAGCCGTTCTTGTATTATGTGCCTAACACGTTCTCTCCGAACGACGATAATTTGAATGAAGTATTTATTCCTGTTTTGAATGGATATGATCCGACCGATTACTACTTCGCGATATATGATCGCTGGGGTATTTTGGTTTTTGAAACCAACGATTCTACGAAAGGATGGAATGGTACATTCAAAGGAAATGGATCTTACTACGTGCCGAACGACGCCTATGTTTGGAAGCTTCGAGCTAAGGCTATTGGCAGCAGCGAACCTGTTGAATTAATGGGGTCATTGACACTCTTTAGATAAGCTTTTTCGAATTAACTTCGTTGCATGAATATTCGGAACGAAGTTTTTTCAAATCAATCTCTTCAAGACTGGCAATCGCTAGCCGAGAAAGAATTAAAAGGAAAATCCCTCGACTCTTTGGTTCGCCAAAAGGAAGAAGGGATTTTTTTATTTCCCTATTCAACAGAAGCGAAATCTACTGAAGAGCCGACCTTTCGCGCAGCTCCTTCGTGGCAGGTGCACCAATCGTTTAAGACGACCGATCCACTTCAATGGAATGGTCTGGCGTTGGAGGCATTGAACGGCGGAGCGAACAGCTTGACCATTCCTGCTTCTTTCAACGCTAGTGAGTTGAAGGTGGCGTTGAAAGACATCTTCGTCGGCTTCATCAATTGGGAGTTAGAGGCGCATGCCGAGCAAGCCGACAATCAGATAGACGCCCTAAAACAAGCCTACGTAGCACAAGATCGCGCAGGCGTTTTGGCTTTCATTCATTCCAAACACATCAACATAAACGCATTGTTCGGCAACCATGCAACAGCGTCGGAACAAATCGCATTCGCTGTTTTAGCTGGAATTGAATTCATAGAAAATACGCATTTATCCATAGACGATGCTTCCGCACAAATCCTGTTTCATTTTTCGGTTGGAAGTGAAATGTATGTTGAAATCGCGAAGCTGCGCGCTTTCCGCGCGGTGTGGTCTCATGTAATAAAGACAGGAACTTTCGAGCATGCCTGCTCGAATCACGCCTTCGTGAAGGTGCAAACAGACGGATATTTTCAAGCAAAAAAAGACACCGACAATAACTTAATCCGCGCAACCATTCAGACCCTCGCCGCATGCGTAGGTGGAGCCAATCGCATTGAAGTTCTTCCTATGGATTACGCCAATGCCGCTGATGTGAACGAACAATTGCGTTGGGCACGAAACATTCAGCATTTATTAATTGAAGAGTCTTACTTCGATCAATATTCCGACTTAGCGAAAGGAAGTTATTCGTTGGAAAAACTCACGGAAGACCTTTCTAGAAAGGCCCTGGAGACCATGAAGGAATTTGAAACTTCCGAGAAATTAGAACATTTCATTCAAAATAACAAAGAAGAAAGAAGCCTTCAACATACACAACGTGTAGTAGTGGGTGAAAATAAATATGTGCAGTCATGAGTAAATTGAATTGGAAAGAAGTGGGCTTCAACTTCAACGAAGAAGTGAAGGCTGCAACGTGGGGAGCAGGAGCAGCGCCGTTTTTACGCGGACCATATGCCAGCATGTACACCGTTCGTCCGTGGACCATTCGACAGTATGCCGGTTTCAGCACAGCGGAAGAATCGAATGCGTTCTACAAGCGCAACTTGGCCATGGGACAAAAAGGTTTGTCTGTGGCTTTTGATTTGGCCACACATCGCGGATACGACAGCGACCACGATCGCGTGAAAGGAGATGTTGGAAAGGCAGGCGTAGCCATAGATTCAGTGGAAGACATGAAAGTCTTATTTCATGAAATTCCCTTGAATGAAATGTCGGTAAGCATGACCATGAATGGAGCAGTTCTACCCATTCTTTCCTTCTACATTGTAGCCGCCGAAGAGCAAGGCGTTCGTCCAGATCAACTCACCGGAACCATTCAGAACGATATTCTGAAAGAGTTCATGGTTCGAAATACATACATCTATCCGCCAACGCCAAGCATGCGAATTGTTTCAGACATCTTTGAATTTTGTTCGAAGGAAATGCCGAAATTCAATCCGATTTCCATTTCCGGATATCACATGCAAGAGGCCGGAGCTACGCAAGAAATTGAGTTGGCTTATACCTTGGCAGACGGATTGGAATATGTGCGAGCTGGATTGAAAGCGGGCATGAGCATCGACGATTTCGCACCGCGCTTGTCGTTCTTCTGGGCCATAGGCATGGACACCGTAACTGAAATTGCGAAGATGCGCGCAGCACGCGTGTTGTGGGCGCAACTGATTAAGTCCTTCAACCCGAAAAACGAAAAATCAATGGCGTTAAGAACCCACTGTCAAACCAGCGGTTGGTCACTTACGCGTCAAGATCCATACAACAACGTCGCTCGCACCTGCATTGAAGCGCTTGGTGCCGCATGGGGTGGAACGCAGAGTTTGCATACCAATGCGCTCGATGAGGCCATTGCTTTGCCTACCGATAACAGCGCGCGCATTGCACGAAACACGCAGTTGATCATTCAAGAAGAAACAGGTCTTTGCGAAGTAGTCGATGTGTGGGGTGGAAGTGAAGTGGTGGAAAAGCGAACGCAAGAAATTATGGACGCCGCGTGGAAGTTGATTGAAGAAGTGGAAGAGATGGGTGGAATGACCAAAGCCATTGAAGCGGGAATTCCAAAATTACGCATTGAAGAAGCCGCAGCGCGAAAGCAGGCGCGCATAGATAGCGGAAGAGACAAGATTATTGGGGTGAATATTTTCCAGTTGGAAGAAGAAAGCGCCATGGATATTTTGCAAGTAGACAACGACGCTGTACGTATTTCACAAATCGAAAGATTAGTAAAAACGAAAGC
Source organism: Flavobacteriales bacterium (assembly GCA_044338665.1). Lineage (GTDB taxonomy): Bacteria > Bacteroidota > Bacteroidia > Flavobacteriales_D > Sanyastnellaceae > CAIZGX01. The sequence continues at coordinate 34,481 of JBIIWZ010000015.1, forward strand.
CGAGCGCAATGAAGAGGCTTGTCAAGATGCTCTGAAAGCCTTAACAGAAGCGGCACAGAGCGGAAGTGGAAATCTCTTGGCCTTATCCGTTGAAGCCGCTCGTTTACGCGCAACCTTAGGTGAAATTTCTAGCGCACTCGAAGTGGTGTACGGAAGATATTCCGCGCAGATCAGAAGTATTTCAGGTGTTTACTCTAATGAATCAGCAATGGACAAAGACTTTATTGAAGCACGCAGACGTTCAGATGAATTCGCTGAATTGGCCGGAAGAAGACCGCGTATCTTGGTTGCGAAAATGGGACAAGACGGACACGATCGCGGAGCGAAAGTGATTGCCACATCGTTTGCAGATATCGGATTCGATGTAGACATGGGACCGTTGTTCCAAACGCCTGCAGAAGTTGCGAAGCAAGCCGCAGAGAACGACGTGCACATGGTCGGAGTTTCATCTTTAGCAGCGGGACATAAGACGTTAATTCCGGAATTAATAGCTGAATTGAAGAAGTTGGGACGTGAAGATATAGGGGTTATAGCCGGCGGAGTAATACCCGAGCAAGACTTCGAGTTTTTATATAACGCAGGGTGTGTAGGCATCTTTGGTCCAGGGACTAAGATTGCCACAGCGGCACAGGAAATTTTAACATTAATGATCGAAGCACTTCAAGGATAATGTGCTTGAATCAATGATTTCTAGTCGGTTTTTCCATGAATTCCATTGTCGGCAATCCTTTACAGGAAATCCCGCTTTTCTAAAAAGTTTTATCGGGAACTACTGATTTTTTTTCTAAAAATGTTTATCTTTCAACGTTTATATATAATAAGTTACTCAATTAATTCCAAATAATGAAAAAAATTAGTTTGCTTTTATTGTCGATTCTTTTTGTAAATCTACTTTTCTCACAGAAAGTAAATTCACGTGAAGAAGCTATCTCGCTGGTGGAAAATGATTGCAATTCTTTCAAGTCTCTTGATGAGAAATACAGAGCTGATAAGGAAATTGTTTTGCTTGCTCTACTAAACTGGGACGGTTGTGGAAATTTTGAATATGCAGATAAATCTCTTCAGAAAGACAAGGATTTTATTCTAGATTTGATAGATAATAATGCTTTAAGTTTAAAAGATTTAGATTATAGTTTACGAAAAGATAAAGAGATAATTCTTAAAGCTGTTACTAATAATTCATATGAAATAACATATGTGGATAATGATTTATTGAAAGATATTGAATTTGTAAAAGAGATTTTGAGTAAAAATGGTGATGTATTAGAGCATCTAAACAAAAAGAATAGAAATGACAAGTCACTAGTTATTCTAGCATGCACTAACTCAACAGCAGCTTTTTCGTCTGCTTCTAAAAAACTGCGAAATGATCGATACTTTGTTTTAGAAGTTGTTAAAATAAAAGGGGAATCAAATAATGGTTATGCATTGAAGTATGCTGATGAAACTTTAAAGAAAGATAAGGAAATAGTTTTGGCTGCAGTATCAAATGATGGTGGCGCGCTTGAATTTGCTGATGAAACTTTAAAGAAAGATAAAGAGGTAGTTTTAGCTGCAGTATCAAATAATGGTCGCTGGCTTGAATATGCTGATTCACTATTGAAGAAAGATAAAGAGGTAGTTTTAGCTGCAGTATCAAATAATGGTCGCTGGCTTGAATATGCTGATCCACTATTGAAGAAAGATAAAGAGGTAGTTTTGGCTTCTATAAAAGAAAGTGCTAATGCCATGAAATTTGCTGATGAAACTTTAAAAAAAGATAAGGAAATAGTTCTGGCTGCAGTATCAAAGGATGGTCTCTGGCTTGAACATGCTGATCCACTATTGAAGAAAGATAAAGAAGTAGTTTTGGCTTCTATAAAAGAAAGTGCTGATGCCATTCAATTTGCTGATGAATCACTTAAAAATGATAGATACTTTTTTTTAGAAGTTGTTAAAACAAATTGGTATGCACTTGAATACGCTTTACCGTCTCTAAAATTAGATAAAGAAATAGTTTTGGCTGCAGTATCAAATGATGGCCGCGCGCTGGAATATGCTGATCCTCTATTGAAGAAAGATAAAGAGGTAGTTTTGGCTGCAGTATCATATTATGATAGCAATGCGTATCAGAATCTTGAATATGCTGACGAATCTTTCAAAATGAACAAAGCATTTGTTTTGGAGTTGATGAAAACAAAAGAATCAGGTGAAGTTATTAAATATGTCCATGTCAGTCTGAAAAAAGACAAAGAAGTAGTTTTAGCTGCTTTGACGTTTAGTGGTAGATATTTAGAATACGTTGACGAAACGCTCAAAAAAGACAACGATGTTGTAACATTGGCGTTAGAAAAAGATGGAGATTTGATGAACGCCGACAAAAGTTTTTTCTCGAAAAAAGAGCTTGTCTTAAAAAGTATTTCAAATCATTTTGGTGATGGTATGGGGGGCAAACCAGAATATTTAACCCAAGAATTATTGAATGATGAAAATTTTGTAAAGAAAATGCTTCACTTAAATGGGGATTTCCTTCAGTTCTTGAGCGAGGAGCAACGCAAAGATAAGTCTATGGTTCTCCTTGCAGTAAAACAAGATGGTCGTTCGTTGGAATACGCAGACAAATTATTGAGAAAAGACAAAGAAGTTGTCTTGGCTGCATTGAATCATACTGATGGACAATTTAATCATACATTCCAGTATGTTGATTCTACTTTAATGAGGGATCGTGACATTGTATTGTTTGCTGTTAAAAATGATGGGTATTCTTTGAGGTACGCGTTGGAATCATATAAAAACGATAAAGAGGTTGTTTTGGCAGCTGTTAATCAAAATGGATATTCGCTTCAATATGTAGATGAATCATTTAAAAAAAATAAAGAAGTAGTTTTAGCTGCGGTAAAAAATGAAGGGTCAGCACTTGATTTTGCAGATGAATCATTTAAAAAAGATAGAGAAGTTGTTTTAGCAGCGGTTAAGCAATATGGTTATGCTATTCACTACTATGCTGATGAGTCTCTAAAAAAAGATAAAGAAATAGTTCTTGCAGCAGTAAATCAAGATGGAGGAGTTCTTCAATACCTCGATGAATCTTATAGAAAGGATAGAGAGGTTGTCGCAGCCGCAGTTAATAATAATCGCTGGGCATTTGGCGATGTAGACGAATCTCTTAAGAGGGATAAGGAACTTGCACTGATTGCTTTACAAAATAGCTTTGACTTTGATAATATCGATGAATCTTTGAAGACAGATGCAAATATTAATGCAGATTTAAAAAAATTCAAAGAGGACAAAAATGAGGCTTTGAAAGCTGTTTCAAGAAGTGGATCTTTTCTATGTGGCGTTTTTGAAGAATTCAATAAAGACAAAGAAGTTGTTTTATCGTCTGTAAATTACGATGGTTACACTTTGAAATGTGCAGATGAATCGATGAAAAAGATTCCTCAAATTGTAATAGCTGCTTTAAAAAATTCCAAAAGTGCCCTAGATTTCGCAGACATTTCTCTATTAAAAGATAAAAACTTCATGCTTCAAGCTATTCGTGTATCACATGATGCTTTAAATTATGCGCATCACTCATTGTTACTGGATGAAGATTTATACAAAGAGTGGGATAAAAATTAAGCTTCTTACAACGGTTTTGATCTAGATAAGGTGCGAATGAACACATTAGAGCAGAAGAAAGAGGCGTTCGAGCGCTTGTTAACCATCATGGACGAGTTGCGCGAGAAATGTCCGTGGGACATGAAGCAGACGCTGGAAAGTCTTCGTCATTTGTCCATAGAAGAAGTCTACGAATTGGGCGATGCCATTCTAGATGGTGATATGGAAGAAGTGAAGAAAGAATTGGGCGACGTGTTTCTGCATTTGGTATTTTATTCGCGAATAGCCAGCGAAACTGAGACTTTCGATATAGCCGATGTATTGAATTCAATTTGTGAAAAGTTAATTTCAAGGCATCCGCATATTTATGGAGATGTTGTGGTGAAGGATGAAGCGGAAGTACTTTCCAATTGGGAAAAATTAAAATTGAAGGAAGGAAAGAAGAGTGTGTTGGAAGGTGTGCCCCGTTCGTTACCTGCTATGGTGAAGGCGCAGCGCATTCAAGACAAAGCGAAAGGAGTGGGGTTCGATTGGGACAATGCCGATCAGGTTTGGGAAAAGGTTTTGGAAGAGTTGAATGAATTCAAAGAGGCTAAAACGAAAGAGGATCAAGAAGAAGAATTCGGCGATTTACTTTTTTCACTCATCAACTACGCGCGTTTTAAAGGAATACATCCGGAAGATGCATTAGAGAAGACCAACAAGAAATTCATTTATCGTTTTCAGTATTTGGAAACGGAAAGCGCTAAGGATGGCAAGCAAATGGGGGAGATGACTTTGAATGAAATGGATGAATATTGGAATCGTGCGAAGGCATTAAAAAAGAATTCATAGAATGAAAAAGTACGTTTGGATTTTCGGGTTGCTTGTATCGATAAGCAGTTGTGTTGCTCCTAGAGCCATCACGAATTCAGGGAAAGTCACCCCGAAAGGCAATTGGGTTGTCGCCACCAATCAGACGTACAACATTGCAACTGCTCCAGCAGGAAAAGTAGCGAGCGCAGTAGACATCAATCTAGATAATTTATTGAACGGCTCAATCGATACCGTTTCTTTAGCTCAGTCGAATGCCATTGCAACCGATTGGCAGAAAGTTGGTGAGGCGCTTATCGCGAACAACTTCGATCCCATTGGTGGCGGATTTGAATTTGGTGTTCGTTATGGAATTGCAGAACGTTTTGATGTCGGATTTAAAAAAGTAGGAAGGGCCAAAGCCATTGATGTGCAATACCAGTTTTTAGGAAGTTTGGGTAACGTGGACGACTTCTCGGAAGAGACTACTGACAAGTGGTACGGAAGCATTGGGCTTCAGTATTCGAGTCAAGATTTATCGTTACCCTTTTGGGCGAAGCCTTTAACCTCTAAGTTGCAATACGATTTCAGTCGGAAGGACATTCTTGTTCCGTTAATCTTCAGTTACGGCTTGGGCAATGAAGAATCTATTGGAGCAATTTCTTTCGGATTATCATACAATTTCACACGAGTGAATTATTCCACCACTCCGTTTACCTATGCGCGTATTCAGGATGTGAACGGAGTTGTCACCGCATTGAACACAGCTGCCATCACAGAAACCAAGAACATCAGCAGTTTCGGCGCCTTCGCCAACATGAAGATTGGATATCGCCGATTTTATTTTGTTCCTGCCGTAGCTGTTTACTATCAGAATTACGGCACCCTTCAGAACTTCATTGGTGAGTCTTTTCAGATGAAAGGAATCACTGTTGTTCCTTCGTTGGGTTTGCGTTTGCGATTAGGAAAATCAAAAAGTTAAAAGCTCACCGAAGGTTTGATCGCTTGCGATTGATTGCGAAGCAATTGATCACAGTGTGATGCGATATAATTTGAGCGAATGTATCGATGGGTATGTTTATTTTCTGTTTTTAAAAAAATCATGGGCTTCCTTTGGCCCCATCTCAACCAAAGTAAACACTCTTTTTCCTTCAGAATCTACTTGATAATACCAATATTTAATAGATTTAAAAGTGTAATCATAATAATCATAATTACCCCAATCCCATTCAATCATATTATAGCTCACACCCCAATAATCGGCTAAGGTAAAAAACCATAATTCGTATTTCATATAACCCATTGCGTAAGCTTCATTTAGTGTTTCTTCAAAACTAAAGGCTTCCGTTTGTAGAGTGTCTTGTGTTTGAGTAAAACCATTTACCCCGACGAATAAACTTAATACAAATAATATTTTTTTCATGAAAGAAGTAATTATTTCTGAATGGTCGTGTCTTTAATTGAATTTATCAAGCTATCTATTGCACCTTTGGTAAAAACATAATTTCGTTTAAACTCATCTACAACTTCTTGCGGCTGTGTGCTCAGCCATTCAGCCAATTCTCGTTGAGATTTCATAGAAGCTCTGTGATATATGCGATATTCTTTTTTTAGAGCTCTTTTCTCTTGATTACAACTAGAAACACCAACAAGGAAAATAGAAATTACAATGAGTTTAAAGCTGTTGATTGTTTTGATTTTATTCATGCTTTTAGAGTATGATAGTTAATTGCAACAAAGTATTAACTCCCATAAAAACTATTTTATTTTACACTACAATATATTTTAGTTCTTAACGTAATAAAGTTAGAATTCAGAAATCAGCGCGCTTTATTCGAGTTCAGAAGTTACCGGTTCATAAACGTATTAACCCCTAATTCTGATAGCCATGAAAAAGTTCACATTCATTCTTATTGCAGTTTATTTAATGTCTTTCCTTTTGCAACGATTCATTGGTTTGCCTGGTTATCCAGTACATTGGCACGAATTCTTAGCTCAATGGGGACTTCTGAATAAGTTCATTCAAATTTTCATAGTTGTACCATGCTGTATACATGCAATATATCGATTAACAAAGGATTATTCACTTTAAAGGAAGATCTTTTCTTCAAGCTTAGAACACATTAAAATTATGTCGCCATGAAATGCCCAACACATTTTTTCTTATTGGCAATGGTATTCTCACTTCCAAGTATTACTAAAGGCCAGATATACGAAGTTCATACCGATACCATTCAGTATTTCGAACATCCAATTGAAATGAAATTCCTTGAAGCTTTGGAGTCTGAACAAATTACTTACACAACTCTGGGTAAGGGAGATGTTCAATACTCGATAGATTTGGATAATCGAAAAATGGTTATGATTCCGAATGCTGGATTAGAGAATGTCACTTTCGATATTACAGAAGTCTTCGATTCACCAGAAAGTATAGTAACTTCTTTTGAATGCAAAGACAACGCTGGATTTCTGGGAGTTGTAGCTCTTTATGAAACTGAAGAGGGTGGGTACAATATGCTCGTCGAGTATAAGATTAGCGAGGAAGTAATAGAAGGATACATGTGCTTTGATGTGACTGTTGTTGAAGAATTATTTTCATCGGAATAATAATTATGAAAAAGATTCATGTAGCGGTTTGCATATTGAGTTATTAAATTCACGAGGATTGGCCGAGTCTAAACTAAATAGACAAAATCCTTACAAATACTCTGAACGATATTCAAAGGCAAATTCAATTCATTCACTTGTTCTTTCCAGTAAGGAATGGCATCTTGAATTTCCTGAATAGTTTTTTTTGGATTTTTAATGGAGAATGTTTCGGCAATGGTGAGTGCGTCTTCTAGCGTAATATCGACACGCTTGCCATTGATTGATAAAGCTCGACTTGTTCTCGTATAGTTCATCAAAGGATTCAACGAATAGGTGATGTCATAAGCCGGAGAAATATTCCATTTGTCCAGCACTTCATTGTAAATGAATGAGTGATTTTTCAAATGATCGTCAGAATTAAAGAAGACTACATTAAAAACCATTCGTTTAAATAGCTCTTCTATGTCGCGATGTGGAACCTTTAGAAACAAAGCAAGTTCAAAGAGATTTTCGTAACTCGAATCTTTCGGATTTTGAAAATCCCAGCCCGTTAATCCTGTTGCCGTTAGTACATGTTTCTTTTTTCCATTTTGACGATCGAAGCGAAGCGTAGCAAAATGTTTTTGCTCGATAAGTTTTGATGGCATCATGGTAATTCCCAGATGTTTCGCTGTGAGGTAATAACAGTACTCAATGAGTTCCCTGCTGTATCCTAAGTCATCATCTAAATGCAGTTTAATTAAATAGTGATTGTACTCGCATGCGTAATTCAAATCTCCGGGAATAATTTCTCCTGAAGTTTTGTGTTCTGAAATAAGAATTTTTGGCCTTGCGCCACCTGCTGAAGAACCAATTTTGAAAATATTCAACAACGCCTCATGATTGAGGGTCGATTCGTGCTGCTCATCTTTAGCTTTTAAAACTTGTTTTAAAACAGCTATAATTTCTGTAAGGTCAATCGATGAAGATTGAGGAAGTTCCTTGCTTGGACGATATTCCAATGCACCCATTCCGCGGTCTGCCACGTAGGCCAATTGCTCAATGACAGAAATTTGATTGAACTCCTTGCTGCCAGATTCCATCCACTTTTTGAAAATAATATTTCCGAAAACGTCGGGCAATGAATCAGCAATCATAGGAGGAAGGCCGCGAAATGTTTCTGAATTATATTGACTAAATACTTGAACGTTCGACGTTCGTTTTAAGATACCCGTTGATGGAAATAAATTGTGAAAGTGATCACTTTTAAGAAACTCTGGATTGTATTGAAAGAAAGATTTTGTTTGATCTTCATCAAAACCAATTCGCCCAACTTCTTGTCCGAAACAAAATACCGTTATAATATCATTCTTCGCCATAATGTTTTAGTACAAAGACGTGAATTGTTCATTTTCATTTCGTTTTTCAATCAAAAATTGATTGAGGGCAGTAAGCAAATTGAAATGATTCAAAACCTTAAGCAGAGTATCAATATTAAAGTTCTTACCAGACTCTATATTTTGAATGGTTAATCTCGAAAGCTCCAGTTGATCAGCTAAGTCTTGCTGCGATAGCTTTTGCTTTTTGCGATATGCCTTTGCCAGCTGTCCAATTTCCAATTTTACATCTTTTATTTTGAGGTTGTTTGTGAACATATTGCATAGTATAATAATCAAATATATCAATTTATGATGAATTAGTATAATTAAATATGCTTTTTGTTGCAGGCGGAATTATTCAAAATGGCACGGGAACCGATGCGTTTTATTAATGTCGGTTGTGCCAATTCAGACTCTTGTTTTACACAGTGTTTTACACAAACTGGTTTTAAAAAGAAAAGCCCCTTGATAATCAAGGGGCTTTGTCTCTTTGTTAGCGGTCGGGACGGGACTCGAACCCGCGACCCCGTGCGTGACAGGCACGTATTCTAACCAACTGAACTACCCGACCGTTGCCGTAAAGCGATGCAAAAGTAATCTCAATTTTCAATTACACAAACTTTTTCATGTAATTTTTTCTTTCATCGCTTTACAATAATCTGCGTTGGCGTCTTTCCTACAAGGTCGAAATATTTTTCGACCCTATCTCAACATTCGCCTTCGGCATTCGTGCTTGCACATTCGTTGCTCCGCAACATTCTTACCTTAACAAGGTAATGTGCCCTTGAAAAACTTCCGCACTAACATCGTTAAAGTGAACTTCAATTCGATAAACATATACCCCATCGGGAACATAATATTCTCCTCCAAGCATATTGCCTATCCACTTCGGCTCCAAACTTTCAGATTCGAAAACTACATCTCCCCATCGATTTACGATAACTGTTTTTACAGATTTAGCATTCGTGAACACTGGGAACCACTCTTCATTAAGACCATCGTTGTCCGGTGTAAACGAGTTCGGTATATAGGCTGATGTTTCGAGACAAGGCGCAATTCCAACAGTGAAAAAACGCGGGTCTGCAACGCAGCCATAACTACTCGTGAATCCCAGTTCAATCACATGACCACCTGGTGAAAACGCGGCCCAATCAATATTTATAGTATTGGTTCCAGATTCATACAGAATATTATCTACAAGCCAATAGAAGTTACCTGACTCATTGCAATTAGCGGAGTAATCGAAATCGGTCCTCGGCTCATCGCACATGTCAAGATACTGCTGACCCCATGAGGCCAACGGCATTAACATGATAAATATGAGTATCTTCTTTAACATGGCTCTAGTTTTTCAATCGGAATTAGTTATGTTGGATCGGTGAAAGAACCGGTACCGGATTTACAGTAACAGGAGTAGTCGCACTAAACGTACATCCAGCCTCAGTTACAGTATAAGTCAGTGTAAATGTTCCTGATCCCGAAGTTCCAGCGCAGAAGGTATTTCCAACAACCCCCGTCCCAGTCCAAACCCCACCAAGCGGCGTCGCAGTTAGAGCAACACATGGCTCGTCGGCGCAATACGGACCTATCGCTGTAAGTACAGGAACAATATCTAAAATGAACACATTCAACAACACGGGAACACTAACACAACCGTCGGCACTCGTCGCGAAAACGCTAATAGCATTCGCTATTAATCCTGGGTTGGCTGCAGACCAATCAACGTTAATCGAGTTTGTACCTTGTCCAGATGTCAATATCCCCGGAGCAGCAACTGTCCATGTGTAGGTATATCCAGCCGTGTTTGGCAGTGTGTAGATAGATCCCGCCGTCTGGTAACAAACTGTATCAGGACTTGTGGTGTTTTGTGCAAATGCCGCTATCGGGGCAATTAGCATAATTAGCATGATGATTTTTTTCATAACGGTGGATTTATTTGATTTTTATTTTTTACTTGTTTTATTTTTTCTTTTTTCTGTTTGTTTGGTCGAAAAATATTTCGACATTATATCTTCCATTTTCTAACCCTTTATTATCGTCGAAGACATTCGCGAAGCATTCGTCGAAGGCATTCGTCGCAGACATTCTTCCCTTCTCTTAACTTCTCTTACCAATTAATCGCCTTAGTTATGTTGGATCGGAGTCAATACCGGTGCAGGACTAACCGTTACAGGAGTAGTCGCACTAAACGTACATCCAGCCTCAGTTACAGTATAAGTCAGTGTAAATGTTCCTGATCCCGAAGTTCCAGCGCAGAATGTATTTCCAACAACCCCCGTCCCAGTCCAAACCCCACCAAGCGGCGTCGCAGTTAGAGCAACACATGGCTCGTCGGCGCAATACGGACCTATCGCTGTAAGCACAGGAACAATATCAAGAATGAACACATCCAACACTACTGGTGTGCTCACACAACCGTCGGCACTCGTCGCGAAAACGCTAATAGCATTAGCTATTAATCCTGGGTTGGCTGCAGACCAATCAACGTTGATTGAGTTTGTACCTTGTCCAGATGTCAACACCCCCGGAGCTGCAACTGTCCATGTGTAGGTGTATCCAGCCGTGTTCGGCAAGGTGTAAATAGATCCCGCCGTCTGGTAACAAACTGTATCTGGACTCGTGGTGTTTTGTGCAAATGCCGCTATCGGGGCAATGAGCATCAAGAGCATGATGATTTTTTTCATAACTGTGGATTTATGTTTATTTCTATTTTTTTTACTTTTATTTTCTTTCTTTTAATCTGTTGTGTTGGTCGAAATATCTCGCACCTATATCTTACCCTCTCTTACCTTTTCTTACCTTTTCTTACCTTTTTTAATTATGTGTTATCGCTGGCAGCACAATAGGTGCTGGATCGGCTATGGTTATTGTTACTATAGTTGTACATCCGTTCGCATCAGTCACCGTGTAAGTATAAGATCCTGCCGTAGCTGTAAATGTTCCTGCTCCGGTATAAGGTCCTGTTCCTCCTGATGCTCCAACCGTAATTGTTGTTGTTGCCCCAGCACAAAGAATAGGAGGTGCTGAAATAGTTGCTACAAGCGGTGTGGGTTGTGTCACAGTAATAGTTGTCGTTGCTGTGCATCCGTTCGCATCTGTTACTGTGTAAGTATAGGTTCCTGCAGTCACTGTGAACGTTCCAGTTCCCGTGTAAGGCGCTGTTCCTCCAGCTGCAGTGACTGTATCCGTCGATGATCCTCCGTTACATAAGATAGGTGTTGCCGATGAACTCGCTGTAAGAGGGGTAGGCTGTGTTACAATAGCTGTCGCTGTGGATGAACATCCGGCTGTATTGGATACAGTAACTGTGTAATTTCCTGCATTTAGGTTAGGGATAGAGTAGCTTCCACCGGATGTTGCAATTTCAGTTCCAACTGGATTACCCGCTGACGTGCCTGTCCAACTAACATTGTAGCCGTTATTTGGGCCGTTAGCTGTCACCGCAATAATTCCATTGTTTGCGGTGGTGCATGTTTCGTTGGTTACAGCGGTTGTAATGATTGGCGCCGCATTAACAAAAACGGTCATCGTTGTCGGAGAAGCGCACAATCCGGCTGTTGGGGTGAACGTATATACAACGCTTCCAGCTGCTGCAGTTGAGATAGCAGCAGACCAAGTTCCAGTAATTCCATTGGTTGAAGTTGTTGGAAGTACACCCGGTATCGAACCTTGACAATAAGGTCCAAGTTGTGTAAATGTTGGAAGTACCCCTGCATTAACTGTGATACATTGAACCTGAGTAGTTGTGCATCCAAAATTATTGGTAGCAGAGTAGGTGTAACAATTTTGCCCAACACTTGATGGAGTAACCGTCGCCGCAGTAGCACCCGTTGGTGTTAGTCCTGTGGTTGTAATCCAGCCTTGAGATACAACAGTAGGGGTAAAAGATGCTTGAACTCCTGGTAAACTTGCATTGAAATTTATATCCCAACTAAAAATATAACCATTGTCAAGTGCCAGATTATCGGTTATTGTTATTACCCATTGCCCATTTAATGGACAACCGATTAAATTAGTGAAGGGTTGAACAGGCAAGTAATCACCAGCAACAATAGAATTTCCTGATGGGACACCACAAGGCGCAACTGCTCCATTCACAAGTAAGGTACTTGCACTTGTATTAAAACAGTAAACACTTGAAGTTCCTGGTCCAACAGCTGGGTCGTCTAATGGACAGCCTAAATAAGCTCCTAAGCCACCAGGGTAGGCCTTTAATATTGCAGATTGACCATTCGGACAAGTAATTGAAATATTTAAATCTCCTAAATAAGAGTGCTCTATTGTTAAGCATATATCATCAATCTCAGAAGCATTCTGAATCAGTTGTCCCGAGCTATAGCAATCAACAGTAATTGGGCTAGTGTATGAAACACCCGTGCCATCGGGAAGAAAAACATTACTGGCAGCAGGAGGTGAACAATTTTGTACATACGGAATTGGAGCTGCTGATGCTGACAAGTTAGAACTTTGCCCTAAGCAAATCGTTTGGTTGATTGCGTTAGTAAGTATCACCGTTTGGGTGCTTACTTGAACCATTTGATTTATTGAATTTGTATTGGAACATCCATTCAGGGAAATTCCAAGATTTACAAAATATGTACCTGGTGTGTTATAAGTGTATGAGCCATTCGCACCCGCAGAACTAACTCCATTACCGTAGTTCCATAAATAATTAGCGCCACTTCCTGTTTGAGAAAATGTTCCAGATCCTTGAAAACTTACGGGGGTGCCCGGACAAATTTGAATTACTCCGTTAATATTTGGAGCAGGATTCGTAGAAACAAGATTAGAGGTAATCGTTTGACAAGGAGCCAGGCAATTAAATGAAGCAAGCCACCCAGACGATGCAAAACTGACATCAGAAGTAAATACAAAAGTTAGGCAGCCAGAAACATTCGAAACACTCGCCTGAACGATACCAGGGCTGTTTGTCCCTGTATAATTTCCTAAGATCGGTGATGCTGCATTTGGACCGTTGTATATTGTAAGAAAGTCATAATTATTTTCCAAATTGAAAGAAGAGAAATTCATTTGGACCAAGTTGTTTGCAACTGAAGGGCAAATTGTGAAAGTGTAATTTTGATTATTAGTGTAATTACTACTTGAACCAC
>JBIIWZ010000041.1:0-3994 GCA_044338665.1 Flavobacteriales bacterium
GGAACTATTCATTCCAACAAAAACAACTCCTCTTTGTCTTCAGTCTTCTGTCGTAACCAGAATAAAGCACCCGTCAGGGATTTCAAGAGAGGTGCAAATTTAACCAACATTTTTAATTCCACAACAAGATTCACAAAAAAAATACTTCTTTTCATTTTCTGCGATGTACTTTTGATTCAACAAAAAACGTCTATGATTTTAGCTTTTCAACTTATACTTTCTCTCTCCATTCTCATTATCCTGCACGAACTGGGGCATTTTATTCCCGCACGACTTTTCAAAATTCGTGTGGAAAAATTTTACCTCTTCTTCGACCCTTGGTTCAGCTTAATTAAAAAGAAAAAAGGAGACACCGAATACGGTATCGGTTGGTTGCCACTTGGCGGATACGTAAAGATCGCCGGTATGGTAGACGAAAGCATGGACAAAGATGCCATGGCTCTTCCACCACAAGATTGGGAATTCCGCGCGAAACCAGCTTGGCAACGACTCATCGTAATGATGGGCGGAGTTATCGTAAACATGATCGTTGGATTCGTGCTGTACGCCATTATACTCGGAGTATGGGGACGCGAAGTTCTTCCAGTTGAAAATGTGAAGTTCGGTGTGCACGTGAACGAAACCATGAAGGCAGCCGGATTCCAAGAAGGTGATAAAATCTTAGCCCTAAACGGAGAACGCCCTGAAAGCTTCAGCGAAGTAAACAAGTCTCTTCTCGTAGATAATATTTCAACCGTGACCATTGAAAGAGGCGGACAGAAAATGGACATCTCCATCCCCGCAAACATTGGTCAGCAATTGGTAGACGGTGGAGTGAAGACTGCGCCTTTCTCCGTAAGATTGCCATGTGTTGTCGATAGCGTAGTTGCCGGAAACAAAGCGGCTGAAGCAGGTTTGGTTAAAGGAGACAGTGTCATTGGTTTGGGCGAAGTTCATTCCATCTACTTCAACGACATTAAAGCGGAATTGAACAACAAGAAAGGACAAACCGTTCCAATGTGGGTGAAGAGAAACGGACAAGAAGTTCAGTTGAACGTTGGCGTTAACGACGATGGAACAATCGGATTCATTCCGAAAGCAGACGTAAAACAATTCGGTGTGGAAACCCTTCAATACGGATTCTTCGCTGCAATTCCTGCTGGTGCGAAATGGGCATGGGAGACATTCATCGATTACGGAAGTCAGTTGAAATATTTGTTCTCTTCATCAGGAGCAAAGCAAGTAGGCGGATTCGGTTCATTTGCAAAAATGTTCCCAGACACCTGGGACTGGTCTATTTTCTGGGAACGCACTGCTTTCATCTCGTTAATCTTAGCCTTCATGAACATGCTTCCTATTCCCGCATTGGATGGCGGACATGTGATGTTCCTATTGTGGGAAATGATTACCGGAAGAGCGGTGAGTCAAAAAATTCTAGAGAAGGCACAAATCGTAGGAATGGTGCTTCTTTTAGGACTTATGCTTTGGGGAAATATCTTAGATATTTTCAGAGCTGTAGTTGGAAAGTAAAAAACGTGTTTATATTTGCACTCCTCAAAAGAGATGAAATGCCTAGATGGCGGAATTGGTAGACGCGCACGACTCAAAATCGTGTGTCTTCGGGCATGTGGGTTCGATTCCCACTCTGGGTACAGAGAAAGGCTTCTTCGGAAGCCTTTTTTTATGGGGTATATTTGCAAGGTGTAAAACAAGGTTCTTGGGAAGGTTCTGCGAAAGGTGTGATACAAGGTTCTGCGAAAGGTGTGATACAAGGTTCTGCGAAAGGTCCTGTGGAAGGTCGCTACGCGAAGCGTCCTTGCAAGGCACCTTGTGAAACATCTTGAAACTCACCTTTCACAGAATCTTGTACAACATCTTTCGAAGAATATCGTAATATTGCAATATACAAATACAATATGGGAACCACGAAAGCCGAACTCTTCACAAAGAAACAAAACGAAACAGCTTCGTTGTTGAAGGCTATTGCACATCCAGCCCGCATTGCCATTGTTGAATATTTAATGAATGTGGAATCATGTGTATGCGGAGATATTGTAAATCAACTTCCACTTGCGCAACCCACCGTGTCGCAACACTTGAAAGAGTTGAAACTCGCTGGAATTATTCAGGGATCAATCGAAGGGAATTCCATTTGCTACTGCTTGAATGAAAAGTCCATTCAAAAACTAAAGGTCTATTTTGAAACAATAGAGACTAAAATTTCGAAACAAAATAAATGTTGCTAATATGAAAATCTCAGAATTGAAAGCACGATTAAACGATGTGGATACACTCGTTTTCGAATTGCCTAACGGCACAACAGTTCCAGCACATTTTCATGTGACGGAAGTAGGATTGATTACCAAACACTTTATCGATTGTGGCGGTACCGTTCGCAACGAGAAGGTTGCCAACTTTCAACTTTGGGAAGCAAACGATTTCGATCACAGACTAGCTCCTTCAAAATTCCTAGGTATTATTCTTCAATCGGAAATCATCTTCGATATGAATGAACTCGATGTTGAAGTGGAATACCAATCGGAAACCATTGGAAAATACCACTTGGAATTCAATGACGGGAAGTTCAAGTTAATAGCCACACAAACCAATTGCTTAGCGCAAGACAAATGCGGCATTCCTCCAACAAAATTGAAAGTGGAATTAAAGACAATAGGAACCAATACAGCTGGCACTTGCACTCCAGGAGGGGGCTGCTGCTAAATCATTTTTCTTATGCAAGTGAAATTAAAATTTCTCGATCGCTTTCTAACGCTGTGGATCTTTTTGGCTATGGCTATAGGCGTTGGACTTGGATATTTCTTTCCGAGTATCGCAAACTTCACCAATAGTTTTTCAGTTGGAACAACCAATATTCCATTGGCAGTCGGACTCATTCTCATGATGTTCCCTCCCTTAGCAAAGGTGAACTACAGCCTCTTGCCGAAAGCGTTTCAAGATAAAAAAGTCATGACGCTTTCTTTACTCTTGAACTGGATTGTGGGTCCCATACTCATGTTCGTTTTAGCCATTGTTTTCCTTCGCGATCAGCCGCATTACATGGTCGGATTAATTCTAATCGGACTCGCGCGATGCATTGCAATGGTTATCGTGTGGAACGATCTCGCGGGTGGAAACAGAGAATACGGTGCACTGCTCATTGCCTTGAACAGCGTATTTCAAGTGCTGTCTTATTCTTTCTATGCGTGGCTCTTCATTAATGTTCTTCCGAATGCGTTAGGGCTTGGAAACTTCAGTGTTTCTGTGCCTATGAGTGAAGTCACACAAAGTGTTTTAATCTTTTTGGGAATTCCATTTCTCGCTGGATTTCTCACGCGCTATTTCCTTATTCAATCGAAAGGAGAAGAATGGTACAATCGCAAATTCATTCCGAAAATTTCACCCATTACCCTCTACGCACTGCTCTTCACCATTGTGTTAATGTTTAGTTTGAAAGGCGATAAAATTTTGGAACTTCCCTTCGATGTTTTGCGCATCGCCGTCCCACTCGTGATTTATTTTGCACTTATGTTTTTCGTAAGCTTCTTCGTGAACAAGTCAATGGGTGTAGACTACGCGAAGAACGCGGCCATTTCATTCACCGCAACAGGAAATAATTTCGAGTTAGCCATTGCCGTTGCAATCTCCGTTTTCGGAATTCATTCAGCAGAAGCGTTCGTAGGTGTCATTGGTCCGCTCGTGGAAGTGCCCGTTCTTATTCTATTGGTGAAAGCCAGTTTATTCCTCAAGAAAAAATATTATTCCGCATGAAAAACATTTTAGTTCTCTGCACAGGAAACAGTTGCAGAAGTCAAATTGCCGAAGGTTTCCTTCGTCATTACGCTGGAGAAAAAGCGAACATTTACAGCGCGGGTGTTGAAACGCATGGTGTGAATCCGCGTGCCATTTCAATCATGAACGAAGTTGGAATTGATCTTTCAAACCACACGTCGAATCACGTCGATGAATACATACACATCAATTTCGATTTTGTGATTACGGTATGCGACAACGCGAA
>JBIIWZ010000016.1:0-45020 GCA_044338665.1 Flavobacteriales bacterium
TAGCATCCTGAAGAAATTCCCATATCAGAACAATTGTATTGACCAAAGCCACACAAATCCATTACGCAAAATCCATTTTTATGTCCGACTGGAACGAGATCTCCATTTTCATCCATTAGACGATAATCTCCATATCCCTCATAATGCGTATGCCCATGACAATTCACTACGCTAAACATTTCTGGATTAGCGGAAGGGTTGCCAATGTAATAATCGGCTTGACCTATGTTGTCAATTTTTGAGCTAAATCCAATGATCCATCTATTTCCATATCCTGTAACACAACCTTCTTGAACATCGCACTCAGCTGCACCAATTTGACTGATATATAACGAATTTACCAATGCCAAGCTGTCAAATCTTAAATCGGGTTGCGAGCAAAGTTCACTTGGAAAAAAGACACATGAACCGTCGTCTTCAGTAGCCATTGGATTAAAATTACAAGCTGTAGGATTTGTACATCCGACAATTTGTCCGATATACGTAATATTAAAGTTTACTGAATCCGTGCAATCTGCAAAATAATCACCAATTCTTACAAAATAAATTGTTCCGGCAGTGAGATTTACCTCGACATGCGCTTGAAGGCCGCAGAAATCGTCGTTATAAGCATACGTGCCCTCTGCAAACTCTGTTGGAGTGGCGACACACGATTCATATATCCAAATCTTGGTATCGCAGCTGTTGGTTCCACAAGTTGAGAATTCGGTAATGCCGGATTCTAAGGGAATGTAAGTGAACCAAGTGTCTTCATACATACCTACATAATCACCTGTAGTTGTTAAAGGAATTGGGTTATCACATGTTGTTCCTTGCTGAGCATGGGCAGATAGCATCAAAGCAACACCTGCAAAAAGTAAAATTAGTTTCTTCATAATTCAGATTAAGATTCCCGAAGTTAACGATTTCACTTGAATGCCCTCTGCTAATTCCGACAATTCATTTCAAGTCTATGCCCTTATCCTTTTTCTTATTGAATTCCCACTTGTATCCCGTGAGAATCACAAAATCCATATCGGCATTCGAAAGATCGCGTTGAACCAAATACCCAACAGATATGGCGTTAGACTTATCTAACTTATACTTTAAAGATACTTGACTTCTCCAATTCGAATTTTCCAATGTAATTGGAAGGAAGAACAGTTCATGACTCACTTGAAAAGTTAATTTTTCCCACTTGGAAAACTCTAAGCTTATTTTTTCTCGCCAAATTGATTTGATATCAATTTCCGAAGTGATTGCCTGAGAAATTTGACAGCGTGTTGTTGAGGACAATTTAAAGTTCTTGAAAGGGAAACTCAATTGAGCACCCAATGACCATCTCTTTCTAACGTTGAACCAATCTTCTTGGCGTCTGGCACCAACGCGATATTCCAAAGAAGTTGTGAGGTACTTACTCCATTTTTTATCGGTTCCGAAATCAGAAAAAACGTTACTCATCTGAGAGACGTTTTCATTAAATCGAATTTCAGGGTTAATGTGTAAAGACCAATCTTTAAATATTTTGGGATCCTTCCAAGGAGTTAAATCTTTGATGTCGCTGGAAAAAGAGAAGGCATTCCACATTCCTGCATCGTTAACATTCTGGGCAGAACCATACGATGCTAGAAGAACGAAAAAAAATAACGCGCTATTAAGGCGTGTCATAGATGGTTAAATCTGAAACAACCTCATGGTCATCGTTGTCTGTGAGTTCAACCTCTTTCAGCACAACCATTTTCATAGGATCTGTAGTCGGCGGATTTTGTCCCGTTGTGTCTCTGCTGTAGGTATACACGGTGTATTTTCCTTTGCGAAGATTTCTGAATTCGAAATTTCCTTCATAATCAGACATTACTTTGTCATCTGGAGAAAGGTGTTCACCATAGACAATATACACTTCCACATCTGCTGCAGGCACGGTGTAAATTGCGGTAGCTGGATTGGTTAAAACAACACGGAACTCCTTCAATATAGTTCCGGAAATAGTTCCAGCTCCTCCTGTACCCGGATCTTTCTTACATGCCGAAAAAACGGCAGTAAAAGCTAACAAGAAAATTATTTTTTTCATTATCCTAAATTGTGATAGACTGCTAGAACATCTTCGTCGGCCTCAATCTTTTCAATCAATTCCAAAATCTCGTCGGTTTGCTCTTCTGTAATTTCCGCATAGGTATTTGGAATTCTCTCCAATCCAGCTTTAGTTGGAACAATTCCGCGGTCTTCTAAAGCCTTCTGCATATTTCCAAAGTCTGAAAACGCCGTATAAACAACCATTTCATTCTCCTCCTGTTCCGAACTATCAAGTCCGTGATCAATCAATTCCAATTCCAATTCTTCCCAAGAAGGAATTTGATCCATGGCCAATCTGAAAACACCTTTGCGTTCAAAAATGAAAGACAATGAACCGCTGTTTCCCATGAGCCCACCGCTCCTATTGAAATACAAACGAATGTTTGCGACAGTTCTTGTCGGATTGTCGGTAGCTGTTTCAACCAAGATTGGAATTCCGTAAGGACCATATCCTTCGTAAACTACCTCTTCATAGTTATTTGCATCTTTACTAGAAGCTCTTTTGATTGCGGCATCCACGCGATCTTTGGGCATATTCACACCCTTGGCGTTAGATACACATTGACGCAAACGTGGGTTGTAAGACGGGTCCGGCCCACCGGCCTTCACGGCCATTGCAATTTCTTTTCCTATGCGCGTAAAGGCTTTAGCCATGCGATCATAGCGCGCGAACATCTTGTGCTTTCGCTTTTCAAACATTCTTCCCATAAGACAAATCTATTTTCGGTCCTTTCGAACAAAAATACAACTTATGCGGCTCCTAAAATACGTAAATGGCTAATGTGTGCCCGAACAGCAGATAATACATTCGGATATTCTTGATATTCCAACCCAAATTCTTCACAGGTGTCTCGCACAATTCCGCTAATTGCCGGATAATGGATATGACTTATTCTTGGAAAAAGATGGTGCTCAACTTGAAAATTTAATCCACCTGTTAACCAAGAAACAAGCTTATTTTTTGTCGCGAAGTTTGCGGTAGTGTTCAATTGGTGAACGGCCCATTCATCTTTCAATGTTCGACCTTGAGTCTCTGGCAAATGAAAAGACCTTCCTTCAACAATGTGCGCCAATTGAAAAACAACTGCTATAATCCATCCCGTAACAAAGAGCATAACTCCGTATCCAACTAATGCCTTCACCCAACCTACAACTAGAAGCGGAGTTACTAAAAAAACCGCCACGTAAAACAACTTACTCACCCAAAAAATGATATGCTCGCTGCGCGGAATTTTACGGATTGGAGTCTCACCAATTTTCCGAGTGAAATACTTATTGAAATCCTTTATGTATACCCATAAAAAGTAGGTGGTACCGTAAATTAATGCCCAATAAATGTGTTGATATTTATGGAACCAATACTTTTTCTGTTGCTCATTTACACGTAAGAAAGGCTCTACATCAATATCCTCATCTACCCCATGAACGTTGGTGTAAACGTGGTGAAGCTGGTTGTGCTTCATTTTCCATAAAAAAACATTACCTCCAATAATATTGAGCGAATAGCCCATCATATGGTTCACCCAAGACTTGGAAGAAAAACTTCCGTGAGCACTATCATGCATTAAATTGAAACCAATTGCAGCGAACACCATACCCAACACAGACCAAAGAATCAGTTGTGCTGACCACGATTGAAAAAGTAACAGAGAGGCGTAAACAACCGCTATAGACACCAAAAGCAGGGTAGCTTTTGTATATATTTTCCAATTACCAGTTCTACTAATTCCTTTGGTTGTGAAATACTGTTCTACACGCGTATTCAATGTATCGAAAAACGGGTGCGCTTGATTACCGAGTGAAAATGCCAATGTATGATCTCCTTTATGGTTTAACCAAAGATAAGGCTTGAAAAGTGGCACAAACTGAAAATATGACATTTATCTCAACTTGTTGAAAAAAGCAAAGCTAATGCCCTGATTTACATTGTAAATTCGCAACTTAATTTTCAATGACGTGAATAAAAGAATTTCTTCAGCCCTCATTTCAGTGTTTGATAAAGACGGATTAGCTCCAATTGTTGAACAAATGCACCAATTAGGTATAACACTTTACAGCACTGGGGGAACACAAACATTCATTGAAAACATGGGTATTCCTGTCACGGCCGTGGAAGACTTAACGGGGTATCCAAGTATTTTCGGTGGAAGGGTGAAAACACTTCACCCAGGTGTTTTGGGTGGAATTTTATACAGGCGCGACGAAGCCCAAGATTTGGAAGAGGCTGCGAAATTCAATATTCAAGCTATCGATTGTGTTATTGTTGATTTATATCCGTTCGAAAAAACTGTTGCTTCAGGTGCTTCGCACGAAGACATCATTGAAAAAATAGACATCGGAGGAATTGCTCTTATTCGCGGGGCTGCAAAAAATTTCAATGACGTTGTAATTGTTCCTTCGAAAAATGAATACAGCGCGCTTCATGAACTGCTTGTCAATCAGAAGGGAGAGACTTCGCTCGAGCAAAGACAATTCTTCGCTAAGCAAGCTTTCGAAGTTTCTTCGCATTACGATTCTGCTATCTACACCTATTTCAAGGGAGATCAAGACGGTTCTCTTCGCATTGCTTCGCGCGATGCACATGTTTTACGCTATGGCGAAAACCCACATCAGAAAGGAAGTTTCTTTGGCGACCTCGATGCGTTGTTCACAAAGCTTAACGGAAAGGAACTTTCCTACAACAATTTATTAGATGTTGAAGCCGCGGTTCAGTTGATTGCTGAATTCAAAAACAATGCACCCACATTCGCTATTCTAAAACACAACAATGCATGCGGCGTGGCAACAAGACCATCTATGGTTGAGGCTTATGAAGCAGCATTAGCCTGCGACAGCACTTCAGCTTTCGGCGGAGTTCTCATTGCTAATGGTGAAATAGATTTAGCCACAGCAGAAAAAATAAATTCACTTTTTTGTGAAGTTGTGATTGCGCCTTCATTCGCTCCTGAGGCTGTTGAGTTATTGAAATCAAAAGCGAATCGAATCATTCTAATCATAAAAGAAACTCCCCTTCTTCAAACCCAAGTAAGATCTATTTTGAATGGATACTTGGTTCAAGAAAAAGACAGTGCAACGGAATCAGCAGCCGACTTAAAATGTGCAACGCTGACCGAAGCCAATGCTGCTTCTATTGAAGATATGATTTTCGCAAATAAATTGGTGAAGCATACCAAGAGCAACACCATTGTTTTTGCAAAAGACAATACCTTACTTGCAAGTGGAACCGGACAAACTTCTCGCGTAGATGCGCTTCAACAAGCCATTGAAAAAGCGAAGCACTTTGGTTTTTCTTTAGAGGGAAGTGCCATGGCTAGCGACGCGTTTTTCCCATTCCCTGATTGCGTAGAAATTGCTAAGAATGCGGGTGTTGTGGCAGTGGTTCAACCGGGAGGTTCAATAAAAGATCAGCTTTCAATAGACTATTGCAATGCGAACAAAGTGGCCATGTACATGACCGGTGTTCGTCACTTCAAACATTAATAACGTTCGTCTTTCCAAATTCGTTTTTCAACCAATTTCAATTTTTGGTTGAAGAAAATAGCGGTGCTTTTCTCAAAAGACTCGGTGTAATCTGAAACCCAAAAGGAGTACTTCGGTTTGCGCTTACTTGTATTGAGAATATCTTTCTTTTTCAAAACATCGTAGACCGCTTGCGCAACAACAGATGCGCTGTCAATGATCTCTATTTTCTGCTGATAGAACTTCTCTACTTCCTTTTTTATTAAAGGATAATGCGTGCAGCCCAAGATAAGTGCCTCAATACCCTTGAATGATGATTTCGATAAATAACTATCGATTATACTTTGCGAAATTTTGTTGTTGTAATATCCTTCCTCAATCATTGAAGCCAACAAGGGGGTTGCGTTGGAAAGGACCTTCAAATTTGGATTTAATTTCTCAATGCGTTTGACATAAATACGAGACTGAATGGTTCCTTTTGTTCCTATTACTCCAACCTTTCCTTTATTATAATGCGCAGCTGTATATGCCGCAACAGGGTCAACAACATTAATAACGGGTATGTGAGAAGGAATACTTTTAACAACAGTCTTGTAGGCATGCGCTGAAGCCGTATTACATGCAATAACAATGGCCTTGCAATTATTTTCTACTAATAGCTCTGCAATACGATTTGAATAAGCGCGAATACTATCGGGCGACTTATCGCCGTATGGCAAGTGGGCGGTATCTCCGAAATAAATAAACGATTCATTGGGAAGAACTTTCTGTATGGCCTTAGCCACAGTGAGCCCTCCAATTCCGGAATCGAATATGCCTATTGGATTTGTATTCATGGCAAAAAAAATCCCGCCTAGCGGGATTTCAATATTGTACTTTCAATTATTTCTGAGTAGGGCTTGTAGGCGAAGGAGCGGGAATCTTCAACTCTACGCGAAGTTTTTCGCTCAAATCTTCTCCACCGGCATAAACTAAATTTCCAGCACCTAAATCGAAAACATAAGTATACCCGCCTGCCTTAGCAAGCTTAGCGACTGCTGCATCAAGCTCATCATACAAAGGCTTCAATAATGATTCCTGTACTTGCTGTAACTCACCGTTTGCAGTTTGTTGGAAGTCCATCATGTTCTGCTCTAAATCTGCAATGGCTTGCGCTTTACTTTGACGAATAGCTTCTGGCCATCCACCAGCACTTACAGACATTTTCGATTTGGTTTCATACTCAGCAACCTTATCATCGTGCTCCTTTTGCATAACTACATACTCACCTTCAAAGGATTTTTTAGCTGTCTCCATATCGGCTTGAGCTCCTTTCATTGCAGGCATTTGCAAAAGAATTGCTTGTCTATCCACGTGCGCTAACTTCTGCGCGAATGCACCAAATCCCAATGAAATAAATAGTGCTGCTAAAATTGTCTTCTTCATGATTGTATTGTTTTTTTTTCTTCTATTCAATGACAGTACCAAAAATACGCATTAGTTGCCTTTCCCCGGTGAACTTGGACGATCATTTCCTGGGCGACCTGTTCCGGTGCCTGGTTTTTCGTCTGATTTCTCCTCAGAATCTTCCTTATCGTCTCCTTTGTCCAAAACCTCACCTGGCTTCAATCCCATTTTCTTCAGCACCTTATCGCTGATGTCGTGTTTCGGATTAGTGTATAACATATTCGAGTGATTCGCCTTATCGAATACCACCATGTATTGAGATTGTGAAGCAATATCTTCAATGGCTTGAAATATTTGTTCCTGAATAGGAGCAACCAACTCTTCTCGCTTTTTGAATAAGTCGCCCTCAACACCAAATTTAGATTTTTGATATTGCTTGGCTTCATCGCGACGCTCGTTAATGTCGGCTTCGCGCTTCTTCTTCATTTCTTCAGTAAGTAATATTTTCTCCGCTTGAAAAGACTTTTCCAATTGCTCTATGGCGGTGTATTTCTGCTCTACCTGAGCCTGCCATTCACTGCTTAATTCGTTGATCTGCTTTTGAGCGGCTACGTATTCAGGCATGTGCGATAAGATATACTTCGAATCTACGTATGCGAATTTTTGAGCGCTCAACGACAACGTTGAAACAATAAGCACAAAAGAAAAAATGAATTTGATTGTTGAATTTGCTTTCATCATTCGTTTTTTTTAAAGTTCACCCATGTTCATACCAATACTGAAGTGGAACTGACCAGGCGCCATGTTTGGAGCGTTAGGTACATCGTTCAATCTCCATCCGTAATCGAATCCCAATAATCCAAACATAGGTAAAAAGATTCGAAGTCCACCACCCACTGATTTGTATAAATTAAACGGATTGTAATCCGAGAAATCTACCCACGTTCTTCCTGCTTCAGCAAAAGCCAAGGCGAAGATTGTTGCTTGAGGATTCAGAGATATTGGATATCTAAGTTCCGCGCCATACTTCGTAATTACAGGAGCTCCTACACGATCGCTTGGCATGGTCAAAGACAAATCGTCGTAACCACGCAAATTCACAATTTCACGTCCATCTAAAAGGTATCCGCTCAAGTAAACACCACCCATGTAGAAGCGCTCAAATGGCGATTGCCCTAAGCTTTTGTTGTACGTGCCTAAGAAACCAAATCCTGCGTGGGTATGAAGTACCAGTTTATTCGTTTTGTGTTTGTTCAAAGAAGTGTACCAATTCGCTGTGAATTTCAATTTATAATATTCCACCCAGTCAACCTTTTGCTGATCAGTCATACGGGCATAGTCATACGTTTTGCCGAATAAATTTTCACCTAAAAATGTATAAGGCAATGTGCACTTCGAACTAAAAGTAATCTTCGAACCCCAAGTTGGGTATATGGTTTCAGACAACGAACTTCTTTCAATGGTGAAATTCGCTGCAAGGTTATTCGAATAACCGTTGTTGAAAGAGAAGAACGACCCGTAATTATTCAAATCGAAATGCTGATAGGAAATTCCGCCAAAGAATAAAAACCAGTCGTCTGGCTTCTGCCAGCGCTGGCCGAATGAAACCGATGCACCCGTGATTATCAGAGATTGACGAAGCGGATTGAGTATATCGCTAATGTATTTTTTCTGTCCGTTTGATTGCACACTGTGATAAGCCGAAACAGAAAGAGAGTTCGGTCTTTTTCCACCTAACCAAGGTTCTGTGAAACTTAAATTGTAAGATTGGAAAAACGCACCATTGCTCATTGCACGTATGGAAAGTCGTTGTCCATCGCCTGTTGGAAGAGGGCTCCATGCATCCTTCTTGAAGAAGTTGCGCATACTAAAATTGTTGAAACTCAATCCAAGTGAACCAACAACACGTCCACCACCCCAACCACCAGACAATTCAATTTGATCGGAAGGTTTCTCTTCAACCACGTATTCTAAATCTACCAATCCTTCATCGGCTCTTGGGTTCGTGCGAATATCGAATGCCTCTTGACTGAAGTAATTCAAATTGGCCAACTCGCGTTGCGAACGAATCAAATCGGAACGATTGAACAGATCTCCTGGTCGCGTTCTGATTTCTCGATAAATAACGTGGTCGTTTGTTTTGGTATTTCCTGAAACACTTACCACACCAATTCTGTATTGTTTACCCTCACCCATGCGCACTTCAATGTCAATGCTATCGGGTGGAACCAATGACTCAACAGGATAAGCGTAGAAATTCAAGTATCCGTCATCGGTGTAGAGTGAGGCAACGTCACGACCAGTTTGGTTCATGTTCAAACGTGTTTGAAGAACCTCCATATTGTAAACATCTCCTTTCTTGATGTTCAAGATTGAGTCAAGTGAATTGCTTCGGTATTTTGTATTTCCAATAAAGGAAATGTTTCGGAAATAAAATTTATTTCCTTCATCCAACGTAATTTTTATTTTCAATCTTTCAGGTCCTACCGCATAGATTGAATCTTTCACGATTCGCATATTGCGAAATCCTTCTTTGTTGTATCGCGCTACAACAGCCGCCTTATCTTCTTCGTATTCCTCTTCCAAAAATTTCGAAGATTTGAACACGTGATATATCGCAGCTTTCTTGGTATTCTTCATGGTGCGATTCAATGTCGCAATTGCCATTTTATCGGCACCAACCCATTCAATTTCTTCAATTTTAATTCGATTGCCTCTTTCAATATCGAAGGTGAGCTCAACGGCATTCGGTAAATTAGGATAGGGCTTGTCTACAATATCTACCTTGGCATTGAAGTATCCCTTTTCAATATAGAAATCTTTGATAATATTCGTGGCTGTTGCCTTTAAGTTTTCGTTCACAATATTACCTGAACGAATCTTCATTTTTTCACGAAGATTATCGGCATCACCTTTCTTTATCCCGTCGAATTTAAACACACCTAATTTCGGAAGTTCCTTCACTACGATAACAAGAAAAGCATCGTCTCCGCGGGCTTCCGCCAAACGAATATCAATAGAAGAGAACAACTGATTTTTCCATAGCTTGCGAAGTGCGTCAGCAATTTCATCGCCAGGAATCATAATCTCTTGCCCTACTTTCAAACCACAAAAAAGTAAAATAGCTTGAGCGTCGGTATATTCTGCGCCCATTACAGTGATTCCAGCCAATTTCATTTTACGCGGTTCCGCATAGTCAATGGTTGACCCCAATTCTACCTGAGCATGAATATCCGGAGTGACGAATAAAGACGCGATGACCACAAGAACAAATAAAAATGTTCGCGTAATTGGGAGGGTGTATTTTGACGTCTTTCTCAACTTAATCTATTTCGTTAGTTCTGTTTGCTCGGAAGTCATGCCGAACCTACGTTCACGGCCTTGGAAACTGACTAAAGCTTCAAAAAAATGTTCTTCTCTGAATTCAGGCCACATAATCGGCGTGAAATGCAATTCCGTATAGGCAATTTGCCAAAGTAAAAAATTACTAATCCGATGCTCACCGCTGGTGCGAATAAGTAATTCAGGGTCTGGAATATTTGCAGTTGATAGGTTTTGAGCAATCACGTCTGCCGTAACGTTCTGTTCAGGAATTTGTTGTGCAATGATTGCTCTAACTGCTTTTACCATTTCCCAACGAGCGCTATAGTTCAAAGCCAAAACCAAAGTAATGTCGGTATTGTCTGCTGTTTTGGCTATCGCAACTTTCAGCTCATCACGACATTTCATTGGTAGTTCTTCAATATCTCCAATGGCTAATAATCGAACACCGTTTTCCATGAGCTCAGCCACTTCACTAATGATGGTAGACACGAGCAAATCCATAAGGGCATCTACCTCTTCTTTAGGGCGGTTCCAATTTTCAGTTGAAAATGCGTAGAGTGTAAGAAATTCAACCTGTGCTCTTCTTGCCGCCTTTATTGTTGCTCGCACAGATTCAACTCCATTAAAGTGTCCGAAAATCCGATCTTTCCCCTGAGTTTTAGCCCAACGTCCATTTCCGTCCATGATAACAGCAACATGTCGCGGGGTCTTACTTAAGTCTATTTGATCGAAGGCACTTTTCATCGAAGTGCGAAGATACGGAAAGCATGAGTACTGACAAGCACTTAGTCCCAGGTTGCGCAGCTATTTCCTTTTTTATCTATTCTGAAATTTAACGAGGCCATGCAGAAGAAGTAAAGATCCTTTCTTCCAGGGTCACCTCGCTGCATATAAGCATTATTTGTATTCTCTGGAAGGACACTTTGGTCTGCTAGGTTCGCAGCCAATTGACCACGCGCAGCCGTTAACATTGTTGGATTCACATAAGACCCTGAAATATCGTCGAAATAATCGGTGTACAATTTTCTCATTCCCCACTCCAAAGAAAATCCAAGTAACCCTTTAATGTTGCATTTCAACCCGGCTCCCATTGGCATGGTAAATCCAGTTGTTTTATAAAGCGGATCATTACCCGCCATTCCTTGTCCTTCAGTACCAGCAGGCTGCAGCGCATGCCAATAACCGTTATACATTCCTTCAGGATTCATTCGAAACACAGCGGCACCTAGAAAAAAATACGGGGAAATATTATGTTTTGAATTGATCTGATAATTGAAGAAGTTCAATTCCGCAATGAGGCTACCTTCGAAAAAACGATTTCGAAAATTTAAATTTCGATTTTGCTGCCAAATGTCTTTGCTATCGGAATCGAAAGCCTCAATATTTCCGTAAGACAATCCAGTTCTGATAGACCATCGCTTATTCAGATTGTTACGAATAGCAATTCCAAGAGCCAATTTCTCTTTCGTTCCGAAATGTTTTGCAGGATTAATTTCCCCAATGTAATAGGCAGTACCTGCAGAAATAGAAAGCTCCTTGCTTTTCTCTCTGCTGTGCCCTTGAGCGTTCGCAGAGAAACTTCCAAAAAGAAATAAACTGAAAAGAAGTAAACGGTTATTCATGTCTGCTAAATGCTTTTTTCAATAATATATTGTCAATCTATACGAATGTCTAGTCCCCATCCCATTTTCTTTCGAATGGTTCGAAAGAAATTTCTTCCTTCCAAAAGTATCATTTGCAACTCGAAAGGTGCGCGTGATAATGAAATTTCGGTACCTCCCTCTAAAACGTATTGAGTACTGTCTAACGTAACTTGAATTTGCCCCGATCTGCATTCTGCTCTCAATTTAACAGTAGAAGTATCGCCAATAACAAGCGGACGCGCTGTTAAGTTGTGAGCAGAAATAGGAGTTAAAATAAAATTATTCGAATTCGGAGTTACAATAGGTCCACCGCATGAAAGCGAATAAGCTGTTGAACCTGTTGGTGTAGCAACGATTAACCCATCGGCCCAATAACTGCTTAAAAAAGCCTTATTTACCGAAGCGTTAATCTTTATCATTTCATTTCGCGTCGCGTTGTTAATGGTTATCTCGTTCAAAGCATAAGGAAAATCTCCAAAATCGAATTCCTCCGATTTAATTTGAATGAAAGAACGCGGGTCAATGGTGTACTCTGAATTTACAAATTGCTCTAGGGCTTCATCTACTTCAGAAACGCTCACGTGAGATAAGAAACCCAATCTTCCCGTATTAATTCCTAAGATTGGAATACGCTTAGAGCCTACTAGTCTTGCGGCATCGAGAAAGGTTCCGTCTCCTCCAAAACTGAAAAGCGCAGTTGCGTTTTCAAATTCTGAATGCTCTTCGAAGGTCGTGTG
The DNA here is from genome assembly GCA_044338665.1 of Flavobacteriales bacterium. GTDB lineage: Bacteria > Bacteroidota > Bacteroidia > Flavobacteriales_D > Sanyastnellaceae > CAIZGX01. The sequence continues at coordinate 12,602 of JBIIWZ010000016.1, forward strand.
TGCTGGAATCTGAATATAGGATTCAAGAAAACGCTCAAATCCTTTGTACATGCAAATGGAAATTCCACGTCGCACCATTTTCTCAAGAAATTGCTGCACCGAAGGAGCCAAGTCGGCATCAAATTTTTTTCCAAAAACGTAAACTAACATATCGATTAAAAAACAAAGGTAGCGCTTTTCAGCAAACGCTACATATTCAAGTAACGCATGAGTTCGTTGTAACGATCTTTTAACTCATCATCGAATTGAGAAGCCTGAAACTTACTTAAGACATTGTAATTGAAACGCTCTAAACTTTGAAGAATGGGGTTCAAATCGGGAAGATCTATTTTAATATGCATCTCTAAATTACCTTCAGAAGCTGGAACAACTGAAAGACTTAAAATTTTCGCATTGTTCTCCTCAATGATTCGGGCAATTTGCTGAATGCTATGGTCCCGCTCGAAAACTTGCAAAACTATAATTCCGCCTTCTCGCATGACACCGAGCATTTCAGCCAAATGATCGAGCAAGTCTGCAGAAGTAATACTTCCTAGGTAGTTATTTCCTTCATCAACAACTGGAACAACGGTAACGTCATTCTCACTAATCACCTTCAACACATCTAAAACATGAGAATCTGGTGAAACCGAAACATTGAGTAAATCGAGCTCGGCCTGAATCTCACCTTGATAAACTTCTGCGTTTAGAAAATCACTTTCATTCGCAAGACCTAAAAACAATCCGTTTTCAACCACAGGTAAATCATTCACCCGTAATTCATCCATTAAATTCAATACGTGCATAGCAGACTCCCCGCGATTGAGTGAGGGTAAGCTTTTCGATATTAAATTAAGGGCTCTGTTCATAGATTTATTTAACCAAGTTCAAACGTACATTCATTTTTCGTTCCACAACGTGAATTTGAATTCGAATATTGCCGAGTTTTGCACAACCAATTTTAAACACATGATCGCACTTAGCGTAAACATTAATAAAATCGCCACTATTCGCAATGCCCGCGGTGGAAATACACCCGATGTCATTGTGGCAGCGCAGCGTATCGAACGCTTCGGTGCCGATGGCATAACGGTGCATCCAAGACCCGATGAGCGTCACATTCGCTACGCAGATGTGCCTGCATTGAAAAAAGTTGTGACAACAGAATTCAATGTTGAAGGATATCCTACACCTGATTTTATGGAATTGGTTATTCAATCGAAACCACACCAAGTGACCTTGGTGCCTGATGCGCCGGACGCTATTACCTCAAATGCGGGGTGGGACGTAGAAACCCATTTCGATTTTTTATCTGGAATAGTCCACGAATTGAAATCTCACGGTATCCGAGTGAGTATTTTTATGGAAGCCAATCCCGCTCTTATGAAAAGAGCTGCGGAAACTGGAACAGATCGAATTGAATTGTATACTGAAAGCTACGCCGAAGGTTATTCAGTTGACAAAGAAAAAGCTGTCGCTCCATTTATTGAAACCGCGAAAACCGCTCACGAAGCAGGCTTGGGCATAAACGCTGGACATGATTTGAGTTTAGAAAATTTGAAATATTTCGCACAGCAAGTTCCTCATTTAGATGAGGTGTCAATTGGCCATGCACTAATCTCAGATGCCCTTTATTTCGGACTGGAAAACACCGTGCAGATGTATAAAAACGAATTACTCTAATGCAATTGTATTTCAATAAATACGGAGAAGGAAAACCCTTGCTCATTTTTCACGGGCTATTCGGAACAGGAGATAATTGGACCACGCATGCTAAAAAATGGGCTGAACATGGGTTCTGCGTATACACAATCGATCAGCGCAATCATGGAAGATCTTCTCATTCCGACGAAATGAACTATGGGCTCATGCGAGACGATGCTATTGATTTGATTGCTTCGGAAAATCTTCGCGATATTATTCTTTTGGGGCACAGTATGGGTGGGAAAACGGTTATGCACCTTGCTCAAGAAATTGATTTTCTTATTGAAAAACTTATTGTGGTAGATATGGGTGTGAAGCGTTATCCGAGACACCACGACGCCGTTTTTCAAGCATTACGGTCAGTACCCTTGGATAAAATAGAATCTCGAGGGGAAGCAGAAGACATCTTTTCCAAATCTTCGGTTGACAAGGCCACACAACTCTTCCTTCTTAAAAATCTGTATTGGAAAGAACCCGGGAAATTGGATTGGCGATTCAATTTAGATGCGTTGGAAAAACACATTGAAGAAATTCTCGCTGAAGTTCCCTTCATAAGCCCCGTGCAGGTTCCAACCCTTTTCATTAAAGGAGAACTTTCTAACTATGTTTTGAAAGAAGATCAAACACAATTGGAACATTACTTCCCAAAATCAAAAATCACCGAAGTAAAAAACTCCGGACATTGGCCACATGCCGAATCCCCTGAATTCTTTTTTAAGGAAGTACTTGATTTTAGTCTTCTCGTATAGAACTCAATTCCTTTACCTTTGTAAAAAAATAATTCTATGGGATTTTCGAAAAAAATACTTGTACCTGTTGATTTCACTAAAGTTAGTGACGTTGCAATCGAGCATGCCTTGCTCATGGGAAAAACTATTGCAGCCAATATTCATTTGATACACATTGTAGACAACAAGAAGCATGTTTCAGAAGCGCGCTTAAAGCTTGAGGCCTTGAAAGATCGTGTTCGTGTGGAAAGCGGCGTTGAGATTCATACGCATGTGCGTATTGGAAACATCTTTGAAGACATAGACAAAGCAGCAACAGAAATGGATGCTGCGCTCATCATCATGGGAACGCATGGGGCTCGTGGAATGCAGTTTATGTCTGGAAGCCGCGCATTAAAAATTGTTACTGAAAGTTCAATTCCTTTCATCGTTGTTCAAGAAAGAACTATTCGTCAGCACGGATACAACCGCATCGTTGTCCCTCTCGACTTGCATAAAGAAACGAAGCAAAAACTAAGTGCGGTTCGTGATGTTGCAAAGTACTTCAACTCGAAGGTTTACTTAATTTCTCCGAATGAAACCGATGAGTTTTTGAAAAACCAATTGGACCGTAACCTGAATTACGCCATTGATTACTTAACATCATTGGAAATTCCGGTTGAAGTTGAGATTAGTGAAACTAAATCAGAGGGTTCGTTCGTAAAGTCGTTATTGAAGTATTCAGCTTCAGTTGAAGCCGATTTAATTTGCATTATGAATTTTTACGAAAGTTCAATATTGAATGTATTTAACTCGAGCTACGAACAGCATGTAATTACGAACGATGCGCAGATTCCAGTATTGTGCGTGAACCCAGTAGATACATACGTGGCTGACAGATCGAGTCTTGCTTCGTAATTTATATTCGAATTCCGATTACCAATAAGTCATCGGTTTGCTCCATAGAACCCTTCCAAGCGTTAAACGTTTCGTGAAGGGTTTTTTCTTGCGAATCAATTTCTAATTCTGAAATTGCAGTAAGCATTTCTTTGAATCGTTTACGCATGAATTTTTTATTGTTCTCTTCTCCAAATTGATCTGCGTAACCATCGCTGCAAGCATAAACCATATCATCTTTTTCGAGTTGAAACTTTTGTGTTTCAAACGTCTCGCCGCGCTCGCCGAAGGTGCCAATGCTTCGCTTGGTGGGGGCTAATTCAATGAGCTCATTTTTCCGCACGATGTAAACTGGGATATTCGCACCGCAATATTCCAAGAGTCCTTCCTTTTCATCAATAGCGCAAAGCGCTATATCCATTCCGTCTCGAACGCCCGTATTGTTGTTCCGAAGAACCTCTGTTCCTAAGCGATTTACGTTGTTCAGAATTTGTGAGGGATCTAGAAAAACCTTTGTGACATGGTTCAAAAAATTATGACCTACCAAACTCATGAAAGCACCAGGAACACCATGACCCGTGCAGTCAGCAGCAGCGAACAGCTTCTTTCCTCCAACATTTTTAAACCAATAAAAATCACCACTAACAACTGCTTTCGGGACATAAAAAACAAAACTCTTGTTGAAGATTTGTCGAACAGAACCAATATTTGGTAATATCGTATTCTGCAGTCGCTGAGCATAGTTGATACTATCTGTTAGGTCGCGATACAATAAATTCAATTGCTCTTTCTGTACTTCAGACTGTTCCTTTTGCTTTCGCAATTTTGTCGTGAAATAAGCGATTGCAACACCTGCAAACAGTACAAATAAAGAAACAACGACCAATACTCCGGTAAGACGAGAGAACTGCACATTCATTTCTTCAAGCTCCGCATTCATTCGCTCGGTCTGCTTTTTCCGCAATCGATTTAAAATACTTTCGGCCTCTTCTACAACCAGCGGGATCCCACTTCCTTCAATAAAATATGATTCAGCATCCATGAGCGCCACAGGATTGCTATAACTATCGAACGTTGGTAACAACTCTTGAACCGCCTTGAATTGAATGAGCATGTCTCCAACTTTTCGCTCCAAAGAATCCATGCTCTTCTGTTCCTCTGAACTAAAGTTATTCTTGACTTCCTTCAGGCGCAACCATGAATTCATGAGTGAGCTATCACTAATTGCTTTCATTTCCTTACGATGCAGATCTTCCTCTACACGTTGCACAAAAGCCCACTCTTTGATTAAATCTTTTGAGCGAAGGGTAAAGCCTTCGAGGTCTTGCAAGCGTCCAATTGAAGGAACATACTTGTCGTTAATTTTCCGATTGATATCATAACTCCGCTGAAGGGTAAGCATAGTCATGACTAAGGTTCCGGCAACTATGAATATGATGGCACCGAAACCAAATCCAAGACGATGCTTCTTATTGAAGAACCAATTCATGGATTTCAATTAATTTGATTTGAATTTTTTCTCAGACTCTTTTTTCAAACGAAGAAATTCTTCTTCTCTACCCAAGGCCCTATTCACGAACATAAGCACTTTGTAATTCGTAGATGAAGGGGTGCAGGAAGCAAAAGCTTGCTGCGCATAGGGAATGGCCGCTTTAAATTTCTTTACGCTTTCGTCTTGAATGGAAATTAAATCCATCATGTCTGTCTGCGCGCCTATTTTGCGAATCATGTAAACACCTTGATTGTAGTTGACAATAGCCAAGTTCAAATTCGCGGTGCAATTTCTATTATCCAAGGCTAAAACTTTAGAATAGTATTCCAAACACAAAGAATAATGATGGTTGTCCTCTGTGTTTTTGATCCAGTTGCGGTAATGTCCTTCCGCCATTTTACTGTTGAACTCAAGCTTCAAGTCTTTCAATTCGGTGTCTGAACCTTTGTAGAGTTCTTCAAATTTCTTAAATAAGTCGTGTGGCTCATTCTCCGACTCACTGTCCATTTCTGCTGAACGTAATAAAGCATCGTTAAAATAGGTGAAGGCAATGAATTGCAAAGCCGCATCGATATTGGTTGCGAATTCCAAATTAGAATCAAATTCGCGCGCTTTGGTCAAAGCTGCTACACTTCGATACCTGAAATTACTTTTACGTTGATTCGCTTCCTTCTGCTTGTATAATTCCTTTAGAATATATCCCTTCACATACCATGCATTTGGATCAGAGTTCAAATCAGCCGATTTAAATCCTTCATCTATTTGCGTCAACGCCTCATCGTACTTTTTTTCTGCACATAACTCAGAGGCCTTTGCAACAAGGGGGTTCACTTGTGCGTGGCTCATCTGTGCAACACCAAATAAAATGAAAAGGAGAAAAAATGCGTGCTTCATATTATTGAACTTTCCATTGTAAAATTTTATTCCCCGGGGTAATTTTCTTCTCAGATAAAGCGGCCTCACTTAATTCGTATCGAATAGAATTATCTACTGTTTTGAAATTAATGGCTGCCCCACTACCAAGGGCACCTTCCCAATTCGACACTACCAAAGTGCTCTTACCTTTCACCTCTTTCATCAATTTCTGCAAATCAGATTTTTTCGATTTATCAATAAAAATGATATGACTGTTAGCCCCGGCTTGGTAATCAGACCATGCAACTACTTCAATTGTTTGCGCACCTACTGGCTTCATTCCATATTTCTCCACAACATGCTTAAAGACGGCGTCATTTCCATAAACAACAATAAGAAATTTTCCTTTCTTCATCTCCGCTGGCCAGTTGCTATTCACGGCAAATTGATAAATAAAATTTGCTTGTATCATCGCACGCGAATCTCCCTCGTCTAACTGCTGCGCAGAAAGCCATTGGCCTGAGGCCAAAACAATGAGGAGTAAAACGATTCTTTTCATTTAATAGCGCTATACAGGCGCATAACAAATCTATTTGAACAATTGGTACAATTGGTATTCAAATACAAAGGTTCTTCACCTTGAATTGTTAGAATCGCGCTGTGCTCACCTCCTTCGGAATAGGAGCGTTTTCGGTTAAAACAGCCGAAAATAATTTTGAAAAATACGGTGCAAGAAGGACCCCTTTTGAACCCAAGCCGCCGAACACCCCCAATAGTTCGTTCTGCTTGGCGAAACCTACAATAGGCCTTCTATCGCGGGTTGTAGGACGAAAACCTGTTTTATGGCTTTCCACAACAATATCTTTCTTAATCCTAAGATTCAATTCGGAAAGAAGCAATTGCTTTGCATCTTCGGTAGGCTCATCGGGAACTTCATTCCAATTGTAAGTAGCGCCTAAACGGAATTTTTCGTTTCCGAATGGAAGTAAAAACTGTCCGAAATTAACGATAGCGTCTATTTCCAAATGTTCAATTTTCAAATCCAAAACTTGTCCATGGTTTGGAATAAGATCGAGGTTTTCGAGCCCCTTCCATTGATTCACACCAATTCCATTGCAAAGAATGAGTTTATCGAAAGTTCTTCCTTTCCACAAAACATAGCTCTCATGGAATTCAACTTCACTTTCATTCACAGCATCTTCAATGAAATTTCCATGTTGAATGAAATAATTCTTTGAAGCTCCGCGGAATAACGGAACGTTCAACCAACCGCATTCATTCACCTCACTGTTTCCAAATGGCGAATCGAAATTCTCTTGCACGCTCTTGTTCGAACGGGCGGAAAGAAATCTTCCAACTTCCGGATGATCGGATTTTTCATCCCAAAAATTCGCATCTTGAATGGAATTAAAAATTCTTGCAACAGGCACGGTATGGAAAAAACTCGCTTGAAGTTTTTCTTCCAATTTGCGAAAAGTCACATTCATCTCTTTGAGCATTTCCTCTGCTAACCAAGACGCAGCTAGCCTTTTAAAAGTAACCGGATTCCACATTCCAGCAGCCACTTGAGATGCTGAAGCATGATTGTAATCGTCGGCAATCAACACTTCCTCGCCCTTTTCCAACAGAGAAAAGGCTAGCAGTGTTCCTGCTAGCCCTTGTCCTACGATTAAATATTTCGACATCTTTTATTGAATCACATTTAATGCTTTACCCACTTTGGTAAAAGCTTCTATGGCCTTATCAATTTGATCAAACTCATGACCAGCGCTCAGCTGAACACGAATACGCGCTTGTCCTTTCGCAACAACTGGAAAGAAAAATCCAATCACATAAATTCCTTCTTGCAACAACGCATCTGCGAAATCTTGGGCCAATTTAGCATCGTACAACATGACTGGAACAATAGCACTTTCTCCATCTTTAATTTCGAATCCAGCAGCTTTAATTCCAACTTTAAAACGCATGACGTTAGCTTCCAGTTTGTCGCGCAAATCTGAAGATGCACTTAGCATGTCCATTACTGCAATTGATGCACCAACGATAGAAGGCGCCAATGAATTCGAAAACAAATAAGGTCTTGAACGTTGACGTAGCAATTCAACGATCTCCTTTCTTCCGCTGGTGAATCCGCCCATTGCTCCGCCCAATGCCTTACCTAAAGTTCCAGTAATGATATCTACGCGACCTAAAACGTTTTTCAATTCTATTGTTCCTCTACCTGTCTTTCCAATGAATCCGGTAGCGTGACATTCGTCAACCATAACCATTGCACCGTATTGATCGGCTAGATCACAAATCTTATCGAGCTGTGCAACGTATCCGTCCATAGAGAAAACCCCGTCGGTAACAATCAACTTGAAACGCGCTCCAGAAGCGGCTTTCAGCTGCTCTTCCAAATCTTCCATGTTGTTATTCTTGTAGCGATAACGTTGCGCTTTGCACAAACGAACACCGTCAATAATAGAGGCATGGTTCAATTCATCTGAAATGATAGCGTCTTGCTCATTCAACAAAGGCTCGAAAACTCCACCGTTTGCGTCGAATGCTGCAGCATATAAAATAGTGTCTTCTGCATGAAGGAATACTGAAAGCTTATGCTCTAAGGTCTTGTGAATGTCTTGAGTTCCACAAATAAAACGAACGCTCGACATTCCGAATCCGTGAGAATCAATTGCAGCTTTCGCGGCTTCAAGAACTATAGGATGACTGGAAAGTCCCAGGTAGTTGTTCGAACAAAAATTCAAAACCTCTTTTCCTTCAGTTGTTTGAATGACTGCTGCTTGCGGAGTAGTTATTATACGCTCGCGTTTGAACAAACCCGCTTCGCGAATACCGTTCAATTCATTTTGCAAATGTTCCTGCATTTTACCGTACATAAATTTCAATTTTAATTAGTCAATATTACTTTAGCTGCAGCTTCTGCTGCCGATTGTTCCGCTGCTTTTTTTGAACCACCTGTACCTCTTCCCACTTCCTTACCGTCTAACTCTAACGCTACAGTGTAAAGCATTTGAGCACCTGTGCTGCGCTGTTCACGTACAATATACACCAAATGCCTGCGTGTCTTTTGTCCCCACTCGTGCAATTTACTTTTGTAATCAACATCTAAATGAACACGCTCATCAAGGCCGTGTTCCTTCAACAATTTCAATGCTATTTCTCGAGTAATCTTATATCCCTTATCTAGGAAAAGCGCGCCAAATAAGGCTTCCAATGCATTTCCAATTAGACTTTCATGAATTTCCTGTCTGCCGATACTTACATTTAGAAACTCGTATAACTTCAGTTCGTAACCAATAGAATTAAGATTATCTCTTCTAACAATCTTCGATTTCATTTTGGTTAGTTCACCTTCTGTGAGGGCAGGATATTTCGAAAACAAGTAATGGGCAACAATGCTATCTAGAATGGCGTCGCCTAAAAATTCTAATCGCTCGTTGCTATTTTTTATTCCTGGTTGAATTTCATCGGCAGCGCTAGCATGACGCAGCGCAGTCTCATAAAGCGCAAGGTTATTAGGCTTTACATGAAAGGTGTTTTTGATATAGGTGAAAAGTTCCCTATTGGGATGTGCATTGGAAAAGAATTTCCAAATCATTCGTATTTCTTAAAAATGGCTGAAGTGTTATGACCGCCGAACCCGAAGGTGTTCGTCATTGCAATATTAACTTCTCTGTGTTGCGCCGTATTGAAAGTAAAATTCAATTTCGGATCTAAAGCTTCATCGGCATTGACGAAGTTAATTGTTGGTGGAATGATTCCATTTTTAATAGCCAAGATTGATGCGATTGCTTCAACAGCACCTGCAGCACCTAACAAATGTCCCGTCATTGACTTCGTACTTGAAATATTCAAGTTGTAAGCGTGCTCTCCAAAAATATTTTGAATGGCCTTCGCTTCTTGAACATCTCCTAATGGAGTAGAAGTTCCGTGAACGTTGATGTAGTCAATTTCATTTGAAGTAATTCCTGCATCGGAAAGCGCATTCTTCATTACGTTCGTTGCACCAATTCCTTCTGGATGCGGGGCTGTAATGTGATATGCGTCTGCAGACATTCCACCACCGATAAGCTCGGCATATATTTTAGCTCCACGCGCTTTTGCGTGTTCTAAATCTTCTAAAATAAGACAACCGCCTCCTTCACCTAATACAAACCCATCGCGGGTTGAATCAAAAGGTCGAGAAGCTGTTTTAAAATTCTCATTGTTTTCAGATAGCGCTCTGCAAGCGTTGAATCCACCCACACCTGCCTCACAAATTGCAGCTTCAGAACCACCGCTTACAATAATATCTGCCTTGCCTAAACGAATGTAGTTAAAGGCATCTATTAAAGCGTTTGTTGAAGAAGCACAAGCTGAAACGGTCGTGTAGTTCGGACCTCTGAATCCGTATTGAATACTGATGTGACCAGAGGCAATATCAGCGATCATTTTCGGGATGAAGAAAGGATTGAAACGCGGTGTTCCGTCTCCTTTAGCGAAATTAATACACTCTTCTTGGAAAGTGGTTAATCCACCAATCCCTGAACCCCAAATTACGCCAACACGATCTTTGTCCACTTTCTCTACATCGAGACCAGAATCCACTATGGCTTCCTTAACAACTACTAGAGCGTAGTGCGTGTAAGGATCCATTTTGCGCATTTCTTTTCGCTCAATGTGATCTTCAATGTTAAACCCCTTGACTTCACAAGCAAACTTCGTTTTGAACTTGCTCGCGTCAAAGCGCGTTATGAGATCAGAACCACTCACACCATTGATAAGACCGTTCCAGTATTCTGGTACAGTATTACCAATGGGTGTTAATGCTCCTAGTCCGGTAACAACGACCCTTCTTAACTCCATAGTTTTCGGGAAAGTTGAATAATATCCGAGTGATTATTTATTCGCAGTGATGTAATCAATTGCTTGACCTACAGTCACAATTTTCTCTGCTTGATCGTCAGGAATAGCGATATTGAATTCTTTTTCAAATTCCATGATAAGCTCTACAGTATCCAAAGAATCTGCTCCCAAATCATTGGTGAAACTAGCTTCAGGGGTTACAACTGATGCTTCTACACCGAGTTTATCTACGATGATTTCGGTAACTTTTTGTGCAATTTCAGACATTGTCTTGATGTTTTTTAAAGGTTAAATACGACCGCAAAAGTACAACTTTTCATGACGAACGCACTTTTTTTTGCTTTTCGTGTTCATTTTCTTTACTTAATCACTGATTTTCAACTATTTAACAAACAAAATTGTTAGTAAAATATTCCTTTAGCCACACTCTAAACTATCTTGCAATTCGAAATTCACTCCTTTTTGAAAGCATGACCTGGGACCAAGATTATCTGAAAGACAAGAATCTACTTATCATAGGATGTGGAGGATTAGCGCACGCTGCTCTCCCTTATTTGCTTTCATCGGGAATTGGACATGTCACAATCTTCGACGGCGACGTTGTTGACGCTTCGAATTTAAATAGACAACATCTTTTCACTCCTGACGACATTGGAAAGAATAAAGCTGCTGTGTTAAAGAATTATTGCTCGTTTCACTTTCCGAAAGTTAAAATCGTTTCTGAAGAACGAATGTTTGAGCCGCGAGCGGAAAAACTTGAGATAGCCTTTGATCTGGTTTTCGACTTCACCGATAGGCTCACAACGAAAGTTGAATTGGCCCAACATTTCGAAAAACAAAGAATTCCATTATTCTATGCTGCAGCGCAAATGAATGTCGGGTCTAGCGCCTTCATTCATTTGAACAGTATAACCAGCAACATGCTCTTTGGTCATGTTCAAGACGCAAGCAAAGTTGAGCGCAATTGCACCGTTGATGGCGTTTGGCCAACAGTGGTGGCTTCTGTGGGCATTCATGTTGCCCATCAAGCACTTCAATTTTTGACACTGAATCCTTGTCCTTTCGTGGGTGCTATCGATTATTTCGATGGAAACACAGGGCTTTGGTCACGTTTCCATTTCAACCCGAAAGAAAAAAACACCAAGGTGTCAATCACTGTTCAAGAATTACTCCAAGATCACAGTACTCCAATATTTTTTCTAGGTGAAGACGATTCACTCCCAGCTGAAGTCATTTCTGTGACAGCTTCCGAACTGAAAGAGGTAATCGAAAAAATAAATCGTCCGTGTATTCTTCTGTGCGAAACAGGTGTGCGAGCAAAAGCAGCAGCCGAGCAGCTTTCAAAACATTTCAACTTTCCGATAGTCAGTTGGAATAAAAACCTTGAATCTTTCCTACACTTGTTCCATGAATCACATGTCTAGTTTAAACAGCACCCTTCGCTTTGCAAAGCAGCTTTTAAAAAGGCCTATGAAACCTTCAGAGGACATTCGTTTGCGCATGCTTCAGCATAGACTGCTTCATGATCTAACATATAGACTTCCCAGCAGTGCGAAAAGAGATGTGCTCATCGGGTTCAAAGAATGGAAACGCATTGTTTCAAGGAAAACAATTGAACCGACTTTCATTCCAAAATCACCTTGCGTATTGGTTTCCACTTCCAACCAAAAAGAAATTGCGGAAGAATATATTTCAGCGAATACCAACCACAAAACGCTAAATGTATTGGCTCGAGAAGAACTAACACTCTCCAATTTTCCATTGAAATTTCATTTATTCGCGTTGCGAATTTCTTTGCAATGCCTGTTCGATTCGCGCCGTACCAATCTGGCTTTACTGATTCGCGAAGTGATTGAATGGACAGCCATTTCCGATTTCATTTCAACAAATAATGCAACGGAATTTTTAGATTTCACGCCGTTTGAAAAAGATGGCAACGCCCTCGCTTACCTGTTAATGGAAGAGGGGATTAAAGTGACGAAAATTCCTTCGCCCGGACCACTGACCGGACATCACACCTTTATGATAGCGGACGAAGTTGTTCTTTCCAGTGCTTATCAAATGGAGGAGCTTCCTCATTTCGAACATTGGTATGTAAAGGAGCTTTTGCATTGGCCTCCTGAGCAATACCTGCGTTACGCGCATTGCTATACGAACGGACCAATTCCACCTAAAAACACCATTGGATTTTATTCTCATGGCGAGTGGGTAAGAAGAAAAGCGGGACATGCTGATTTCGGGTTTGGAATTCAAGAAAATGAATTATTTCTGTTGGAATGTCTGAAGACTTTTTTGAATAAGCATACGAACTTTCAACTCATCGTTTTTCCACATCCAAAGGAACGGAATGATAGTGAATTTCAAACCTTCTATTCAATTCTTTTTGAAGGAACAAACACCATTATTGCTCCGGTTGAAATGAAATCGAGCGAGAACTTCTTCGACGTAAACATTGGGGTTATGGCTTATTCTACGCTGCTCTTCGAGCGTTTAGCCCTGGGCTACAAAACATTTATTGGCACGAACTTTCAAACTTCATTTCCCATTGAAGGAAGTCCACTTAAAAACCTTTGTCTCTCTAATTACGCCACGTTCGAAGTGGCATTATTGCTTGCCAATGAGGAAACTGAAAAAGAATTCTTCAATCGCTTAGGGCTAAAAAATTATTCCTTGAAGGAATTCCTCCGCTAAAAGGTCGTGGAAATTCAAAAATGATTGATTACTTTGCAACCGATGAAAATCAAGTTTGCCGTAGTCGGATGTGGAAGTATTGGGAAGCGACACGTTGCTGTCTTAGACGCTAATCCGGAAATCGAAATCGTTGCGTTGTGCGATAGCCAAATTGAGTCGGCGCGCGCACTTTCCGAGCTGTATGGAAATATTCCAGTCTATTCTTCTTTCGATGAAATGTTGAAGAATATTCAAGCCGATGTCATTAACGTAGTTACGCCGCACGCTCTTCATTCCGAACAAAGCATTGCCGCGTTACAAGCAGGATTTAATGTTCTGGTTGAAAAACCTATGTCGCTTTCTGTTGAAGAGGCGAATCGCATGAACGATACAGCAGCGGCTTGCGGAAAGAAATTGTGGGTAGTGAAACAGAACAGGTTCAATGTTCCTGTTATTCTTGCTGAACAAGCCATTCGCGAAGGATGGCTTGGAAAAATATTCATGGTGAAATGTGATGTGTTGTGGAACCGTTACCAAGGTTATTACGACGATTCTCCGTGGAGAGGAAAGATTGAAAAAGAAGGAGGAGCGCTTTTCACACAAGCCAGTCATTTCATAGATTTACTTATCTGGTGGTGCGGAAATGTGGTAAGTGTGAAGGCGAAAGCGGCAACGCAAAATCACAGCATTGAAACCGAAGATAGCGGTGTTGCAGTTATGGAATTTGAAAACGGTGCGCTAGGATCATTGGTATGGACCACTTGTGTCTATGAAAAAAACTACGAAGGAAGTATCACCATTATTGGTGAAAAAGGAAGCATAAAAATCGGCGGCGCTTATCTGAATAAAATTGAATTTTGGAATGTTGAAGGACACGAATTGGATAGCAATATTGACTTCAACGACAAGCCAAATTCCTACGGAAAATACCAAGGCACAAGTAGCAATCACGATAAAGTTATTGCCGGTATTGTGAAGGAAATTCAAACAGGTATTGGCCAAAATGTAGAAGGAATAGAGGGTGTGAGAAGTGTAGATGCCATTGAAAAAATTTACGCGAACATATTGCAATGAACGAAGTGAAAAAATACACTGCTCAAATTCGTGACGTTCAATTTGGAACAAATGTGACCGTTGTTGAACCTGTGAACTTGTACGAGTGTGAAATTGGCAGCGATGTGTTTGTGGGGCCGTTTGTTGAAATCCAGAAAGGTGTAAAAATCGGAGACCGAACGCGCATTCAAAGTCATACTTTCATTTGTGAATTGGTCACTATCGGATCGGACTGCTTCGTTGCGCACGGCGTTATGTTTACGAACGATTTATTCAAAGACGGTGGACCTTCCGGAAACGATAAAACCAAATGGTCTTCCACAGAGATCGGGAATCATGTTTCCATTGGTTCGAATGTCACATTGCTTCCTGTAACCATCTGCGATAACGTTGTTATTGGTGCAGGAGCTGTTGTCACAAAAAATATTACTGAACCGGGGGTTTATGTAGGAAATCCCGCAAAAAAAATACGCTAATGCATATTCCATTTGTAGATCTTAAAGCGCAATATTTATCCATTCAATCTGAAATGGATAAAGCTATATCTTCTATTATTTCGAACACTTCATTCATTGGCGGACCCGCCGCTGATGCTTTCGAAAAAAGCTACAGCGAATTCATGGGTATGAAGCACACGATTGCTTGCGCAAATGGAACCGATAGCCTAGAAATTCTTCTTGTGGCTATGGGCATTCAACCCGGTGATGAAGTCATTGTTCCTGCAATAAGTTGGATTAGCACAGCTGAAGCTGTAACAACCGCCGGAGGCGTTCCTGTGTTTGTAGATATAAACGAAGATTTTCTCATTGACATTTCGAAAATAGAAGAGCGCATTACAAACCGCAGCAAAGCAATCATTCCTGTTCACCTCTACGGAAATCCGGTTGACATGAATGCGCTAATGGCGATTGCTAACAAACACGGTCTCCTTGTTTTAGAAGACTGCGCGCAATCGCATGCTGCGACCATACACGGACAAAAAGCAGGCACCTTCGGACACGCCGCAAGTTTTAGTTTTTACCCCGGTAAAAACTTAGGTGCCTACGGCGATGCGGGCGGCATGGTCACCAACAACGACGACATTGCGAAAATCGCCCGAGCAATCGCGAACCACGGACAAGAAGGAAAACACAACCATACCCGCGAAGGAAGAAACTCACGCATGGACGGTATTCAAGCAGCTGTGCTCAATACAAAACTTCCCCACCTTGAAACGTGGACAGAAGGACGCAGAAAAAATGCGCAGTTGTATCATTCACTCCTGAATGAAAAAGTTCAACGCCCTCACGAACGTGAAAACTTCCGTCACGTGTTTCACCTCTACGTAATTCAACACGAAGACCGCGACGGACTGATGGCAAAACTGAAAGAAGCACAAATCGATACCGCTGTGCACTACCCCGTTCCATTGCCATTGATGCCGTGTTACACTTCACGCTTTCATCACACCGAAGCCGATTATCCAGTTGCAGCAAGACTAGCAAAAAGAATTCTTTCGCTTCCGATGTATTCGGAACTGACACACGATCAAATTGCCTACGTAGCCGAGCATGTAAATGCCAACTACTAAAAAACATATCATACTCGTTAATTACGACTTCCCTCCAAACAAAGGAATCGGAGGAAGACGTTGGGGAAAATTAGCCAAAGAATTCGCAGAACAAAATTGCATTGTTCATGTCATTAAAGCCGAAGCTTTAAGCGACACAGAAAAATCTGTTTGGAGCGAAGAGGTGAACAGCAGAAGCATCTTCGTGCATGCACTGCCGCGCGTCTATCCTCAAATTCTACTCACACAACCGTCGAAATTTTTCGAAAAACTTCAATACAGAAAAGCGCTTAACGCAGTCAAAAAAAATTACAAAGGCACACCCTACGATATAAGCCTCGGTTGGGAAACACATCTTGTTCCCAAGTTGAACGAACTCGCAAAAAAACATCCAATTGAATGGGTGTTCGCAACTGGCGCCCCTTGGGACATGCTTCGCGTAGTTGCCGAATGGAAAAAAGAACATCCTTTCATAAAGTACTGGGCCGACTTTCGCGACCCTTGGCTGAACGCACGGAACTACGGGATGCCTTTTTTAAGTCCTGAAAAGAAAAAGGAAGAAGAAGAAAAAACACAAAGCGTAATTCAACACGCCGACGTTCTTTCTGCCCCGGCCATTCAAATTCTTGAACACTTTTCTTCCTTGAATTTTATTCCACCAGACAATAAAAAATTCTTTCACCTCAAACATTTTCACTCTGAACCGAAACTAACCGAACAATCATTCGGGTTTTCTTCTCGTGAGATTACCATTGAATACGGAGGGGAAATTTATATAGATACAGAGCCCTTTTTGGAAGAAATGTCGAAAGACCTCACAAAACTGCGTGAGTCCGATCCTGCCTTGTATGAGAGATTGCAGCTTAACTTTCATTCCACCAGCTTCGAAAAAATAAAAGCTATTTTCAAACACCACCCCTGTGTTCGAATCTCTGATTCCATCGGAAAGAAAATCGAAGATCGCATTACGCAAGCACATTGGTGCATTATTCTGTTAGCTGACCACAACAAAGATTTCTTCACTACAAAGTACTTTGAATACCAAACGCTTGGAACTCCATACTTATATCTAGGCGCAAAAGGAGAGGTGCTCCAAACCATAGAGAACGAAAACAGAGGAACAACTTGGGGTAATTTCTTTCAGTCTCTTTTGAAAAACGACCCGTTAAATAGTCAAACATTTATTCAAGAAGCCGACGAGAATAACTCACTTTCTTTCCGTGTGAAAGACATGCTAGAACACATGAAATCCTTTGATTAATTCATGAAAATTCTATTCTACTCTCCGCACCCAACACTATACTTCGACGCGCCAACTGGCTACGGAAGTCACATGCGTGGTATGGTAAAAGGATATAGAGAAGAAGGACATACCGTTGAGATTTTAGTTTTAGGAAAAAAGCCGCAATCTGAATTTGCACAAACGAATTCGCGAAGTATTAAATCAACTCTTAAAAAAATCACACCGAGAATTATCTGGAGAACGCTCAAAGAAATTCAACAAATTCAATTCGATAAACACGCAGCCAAAGAACTTCAAGAAGCCGTTCAAACATTCAATCCGGATCTGGTTTACGAACGTTCCGCATGGATGAGCAATGGGAGCGTTGAAGTTCTGAAACCCTTCAAAATAAAACACATTGTAGAAATTAATGCTCCGTTCGAAGAAGAAGTAGAAGAATTTGAAAACGCATCTTCCTTCATTGCATTCGTTGGCAAAAAGAAATTGAAGCACTTGTTACAATCGGCCAATCTTGTTGCACCCATCACGAGTTCACTTCAAAAACACATAGTTAAAAATTACGATATCAATCCACGTCAATGTCTCGTAGTTACGAATGCCATTGACAAAGCAGAAATTCAAATCACGGATTCTCGCGTTGAAGAAATTCGAAGAAATTTGGATCTAACTAATAAAACAGTTGTTGGATTTGTCGGATCTATTTTCCCTTATCACGGCGTTGGCAGGCTGATTCAAGCCGTTGCAAATTTGAACAATTCCAATGTCGTTCTGCTCATAGTTGGCGATGGATATATGATTCCTGAATTAAAAGAACAAGCGAAAATAATCGGCTTGTCTTCACGCGTTCATTTTACAGGATCGGTTCGTAAAGAAGACGTCTACAATTACATAACTGCAATGGATGTAGTTACTCTTCCGAATACCGAATGGTATTGTTCACCAGTTAAATTGTTTGAATATGGAGCGCTTGGAAAAACAATTCTCGCTGTTAATGAAGCCGGAGTTTCGGATGTCATGTCCAACGAGGAAGGTGTATTGTTTGAAAACAACGATACTGCATTTCAAGAAGCGCTGCTCACTTCTATAACAGATGTTGAGGAACTTCAAATAAAAGCGGGAAGATTTCAAGAAAAAATTCTCAGTAATCACACCTGGAGAGCCAATGCGCATAAAATTATTCAGCAAATAAATTCAGTGCAATGAACATTTGTTTGCTCACCGACGGTATTACACCCTACGTCACTGGAGGCATGCAGCGTCACAGTTTCAATTTGTGCAATGAATTGTTAAAGCTAGGAAATACCGTAACACTGGTTCACTGTGTCTACGGTAAAACTTCACTTCCAAAAAAAGAAGAGGTTCGAAGTCTATTCGAAAACACAGAAAAATTAACAGTGTATTCGCTTCGGTTTCCTGCTTCGAGTGGCATGCCCGGACATTACATTAAAGAATCCTATCAGTATTCATTTGCAATATATGAATTACTAAAAGACAAATTCAATTCCTTTGACATCATCTACGTCAAAGGATTCAGCGGTTGGGATTTGTTGCAGCAAAGAAAGAAAGACAAGATTAAAACCGGACCTATTCTTGTAAATTTTCATGGGTTGGAAATGTTTCAATCACCAGCTTCCTTTGGAGAACGACTGAAATCATACTTATTGAAGTCTCCCGTAAAATGGAACTTAAATCAAGCAGATTACTGCATTTCGTATGGGGGGAAAATCACCTCACTCTTGAATCGTATTGGAATTCCTCAATCAAAAATATTAGTTATTCCCGGCGCTGTTAGCGACAACACTTTGCTCGATAAAAGAAAACTTCCAGTGAATTCAAAATTTCTTTTTGTTGGTCGATATGAGCGACGAAAAGGAATTGAAGAGCTCATGCAAGTAGTTGCATCCATGCCCGAATTGGAAATTTCATTTGTCGGAGCAATTCCTCCTTCGAAAAAAATGAATCGTGCGAATGTTCGCTATTACGGTGAGGTGACTGACGCACATACATTGAATGAAATTTTTGACGAGCATACTTTTCTCATTGCTCCTTCACATTCAGAAGGAATGCCCAATGTAATTTTAGAAGCCATGAGCCGAGGGCTTATTCCATTAACCACCAGGGTTGGTGCAGTGGAAGAACTGGTAGACAACAGCAATGGATTTCTCTTTGAACCGAAAAGTGAAGAAGCCGTACACAAGAATATAGAAGCTGCTCAATTCCTCGAAGTTGAAGCCGTTCTTGAACGTTCGTCCAAATCAATAAATAAAATTCGCGCAAACTTTACTTGGTCACAAATAATCTCGCAAACCATAGAAAATTTTCAACGTGTGGTTGAAAAGCCCTAATTTCACTGCAAAGATTAATTTAGTGAAGAAGGAGCATTTCAAAGGTCTTGACAGTTTGCGATTTTTTGCTGCACTTGCGGTCTTCTTCACTCATGTTGAATTAATTAAAAAATTCACTGGTTTTGGAACTCATTGGATTGATCCTGAAGAAAGAATAACCAAGTTTACTGTTTTTCAATCGGTGATGTCGAAGGAAATTGATCCGATATCACCCCTAATTGCATACAGCAGCGCATTGGGTGTTGTCTTCTTTTTCGTTCTGAGTGGATTTCTCATCACGTATTTACTTTTAAAGGAAAAAGAATCGAACAACTCCATAGCCATTGGGAAATTTTATTTGCGCAGAGCCTTCCGCATTTGGCCGCTGTATTATTTAATTTTTATTCTCGGGTTTTTCGTCCTTCCTTACCTCGATGTTTTCGCAGTTCCCGGTCAAGACGTTTTCTTTCAGCAGAATTTTTGGGGAAATCTGTTGCTATACGCTTTCTTCATGCCAAACCTAGCATTTGCCATCTATACCACTGCAGTGCCAAACATTGGCCAATCCTGGTCAATTGGGGTGGAAGAACAGTTCTATCTCTTATGGCCTTTGCTCATAAGAAAAAGTAAAAATGTACTCAAGTCCATTCTTTGGATAGCAGGAACTATCATCGCCTTAAAAGGATTAATACTTCTTTCTGCGCCTTTTGTAAAACTTGATGCTCTCGTGGTTCTTAAGAAATTTCTTGCCATGTCCAAACTTGAATGCATGGCTTTAGGGGGCTTGGGCGCGTATTTGCTTTTCAATAAAAAAGAACAATTACTTCGCATTATCTATAAACCAGTATCACAGATTTCGTCGGTAGTCATGATTCCTATTCTCATTTATTTCATCCCTAATGCCTTAGAAGATATTCTTCACTTGCTTTTTTCCATATCTTTTTTGGTCATTATTCTGAACGTGGCCGGCAACCAGAACTCAATTCTCCGATTTGAAAATCCCGTTTTGCAATATCTGGGCAGAATATCTTACGGATTTTATATGTTTCATGTCATGTGCATCGTATTCACCATACACACTCTTGACAAGTATGTTGGCTTAAACAATGACATTACAACACCTCAACACTTGCTACTTTATGGTATTTCATTCTTACTTACCGTGGCCGTATCTTCGTTAAGTTATCATATTTTTGAAAAGGCGTTCATTCGTCTAAAAGATAAATACGCACAACCCAAACTAACGACCGAAAACGCACAAGAAGATGTTTAGATGGTTTACAGTTATTTCCATTTTCATTTCCATCTTCATTTCGTCGTACGTTTTTTTTAAAGAACCTTTCGAAGCCTACGTAAGTTACTTGGCCTTCGTTATCTTTTTCCCCATCTTCTTCACGAAATTTGGACTTCCTCGTTGGCCCGTTCTTTTGTTTTTTCCGCTGCTCATTTCAGGAATTGTTTATGTTGCAATCGGACAAAACACGTCCACCATGTTTACTAAAATCTTCATTGGATTTTTCGCATCGGTCCTCTTCTACCACTATGTTATTCAGGTTTTCGACTTCAAGCTGAAAGAGCTTTTCAAATACTACATGGTTGGCTCTCTCATAGTCTCGTTCATCGGGATTTTCCAATTGATTTCGTATTTCGTTGGTTTCACACCTGGATACAACTACAACTGGATATTTAACAAATGGAGTTTAACTGAAGGCGGTATAGGTCTTCGATTGAACTCTGTCTTTTCTGAACCTTCGTACTTCGCAGCGGTAATTAGTCCGGCATTCTTTGTTGCACTGTACAATACCATTGCAAGAAAAACACTGTTCATCAAACGTTGGCATGGCTTGGTTATTATTCTCGCGTACTTACTTACCTATTCAAGTTTGGGTATCATCGGAATATTCGTTGCCATTGTCTTGTTCCTGCTGAATCTGGGTGTTGTAAAATACTCAATCATCTTCGTCCCTCTTTTCATTTTCTCGTTCGACTACGCGTACAAAAACGTACCTGAGTTTACCTCACGTTGGGACGGAACGTTTACCATGTTCGAAACCAAGAACTACAAGAGTTACGACATTCACGGATCGAGTTTCGTATTGTACAACAATTACCAAATTGCACTGAAGAACTTCAAAGAGCATCCCCTATTTGGAACCGGACTCGGATCGCATCCCGTTGCTTTCGATAAATATTCACTGACCAACCTCACGGGTGCAGTAGACATTGAGTTCAACAAGATGGACGCCAACTCCATGGCACTTCGACTCATGTCGGAAACAGGACTCTATGGCTTATTTGTAATGTTCTTCATCTTGTTTAAGTGCTGGATATTCAAACAGAGAGCTGCTTCGGAAGAACACTGGGTTATGTCGAATGGAATAGCACTTATCATCATTCTTTACCTCGCTCGACAAGGGCATTATTTCCTGAATGGATTTCCTTTCTTTCTTTGGATGTATTTCTACTTAGCCAAAGACAATAAGATAGAACGCGCTGCGCAGGAAGAAGCCAAAGCCAAGTTAGAAGCTGCCGCATGAACATTCTAATTCTATATCGAGAATTGGCCGGTTATACCGTTGAATGCTTGAATAAGCTTGCTTCTCACCACAAGTTGCTTGTGGTTCATTATCCGATAAACAAAGAAGCACCATTCGATTTTCAATTTCACAACTCGATTCAACTAGTATCGAAATCAGAAGTGTCGTTAAAGCTTCTTCACGATTTCAATCCAAACTTTGTTTTGTGCAGTGGCTGGGGCGACAAGGAATATCTCGAATGGTTGAAAGAGCTGAATAGGCCTACTGCCCTTGCTTTTGACACAACCTGGAATCAATCAATCAAATTTATTATTGGAAGTTTGTATTTCAAATTGAAATACAAAAAATACTTTCAATACGCCTTTATTCCCGGAAAAGCACAAATGAAAACCGCAAGGAAATTGGGATTTTCAAATGCACAAACGCTCAATGGCTTCTACACATGCGAAGATACATTTCGACTTAATCGAACTGCGCTGAGAGAAGGCAAAGAATTGTGGTGTGTTGCGAGATATATTCACGCGAAGAACATCAACTTCCTTTGTGAAACATTTCTTTCCATTCCACCGAATGAACGTTCGAGTTGGACACTAAACCTTGCCGGCACAGGAGAATTTTTTCCAAATAGAATAACAAACAACGCCATTGTACACCATGGATTTGTTCAACCCAACGAGTTAAGCGAAAAAGTAGAAAAGGCCTCCGCCTTTGTTTTACCCAGTCTCTATGAACCTTGGGGAGTTGTTGTTCATGAAATGGCCTCGCTGGGAAAACCTTTGATACTCTCAAGTGCTGTAGGTTCCAAAGAAGATTTATTGGTGGAAGGAAAGAATGGCTATTCCTTCAATCCGCATTCATCAGAAGATTTAAAAACACAGCTCCTGAAAATATTCAACGCTTCGCAAGTTGACCTTCAATCCATGGGAAATGAGAGTGCAGCGCTAGCAATGCAATTCTCTTCCGATATTTGGGTAAATCAATTCAATAAAATGCTGAAAGCCTCATGTGCGGAATAAGTGCCATCATTCATCCGAAAGAAACGCATCTTGTTCGAGAAACACTCGAGCGCATGAATGCTGCAATGGCTCACCGCGGGCCAGATGCAGATGGTATTTACTCGAACGAACACATTGGCCTAGGACACAGACGTCTTTCAATTATAGACACGGAAAATTCTGCGAATCAACCCATGCTTTCTTCCAACAAAAAATGGGTCATTGCCTTCAATGGTGAGATTTATAACTATGTTGAATTGAAAGCGGGCGAGCTCCAAGGTGTGTCCTTTCAAACCGAAAGTGACACCGAAGTGATCCTCGAGCTGTTTCAGAAATATGGTGTTAAAAGTCTTTCAAAATTGAAGGGGATGTTTGCGTTCGTGCTGCATAACATTGAGACTACCGAAACTTTTGTGGTGCGTGATCGCTGCGGCATGAAACCGTTGTATTACTCCATTCAAAAAGAAGGTTTCTTTGTTGCCTCCGAGGTACGAGCTTTGCTTGCATCAGATTCAATACCTCGAATACTCAATCGCAGTGGGCTTGAAGAATATATTGAAACGCAGACGGTATGCGCACCGAATACACTCATTGAAAATGTTCAATTATTAGAAGCTGGACATTACTTGCATTTCACGAAAACCCAAACAACCAAACATTGCTATTACCGTCTTTTAGATGACACTTCTTACGAGTTAACAGACAAGAAAAATTCGCAAGAATTACTACGTTCAACCATGCGTGAATCTGTGATGCAACACATGCGCGCTGATGTTCCGTTCGGTGCATTTCTGAGCGGTGGAATTGACTCCTCTTTGCTTGTTGGGTTAATGAGTGAAGTTCGAAGTGAAAAAATAAATACGTTTCAGATTTCTTTTGAAGAAGAGGCCTTCGACGAACGAAAATATGCGCAACTCGTTGCAAAGAAATTCAACACAAATCATCACGAATTAAACCTCAGCGCGAATGCCTTTCTGAAAGACATTCCCGCAGCAATAGCCGCTATAGACTTTCCAAGTGGCGACGGTCCTAATACTTATGCCGTCTCGAAAGCTGCAAAAGAAGCAGGGATTACGGTAGCTATTTCCGGATTAGGTGGAGATGAATTGTTTGCAGGATATCCCGTTTTTCATTACATGCAAAGTATTGAAAAATCCTTCCTTCTAAAATTATCTTACCCACTTAGAAAATCAACTTCCATCCTACTCTCTTCCTTCTCTTCCAATCGATCACTTCGAAAGAAAGCCGAATTGCTGGGCTTGAAACATGCAGACCTGGCTTCTGCATTTCCGCTTGTTCGAAAAGTTTGGAATGCGAACGAATTATTGTCAAGAAGAACAAAACATTTCGAAATAGAGAAGAATTTCAAATTTATTTTTGAAAAGAACGCTCCGCTACTAAACCGTGTTTCAGCAGCTGAAATTGAATCTTATATGCAACATGTTTTGCTTCGCGACAGCGATCAAATGAGTATGGCGCATTCATTAGAAATTCGTGTGCCATTCTTAGATCACAATGTCGTTGAATTAGCAACGCATCTTTCAAATAATCTGAAGAATCCTACTTCACCCAAAAAATTTCTTACTGAAACTTTCTCTGATATTCTTCCCCACGAAGTGGTAAACAGAAAGAAAATGGGATTCACATTGCCGTGGAGCGTCTGGATGAAAAACGAGCTTAAGGACTTCACTGAATCGGGGTTTCAGGTTTTATTTGACCAAGAAGTGGTGAATGAAAAAGTCCTTAAAACTGCTTGGAATAAATTTTTACTCGGTAACGAAGAAAAGTCTTTTATTTCTTTCTGGCACCTATCGGTTTTAGGACATTGGATGAAAAACAATCACATTAATTTCAAGTCATGAAAATAATGGTATTCACCGATTGGTTTTATCCTGGATCGCAAGCGGGCGGTCCTATACAATCGTTGATTTCATTCATGAAGTATAGCGATGATACTTTTTATGTTGTCACAAGAAACACCGATTTAAACTGCACAATTCCTTACGCGAATATTCAATCGGATTCTTGGCAAGCGAGTTTTCAAGGAAATATTCAGGTGTATTACTTGAATGAAAATTCATTGACTGAAGAGTTTATTTTAAAAATTTATAGTGAAATAAATCCTGACCGCCTATACTTGAATTCCATGTGGTCTCCCAAGTTTACCTTGCTTCCTTTGAAGGTCTTTCGCAAGAACAATTGTTCCACCAAGGTTGTGCTTGCTCCTCGCGGAATGCTGAAGCCAGCAGCCTTCAAACAAAAAGGATTCAAGAAAAAATTATTTTTGTTGTTTTCGAAATTCACTAAAATTTATTCGAACATCACTTGGCACGCGACAAGCGAAATAGAAAAAGAAGAAATACTTCAAAAATTTCAAGATGCGAATATTCGAATTGCTCCAAATATCTCCAACGCTGAAATTTCCGAAATAAAAAAAGAAATTACGTCTCCCTTTCGCATTCTCACTGTAGGAAGAATTAGTCCAGAAAAAGGATACTACGAAGCGATGGAAGCCATTCGGAATTGGAAACCGAACAAACCGGTAAAATGGGATATTGTGGGGTTGGAAGAAAATGCAGAACTCGCTGAAGCTCTCCGTTTGTTAGCTAAGGAGAGTTCATCTATTCAGATTAAGCTGCATGGACATAAAAATCAAGAAGAACTGAACGAGTATTATGAAAATTCCCATCTCTTTTTCTTACCGTCTAGAGGTGAAAATTACGGACACGCCATAGCAGAAGGACTTTCCAATGGAATTCCTATTGTCATTTCTGATCAAACCCCTTGGAAAAATCTTGAAGAAAAATTCGCAGGAAAATCTTCATCGCTCAATTCAACCACCCTTGCAGAATCTCTTGACTTCTTTTTTAATTTATCGAATTACGATTATCAGTTATGGTCTCAAGGTGCCTTGAATTATGCCAAAGCCCACGTCAATTCCCCAGAAACCCTCGCTCTGAACAAGAATCTTTTCAAATAATTCCTCTTCCGAAGGACCTTGTGAAACATCTGTTTCAAAATTCTTCGAAAGATTCTCCGAAAGGTCTTGCGAAGCACCTTCCGCAGGACCTTGTGAAACATCTTACAAAGTACCTTGTGAAACATCTTACAAAGTACCTTGTGAAACATCTTACGAAGTATCTTGTGTAACAATTGGATTAGTTGTTAATTTGCCTTACACAATTCCAACATGAACTTAGTTGTACTTTCTCGTAACGCGAAGCTTTATAGCACCAAGCGTTTAGTTGAGGCCGCTCAGAAAAGAGGCCACGAAATTCGCGTTATAGACCATTCGAAATGCGACTTAGTTATTGAAAAGAAAAAGCCGAAAGTGCTTTATCGCGGCGAAGAAATAACTGGAGTCAATGCGGTCATCCCGCGTATTGGTGCTTCTGTAACTTTTTACGGAACCGCTGTGGTTCGTCAGTTTGAAATGATGAATGTTTTCACGGCAGTGGAATCTCAAGCATTGGTTCGTTCACGCGATAAACTGCGCAGCTTACAGATATTATCTCGTGCGGGACTTGGCCTTCCAAAAACAGTATTCACCAACTATTCAAAAGACGTGGAACGCACGTTGAGAGAAGTGGGCGGAGCACCGGTAATCATAAAGCTTTTAGAAGGAACACAAGGTTTGGGAGTTGTTCTTGCTGAAAACAAAAAAGCCGCGGTTTCAGTAATTGAAGCGTTCAACGGTTTGAAAGCCCGGGTCATCGTTCAAGAGTTCATTAAAGAATCTCGCGGAGAAGACATTCGTGCTTTTGTAGTAGATGGACATGTTGTTGGTGCTATGGTGCGAACAGCGAAGGAAGGAGAATTCAGAAGCAACCTTCATAGAGGCGGAACAGCAAAAGTTATTGAGCTTACCCTTGAAGAGGAAATTGCAGCCATTAAAGCAGCAAATGCTATGAAATTAGGAATCGCAGGTGTAGACATGCTTCGCAGCGAAAGAGGTCCACTAATTATTGAAGTAAACTCTTCACCAGGCCTAGAAGGAATTGAAATAGCAACGGGTGTTGATATAGCAGGACAGATCATCAAGTATATTGAAAAGAACGTGTAAATAGTTCTGCTTGTTTGTGAGCGCTTAGGTGTAAATTGCGAAAAAATTTTACCATGCGTTTCGGAACCAAAGCAATTCACGCGGGACAAGAGCCCGATCCAACTACAGGAGCCATCATGACTCCTATTTATCAGACTTCAACTTACGTTCAAGAATCTCCAGGAGTTCACAAAGGATATGCTTATGCGCGCGGTAAAAACCCCACGCGTGTTGCGCTGGAACGTTGTTTGGCTGAATTGGAAAATGCAAAACACGGCTTGTGTTTTTCGAGCGGAATGGGTGCCGCAGATGCGATCATTAAACTTCTTGTTCCTGGCGATGAAGTCATTGCCACAGATGACTTATACGGCGGAAGCTACCGCATGTTCACTAAGGTTTTCGCGAAGTATGGAATTGTTTTTCACTTTGTAGACATGCACGATTTCGATTTGCTTGAAAAAACAGTTAACGAAAAAACGAAAATGCTTTGGGTGGAAACTCCAACCAACCCCATGATGAAAATCATAGACATTGAAAAGTGTGTGGCGTTGGCAAAAAAACACAATTTGATTTCTGTCATAGACAACACTTTCGCTTCGCCATACCTTCAAAATCCGTTAGACATGAATGCGGATATTGTTATGCACAGCGCTACAAAATATTTAAACGGACACAGCGATGTTGTGATGGGCGCCTTGTGCACCAACGACGACAACCTCTATGAGCAATTGGCATTTATTGCGAATTCATGCGGTGCTACCCCTGGTCCACAAGACAGCTTCTTGGTATTGCGCGGATTGAAGACATTGCATGTCCGTATGGAAAGACATTGCGCAAACGGAGTCGTTGTTGCAAACTTCTTGGCGAATCATCCAAAAGTTGAAAAGGTTTATTGGCCTGGTTTCCCTTCGCATCCGAACCATGAAGTTGCTAAAAAACAAATGCGCGATTTCGGAGGAATGATTTCATTCAGTTTGAAAGGTGATCGTTTCGAAGACGCTTCTACCCTAGCTCAAAACGTTCATGTATTCTCTTTAGCTGAATCTCTTGGTGGAGTGGAATCATTGCTTGGTCACCCGGCCTCAATGACTCACGCTTCTATTCCAAAAGCGGAAAGAGAAAAAAGTGGAATTACTGATTCATTGTTGAGATTAAGCGTTGGAATTGAAGACGCAGAAGACTTGATTGAAGATTTAACAAATGCATTAAATGCAATCTAATATGAGCAAGAAAAACGTTGCCGTTGTTGGGGCAGGATTAGTTGGAAGTTTATGGGCTGTTTATCTCGCTAAACGCGGATACACGGTTTCGGTTTTTGACCGTCGTTCAGACATTCGCAACGTGAAAGTTGTTCAAGGGAAAAGTATAAATCTCGCGTTGAGCGATCGCGGTTGGAAAGGCCTCGAAGGCGCAGGCATTCGCAAAGAAATTGAAGAAGTCGCTCTTCCTATGAGCGGCAGACTTATGCATGCAGTTTCGGGCGAACTCACCTACCAAGCCTACGGAAAAGAAGGGCAAGCCATTTACAGTGTTTCAAGAGGAATTTTAAATCAAACATTGGTGCGCTGTGCTTCAGAGTTTGAAAACGTTTCACTCAACTTCGAACACAAATGTGTCGATGTTGAACTCGATACAAACACCATTGTTTTCGAAGGTAAAAACGGCGAACACGTCCGTCAACAATTCGATCAGATATTCGGAACAGACGGTGCGTTCAGCGCCGTTCGTGCTCGCATGACGAAGCTCGACCGCAATGAATATTCGCAAGCCTATTTAGACCACGGCTACAAGGAATTGGAGATTCCAGGCAACGAAGATGGAACGCACAAAATGCGTCACGACTGTTTGCACATTTGGCCACGCGGAGAGTTTATGATGATTGCGCTTCCGAACATTGACGGAAGTTTCACCTGCACACTCTTCTTCCCTTTTGAAGGCGAAGTATCATTCGATAAATTGAAAACAGATCAAGACGTTCTCGATTTCTTCGAAAAATATTTTCCAGATGCAAAGGCAATGATGCCGGAACTTTTGTTGGACTTCAACACGAATCCAACCGCTAGTTTAGTCATGACCAAATGCAATCCTTGGAACTACAAAAACCAAGTGGCGCTTATGGGAGATTCTGCACATGCGATTGTTCCATTTTACGGACAAGGCATGAACAGTGGATTTGAAGACTGCAGCGAACTTGATCGACTCATGACTGAACTGGGTGAAGACCATCCAGAACTATTGAAAGAATACGGGGAAATGCGCAAGCCAAACGGTGACGCTATTTTGGAATTAGCCCTTCGCAATTATATTGAAATGCGCGATTTAACGGCCGACAAAGATTTTCTTCTTCAGAAAAAAATTGAAGGAAGATTCGCAAGCAAACATCCAGAAAAATGGATCCCACTTTATTCGCAGGTTACCTTCAGTCACATTCCGTATCACGAAGCCTTAAGCAGTGGAATTCGTCAGAATGAAATCATGAAGGAAGTCATGAACAGACCAGACATTGAAGCCGTTTGGGACAGTGAAGAAATTGAAAACGAAATTCTAAAACGAATTTAAAACTGCATGCGCATTTGCAGTGTGCAATCTGTTTTTCGAAATCCAATAATCATTGAATTTCCTGAAGAGATGAAATCTCGATCGGTGTAAGTCCATTGTGCAATTCTAAACCAAACATCTATGTTCCTTCGAACATCGAATTTGAAGATGCCGTAGATTCTTGCTCCCTTTCCATAGTATGCAGGAATGCTGTAGCTGTAGAGCACGTCGTTTTCATAAGCATACAATCTAGCGTTCCAAGCATCTGTGTGAAACAAAGCGTAGCGAAAGGTTATCGTGCAAGGCACTCCCATTTTCTTCCAAATCACATCTTGAAAAATTAGATATCCAGATTCATTTGGAAGTCCTTCCTCGTTGGTTCTCACAAATTCTATTCGACTGTGTAACTTCAAACTTTCAATCGGACTGAAAATAAAATTCAATCGAATTTGTTGTGACAGACGATCGACAGGAAAGTCGATCCGATTCAAAACACTTCTATCAATCGAGGTTCTTCGAATGCGCATGCGTGCATAGAACTCGTGCTTCTTGTCGGGTTTGTAATTGAATTGAATAAGATTATCACTAAAGCTCGAAGGCCCTGTGACTTGATAACGCAACCATGGAAATTGAACACCATCTGTGTATGCATTCACACTTATTTTCTTCGACAATTGTGCTTGAACACTTGCATACACTCCTCGCTCATTCGAAGGAAAAACACTGCTTCCTTCCGCAATTACATTCGAGTACACTGATTGAAAATCTTCATCGAAATTCCGAAATAAAACCGTTGCTGAAACGCGCGAATGCAAAGCTGCCGTTAGACCTGAGACGTATGCCCATGCATTATTCGAACTGCGAGAAACTTCTCCAAACAGCGAAACATTTTGCCATACGCCTTCAGCATACATTCCAACAGCGCTCTGTGATTTCCCGGTGAATTTCCCGTTCGCATACCAATCTGTTCGTACTGCTATAGAATCGCTCAAACTTCGCTGTACCGCGACAGTTCCGAGTTTCCACATTCCTTTTTGAACTTGAATATTTCCTCCTGATACAATTTCAGTCAACAAGTTCTTCTTGGCAATTTCGCTTTCCGTTCGGTGCAGACCTCCTAAAACAATTGAATTCACAGCCATTCCATCATCAGTTAGAACTGTATCCGTGTTAAAGGTGGCATCTAACTTTCTTCTAGAAGCGAACACTGTTGCGGTTAAGAATTTATTTCCAACCGTAACGCCCGCACCTCGAAAAAACGAACTTTCGTTTACCGATGAATATGGCTTCAACCCTTGTGCATTTCGCTTCACCTGCACACTGAACGAAGACTTTCCAAATGCCATGCTGTTCCAACAGGTAAGGCCTTGTCCAAACTGAACCTGGTAATCGCCAATTACAAATTGCTTCAACGCTTTCGCTTCACGAATAAACAACGATGCACTTTTAAAATCGGGTCCATTCCTGAGCGGTTCTCCAATGTCATTTTCGAAGGTCATTCCCACCAAAATATTTCTTCGGTATTGAAAACGATAGCGCATGTAGCTTCCATATTCACTTCCCAAAAAATTCTTCTTTCCAGTGATCGGATCTGGAATAAATCCGGCTTGCTCTTGCAGCGTTCGTTTCGAACGAATCATAATGTCGTGTGTTCCTTCCTCTCGTAATCTTCGAAATGAAAAATCAGAAAATCCATCGTCTTCATTCACATACACAAACGGCTGTATCCACCGAATGGTCGGCACATCCATTCCAACCACACTCTGCAATTCAAAGATGCTTTTTAATTCTCCATAAAAATCAATGTGTTTGAAGAGTGCATTTATTTGTGTGTCGCTAAGAACTAAAAGCGATTGCAAGGAAAGCGCGTCGGCTGTGTTCAAATTAATCGGATGGCGAGCGAAGTAGGTCAAGTCTTCGGTGAGGGAAGAATAATCCACGTCACTTCCCTCTTCCATAAAACTTGAAATTGTTTCAATGCGCTGTTCAACCAGCGCGTTGCTTTCTTCCTGAGCGAAAAGAGCCATTCCCTTCCAACCGAAAAGAAAAAAAAGAAGGCACTTACTTTTCCATTCCATAGCTCAAAGAGATTTGAGGAGTTAAGCCCAATTGCAGATGAACAACTGCGGCCGCATCGAACGAATAGTTCTTCAATCGAGCGCCAACACCTAGCGACCATGTCTG
Source organism: Flavobacteriales bacterium (assembly GCA_044338665.1). Classification (GTDB taxonomy): domain Bacteria; phylum Bacteroidota; class Bacteroidia; order Flavobacteriales_D; family Sanyastnellaceae; genus CAIZGX01. The sequence goes on from JBIIWZ010000016.1 coordinate 44,219, forward strand.
CCAGAAGGTGTTCATCCCGAACCGAATCGCGAAAACTTCTGCCGGAAAATATTCCAATCCGAAACTGTAACTCACAGCCGATTGAGCGTTCGTCGTTGAAATCACTTGCGCTGAAAGAACCACTTGTTCTCCGAATGAATAGGTCGTCCCGATTCGAAGTGTTGCGGGCAGCTCTTCCGAATTCTTCAAAGCACTCGCCGGAAGGTCTATCACCGCTGCCCATTTCCAATCTTTTCGAACGTCATATGTTGCGCCTATGTTCGTCCAAAGAGTAAGCGCCTTTCCATAGCCGTTACTTATTCGGGTGGAAGAATATCCGAGACTAACCGACGCCTTGAATTTATCCGAAAGCGGCATTGCATAACCGAGGTTCATGCGTTGACGATTAAATTCCGTATTCCCATAAGATTGGAATACCACCCCCATAACTCCTGTTCCGAAATGTTGTAAAATGGACACTCCCGCGTCTTTAATCTCCGAAATTCCATAGGGAATTTGACCATAAAACGCATAAGAACTCCCCTTGAATTGAGCAGAAGCCGACAAGTTGTTGAATCCTGAAAAAGCATCGGATTGTGTAATGGCGCTTCCGCTAAGTGCGGCCATTCGGGCACCACAGACATCTTGAGCAAAATTCTCAGCAGCGAATTGCAGCGTGAAGCACAGTAAAAAAGGGAAATATTTCATCTATTTAAGTTAATCCAGAAGAGAAAAACTTTCATAATCCAAGAAGCATTGTATATTTGCACCGCAACATGCGCATGTGGCGTAATTGGTAGCCGCGCTAGACTTAGGATCTAGT